>JBCDCE010000156.1:0-1500 GCA_039182515.1 Pseudomonadota bacterium | reverse complement strand
TAAAGATGTCGGATGTTCCTAGAGGCACATTTTTAAGGGTCTGATCGGCTCGCACGCGGTCTGCTTGCGCGTGCGAGCCGACAGCCAATGCCAAGACCATCGCCGCGGAAAACGCGGTAAGGGAAGAGCAACGGCTCAGCACAGCTTTGGGGTGTTTTTGGGGAGGGGCTACCTCTAGATCTCGAGCGCGACGTCCTAAATGCCTTAAAAAAAGACAAAACCCAACACGTAAAGTGCTTTGTTCAAGCATATACTGAACAAGTCCTCGGCCGATTCTTCCGGATTGCCGCCCGCGATCCTTGGCCATGGTGGTGGTGCTGGTTTGACCTTCGCGCTCGTTGCATTGTTGCGGAGCTCGACCAGTACCACAATTTAACGACGTCCATATCGTGATGCCGAACTGATTTAAGTGACGCTGCGCGCACCGCACCAGCCACGAAACTGTGCGAGTTTTGCCATAAAAAAGAACGGCTTCCAGCGTGTGTTTAACCCGCCTGTGATCCAATCGTTCTAATTGCCCCCCCGAACCAGGGATCACATCAAAGGTCCTGCTCCGGCCCTCGCATCGCTGGCATGGAAGTGAGGGTCGGACTTTGGACCGGGAACACACACAAAGTCCCTTCATGGGCGGTCTCCTATCTTGAGATGGAAGACCGCCGCCTCTTTGGCCTCTGCGCCTGGCGCGCGGGCAATCCATTGCAGCGCGTGTTCTAAGGTGACATTGCCTGCGAGTTTGTCGTGGGGCGGGGCTCTATCCCCTTCACAGCCTTGGGTCTCGCAAGCCTCCATCTCCCCAGCCAGAGCAATGAAGGTTGGCACAGCCACTACGTCAAAACGGCTGAAGAGCGTGGGATCAATGCTAAAGCCTTCGATGTCCTCGTCGCTTCCAAAGACCTCGAGCAAACGGTCGCGGGTGGCATAGACCGAGTTCTGGACAAAGCCGCGCATGACAACCGGCACGCCATAGCGTTTGGCCTCCACCATCAGCGCACGCAGCGCCTCATCCGGCATGGAAAAACTCGCCAGAACCCAGACCTTGGCCTCACCCCAGCGGGGGCCTTCGTCTCTGTTGGCAGTGTTGGGCGCTTGGGTATCAGCCCCCAGAAGCGCCCGCACGCGCGGGTTGTTGAGCGCGCGTTTGCGCAAGGCCTCAAAGTCTGTTTGCGTGCCAAAATCGTTTTGGCTTTGGATATTGAGGTGATCGCGCAGGATATCTGCGTTCTCTTCTGCCTCTTGGACCTTGCGGTCTAGGCTCGGGGCAATGCCGCCCGTTGCACCCGGCGCGAACAGAACGGATCCATCCTCTTGCTCTTGCGGATAGCCAACGTCTGGGGCGGTCATCGCCCAGGCGAATGCCGTCAAGCCAAGCGTAAGAACAAAAGGCAGCTTGAGCGGCTTGAAAGGCTTCACCACGCCTAAAAGAACCCAAAGCGTGGGCCGGAGGATTAAAGCGCGCAGCAATTGCGTTTCCTCCAGATAAGCCAACCGAAGCTCTCACCT
>JBCDCE010000155.1:0-1521 GCA_039182515.1 Pseudomonadota bacterium | reverse complement strand
GTCGATCTTACCGCCTCCTTGCGCGAAGACATCACCACGCCAATCCTGTTGCTTACAGCCAAGAGCGAAACCGAGGACCGGATCAAAGGGCTTGAAGCCGGGGCCGATGACTATCTGGCGAAACCGTTTGAGCCCAAAGAGCTTTTGCTGCGCATCAATGCCATACTGAGGCGCATGCCGGTTACCGAGATGGAGGCCGTGGCCCCCAAGGTGCTGCAATTGGGCCAGGTTCGCTTTGACATCGAACGCTCCGAGCTGATGAATTCAGACGCACCGGTGCGTCTGACGGCCACTGAGGTTCAGCTTATGCGCATTTTTGCGGAACATCTTCGAGAACCTGTTAGCAGGGCCAAGCTGGTCGAAGAGTTGGGCCGCGACAAGGGCCAGGCCCAGGAACGCGCCGTCGACGTGCAGATCACAAGACTGCGCCGCAAGATCGAGGCGGACCCAAAGCAGCCTCGCTATCTACAGACCGTGCGCGGTGAAGGCTACATGCTGGCGCCTGATTGATCGGTTGACGCGCAAATCTAATGGCCAAGGTGATCTCTCATGTCATGTTGGACGTGGACGGCGTCTTGATTGCCGGCCACGGCACCAACGACGAGCGCTGGATCCATCGACTGAAGGAGGATCTGGGCATCGAGCCCGAAGATCTTGTTCGGGCGTTTTTTGCAAAGGGCTGGAAAAAAGTTGTGACGGGCGAGGACGCGTTGGAGCCCGCTCTTGCCAAAAGTCTGGATGAGCTTGGCTCAACAGTCGAGGTTGGCACATTGATCGACTATTGGTTTGAAAAGGATGCACGCCTTGTGACGTCGGTCGTGCAGGACACTCAGCGCCTGCGGGAGGCTGGTTTCAAAGTCATTTTAACCACCAATCAAGAACATCGACGCGCGGCCTACCTGATGACCGAGTTGAAGTTGAGCACAGTCGTGGATGGGATCGTCTATTCAGCGCAAGCCGGAGCTCAGAAACCGGATCGTGCCTTTTTTGAGTATGCGATGCGCCAAACAGGTGAGGCCCCGAAGGCGCATCTTCTGGTGGATGATCACGCCGCCAACGTCGATGGCGCGCGCCAGATCGGGTGGCATGGGCAGGTTTGGGCCCGTGATATGGATCTCTTTGCGACGGTGACCAAGTTCCAAGGTTAGACCCTCAAGGTTGCCGTACTTCATTGGTTGTCCTTACCTTTGCATCGCGCCATATTTTTGTATCGGATGACCTATTCAAACCTATGCTTCGAGGTATATCGAGGCTCCGGCTTCACCAAACGGCTTGTGACGGCCTGCGCCGAGGCGGACTTTAACTCACTGCGTTTCAACCAGCCTTTCCGATGCGTGTGAAAAAATGCCTCTCAAAGTCGGCCATCATCGTTGCGGATACGGGACCACTGCAAGATGCTGAAAAAGGCGGCGCTGTGCTTGATCCAGGATATGGCGGACGCATCGGCGGCGTGTTTAACCCGGCCAATACCCGCAAACGCCATTACTGAGCGATTCCTGGCGCATTCGGGCATGGTTTTTC
>JBCDCE010000154.1:0-1576 GCA_039182515.1 Pseudomonadota bacterium | reverse complement strand
ATCGAGACCATGAGAATGCCCACGCCAATCAGCAAACCTCGCGCTGTCGCGGGGTGTTTTCGCAGCAAGAACACGCCGTAGAGCGCGATCAACAAAGCAACTGACAAGTACGACGCAGATACGCCCACGAGCGGGACACTGGAGAAAAGCGGCGTCACAACGGCCGCGAAGGGAAAAAACGCCACCACAGACGCGCCAGCCCATATGGCTGAGAGCCCAAGGTAATCGCGACTGGCCGCAAAAAGATAGAGCAAGATGAAAAGCAAAATTGCGCCGACATCAGCCAGACCCGACCAGCCGTTGGCATGGGTGTGAAAGAGAAAACTGCCCACGCCGATGCCCGCCAGGATGAACACCAAAGTCCAAGCAATCGGAAATGACGCATCGCGCAAACGGTACGCCATAAAGGCGGCTGCAAATAAAAATGCAGCGTTGGTCAAAGCGTTGATCGGCTCGGCCCAGTAGCTGGGATCGAGCCTTTCGCAATAGATATCGACGCTTTCAGTCCACTCCATGCTTTCTTCGCTTTCTTCCTTGGCCAAGCTTGCTACGTTCAACGCCAAAGATAGGGAGGATACGATGAAAATCACTTGGCTTGGACATGGTTCATTTCGGATCGAGATCGGTGAGCAGGTTTTGTTGCTCGATCCATGGCTCAGTGGAAACCCAATGCTGCCAGAAGTCAGCCACGATGCCGCCGTGGCAGGTGCCACCCATATCCTGCTGACCCACGCCCATTTTGACCACGTAGTCGACACGTTGGATCTTGCCCGAAAGCTCAATGTGCCCGTGGTCGGACAGTACGATCTGATGTCCTATTGGGAGGAACATGAGGGAATTGCGACGGTGGGGTTCAACAAAGGCGGCACGGTTGATCTGGGCGGGGTGCACGTCACGATGGTGCATGCGGTTCATTCCACAAGCTTCGGCACGGAAAATGGGCCCAATGTACCCGGCACGGAATGCGGTTTTATGATCGCTGGTGAGGGGCATACGATTTACGCCAGTGGTGACACCGATGTGATGGCAGACATGAAGATCTTCAACGATCTGCATGCGCCGGATATTGGGATTCTCTGTGCCGGCGGGCACTTCACGATGGATATGAAGCGCGCGGCCTACGCTGCCAAAACCTTCTTTAATTTCAAGACCGTGATCCCGTGCCATTACAAGACGTTCCCGATCTTGGAGCAATCAGGTGAGGCCCTCGCCGCAGCTTTGCCCGGGGTCAACGTAATTGAGCCTCAAGTCATGGAAGCCATCGAAATCTAGATCAATCGCGCTGGCTTCTTTCTTTTCCCAAATACCCCCGCCGGAGGCATAAAGATCTTTCACCGGCGGGACGCAAAAAAGTCCTTCAGAAGGGCCTCGCAAGCGTCGGCTGCAATGCCATCGTAGATCTCTGGCTTATGGTGGCATTGCGCATGGTCAAATACGCGTGCACCGTGCAAGACCCCACCGGATTTCGGATCGGTTGCTCCAAAGTACAGGCGGTTGATCCGCGCTGCCGCAATCGCGCCTGCGCACATGGGGCAGGGCTCTAACGTCACATAGAGATCATGCCCTATCAGCCGCT
>JBCDCE010000153.1:0-1634 GCA_039182515.1 Pseudomonadota bacterium | reverse complement strand
CCGTTGTGCCATAGCTATGCCCAGACCCTTCTGACCTTTCTTTGAAGAGGCCAAGGATCGGAATGTCTTTGTCGCTTTCCACAGCCAGCGCACGTTCATGCCAATCAGCAACGCATTGCGCCACCACGTTGAAGCGTACGCCGCCCACGGGTGTCCTCATGTTTGGCAGGTACTTTGCAAAAACCGGATCGTTGGTATCTAGGAAGTTCGGCTCAAAAAACTCGCCGCCTGAATAGCTTTCGACGGTGCACAAACCGACCTTGCCCATGGTCTTCATGAGCGCCTTTTCTGCAGCTTTTTGGAATTTGTAATAGTGCTCTGTGGCCTTGTCTTTGTAGACCTCTTCCGCCCGCAAACGCACCGCGAGAGGATAGACGGCAGACCCACCAAAACCGAGAGCACAAGCGATATGATGTGAGCTCGAAATCTGGCCGCTTTCCACAACCAAAGACACCTTCAAGCGCAAGCCTTCCTCGATCAAACGCTGGTTGATCGCGGACACAGCCAATGTCATCGGCAGCGGCGCATGAGACTTTGACACGTGCCGATCGGTCAGGATGGCAATCCCGCCCTTTTCGCGCGCAAATTCAACGACTTCTGCGGCGACATTGTCCATTGCCTCGACAAGCGCACGTTCGTTCGCAGGACCGTTGCCATAAACTGGCTCGTACAGGATATCGAAGCGATCCCAAGGCGTTATGTCCTGTGCTTTAATCTTCAGCACATCCGACATCCGCAACACAGGCGAGTTCACAACGATCTGCTTGGACCGGGACTGCCCAAGATATGGCTTTTCGCCCAAAGCCACGCGCAGTGTCATACCGTCCGCTTCACGAATGCTGTCAAGCGGCGGGTTGGTCACCTGCGCAAAGCGCTGGCTGAAGTACTTTGCCACGCCGCCTTCATTGTCCGACAGCGCATTGATCGCATTGCCGTATCCCATGGCCGAGACCTTCTCGACCCCGGTTTGCAGCATCGGATCCATCAGGAACTTAAAGCTCTCCTGATTGTGCGTGTAGGCCACGTAGCGGGCGGGCGTTTTCATATCACCCAGATATCGCGTCGCAGCCAGCTTGGGATCTTCATCAGCTGAGGGCAGATCGTCGATATTGACTTGTGCCGCCTCAAGGAGCTTGGCGTAGCGTGCCATCGTGGCCCTGTGGAACCAGAGCTTTTGCTTGTGAAAGACCGCCTCATACACCGGATCCCCAAAGAACAGCGGCTCCTCAACGAGGATCACGCGCTCTGGGGCGAGGTCGAGACCGGGATGCTCCTCAAAGAGCTGATGCGGAAAAACAAGAAGCGCTTTGGACACGAGATCTCCTTTCGGGGAACTCGAGAGGTAATCGCGCAAGCGCATCTGGCCAGTTCTCAGCCGAAATTTCGCAAAGGCGCGTGAAAAATGCACACTTTGAGAGATTTTTCGCACTGAGCAGTTCAATCTTGACGCGAGTACAGCCAATATAGATAGCAGAACGTCCAAGGGATTTTTGTGTATCCGTGTGCTGCGGTCATCAGCACCCCACTCACTCAGGGTTTCTTGCTATGGCAAACCCACAGGACATCACGGCGCGCTCGATCGCGCAGGCCGATCGCATCGCAGAGTTGGAGCGACGTTTGGCGACCGACAGCCT
>JBCDCE010000152.1:0-1698 GCA_039182515.1 Pseudomonadota bacterium | reverse complement strand
CATTTTTCGCGCCCTTCTCATCAGCAGCCTGCAAACGGCGTGAAAGATCGGGCAGCAGCACGATGCCAACGGCGATGCCCACCACGCCCAGAGGCAATTGATAGAGCCTATCGGCTGTATAGAGCCAGCTGATTGCGCCCTGATATTGGGACGCCACAAGTTGGCCGACCAGCAAATTGATCTGAACCACGCCGCCCGCCAGCGCCGCGGGAATGGCAACGCGCACAAGCTGGGCGATCTCGGGCGTCCACCGCGGACGCACGATGCGGATATTGAGCCCTGTCCGCTTGGTGGCAACCCAGACAAGGGCCAATTGCGCGATGCCAGCAAAGGGGATTGTCCAAACAAGCGCTGTGACCGCCCGGCCACCGAATTGCCATGCCGCAAGCATGGCAATGATCAGCATGAAGTTAAGAAGCACAGGTGCCGCGGCGGCCGCCGCAAAACGACCTGTTGCGTTCAAAACACCGGAAAAGAGCGCAGCAAGAGAGATAAACAGGATGTAGGGGAAGACGATGCGCCCAAACTCCACCGTGATGTCAAAGCGCCGGTCGCCCGAAAACCCTTCTGCAGTGGCGTAGACAAGCGCGGGCATGAAGATCATGGCAAGTGCTGTGAGCACCAAGACGACGAGGCTCAATCCGCTGAGCGCGAGGCTGGCAAAGGCCTCTGGCGCGTCGTCAGCCTCAATGCGTTTGGAAAACATCGGCACAAAGGCTGCGTTAAAGGCGCCTTCGGCAAAAAAGCGGCGGAACATGTTGGGCAGGCGGAATGCAGCAACAAAGGCATCCATCACATTGCCTGGCCCAACCAGACCCGCGATGATCACGTCGCGTCCAAACCCCAGAAGGCGGCTCAGAAGTGTCCAAGCACCGACGGTTAGAATGCCTGACGAAAGGCGGACAGGTCTCATTCACGATCCTTTGTGCCTGCGATACCAAAGCAGTAGCGGATCACATAGGCTTGCGAAAGGGGCGGTCATGTCTTCACAAGCAGAGGTGAGCAGGATAGCGATACAGCATCACCCAATAGGGCGCCTCTCATGCCGACTTTGCCAGATTTCCGCCTCGAAACCCATTTCGCGAAGTGGGAGTTTTCGGCACGCTACCATATGACCGCCTCAGATGCTGAAAGCATGTCCTTGCCCGAGCTTTTGGCCTACGCGTCTTCTGAGGATCGTGAGGCGTTCGAAACCATGTGGCTGGGCTACACCGAGACCTTTGTCGCGCCAGACCTGAGAGAGGCCATAGCGGCGACATATGCCGCGCAAAGAGCAGACAACATTCTGTGCTTTGCAGGGGCAAGTGAGGGGATTTTTGCCGCCAACAGCGTGCTTTTGGACAGCGACAGTCACGCCATAGTCGTCACGCCGAACTATCAATCCCACGAAAGCCTGCCGCTCGCGATTTGCGAGGCAACGGGTGTGCCGCTGGATCCAAATGACAATTGGTCGCTTGATATCGATCGCGTGTCCGATGCGATCCAGCCGAACACGCGGCTTGTCACGATCAATTTTCCGCACAACCCGACGGGCACCATTCTGCCAAGAGATCGCTACGCCGCGCTGATTGAGCTCTGCCGCAAGCATGGGATTTGGATCCTGCATGATGAGATTTTCAACGGGCTTGGGCCGAGCAACGCAGAGCATCTGCCTTTTATCGCGGATGTGTATGAGCGCGGTGTGTCGCTCGGTGTAAT
>JBCDCE010000151.1:0-1741 GCA_039182515.1 Pseudomonadota bacterium | reverse complement strand
GTCGCATCTATACCACCTTGGAGTACAAGGTGAATATCACGCGCGGCCTCAAGGTTGGGCAGCGTGTCCAAGCCACGGCTTTTGTCGATCACACAGGCCACAGCACAATTGTTGGGCATGGAGAAATCCGCGATCCAAGCGACGGGCAACTTTACGCGACCGGAACAACAACTTGTTTGGTCATGGATGCACCGGTATTAGGGTAGCATTAAAGCTTGCTTTTTTGATGACGTAACCGGCGGGTTTAGCGCCGTGGATTTTACTTGTGCGCTCTATCGACCCAAACACACCTTAGGCGACAACATCCATGATGGACTATGCATTCTGGACCGAAATGGCGCTTTGGCTGGCGTCTGCCTTGGTGTTTGCTGCGTTTTTCATGAAGGCTATCTTGCCACTCCGGGCCATTGCGATCGCCTCGAATATCGCATTCGTTGCCTACGGGACTGCGGCGGAGAACCTGCCGATTTTTATACTGCACGTGGCACTGCTGCCGCTGAATGCACTTAGGATTTTTCAGCATCTCAAGCTGATCCGAACTGTTCGCAACGCATTGGAACATGAACCAAAGATCGAAAAGCTGATACCCTTCATGACACGCTACGCGATCCCAAGCGGAACAACGGTTTTCAAACTTGGGGACAGGGCGGAGACAATCTACCTTTTGTCCGAAGGTACGATCGAGTTCACGGAGCTGGGTGTTTCGCTCGGGCCTCAGACAATATTCGGAGAAGTGGGGCCGTTCCTCGTCGACAAAAGCCGAACAGCTACGGCTGTGTGCAAAACGGATTGCGTGGTTTTCGCCCTTTCAGAGGCGCGTCTGAAAGAAATGGTGATCAAAGAACCCGCATTGGGTTTGTTTCTCACAAAACTGGTCGCACAGCGTCTGAACCGGAACGTTCTGGCGGCGCGCAGGCACTCTGACGGGAACTAGACATCCCGACTGCGCTCGGGAGTTTCGCATAAAGCATTGTCATTATTTACAAATCAACCGCTGTAGTAGCGATCCCAGCGCTCGATAAGCTGTTGCTGCAAGACCTTGGATCGCCTGTTCCAGCCTCGTGATCCTTGAGGACGCTGACCGGATGTCGGATCATAGCTTGCGCGCAAACCGCTATTGGCCGTGAAAATAGCAAAGGCCATGTCTTTGCCGCGACGCGTTGACATGTAACCCGCCAAAGAGCTTACAAAGTAAAGCGTGCCCGTTTTTGCAGCGACCTTTACCGGGTGGCCGCCATTGACCTTGCCGTTTTTGTGGCGCATCGGGAAATCTTTGAGGATGGGCTTCAAATCCCCCCGCCCATACACGCGTGCCAATGCCTGTGCCATCGCCTCTGCGGTCAATCGGGATGTCTCATTCAAACCTGAATGATCGACCAGCTTGGCACCCGTCATACCTAGTTTTTCGGTGGCCCAGGCGCTCATCGCGCGTGCGGATTGGCTGAGAGTGCGGGGTTGGCCTTGCAAGCGTGCTGTGGCCGTCATGCCCACCAGCTCCGCAGTGAGGTTGTTAGAGAACTTCAGCATGCCCTGCAAAATCTTAGTTAACGCCTGACTGGCGTGGCTCGCGACAACTTCACCGCTTGGGGCAGAGGCCAGAGGCGATCCGATCTTGAGCTGGATCCCCTGTGCACGGGCAAAGGTGGCGAAAACCTCGGCCGCGTACGCGTCGGGTTTGCGCACCGGCAACCACCGCGCGCCGCCATTGCCCAGCGCGTCTCGGGCCACGGTCCAGCTGTCG
>JBCDCE010000150.1:0-1744 GCA_039182515.1 Pseudomonadota bacterium | reverse complement strand
TGGGAGGCCCAGAAATCCTACCTGGAGCTTGAAAACTTCAGACCTGAGTGGGGATGGTTCCCAAGCTCTCTTTTAAGTCCGCAGTTCACCGAGCAAGCTATGGTCTTTACCGACAGCCAGGCAAAAACTGTGCTCGAAAACGCGTTTTACCTTAAGAAAAACGGTCAAAAAACAAACCATCTGAAGCACGCTAAACCGCCATTGTTTCATGCGCTTGCCGAGGCAATTGAGTCTCCAGATGCCGAGATTGCGACACTTCTGCGCAACAAGTTTCCTCATGGCGAAAATGCAAGGCAGCTGATCGCGAAGCTGTGCCCGATCGAAAGCGCCTGGGGAGAGCGGAAAGTTTCGGGCACCAAAATGGAACAGGCATTGCAGCTTGCCCATCGCGACTTGAAACTCGCTCTTGTACGCTTGCCAAATATGTGGATCCCGACGGGTGCAGAGCATCCCGAAGGAGAATGGTCCGACCTCACCCATCAGATCTTCCCCTACTTTAGTGAAATCGGCAGGTACCGCCAGGCTTTGCGGGATGCAGCGCCAATGGGCACGGATATCAGCGGCCACATGGCCTGTCTGACAAGCTTGTGTGACACCGCCGAACGTAATCTCAGGGCTCTGGCGTCTGGAAACTTCAAAGTCCCTAAGTTGCGCGATGTTATTGCCGCCTTTCCCGCTGGAGAAGAACTGAGGTTGTCCGATCCGTTGGGGCGTGTTCACCTGACCGATGCCAAGCGCGCATTTTTGGACGATAGAGACCGCATTGATGCGAAGACGATCCTGCAGATTGAAGCGCGCTATATGCTGCATGTGCGCGCGGAGCTTGAAAACATTGCCTCAAAGCTGCCCAAGGACGGGCTTGATGCGCTGATCGTTGAATTGACACCCGCGGGAGACGCGGCCAAGCCGAGCCAAGCCTGGATCAAAAAGGCCAAAGCAAAGGTCGACGATGCGACGCTTGAGAAAATTCTGGCGCTCATCGCAACCACCGGCCCCAAAGTTCAAGAAGAATTCCGGCATACTCTCGGCGATACAGGCGGCTACTTTGACGCTTTGCAAAACTGGGAGACCTATCGAAAAAAATGGCGCACCTTGCTGTGGATTGCGCATCTGGCTGGGCCGAAAGCGCAACCGGTCTTGTTTGATTTTGCTCTCAAGGCGTATGCCAAACGGCCGGGCGTGGGGATCACCAACGAAAAGCTCGGCAATGCTGCGGCGGTGTCTTTGTCCCTGATGGATGAGACACATGCGGCGGCACAGTTGCTGCGGTTGCATCGGCGTGTCGCGTATTCAAGTGTCAAAAAGCGGCTCAGCAAAATGATCGACGGGGTGGCCGAGCGCGCCGGATTGAGCCGCATTGATCTAGAAGAGCTTTGTGTGGCGGATCATGGCTTCGCCCGGGGCCAAAAACGCATTCCATTGCAAGGAGGCGCGGCTGTCCTGATATGCAAGGCGGGCAAGATCACCGTGCAATGGGAAGATCAGAGCGGGAACCCGCGAAAGAGCTTGCCAAAGGCTGTGAAAGACAATGACCCAAGTGGTGTCAAAGCGGTCAAAGATCTGGTGAAGGAAATCCAGACGGACGTGTTGACCTGCAAGGATCGATTGGAAGCTTTGTACCTGCGCGATGTGAGTTGGGATTTCGAAACCTGGCGAAAAAGATACGTCGATCATGGCACGCTATCGGTGCTCGCGCGGGACCTGCTTTGGACGGCTCAGATCCGTGACAGCCAAGTGACGGTGC
>JBCDCE010000149.1:0-1778 GCA_039182515.1 Pseudomonadota bacterium | reverse complement strand
TTTATGCTGGTCATGCTGACGATCTTCCTGCCAGTAGCCATGATCTGGGTGGCGGCAACGGCGGCGCGCGCGTCGAAGGTGATGCGCGAAGAAAGCCAACGGCTGCAAGTGGCCGTGGATGCCATGCGTCACGCCTACGTCGCCGCAAGCCAAAACCGTCACGCCGTCGCAGAACCTTCTGTCGCCAAAAAGCTCGAAGAGATCGCCTCGGCGCAGCGCAAGACCGAGGCTATCTCTTCGAGCTTTTTGGCCACAGAAGGTTCTGCGACGGCGTGACGGCTTTGGCTCTCGGCGACATAGGCATGACGCATGGCATCCACAGCCACTTGCAGCCGCTGGCTTTCTTCGCGCATGACCTTTGACGCGCGCGCCGCCGTTGCCGCCACCCAGATCATCGCCACCGGCAGAAAGATCGTCAGCATGACCAGCATGAGGCTGATTGTGCTGCCATCACTGCGGTCCGCAGGGCCAAGCGACAAAAAGAAAACAGAGCACAATGCCAGCCAGATCGCGGATACCACAACGGCCGCAATCTCTATGCGCGTCACGCGGTCTTTGTACGACTTTTCCAAAATCCCCAATGACTTTTTGGGGCCCGTCAGTTTTTCTGCCATGTCTGCCCTGCTCAGGTGTAGGCGATTTTTAGGACCTCATAGGCCTTTTCGCCACCGGGCGTGCGCACTTCGACGCTGTCACCCTCTTCTTTGCCGATCAAAGCCCGCGCAATAGGCGATTTTATGTTCAGAAGACCCTTCTCGATGTTTGCCTCATACTCTCCAACGATTTGCCAGGTCTTCTCTTCGTCCGTGTCTTCGTCGACCAAGGTGACAGTCGCGCCGAATTTGATCGCGCCAGAAAGCTTAGAGGGATCAATCACATCCGCGAGGCTGATTGCGCCTTCCAGCTCTTTGATCCGGCCTTCGATGAAAGACTGCTTTTCTTTAGCGGAATGATACTCCGCATTTTCGCTCAGATCGCCATGCTCACGAGCCTCCGCAATGGCCTTGATGATCGCTGGCCGCTCTTCAGATTTCAGATGCTTCAGCTCTGTCTCAAGCGCCGCATACCCACCGTGGGTCATTGGTATTTTTTCCATCTGGATGCCTTTTTGGGTCTTCGTTCCGCCGTGTTTGCGGCAGTTCCAGGAAGTGGTTCACGCCGTATCAGATTGACCTGATGCACGATCGCTTTGCAAGTGGCGAAGCGATACCGCAGCGTCAAATGGTCTTAAATGCGCCGCATTTGGCGTTTTCAACCCGAATTACGCCGGGTTTCGATTGAAGATTTTTCCCGCGCACCCATAACAAATAACAGTTGGAAATCCTTGAGCTACCACGCTTTAAAGCTGGGCCGCCAAAAGAAGGAGGAAGCGCGATGTCAGAGATTGAACGCGAAGCGATGGAATACGATGTGGTGATCGTGGGCGCAGGTCCTGCCGGTCTCTCGGCCGCTATTCGCTTGAAGCAGCTCGATCCGTCTCGTGAGGTCGTTGTGCTTGAAAAGGGCTCTGAAGTTGGCGCGCATATCCTGTCTGGTGCCGTGCTTGATCCGATTGGCCTCAATAAGCTTATTCCGGATTGGAAAGAAAAAGGCGCACCTCTGAACACTGAGGTGCACGAAGACAATTTCTACATGCTTGGGCCGGCAGGTCAGATCCGTTTGCCGAATTGGCCGATGCCGCCGCTGATGAACAACCATGGCAATTACATCGTCTCGATGGGCAATGTGTGCCGCTGGATGGCCGAACAAGCCGAAGAAATGGGTGTTGAGATTTTCCC
>JBCDCE010000148.1:0-1800 GCA_039182515.1 Pseudomonadota bacterium | reverse complement strand
TACGCAACGTGGTTCAGGCTTATCCTGCCGGGCATATCGCAGTTGGGCTGGGCCATCCCGCTTGGTGGCACGACCTTGTTTTTCCGCCGCGCTATTTTGGAGCATCTCGGCGGGTGGGACGCCCATAATGTGACGGAGGACGCTGATCTTGGCTTCCGGCTGGCACGGCATGGATATCGCACCGAAATGTTGGCAACCGTCACAGACGAAGAGGCGAATTGCCGGCCGTGGGCGTGGATCCGACAACGCTCTCGCTGGCTTAAGGGCTATATGACCACCTATATCGTTCACATGCGCCGCCCGGGGCTTTTGATCAGGCAATTGGGCCCTTGGAAATTTTTGGGGTTTCAGGCGCATTTCGTCACGGCCCTGTCTCAGTTCTTACTCGCCCCGGTTTTGTGGTCGTTTTGGCTGGTGCTTTTCGGTTTTGCGCATCCGCTCGACCCCTTTATCTCGCGTGATTTAATGATTGGGCTGGGCTCTGGCTTTCTGGTGATCGAAGTGATCAATATCACGATCCACGCCAGCGCTGTTGCCGGGCGCAGACATCGACACTTGTTGCCTTGGACCCCAACCATGCATTTTTACACGCCTTTAGGGGCGGTCGCGGCCTACAAGGCGGTCTACGAGCTGGCCGTCAAACCCTACTTCTGGGACAAGACCCAGCACGGCTTTGCGACCACCGGCCCTGAAAAGATGAACCATCGCAGCGCGAAGCCGTCGGGAGAGTGATGACCAAAGGGTAACCGCCGAGGGGTTAGCCTTAAAAGGCGCTTTCCACTTCGCCGGAATCGAGCTTCAGCCGGGTCACAAAGGCTTTCGAGATATGGGATCGGAGCGCTTCTGTCGCCGTCGCCACATCACCCTCATGAATGGCCTCTACAATCGCGCTGTGTTCTTTAAGCGCATCCTCATCGCGCCCAACGGCTGCAAGTGACGTGGTCGCCATCAAGGCCATGGAGCGATGCACCAGATCCAGTTGCTGCACCAGATACCGATTATGAGAACTCAGATGGATCTGCTTGTGAAACCGCCGGTTGGCGCGCGCCATCGCTTGTGGGTTGCCCATCAACTTGTGGTCGTCTTGGACCATATCCTGCAAAACGCGCACCTCTTCGGGGCTGGCATGACGGGCGGCCAAGCCTGCAGCCAGACCTTCCAGCTCCGCGCGCACGACGTAAAGCTCTGCAAGTTGGTTATGATCAAGTGAGGCCACAATCAGACTGCGACCATCGCGTGTGAGAAGGCTTTGTGTCTCTAAGCGTTGTAACGCCTCTCGGATTGGCGTTCGGGAGACACCAAACCGGTCTGCCAAATCGCTTTCCACCAATCGATCCCCGGGCCGAAAGTCCCCCCCGTCAATCGCTTCGAGGATCAACGTGTAGGCGTCTTTCGTGGCTGCTTTGTTCATGGGCCTGTCCTTATCGTCGGTGGCGCTGCTTGGACTGTAGAACTTTTATGGCAAAGCGCCATTTAAAAGCGCGGCACCGATGGGCCCCGGTCTGCGTTCTTCGCTTAAGAGCACGTTTGCTTCTACATCGCCGACCCCGGGAAGCATCATGATCCGGCGCCGCAACACGCGCTCAAAATCCGCGATATCGCGGGCCACCACCCGCAAGCGATAATCATAGAGCCCGAGAATGTGCTCCACGGTTTGCACTTCGGGGATCGCCGATACCGCGCGTTCAAAATCAGCGATGCTCACGCGCCCCTTGGTGGCCAGTTTCACCCCAAGAAACACCGTCACGCCAAAGCCCAATGCTTCGGCATCAAGATCCAGCCTCTGACCGCTGATAACGC
>JBCDCE010000147.1:0-1809 GCA_039182515.1 Pseudomonadota bacterium | reverse complement strand
TCTGTCGGTGGGCGATACCATCACCCACCGACAGAACCCGGCCAACCTCAGCAACTTCGGCTTCCTGGCCAAAGTTCTTGATCTGGTCCTTCAGAATTGCAGAAATTTCTGCAGCTTGGATACCCATTTATCCGACCTCTTTCATTGCATTCTGGAGAGAGTTGAGGCGCGACTTGATCGATGTGTCGATCATCTTCGAGCCCACTTTAACAACAAGACCGCCAATGAGGCTTTCATCGAGGGTCGCTTTAACATTTACATCTTTGCCAACACTGGCCGTGAGTGTCTTCGCAATTTTGTCAGCCTGCGCCTTGGTCAAAGCCTTGGCGCTTGCCACCTCTGCTGTGACCTCGCCTTTGTCATCCGCGATCATCTCGCGCAGCTGAGCAACAAGCTGTGACAGAACGAACAAGCGACGCTTGTCGGCCATGACGCCAAGACCGTTCTTCATGACCGCCTCAAGACCCATCTTATCGGCAATCGCGGCGATCGCAGTCTTTTGATCCGTCCGAGACAGGATCGGGCTGCTGATCAATTCGCGCAGCTCCGCGCTTTCATCAATCGCAGCACCGAGGTCGGCAATGTTGGTTGCGAGTTTGTCCAGAGATTTTTCGTCTTTGCAAATCTCAAAAATGGCAGTGGCATAGCGTTCCGCGATGCCGGAGGAGATCGAAGCTGGTTCGGACACGTCCACCCTTCCGATTCAGGGCCCGGTTCAGCATAATTGGACGGCTCAAAAAACCGTCATCCGGGCGCGTTCATCTTTGACGCTTCACAAACGCGCCAAAATTCGAAAGCGGTCTATCAGAGCAAGTCGCACCCCGCAAGATGATAGCCAAAGCGTCGCATTCCCGATAGTCATGTGTTTTCAGAGACTTATTACTTAGGCGTTGCAACGCCCAAAAAATAGGCGCGCCAAATCGCGGTGATTGCCTCGTTTTCATCCGATTCCCACCTCACCTAACGTCAAAAACGCGACATGGTAAGTTTAACGCTACCAGGCGCGCGGGCCCGGTGAGGCGTCAAACCGGTTTGATCTCCGGTTTGGGCTGCAGAACTTCAAGGGGTTTGCGCACAGTCTCTCTGAGGCCCAGACCAGATGAGGCTTGCACCCGTTTGCTTGCGCAAACAATGAGCACGCCTCCGGCCGCCACAATGCTGATCCGTCCGCCGAGGCGCTCCCACATCTTGGCTGTCCTGCGCCAGAAAGGGCGCTCCGACGGGGGTTGAAATAATGTGGTGATATGATGTTCGGGCAGAAAGTTATGCGCTTTCAATTGGGTCTCGAGCTGGATCTGTGTGTACGGCCGCCCATAGCCAAAGGGCGTCGTGTCACTACGCGACCAAAGTCCCGCGCGATTGGGCACGATGAACATGGCTGATCCGCCAGGTCCCAAAACGCGCCACGCTTCGGTGAGAAGCGCACTGGGTTGTTCGCTGCTCTCGAGGCCATGGGCCACAAGCAGCTTGTCCACGTGACCTGTTTCCAGGGGCCAGTAGGTTTCTTCGCAAAGCACTGAGACATTCGGTAATTTCTGCGGCCAGCTGATGACGCCCTGCGGCGCAGGCATCAAAGCGATCATGCGCCGCGCATCTTTCAAATATGGGCGCAGAAAGGGCGTCGCGAAACCATACCCCACTACGGTTTGCCCTTTGGCTTCCGGCCAGAACTGCAAAATTTCTTTCTGAATAATGCCCTTGGCAGCGCGGCCGAGACCGCTGCGATAGTAAAAGTTGCGAAGGTCCTGCACGTCGAGATGCATTGCGGCCCGTGTCTCAATCCGTCACGGTGATGCTAACAGGAACTAG
>JBCDCE010000146.1:0-1857 GCA_039182515.1 Pseudomonadota bacterium | reverse complement strand
GGTAGGCGTCGCGGGTGCGGGCGTTGGTTGGGATCTCAATCATGGCATTTCCTTTCCATCGAGAATTTCTTACCTGATCCCAATATGGCCTCCTGTGGTTTTGTCTACAAACGAGACTTTCTTCTCATTCACTTAAATGATACTTAACTGAAAATGCCAGATCGCCTGCCACCTCTCACCGCCCTGCGTGCCTTTGATGCGGCCGCCAGACACATGTCTTTTCAGAGGGCCGCCGCGGAACTCAATGTCACACCGGCCGCGCTGTCGTTTCAGATCAAGTCTCTTGAAGAGCACCTAGGCGCACCGCTTTTCCACCGGCTCAACCGCGCTGTGGAACTGACCGAAGCCGGTCGCGCGCTTGCCCCAGGTGCGCGGGATGGGTTTGAAGCATTAGGTGCAGCATGGCGCGCGGCCTCGCGGACCAACGACCAGTCTTCGCTCACAGTGACGGCGGGCCCGGCCTTTACGGCAACATGGCTTGCGCCGCGCCTCTTTACCTTTGCACAGGCGCATCCCGAGATTGAACTCCGGCTCAGTGCCACGCTTGGCATTGTCGATCTGACACGCTCGGAAGTGGATGTCGCGATCCGATTTGGATACGGCCCAGACCCCAAAGAGCTCTATTCAGAGCGCTTTCTCGAAGATTGGGTCACGCCAATGATGTCACCTGAGATGGCAGAGGCATATCCAGGCATGGCGGGGCTACAGACCATCCCGCTCATTCATGCGGAGGATATCACCTTTCTAGATCCGCCAGCGGATTGGCCCGCATGGTTCCGCGCCGTGGGGCTGCCAAAACGGGATTGGACGGGTCAGAAATTCTCGCAAGCTGACCATGCGATTGACGCGGCCTTGGCGGGGGCCGGAGCTGTGATGGCACGGATCAGTTTTGCAGGGCGTTTTTTGCGCGATGGGCGATTGGTCGCACCGTTTCGGCCGGCGCTGAAAACTGTAGCGCATTATCGGTTTGTCTGTGTCAAAGGCTCCGAAACCCTGCCAAACATCAGGGCATTCCGAGAGTGGCTTGTGGATCAAGTCGCGATCACCGCAAGCCATGATCAAGATCATGACCTGATGGATCCTCGCGATGGGTAAAGCGATTTTGAGGTGTTTCAAAAGATGAGGAGCGGAAAAACCGCCCCTCTCGGGCTGCGAAAAGCCGCCCGTGTCTCACTCTGACGAACCAGAGCGTCGTTTATTCAGGCATCCAGCGAAAGGCGCGTTATTTCTTCTTTGACGCGGAGTTTCTGTTTCTTGAGTTCGGCGATTTCGAAGTCTGTCGATCCAAGCGCCCGTTGCGCTTCTTCGACCTTGTTCGAGAGGGTTTGATGTTTTCTTTGCAATTCCTCTAGGTGTGAACCCAAGCTCATTGGCAATCTCCTCTTTTGCTGACCACTCCATCTGTAGCGTCCCCATTGCAGCACAATTTCCGCTTTGAGTCACGCTGCATGCGCAGCATAGATGATCGCAAGTGCTGCGAGTTTTCGTCGATTGCTCATGAAAAATGCAGTGCAGCACCGTCCCGCAAGACGGAAACCGTTGCTTCTGTATAGCTTTCGCGATCGCCCTGATGGCGCGATCCGGCGTGCAAAACCCACGGCGGGTACATGCGAAAATCGGCCCGGCCACCTTTGCGAGCCCGCAACAGAACCAGGCGCGCAAGCCTGTTTGCCCGCGGTGCCAGAGGCAAAAGTTCAAGACTGCCCAGGTGCCCTCCGACAAGGTCCAAGAGATCCGGTAAACGTTCTGCACGATGGATGAAGCTCACGGTTCCTCCGGGGGCGGCGCGTTTTGCCGCTGCATACACCCAGACAGACAAAGCCGTTTTTTCACCCAAGGCGCGTTCCTTGTCTGCGG
>JBCDCE010000145.1:0-1861 GCA_039182515.1 Pseudomonadota bacterium | reverse complement strand
TACCACACCAAACATGTGGATACGATTTTTGAGAGGGTCTTTGGCGCAACGTCTTAACCCGAGAACACCGCAATCGCCAAAATATTCGATTTTTTTTCGTTTCAGCCGCTCAACTTAAACTGATCGGATAAGTGGGCATTTTGTGTTCGCTTTGGCCAATCCCTTCGCTATCTGTGTCTGCATGCAGAGCAATGGAGCATGACAGATGCGCACAGTTACTTTGATTGCGGCCTTGATGTTGCCGCTGGCGATTTCCGCCCCTGTTCACGCCGCGGGTGGTGGCGACGAAACAGCGCCCAAACCGACAAAAACAAGCAAGGATTGCCGCGGCGTGCGCGTTTGGGATGAAGCCAAACAACGTTGCGTGCGCCCAAAACAATCAAGCCTGGACGACGATGGACTTTATCAAGCCGTCCGCGAATTGGCCTACGCGGGGCGCTTTGAAGATGCCCAGGGCGTCATGGACGCGATGAGCGACCAAAATGATGACCGTGTGCTCACCTATCGTGGCTTCACCGCGCGCAAAATGGGCAACCTCACGTTGGCTAATATGTTCTACGAACAGGCCATTGAGGCCAACCCGAATAATATCCTGGCGCGATCATACATGGCGCAAGGCTTCATAGAAGCTGGCGACAAGGTCGCAGCGCTGTTGCAACTCCGTGAAATTCAGGCGCGCGGCGGTGAAGGGACTTGGGCTGAAAAGTCGCTGCGCCTCGCAATCGAAAGTGGCACGTCCTACAACTACTGATCGTTCTCTCAAACAAATTTCGCGAACGGCCGTCCCCAAGGGGCGGCTGTTTATCATTTGACGGGTCTTTGTTGTGCGCTGGACAGTGCCTTCTTGCGTGCATAAGCCGGTCCCATGAACGCCACCAACGCCACAAGCACGCCCAAACGGGCAATCGTGTTTACGATTGGGGCCATATTCCTGTTCGGACTTATGGACGCGACAGCCAAATCCATCGGGCAACAAACCAACACACTCCTGGCGATCTGGGCCAGATACACTGGTCAAATGCTACTTGTGGCGCTGATCGTTGCACCGCGCATCAAGCAGGTCGCCACAAGTCAGTATCCAAAGCTACAGGTCGCGCGTTCGATCCTTTTGATGCTCGCTACCCTCTTTTTCTTTTTGTCTTTTCGCACCATCGGCCTGGCAGAGGCCACTGCGGTGATGTCGCTCAACCCCCTCCTGATAACCTTGGGTGGGGCGATTTTCTTGAGCGAAGCCTTAGGTCCAAGGCGGATCATCGGTATCCTGATCGCCTTTGTCGGGGCTTTAATCATCATTCGCCCCGGCACAGACGTGTTCCAGCCTGCCGCCTTGTTGCCCTTGGTTGCAGCCACATGCTTTGCGACTTACGCACTTATAACGCGCCGCGTTGGACCAGACGAAGACGTGTGGACGTCCCTGTTTTATACAGGCCTTGTTGGGGCAATTGTCTCAACATGCACCCTACCCTTCATTTGGCCGGACGAACTTGCACCTCATGTTTACGCTCAAATGGCATTGCTGGCCGTTTTTGGCACAACGGGGCAGCTGTTGCTTATCCGAGCGCTCAGCATGGCAGAGGCTGGCATGCTCGCCCCGTTCAATTACACCGGGTTGGTTTTCGCAGTTTTTTGGGGATTCGTTCTTTTTGATGAATGGCCGGATGCTCTCACTCTATTGGGCACAGTTGTGATCGCGGGTGCTGGTCTTTATGTCTGGCAGCGCGAAACGCAACTCAAAACGGCCAAGAGAACGACCTAAAAACGCAAAGATGGCAAACGCACCCGACGACATGCCTTGGACCTTGCGGCTCTCGCATTTCGTGACCAATGCTTTGGCGCGTGGGCTGATCCGGCTCGGTTTGTC
>JBCDCE010000144.1:0-1935 GCA_039182515.1 Pseudomonadota bacterium | reverse complement strand
GGACGCAGAAACACGGGCTCTTTTCCCAATGCCTGCCCCATGACGCGAAGGAGTGTGTTGATCTGTGCCGCCTCGGCGCGCGTCTCGTTGGGGTCAAGCACGGCACAAGCTGCAAAAATATCAAGCCGAGCGGACGCCCGACACGTGGTCGCCGCAAAACGCAGTTTGTTGAGAAGAGGCCGAACATCGTCCCTCACCTCAGGTGCAGGCCGATCAGTGTGGACTGGCAGTTTCAGCAAAGCGCTCATAGGCGTCCCAACTACTCTTCACATCAGGAATCACGCAATTCGCTGAGTAAAATAGTCAGAAACTATGCGCATTGATAGAGGCGCTGCGAAGTTTTCAGAATTTATGCGGAAATGCCGCGCCCATCCAAAGAGGACACCGCGCCATAAAGATCAGGCCGACGATCCCTGAAAACGCCCCAATTCCTGCGATACTCAGCCGCTTCATCCAAATCGACGGTGGCCAGCAAGACGGTCTCTTCCTCGCGATCCGCGTCTGCCAAGATCTCCCCGGTGTAACCGGCAATGAAAGACGTCCCGTAAAATTCCATAGCGACATTTCCAGCCGCTTCCGTGCCAACGCGATTTGAGGCGACGAGCGGCATGATATTGGCCGCCGCATGCCCCTGCATCGTGCGCCGCCAATGGCCTGCGCTGTCCAGATCTGGCACGGCGGGCTCGGATCCGATGGCCGTGGGAAACATCAACACTTCCGCGCCTTGCAGCGCCATTGCGCGTGAGGCTTCCGGAAACCATTGATCCCAACAGATGCCGCAGCCAAGGCGGCCAAACTTTGTCTCCACAACACGAAAGCCAGTATCGCCTGCTGAGAAATAGAACTTTTCCTCATACCCTGGAAACTGTGGGATATGGCTTTTGCGATACGTTGCCAAATGGCTGCCATCAGCGTCAAAAATCGCCAGTGAATTAAACCGCGCCAGCCCCGCTTCCTCAAAAAATGACACGGGCAGCACCACACCCAGCTCTTTGGCCAAAGCGCGGAAATGAGACACAACCCGACTGTCGCCTAAGCTGTGTGCCAACTCCAGGTGATTGTAATCCTGCGTGATGCAAAAATACGGGGTCTCAAAGAGCTCTTGCAGCAAGATGACCTGCGCGCCGCCTGCAGCCGCTTTGCGCACCAGCGCGTCTGCTTTGGCAATGTTCTCATCAATGTCCCAAGAACAGGCCATCTGCGTGGCGGCAAGGGTGACAGGGCGCATGAGGTGTCCTTTCTTCGCTCTTATAAAACCGTGCCATGACTTGCCCAAAGGAGCAATCGCTAGAACGCCCCGCGCTGAAAGAGCGGCTTTCTGCATCAAAGTTGACGTAGCGACTTTCTACGTAACGTAACTCTCATCAACGGCCAGGTCTTTTGCTAGGCTTGATTCAAAGAAATCAACTCGGAGGAAAGACCCATGACAGTGTTCGCCTTTCTCGTTGCCAGTTTTGTCGCGCTGTTTGTACTCGCGATGGCGCGTGCACCCTTGATCATCTGGTCGGTCGCTGCTGCGGCCATCGCCCTGGTCGCCACGTCGGGTATGCTGTCTGGCGGAAGTTTCGCACCCGCACTCAATGGGGTCACGCTCTTTGCCCTGCTTCCTGCCATTATGCTGGGGCTTTTCTCGATCCCGCCGGTGCGCATGGCCATGTTGACCGCGCCGGTCTTCGCCATCGTCAAACGCATCCTCCCGCCCGTGTCAGAAACCGAGCAAGAGGCGCTCGACGCTGGCACCGTTGGTTGGGACGCGGAGCTTTTCAGCGGCAAGCCTGACTGGAATGTCCTGAAGAACATCGCACCGCTTGAGCTTTCTGAAGAGGAACGCGCCTTCCTTGATGGCCCCACAGAAGAATTGTGCCGTATGCTCGATGACTGGTCGATCCGGCACGACAACAAAGACATCCCAGAGGATGCTTTGGCCTTCATGGC
>JBCDCE010000143.1:0-1939 GCA_039182515.1 Pseudomonadota bacterium | reverse complement strand
CCCTTGCGCACAGCTTCTCTCAAAAAAGAGGGCTGGCCCGAGGATGACATCGTCAACATCTTTGCCAATTACTAAGAAAACCCAAGTGCGGCGGCCTCAGATATTCTGCCCGTCGGTTGCGCGTCGACGAGCGCGGCCTTAGGTGAGAGGCAAAGCGAAAGGACATTGAGTTATGGGCATCCTCTTCACTCTTCTCGTGGCTGTGGCGTTTGTCATTCCGTTTTGGAAACTGTTGCCGCAATACGGTCTGTCGAAATACTGGGCGATTGCTGCGATTTTTCCGCTCTTTGCTTTGGCACTTCTCTATGTGATGGCATTTCTGTCTGGCCCGCCGAAGGGTTAGGTCTGGCGCCGACGGATCGCAGCGCTTAGTGTTGCAAACGTCAGAACGATCAGGCGTGCCGCTGGGATAGATACACCAGCGGCGCGGGAATAAAGATGTTAATTAAATATTTGAAATCATTTGTTTTACTTTCATTGATTGCAGGCTGCGGCGCTCCGCCTGAAGGCACGAGCCAAGACAATGTATCCGACTTCATGCTGGCGGCGTCGACGATTGGCTGTGAGCTTGTGCATGATTCTGACTATGCGCCTGTCGAATTCCAGGCCGGGATCACCCGTGATCAAGCATTGGAAATCACTGGCTTTTTGCTTGCGCAGGGTGATGCTGTTTCGTTGCCGGATGGGGGCGTTCGCATAACGGCTGGGCCTTGCGCGTCAGCATAGGGTCTCACAGTGCCGCCACCGGTCAAGTTTCTCAAAAACCGAATATATGAACGAGACACCGCGGCAAAACAGCGCTACATACGAAGTAGAGACCTGCTGCGGGTCTTGGATCGCGATTGAATTAGGAAGAAGAGGACATCCGGAATGGCTGTAAGAGACGAAAACGCAAAACAAACCTGCCTTCTTGGCTGCGCCGCGATAGGCGCTCTGGTTGGCGTGGCTGCGGCGGTTCTGCTGATCTTCGTCGGAGAAGACTATAGCGGTGTGGCCTCGGTCTTTTTGGGAGGTCTGGCCGCGATTGTTGTGACCATCCTGATGATCTTCTTGTTTTGCCGGGAATTGCCAGAGCCCGTTGGCATGGCCAAAACCGTTGATGCTCCCAAACCCGCTCCGGCACCGTCTCCTGCACCAGCACCAGCACCTGCACCTGCGCCAGCTCCGGCTGCAGCAGACGCGGGCGAGGCCGACAAACCTGAAAGTTTGACAGCGGCCCGCGAAGGTAAGGCCGACAACCTGAAAGAAATCAAAGGTGTAGGGCCAAAACTTGAGAAATTGCTCAACTCGATGGGCTTTTATCACTTTGATCAAATCGCTGCTTGGACCGCCAAGGAAGTGGCTTGGGTCGATGAAAACCTTGAAGGGTTCAAAGGCCGTGTCAGCCGGGATGGTTGGGTTGATCAGGCAAAAATCCTGGCGTCAGGCGGCGACACAGAGTTTTCCAAGCGTGTCGATAAGGGCGACGTTTACTAACTCTATCCGATAGGTAGCAGCGCCCCATGGCTCAACGAGACCCCGCGGGCCGAAGAGGCCGTCAGGCGGCCTTGGTCATCGCGGGCACGTCGATCTTCTGGATCCTGTTCGGACTGATTGCCGATAAAGAAGGCTTTAGCCAGTCAACGCGATTGATCGTGGATCTGATGGCGTTGGCTGGCTTTGTTTTTGCGTTTTGGCTGATTTACCAACTCTGGAGAGATCGACAGGGTGGGGACGGGCCATGATCAAGCGGTATGAGTTTCGCGGCGAGGACGTCGCCGCTGACATCCGTGAGCGGTACAACTACGACGGCGATCTGGCAGAGATCTATGCCACGACGAGGGATTATGAGGTGCATAAATGGCATCATTACATCCCGCTTTATGATCGTTATCTCGGGCGCTATCGCGGCACACCGGTGAGAATGCTGGAAATAGGCGTCAACAAGGGCGGCAGCTTG
>JBCDCE010000142.1:0-1988 GCA_039182515.1 Pseudomonadota bacterium | reverse complement strand
TTGCGCTTGACGAAGGTGCAGAGGATGCGTTGCTCACCTCTTCAAGGGTGGCCACGATCTCGGTGGTGGCGCGGGACTATCTGTTCCTTGTTGAGGCAGTGTTGCACTACACCCTGCTTTGCTGCGGCACTGCAACGCTGTTGGGCAAGGTCTTTCCGCAAAGGGGGACCACAGGCGCCAAAAAATGCTGCAACCGATCCTTCAGACACCGTCGGCTTTTGGGTTCCAACTTGCGCCTCCGTCTACGGGATGTTGGCGCGGTGGACGCAGACGCTGTAATCGCGCAGGGAACGCGCGGCGGAAAGCGGGCGGGCTATAATCGAATATCTGGCCAGAAACGACGTCATCAAGGCCCGCGTGCTGCACCCTGAAATGGCGGGCAATCACCGCGCACTTGCCTTGCGCGTGGCGGAACGACCTATAGCATCCGCTTTAATTGAGAATTGCCATTCAGATAAACGGCAATTCGCACAGTGTTCCTTCCAGGTTTTGCCCATGCTTCATGACAGTAACAACATCGCCTGGCTGACACGAAACGGAAACCAGCGCGAAACCGATCGATGCGTTAAGGCGCGGTGACCAACCACCGTTTGTCATGTTGCCGACCTTCACGCCATCTTTCTCGACGTCGTACCAAATTGCGTGTCCTTCATGGGCCTCCTGGCCCAGGATCTTCACCCCAAGTTGATGGCGTTTGACGCCCTCTTCTTTGATTTTCCTTAAGGCTCGAATACCGATGACCTCATCGTCTAGAGTGAGGTTGACGTATTTCTCCAAACGCACCTCAAACGGATTGGTTTTCGCGTCCGTGTCTCCACCGTAGGACAGCAACCCGCTCTCGATCCGCTCAACCGGATTTGGATAGCCGGGACCGATGCCCAGCGATATGCCCGCTTCATGCACAAGGTTCCACAGCTCTTTGCCGCGGGATCCATCCATAAGGAACAACTCAAACCCGCCTTGCTTTGAAAAGCCCGCTCGCACCAGTTTCACGGGTATGTCTCCTGCAAGCACATCGGCGAACCAGAAGAACTTCAGATCGCGTACCCATTCTCCAAACAGTTTGGCGACAACATCTTCGGCCTTGGGGCCTTGCACGGCGAGTGGCGACACATCAGGTTCGCAAATTTCCACGTCCAGTTGACGCTCATGCGCAATGCTCTGTGCCCACAGCTCAATGTTGTTGTCGGCGATGGAGAACCAGAATTTGTCTTCGGCGAGTTTCAAAACCACCGGATCGTTGATCAGATTGCCCGCGTGATCGCACATCGGCACATATTTTCCTTGGCCGATGGCGCATTTGGAAAGATCACGCACAGAGAGGATCTGTGCCAATCGGGCGGCGTCGGGGCCTGAGATTTCAATTTGCCGCTGCACGCTCACATCCCATTGGCTGACCGCGTTGATCAGACGCTCATATTCGGCCGAAGGGTCGCCAAATGACACTGGCATAAGCATTTTGTTATAGGGTGAAAAAGCGGTCGCGCCGGCCTCGATTGTGGCATCAAAAAAAGGGGAAACGCGTAGCCGCGTGTTTGGGCCAATCTGCATCATAGGACCACCTCTTTACCGGTAGGAAACGTGGAATCAGGCCGCAAAATTGCGATTAGCGGACGCTATGCCCGTAAGGTATTCGGATCAATAGAAATTATCACTAAACGAGCTTTCGGATAGAGTGCGTTGGGCGGATCGTTGGGGCAAAGTGGATGCAATATTATGTTTTTAAACAAAAAACTTAGGGTAAATACTTTGTCTTTCCCCCTGACAATTTATTACATATAATATAGAATATTACATTAATCGTATCCTCTCACTCAAATTCTAACCAAAGCGAGCGTACGCCGTCCAGGCAAACCCGAGCGAACGAAACTGGGAGGGGTGCACGGGACATGTTTGAAAGCGGCCGTGATAGCAGCTTTAAAAGGCAGAAGCCCGCCGCCACCAATGGGGAAGATGTTTCGAATTAGCTCGTCTATACTAGTGTAGTG
>JBCDCE010000141.1:0-1995 GCA_039182515.1 Pseudomonadota bacterium | reverse complement strand
TGCGCCCTCGAAACCGAAACCACACTGCGAAAGCTGGTCGTTAGCTCCGCCCATTCCGCCTCTGAAATGCTGTAATTTTCCAACGACGCCAGCGCGCAAGAGCAGTATCCGGTGTTTTCAAACTGCTCCATGCAGCTTTGCTGAACCCCCGTGCGCAGAGAGGCCTGCCGACGCTCCTCAGCGCGCCGCTCGGCCTCCTTGCGCTCGCGCTCCTTTTTCTCTGCCGCTTGTTTGGCTTCTTGTTCCTGCCGCTGTTTCAGACCCTCAGACACAACGGCACGCCCGTTCCCCGACACATAGACCTCGATATTGGCGAAAATCCGGCGCACCGTCGCGCTGCTGCAGCCATGGGTGGCGATCAGACGCGTGGCATCCTTCACGCCATTTTCCTTCAGCACACCCGTCCGCGCCAAATCGCCCAGCCCGCCAGTATAGGCGCCTTGTCCGCTTTGCATGCCGCGAAACATCTCACCGAGCATCTGAAACCCTTGCGCAGCGCCCGCGTCAAGGTTTTGCTCCAGGCTCCTACCATTGCCCAAAAGCATGCCACCGGTCGGTGTGCCCCGCGCGATTTTAAAAGACAGCATCCGTTGCAAATTCGGATTGGCCAGGAAGATGCACGTCTCATCGCGAAAGTTCAGGTTCTCCTGAAACGGCTCAATAAAGCCCGAAAGATAGATGAATGACTTGTCGACATTCAGATAGGCCACCTCGCCCATGCGCAGGGCTTTCAAATCCCCATCATAAAGCGCCTGGATCGCCTTTTTTTCATGAAAGAGATCAAGCCTGAGGGGTTTCTCAGCCTGCCTGGTCTGCGATGGCTGAGCGGTCTCGACAGTGTTTTGCTGCGTGTCCTGCGGTTGCGGCTCGGGTGCCGGTTCAGCCTCTTGCGGCGTGCTCTCAAAAGCCGCAAATGGCTCCGCCTCGCTCGGGGCCTCATCCAAAAGGGCTGCGAGCACGTCGCCCGCCGGGGCAAAACCCTCTTCGTCCGCGATCTGGTACAGCGTGACGGCGAGCTCCTGATCGACCTCTACACCGGCGATCCCGTACATGTAGGCATCCCCAAGATACGCATAAGCGGGCCCGTATTGGAACGTCTCTTCGGCCTCAAGAAAGGCTTGCAGGCCCTCATCCATGCGATTGTTGGCCCAAAGCGCGCGCCCCAGCTGGAAATGAAACCGCGGGGTCTCAGAATGGCGTTTGACGGCGTCCCGGCAATGCTTCACCGCAGGCCCCGGGATGATATCAACATCATCCACACCGACCGCCCAGCGATTGGGATCGGCTGGATGTGCCGCAAACTTATCGCAGGCGTGGGTGTCCTGATACTCCTCCGCGAATGACGCAGCGGAGAGTGCCGCAGAAAAACCCAAGCCTAAAATCAACGCACTAACAGATTTCGTTTTCATGGCACCACACTCTAAAACGTCTATCATTTCACCCAAGAGTGTGTCGTAATGAAGGTAACAAGTCTATTTCTTTGAGGAGGGCGTGATGCGATTTTTACTCTGCGCTTTGGTGATCAGCCTCACCGTGGGCATGATGGGTCAAGCAGATGCCCAGACCGTGCGCGCGCACTCTGAAATTGGTCTTGACGGTTTGCATTTTGCACTTGGCGGCGAAATCGTTCTGGCGAACAAAAAACTGAACTTCAAAAAGAAGTTCAGCAGCGCAAACAAGAAGGCACCCGGGCAGGGAAAACCGGTGGCGAAGTTCAAGCCAAAGACGATTATGGGCCACCGTCATCAAAGCGCCCAATTGGCAAAACGGATCAACACCGCCAAATTGCCCACGTCCAAGCAGCTCAAAGCCCTCGGGCCAAAACTGTCGGTCAACCGCCTCGCCGTGCGTCGCCTGACCGAACGCACGGTCAAGCCCGCGGTCAAAGCCTTGGCCAAGCGAAAGCTGACCCCCGCCTCCAAGACCTCTGCGATCGCAAAGCTGCGTGATCCCAAAAACAGCCTCAAATCAAGCTTTTCAAAGCCGCAAATTCGC
>JBCDCE010000140.1:0-2025 GCA_039182515.1 Pseudomonadota bacterium | reverse complement strand
GGCTTTACCCCCGGGATCTGTCAAAGTCCGCGCCCTTCGACGTGGTTTTATGCGATGTTCCATGTTCCGGCAGTGGCACCTGGCGGCGCAGCCCGGAAGCGAAATGGCAACTCACCCCGGAAAGACTGCAAACTCTTTTGAAAATTCAAAGAGATATCCTGCGCTGTGCCCGTGATCTGATACAGCCCGGTGGGCACTTAATTTACACGACCTGCTCTTGTCTCAGGCGCGAAAATGAAGCGCAGATAAGCCGGTTTTGCCAGGACTTCCCCGACATGTCGCTGTATGATCAGATGTCTTGGCCGGTGAGCGCGACAGGAGATGGTTTTTTCTTTGCCGCGCTCTCTCTTGACCCTTAATGCGGTGCGGCGTTCCGCCGAAAGCAAGACATCTCTTAATCAGAATTTAACGAATTTTGGCGCACTTTAAGCTGTCGGGCTGCACAGGCCATGGAGGCAGGGCGAAAGTGTCTGATCAGGCTTTATCAAATCAGGTCAATTTTCACGCGACCTTGGCATCTTGGCGTCCACGGACAAAGGCGATCCTTGGCGCAGCCATGCTGTTTGCTGCTGCGGCCGTTGTATCTTCAATCGCTTTTATCAAGCTCACCTTTCTGCTTGTCTCCGCCGTTTTGATCCTTGCGTCCATTGTCGCCTATTTTGGCCCGGCAACAATCGAACGGTGGCGTGACCAGGAACTGTCCAAGTTCGTCAGTGTGTTGCGTCTGGATCCTTGCCCGGTCATCGTTGTTGGTCGGGATGACGTTGTCGTTTACGCAAACGCCCTTGCACATCAAGAGTTGGCCGTTGGCAAAGGAATGACGCTGTCGGATGCCCTCCTAAGCCTGATGGCCGATCCCGCTTCGGCGCTATCGGCGGTGAAGAACGCGTTCAGGTTGCAAAAGAGTTTTACGCACAAAGTCAGCGTTTTGTCCGGCGATATTGACATTGATGTGGTGGCTCTCTCCCCACGTCTTGCAGCGATACGTTTCCATATGCGTGACGCGCCTTTGTTCGCCCAGCCTGGTGCGTTTGCCACGTTGACCCTCAATGAGGAACATGTGGTGCTTGAAGCCAGTCCGGAGGCGCGCGATCTCCTTGGGCCTTATGCCGATATGCTGGCCTTGCTTTGCCCGAACCCACCTCTGCGCGTGGGGGAAATCAACGATCTTCGGGGCGAAAACGGGCTGCTGAAGTGTTTTGTGCACGAACTTGAACCCAAGGCTGGCCTGGTCTCGAAGGGTCATCGAAAAATCGCAATCATTCCTGCGGGCGATGACAATCATCAGCACGCAGATGCCTGGTCAATGCTAGAAGAATTGCCCGTGGCGCTTTTGAAGATGTCTGCAGATGGCATTATTGAGCTCTCAAACCTGCCCTCGCGCGTATTGCTCGGTGTAGAAAGCGGTGCCGGTCGCAGGCTGTCTGAGCTGGTGGAAGGGCCTGGGCGGCCCCTGTCGGATTGGCTTCGCGACGCCGTTGAGGGGCGCGGCTCCGCACAACCTGAGATCTTGCAGATGCGTCGAAAAGACAAAGACGTGTTCGTGCAGGTGGCGCTCAATCCGGTGCGCGACGGCGGCAAAACCGTGCTCATCGCGGTGCTACAAGATGCCACCAAGCTCAAGTCGCTTGAACTGCAATTTGTTCAAAGCCAGAAAATGCAGGCCATCGGGCAGTTGGCGGGCGGTGTGGCCCATGACTTCAACAATCTTTTGACCGCGATATCAGGGCATTGTGACCTTCTCTTGCTGCGACATGGGGTCGATGACCCGACCTATCCGGATCTCATGCAAATCAGTCAGAACGCCAATCGCGCCGCCGCTCTTGTCGGGCAGCTTTTGGCCTATTCGCGCAAACAGATGCTGCGTCTTGAGATCATGTCATTGCGCGACATGCTCTCGGATGTGACGCATTTGCTGAACCGTCTGGTTGGAGAGAAGGTGCGGATGTCTCTCAATCACGACCCGGATTTGTGGTGCGTGCGGGCGGATAAGCGGCAATTGGAGCAAGTGCTCATGAACCTGGT
>JBCDCE010000139.1:0-2025 GCA_039182515.1 Pseudomonadota bacterium | reverse complement strand
CGCACAAGTTGGGGCCGAGGTGTTTGGGATGGAATGGCCAGAGTTTGCCGCACAGTGCGAGGCCAATTTTGACCGCTTGTTTGCCAAAGCCAGTCTGAAGGCTGCCGCATAATGGCGGAGACACGGTTTACCATCCTTGGATGCGGGTCTTCCGGTGGTGTGCCCCGCCTTGGCGGCAATTGGGGCGACTGTGACCCTGAGAACCCGCGCAATCATCGTCGTCGCTGTTCGATGCTGGTGGAGCGTGAGACGGAGGGCGGCACCACGCGTGTTCTCATAGATACATCTCCCGATCTTCGGTCTCAGCTTTTGGACGCGGGCGTGGGCGAGCTTGATGCCGTTCTCTACACGCATGATCATGCCGACCATGTGCATGGGTTGGATGATCTGCGGATGATCGTGTTCAATATGCGCAAGCGGGTCCCGGTATGGGCCACAGGGGCGACGCAAAACACACTTTTGAGCAGATTTGGATATGCATTTATTCAACCTGACGGCTCACCTTATCCACCGATTTTGCAGATCCACACGATCAATGGCGATGTTTCTATCGATGGCGCAGGGGGCCAGATTGTGTTTCGCCCATTTGAGGTGAACCACGGGTCAATTGATGCGTTGGGCTTCCGTGTGGGGGATTTGGCGTACCTTCCGGATGTCGCGATGATCCCGGATGAGACCTGGCCCGCACTGGAAGGTCTTGATTGCTGGGTGCTGGATGCATTGCGGCGCGATCCGCATCCGACACATGCGCACTTGGCCCGATCTCTAGAGTGGATTGAGCGGATGAAACCGCGTCGTGCGATCCTCACCAATATGCATATCGATCTTGACTATCAAACTGTGCAACACGAAACCCCTGATCACATCACCCCGGCCTTTGACGGGATGGTGATTTCATACCAGGAATAGTCGCTTGCAGGCGCTTCTCGAAGTCACTCTCCCCGTCTTTGTGGTGATCGGGGCAGGGTACTTGGCCGTGTGGCGCAATCTGTTTTCACAGGAAAACGTGGACGGCTTGATGGTGTTCACCCAGAACTTTGCCATTCCGTGTCTGCTGTTTCTCGCGATCGCAAACCTTGATCTTGCACAGAGCTTTAACTGGCGATTGATGCTGAGCTTTTACGCGGGCGCGTTATCTGGATTTGTCTGCGGTCTTTTCGGCGCGCGCTATTTCTTCAACCGTGATTGGGAAGACGCTGTTGTCATTGGGTTTTGCTGTCTTTTCTCTAACTCCGTGTTGCTCGGCCTTGCGATCACAGAGCGCGCCTACGGCCCGGATGCGCTAGCGTCCAACTTTGCGATCATTTCTATTCATTCGCTCTTTTGTTACGCGATCGGGATCACCGTCATGGAAGTGGTCCGTGCGCGTGGCAACGCAGGCTCAGCCACAGCCTGGAAGGTCATAAAGTCCATTTTCTCGAATGCTCTTATCTTGGGTATCGTCCTAGGATTTGCCTTCAATCTGGCGGCTCTTACGTTACCAGCATTTCTGGAGTCCGGCCTCAGTCTTATCGCGCAAGCCGCTCTGCCTGCTGCTCTTTTCGGGTTGGGAGGCGTGTTGGCGACCTACAAGGCGGAGGGTGACCTCCGGATCGTGCTTTGGATTTGCCTTGTGTCCCTTATCATCCATCCCGCGGTCACGCGCGGGTTGGGATTTGCGGTAGGGCTTTCGGATGCGGGCACCAGATCAGCGGTTTTGACAGCCGCAATGGCCCCTGGGGCGAACGCCTACATCTTTGCCAACATGTATGGTCGCGCCAAACGCGTCGCCGCGACTGCCGTCTTGGCCGCGACGGTTCTGACCATATTGACCGCATCTATTTGGCTCAGCGTACTGCCGTAAGCCGTTGAAAATTCAATCTTTAGGCGGTGCGCCGCCGGTGAAAGCGTTGCCATTTGCGTAATCACATGGGGCTTCCTGCATCTCCAAGTGCAGACCGTCGCCAACGAAAGGATGAGCACGAGCCAGATCTTCATCCACCTCAATGCCAAGACCTGGCGCATCAGGCACGGGTATGAAACCAT
>JBCDCE010000138.1:0-2057 GCA_039182515.1 Pseudomonadota bacterium | reverse complement strand
GGGGGGTGTACGGGGGAGGCCGTTAAGGCGCGTTACACGGTCTCACGAGAATTGGAGCGCCGGTCGTGTCAAGATCCCAGGCGGCGTTGGGGCGCTTTCGGCGGGAGGCGCCAGAGCATCGGCATGATGCGGGGCGGATGTGTCGTCTTTGAGCGGGGGGGGGTGTTCTGCGGACAAAGCTGCCATGCAGGGAGTGTCCGCTTTGCCTTATTCAAAGATCGGAAACACCGGCTTGAACTGGGCGCTCCAAATAGGTCGATAACGCCACATAGCTTTTGGTCGAAACCACTTCCGGAAGCGCGTAGAGGCGCGCGAGCAGCGCCTCCATCGCCTGCGTGCTTTCCATCCGGACTTTCAGGATCATGCACGTGTCACCCGTGACAGAATGGATCTCTTCGACCTCGGGAAGTTCTTCGATCTCCATGAGGGCCGCACTTTTTCCCCAACCAGTCGTGTTGACATGAACGAACGCCAAGAACTGTTTTCCAGTCATGTTCGGATCAAGTTGTGCCGAAACGGACCTAATCCGCCCACTGGATTTATAGCGTTTCACACGTTCATGGACAGCGGGTGCAGAGAGGCCAACCGCTTTGCCCAAATCGCTGTAGCTTTGTTCGGCGTCCTTCGTCAGAAGGCCTAACAGGTTTCGGTCGATCTCATCCAAACCGTATCTGTCCTTGGGCATTGGCAGAACCTCATTCGATCTATTCCGTAAACATCAGAATGCAGTATCGCATTAGCGCAAGTTGATCTACTGGCTTGATATCGAAAGAGGTGCGCGATGAACCCAGTTTGGCTTCTGATGCTCGGTATCAGTATTGTCGGATCAAACTCCTTGGTGCTCAGTCCAATCGCAGCGGACGTTGCGGCCTCCTTGCCGCGCAGTTCCGCGACAGATGTCATGTTTGCCTCGGCCATTTATGGTGCGGCAACGGCCATCAGCGCGCTGACGCTTGCACCGAAGGCGGATCAGATCGGGCTGCGGCGCGCCTTGACCCTCGCGCTCGTTGGTTTGTGTGTTGCGATGGTGGTCTGCGCATCGGCAACCGTGCTGTGGGTCCTGATCGTGGGCCAAGCATTGGCGGGATTGGCAGCGGGCCTCGCCTTGCCTGCTATCTATGGGCTGGCGGCCGAGATCGCACCAAAGGGACGCGAAAGTGAAACCCTCGGTAAGGTTTTGACGGGCTGGACACTTAGTCTTGTCGCGGGTGTCAGCCTGTCGGCCATTCTCACTGATTTTCTGCATTGGCGTATTGTTTTTGTGAGCCTTGGCGCGACCGGTCTGATTTTGCTCATCGCACTAAGGCGGGCTGAGATGTCGGAAACACAACCCACAAGCAAAGCCACTTCGCCGCTTAAGGCCATTCGAATTTCAGGGCTGCCTCCGATCCTTTTCGCTGTGGCTTGCTACATGGCGGCGTTCTACGGTCTTTACGCCTATCTGGGCACACATCTTACGCAAGTGTTGGGGATTGCGACCGGTATCGCGGGTCTTGCTGCGCTCTCCTATGGTGTGGGCTTTGGCGTTGTCGCGCCCCTCGATCGCTTTATTGACCGGCATGGAGCAACCAAATCTGCGCCTATCGTCTTCGTCGCACTGCTTTGCGTGTATATCGGGCTTTCGTTGCTGGCGCCCTTCGGTATAGCTCTCCTTTTGTTTTGCTTCTTGTGGGGCGCTGCAAATCATCTTGGACTGAACATCCTTGTGGGCCAATTGACGGCGCTGTCCCCGCAACAGCGTGCGACTATTCTCGGTCTTTATAGTGCGGTGACTTATGCCGCGATGTTTGTTGGAACGACGGCCTTCAAAGCGGTTTTTGAAGCGTTTGGTTTTTCTGTTATTGCACTTCTATCGGCAGCTTGTATCTCTCCTGCCGCGCTAGGCGCAGTTCGAAGGCAATATCGCCTCGCCAAAGCAGATGGGGTGGATGGCTCCCACTCCCGGCGTCGCGATGCGCCATAGTGCAGGTGTCATGATCTGCGATTGAGAGGAGCCACCCCATGCACGTTACCACTGTTGGCCTGGATCTGGCCAAGACGATTTTTCATGTTCACGG
>JBCDCE010000137.1:0-2082 GCA_039182515.1 Pseudomonadota bacterium | reverse complement strand
CTTTTTGAGGCGCATGCGATCCGGCATTTGGAACGCGTGTTTCGCAAAGAGTTGCGGCCCCTGCGCTGGGAAACCGCGTTTCAGAAGAAATCGGGCACCTGACGACCTGGCCAATCGTTTCTGGATTAGCGGATCAGGTTCATGCGTGGCTTCAGACTAAGCCGCGCGTTTTGCGGCAAGTGGCGGTTCAGCCTGCGGTTCACCCATCCGAAGATCCCGATCAAGAGCAGTGTCAGCAGGATGAAGTAGAACGCCAGAATGGGGTAGGGGATGAACGGGTTGAATGTCTTGTCCGCAAAGTAACGCGCGTAGTAAAGCGCATCCCCGCGTTGCTGCCAGGTGGGAAAGCCCGAGAAGAAGACCAGCGTCGTCGAGTGGAACAGGAAAATGGCCTCGTTGGTGTAGGCGGGCCAGGCAAGCCGTAGCATGGTTGGCCATACGATCCGTTTGAAACGTGGCCACCCGGAGAACCCGTACGCATTCGCCGAGTCCACATCGCCTTTGGGTATCGCGCGAAGCGCGCCATAGAAAATCTCTCCTGAATAGGCAGCGGTGTTGAAAAAAAGAACGATCAAAGCACCGAGCCACGCGGCGGATAGCGGCTCAAAGACGGGGTGCATAGGTTTGAGCTTTAGAAAGAGAAAATAGGCAAAGAAAAACTGAATGAAGAGAGGTGAGCCCCTGAAAAGGAAAATAAACCATTCCGACGGTTTTCGCAGAAGCGCATTGTCAGAGTTCTTTCCGAGAGCAAGTACGGTGGCCAAAACAAAGCCACTCGACAGTGCCAATAGGCCAAAATAAACATTCCAGATCAGGCCGGAGCCGATCAGCACAAAGTGTTCGCAAAGTGTGAATTCTCCACGCGGCAGCAAACGCTCGCCCAGGCCAAGACTGCGCAAGGCATAATTCTCAAACGTCTCCCAACAACTCACGTCGACGCCCCGCCAGCGATCCCCTGGCCACGGCTGACGCGCTCAGTGAGCCGGTCAAAGACGATTTCAGAGACCCGAGTGAGGATGAGATAAAATACCAACAGTGCCAGAAAATACTGCATGCGCCAGTCTCCATGCGGGTAGTCACTGAACCTCTCGTTGACCGTTTTCGCCAATTGCATCGCCCAATAGGTCAGGTCTTCAACGCTGAGAAGGAAAAGCAGGGGCGTGGCTTTTGTCAGGATCATCCAGAGGTTGGAAAGCCCAGGCAGCGCATAGATCCACATTTGCGGCACGACAATGCGCCAAAAGGTTTGTCGCTGCGACATGCCATATGCTTGTGCCGTTTCGATTTGCCCGCGCGGCACAGCGTTCATCGCCCCAAAAAGAACCTGAGCCGAGAAGGCGCCGTAAACAATGGAAAACGTCAGCACCGCAAGGAAGAAGTTATAGAATTCATGGACGTTTTGCGGGGTTGAGCTGAGGGGAAGCTTGGCCGCCGCGCACACAATAAAATCATTTCCCTGTCTGATCGGTTCGCTCCAGTCCGGGCATTTGATGGAATGGCGTATCCATTCAAAGAACTGATCCAGAGTGATCACAAAAAACATAAAAAAGGCAATGTCAGGAATGCCGCGCACAATCGCCATGTAGGCTTTTCCAAACCATCTCAGGGGCGCGATCTGCGAGCGTGCCGCGACCGCACCACCAAACCCAAACAAGAGGGCCGTGGGCGCCGTGATGGCCAAAAGCGTGAGGACCACAACGACCGCAAAGTAAAGCTGCATGTGCTTGCCGGTGGTCAGATAGCAGGCAAACCACCGAAACGTGTCCAGCGTGGATGGGTCTGTGCAGAAACTAAACATGGCGACGGCCCCTTGATAGATCCAGTCCTGCCGAATTCGCGTGTGTTGTCAATGTGGCGGTCCATCTTGCCGTAGCGCGCGCAGACCGTCAGAGTGTCAATTGTGCAAAAGACTATCATCATCGTGGGGGCGGGCGTGATTGGCGCCTGCGTGGCGTATCACCTGGCCCGTGCCGGTGCGCGTGTGACCGTTGTGGATGCAGACAGCGCGGGTGCGACGGCTGCGTCTTTTGGGTGGATCAACGCGTCGTATTTTCTCAACGAGGATCACTATCACCTGCGCAG
>JBCDCE010000136.1:0-2112 GCA_039182515.1 Pseudomonadota bacterium | reverse complement strand
CGGGCGTCCACGTAAGGGTTGGATTCGTCCACACGACGACCCACCGCGCTCACGATCTTGTCGATGATCCGCAAGAGGTGCTTTTCGTCTTTAAAGGTCACGTCCGACAGCATCAGCTTACCGGCGCGTTCCACAAAAATCTGTTGCGGGCCGTTGACCAGAATATCGTTGACCGTGTCATCTTGCAGAAGCGTTTCAAGCGGGCCGAGGCCGCGCACTTCGTCATAAAGTTCCTGCGTCAGGCTGGCGCGGTCTTCGCGGTTGAGAACGATGCTCTTTTCCTGCAGCACTTCGGCGGAAATGGAGCTGATCTCGGCGCGCAGATCATTTTCTGTCGCGCTGTCCAGAGCGGCGAGGTTGAGGTTGTCCAAAAGCGAGCGGTGTAGATCCAATTTGATCTCCGCCAGACGCTCTTTGCGCTTACGCTCTTTTTCCACGACGGGCGCATCGGCCACAGCCGCCTTTGGAAGAGGCTTGCGCAAAGACGCTTTGGGCGACTCTGGCGCCGCCTTCGTCGCGTCCAACTCTGGAATATCGATCTTTTTGACCGGCTTTGTGACGTTCTTATACCTGGAAAACATCCCTTAAATCCCCCTTTGATCAGGCTGCTTCGGCTTCGGGCTTGCCCAACTCATGTAGCGATGTGGCAAGTTTCATGATTTCCTTGCGCAACGGGTTTTTGGCCGCGCCAGAGGCCAGCGGCGTGCCGTGATCTGCGGTTTGTGTCACAACCTTGCCGCCATCGGGCAGCTGCACTTCGATGCTGATCTCAAGACTTTCGGCCATGCGCTTGACGCGGCTCTTGCCGTTGAGGTCAGTGAATTTCGGCGCGCGATTGAGGCAAAAGCGCAGCTTCTCTACGGGCAGATCCTCGGACCGCAACGCGCGCTTGAGACGCAACGCGTTCTGAGCCGAGCGCATGTCAAGCTCTAGCGTGGTGAGATAAATCTGTGCCGTGTTCAGAACGGTCTCGGTCCAATGCACCAGCGTGCTGGGCATATCGACGATCACATAGTCGAATTTAAGCCGTGCGATTTCCAGCACGCGCTGCACGTCTTCGGGCGACACCATGTCAAGCGGGAGCATGTCCATCGGCGCTGTGAGGACCCACATTTTTTCCTCGAAGCTCACGAGCGACTGTTTAAAGATATCATCATCCATTGCTTCTGTATCAGACCACATTTCAAACACGGCATCCCGGCGCGGCAGATCCAGATAGGTCGCTGTCGATCCGGTTTGCAGGCTGAAATCCAACAGGCACACGCGGGGCCCGTCTTCTTTTTCAATGGTGGCCAGTTCCCAGGCCAAGTTCACAGCCAAGGTGGTCGCACCGGTGCCGCCAGCCAGACCCTGGACCGCGATCAAAACCCCGTCGCCGGGCGTGTTACCAGAGACGAAAGGTGTTGCCTCGGTCGTGACCTGCTTGGTGCGTTGACGGATCCGCTCCATCGCCGCTTCAAGCTCTCCTTCGGGCAACGGATAGGGCACAAACTCGTCTGCCCCCTGACGCAAGAGCTGATGCAAAACGGCGGGGCTGACATCCTCAGCGATCAGGATCACGCGGATCCCCTTGATATTGGCCAGCTTGATAATCTCAACCAGAAGCGGCAATTCATCTTCGTCAGTGTCGTCGATGGCCAACGCGGCAAACTCAATGCCATCGGCCTCTTCCTGCCCAAAGAAAACAAGTGCTTCATTCAAATTCAGGTCGCCCCAGTTTTCACCCAGGGCGGTTTCCATGTCTTCAATGAGCAAATCAAAGTTTTGAACGTCGCGGCACACCGTACAGGCGACAATCTGGCCCTGTTCCGGTTGGCTGTTTTCACTACTCGTCATCTCTCGTCTTTCCTAATCTAGAGGACACCTGTGGCGTTCTTTTTGCACCATCGGATTGCCCTTTCCCGAACCGCTGAAACGGGAAACACACTGCTATCGAGGGATATTTGGAGGATAATCTGGGCGATATTTGGGCCAAAAAACCGTAATTGTGCGGTTTTGCTCAACAAAAAAACCCGCCATTTGGCGGGCTTTTCAAGGGCCCGGATGGGGCCAAAAGGGGTGCTTTATTCCCCGGTGCCTGTGCCGATTGCCAGGTCAGTCAGAGTGCTGGTG
>JBCDCE010000135.1:0-2143 GCA_039182515.1 Pseudomonadota bacterium | reverse complement strand
GAAGCCGTGCGGGAAGTGGGCGACCAAGGGCATTTCTTTGGCATTCAACACACGCAGGATCGCTATACTACGGCCTTCTATCAACCGTTCCTGAGCGATTGGCGCAACTTTGAGGCGTGGGAGGCCGCGGGCGGTGTCTGGACCCCGCAGCGCGCGCACCAGCAATTTCACGACATTCTCGCCAATTTCGAGGCCCCGCCGATGGACATTGCCATTCGCGAAGAGCTTGCTGAATTTGTCGAACGCCGCAAGCGAGAAGGCGGCGCGCCTACAGATTTCTAGGCGGCAAGGCGCGCCAAAAAAACTTACAATTAGAAGTGTAGAGCTTCCATTAAGCTGTCCTGTGCAACCGTGCGCCTGAGCAAAATTGGAGGCAGGTTTGCACGGGCTTATCAATCGGGCGGTGGAAAGCTTTGCTCGAGACAATTACGGAGACGCCTTTTGGACGTCTGTGACCCAGTCCGCGGGATTGGGCTTTTCGTCATTCGAGGCCATGCTGCCCTACACGCGAGATGTGACAGACCGCGTACTGGATACGCTCGCCGATGCTCTCAACAAGCCCAAGGACGAGGTTCTTGAAGATCTAGGAACGTATCTTGTCGCGTCCCCCAACACCGATGCCATTCGGCGGCTTTTGCGTTTTGCGGGCACAGACCTAGAGGAATTTCTCAATTCTCTCGATGAACTGCCTGCCCGTGCCAAATTGGCGGTGCCGGACTTGCCAATGCCGCATCTTGAGTTGAAGGAGCTCGACGCGCAATCCTTCTCGCTATCCGTCCAGGCGACGCCCGAAACGGACGGTGTGTTTGGTCACATCATGTTGGGCATGTTGAGGGCCATGGCCGATGATTACGGCGCTTTGGTTTTTCTAGAACACAAATACGGTGCGGAAGCTGAAGAGGTGATTGAAATCACGCTTTTGGAAGTGGCGTTTGCCGAAGCGCGTGAGTTCGAGCTGGGGGCGAAAGCAGGATGACGCAACACTCTGACACGTCCTTTCACTCGCCTGCGCCAATGGAGCAGCTTCTGGATATCTTATGTCCTTGGCACCTGGTGATTGATGCAGAAGGGATCATCCTGCGCACTGGCGCATCCGTGGCAAAGCTCAATGAAAACCGTCCTCTGGTGGGCATGCCGCTTTTGGATTTTCTGGAATTGCGCCGGCCCAAGACGCTTCAGGGGATGCAGGGTCTGTTGGCGCAAAGCGGGCGCAAACTGCACTTCGTGATGCGCGCTGCGCCACAAACGGAAGTCAAAGGCGTGATCGTTCCGTTGCCCGACGGAGCCATCGAAGGTGTCCAAAACGGCAGCGTGCTAAACCTCTCTTTCGGAATTTCCGTGGTGGAAGCCGTGCGGGATTACGCTCTGACAGGTGCGGATTTCGCAGTGACTGATCTGACCGTTGAGATGCTCTTTCTGGTTGAAGCAAAGAGCGCCGTCACGGAAGAGCTGCGCCACCTCAACCAACGTTTGCAGGGACAGCGCGTGAAAGCCGAACAAGAGGCCGTGACGGACACGCTCACCGGTCTTGGCAACCGCAGAGCCCTGGATAACGCCCTGGGCCGACTTTGTGAGACAAATAACGGTTTGTCGCTCATGCACATGGATTTGGACCATTTCAAAAGCGTCAACGATACTTTTGGCCATGCGGCCGGTGACGCCGTGCTGCAGCATGTCGCCGAAAGATTGCAAAAAGTCACCCGAAGTGGGGATACAGTTGTTCGTCATGGGGGGGATGAATTTATAGTGATCCTGCCAGGGTTGACGGATGTCACGTTGGTTCGTGCTTTGTGCAACCGTCTGATATCGGAGATAGAGATGCCCGTTCCCTTTTCCGATCAAAGCCTGCACGTGTCCGCGAGCATCGGTGTGAGCATCACATCCGACGCGACGAAAACCCGACTGGACGACATGATGGAAGAAGCGGACACGGCGCTCTATGCCGTCAAGGAGCAGGGCCGTCAGGGTTTTCGTATCTATCACCCTGACATGGGCCGGTTGGACGGGCGCGACACGGCTGCTTGAAGGCCGCGGGGTGGCCACCCAGGACCTCTTCAAGATGCACCGTGGAATTCACCTGATCGCTTTTGACAGTTGCATCAGATCACGCGCTTTGGCATATGGCCCTTCAGGGCCGCCTTAG
>JBCDCE010000134.1:0-2155 GCA_039182515.1 Pseudomonadota bacterium | reverse complement strand
AGATAAGGGTGCCAATGGACCACGCAAGCGTCAGGAACAGCAGGGACAACGCCGAGAGCACAAAAACGCGCGGGTATTCAGATGTGTCCGGCTGCGTCGGGCTGATATATGTGGCCAAATAGCGGCTCGATCTGTTGGCCTCGTCCCGCGCAATTTCCATCGCTTGAAGCGACGCGAAATAGACTTGTTCGGCGAACTCAACGTCTGTCGTCAGCCGTTCAAACTCTGCGATGAGAGTTGGGTAATCCTCTTCCACGCCGCCCGTTTCGGTGCTTGAGGATGATATGTTCTGCCGTTCAATGGAAATCCGATCCCGGATCACCTCTATGCGCTGCTCCGCGTCGCGCAGGCGGGGATCGCTTGGAGAGGTTTGTCCCAGAAGAAGGTCGTATTCGACAAGCGCGCTTGCCAGCTCTTGTTGCAAGCTGTTCATGACCCCCATGCGGGTCCCGATGTCCAATTCCGGATCCACAATCTGCGAGGCAGTCCGATAAGCCGTCAGAGATTGTCGCGCTTCTTTTAGCCGCTCCAGAGATTCTTCGAGATCGGTCATTGCGTATTGCATCGCCTCAGTGCGCGCGGCGAGGTTGAGGCGGTTGATCTGATCCTGGCTGACGTCAACGATGGCTTGGGTTAGGGCGACGGCCGTGTCGGGATCGAAAGCGGTGAGTTGCACCTCAATGAGGCCCGTGCCCTGATCGTAGGATACGCCCACAATCCGGTTCCAATACCAGATGAGATCTTCCTTGGTGGCATCGTCCCAAATGGAGAAGAACCAGTCATTGGGCCAATACTGGGAATAATGTGCGCGTAGATCGATGGTCTCATTGACCCGCTCAACCATGCCTTGGCTGCGAATGAACTCATAGAGGATATCGTTGTCTGAGGCCGTGGATCCACCGGTCAACTGCGCCAGGCCACCGAGCAGATCATTTGCCCCGCTTTCCTCCTGACTGCGCACCGTGAACCCGGTGATCGAGTGGTACTGAGGCTGTGCGACAAAGAACAGATAGCTGACAATCGCCAAGAAGGGCACGATAACCAGCATCAAGAACGTGGCAATAATGCCCCAATGGCGGCTCCGCATTTTCGCGGGTTTCGCCAGGGGTTTGATTGCGACATCAGGTTGCGCTGGTCTCTGGTTGGGCCCTCTATTGGGCGCGTTAATTGGCGGAACTGCATCGCGTCTTAAAGCTTTGCCGGCTTGCTGTCCGGCCGGCTTATTCTGAGCATTGAGATGAGCAACTTTTCCATGCCCACCGCCTTTGCCTTTACCTCTGCCCTTGCCTTGGCCCTGACGTTGGCCTTGGCCCATCCCCTGTCCTTTGTTGGGCTTGGGTGTAGAATGGGTGTCCTGAGGCTTGGGTGGCACGGCGCGTCTGGACGCAAACGAAAACACGGCAACGGCTGCGTTTGTGGCCTCGCGATCCGTTTCTTTTTCTTCCGGGGTCTTCTCGCTACCACCCTCTTCGGGTAACGCGCCTCCCGGCCGCAAAGCTGAGCCTTCATTGTCCATGCGAATAGGGTCCGTGCTCAAAGCTGTTATAGTTTTTTGCCTGTATTTAGCATATTAGCTTAAAACATCGCCATAGTCTTTGTCCAACCAATCAATCGTGAGCAGCCAGTGCGACTTCCCGGCAATAACCCGACAGCGGCCCAATTCAAACGATTTGGGACATTGCGCAACATCTTCGCCTTGATGCTGCGCGAAATGTCGACCCGTTACGGGCGCACACCTGGTGGATATATTTGGGCGGTGCTGGAACCCGTGGCAGGGATTATGTTTCTGAGCCTTGGGTTTTCGCTCTTGTTGCGAAACCCCTCGTTGGGCACCAGCTTTATTTTGTTCTACGCGAGCGGGTATTTGATCCTGCATCTTTACAACAGCATTTCCATGCCATGTGCTCAGGCGATCGACTTTTCTCGACCTTTGCTAAGATATCCGGCTGTCAATTGGATTGATGCCATTCTTGCCCGGTTGTTGCTGAACTCTCTTACCGGTGTTGCGATCGCGGTTTTGCTCTTTGCTACCATTGTGTCCTTGATTGACGTGGGTGTCGTTTTTGATTTGCCGCCGATAATCGAGGCCTTCACGCTCTGCATTATGGTGGCCTTTGGGGTTGGGTGTTTAAATTGCTGTTTAATAGGGCTTTTT
>JBCDCE010000133.1:0-2156 GCA_039182515.1 Pseudomonadota bacterium | reverse complement strand
GGATCACGGGCCGCGCGATGGTCCAGTCCAGATCACTGGCCAAAATCAGCTCTTCCTGACGGTCTTTGTCTGCGTAAGGACGCCCCAGAAACATCTTGTGTCCAAAGCTCTCCAGCGAACTCATCGCGCTACGAGATCGCCCTGCGCCAAACCCCGTCACTACAACCAAGCGCTTCACACTCTTTGCCGCCATCGCCTCTAGCAGCACCTTGGTACTTTCCGAGAAAAGCGTCTCTTCCTCCCACAGCATCGCCAAACGCTCTTTGATCCCAAGCGCGTAGACCACCGCTTTCACACCATCCAGCGCCCGCGTTACATCTTCGAGGGACAGCGCATCTCCGGCAAACGGCTCAACTCCATCATGGCCGGTCAGCTTGTCTGCGCCCCGCGCAAACCCCCGCACGGGTAAGCCGCGCAATACCGCCTCTTCCACGGCCTTGGCGCCAATACCGGAGGTTGCGCCCATGATCAGAATGGGTTGGCTCATGCTTGCTCCTGCAATTTGGGCTTCTCAGGCCGTGCCCCGACCCACGTTTTCGGAAGGTAATCGGTGATCCTCAACCGTTGGCCATATCCCAAGAGCAAGAGCAGCAGCGCGATCCCGATGATCGGCATATGGCCGATAAATTCGACCAGGGCCGCTTCTTTGTTGTCTTGCAAAATGAACACGATGTTTGAGAGCGCCATCATGATCGACAAGGTGAGGACCGCAAGACGCACCGTCGTGCCAAGGATCAAGCACATACCAATCGCCAGTTCCACCATGCCAGCGGCCAAGACAAACATCCGATCCTGGAAAATCTCAAATCCAAGCATCTCCATGAAGTTCCATTGATATGTGGCCACAAAAACCTGGCCCAAGGCCGACGGCGCCAGCTTTTCCCCTATGGCGAGAGCGACGAGTGACACGCCCGTCCAGATGCGCAAAGCATCAACCGAATAGGGCTTGAGCTTGTCGCGCAGCGATGGGGTCTCAATAGCGTTGAACATCAGGAACATCGCGATACCAGGCACGATGGCATATTCCAGAGTGCTCATGAGCCCAAACTTGAAAATCACGCCCGCGTAAAGGGCAAGCATCAGCATGGCCGCATACTTCACCCAGCGGTTGGCGATCAACATGATCCCGATGACGGCTTGAAGGAAGAGAAGCGACAGGCCAAAACCCCCGGTGGCCAGCTTGTGCGGGGCAACAAGGGCCCCTTCATAGGCTGTTAGAAGAAAGCTCATCCCGGTGAAAACCCGCAGGATTTCCATGAAATCGTGCGGCATCTTTGATTGAGCCACGCGCAGCGTGGGCAGTTTCCCATCCAGCCAGATCGACACGCCGACGAGCGCGACAGCAACCCACGCCCAAAGCAGGAAGACAGGATCGCGCAAGCTGTAGTTGGGCATCGCCTCTGTTCCTGGCGCAACAAACCAATTCACGTGGGCTGCTGCTCCGGTGGCAAGCATGCAGGTCGCGGCCACTACAAAAATGATCATAAAAATAGGCATAAATTCACTGTCCCGTTCATCCACTCTGCGTCGCTGCAAACATAGGGTCGAGGCTTCAAACGACCATATTTGGGGCACCCAATCTTGGGCCAAAACGGGGCGACTCAGAGTCGCGGCCTTTTGGTCAAAGCTGCTTTGCCAAACGTGCAAAGCTCAACCTGCGGCGTGATTGGTTTGCCCCCGCGCGGATCAATGCGGCGACCTGGCACCTATATGCACCTCACATTTGCGCGTGATGCCTGTCATGATTGGCTTGGCAACTTTCGCTCGGGCAAGCACTTCACTATACCCCGGCGGGCCGCCATCCTGCCGGCAAACAACATTTCACGCATCCAAGGACGCCCATGGTGACCGACATCATCCTCCACAACTATCCTCAGTCACCGGTTGCCGAGAAGGCGCGCATAGCGTTTGGGATCAAAGGCTTGGCCTGGCACTCTGTTGAGATACCGCGCTTGGCACCAAAGCCCAATCTGACGAAACTCACGGGCGGATATCGGCGCACACCGGTCATGCAAATCGGGGCAGACATCTATTGCGACTCGCAGTGCATCTTGGATGAACTGGAACGGCGCTTTCCAAGTCCAACATTTTTCCCAACCCGTGACCCCGGCTTGCATTGGCTACTCAGCCGCTGGACGGACGGGCAAATGTTTGAT
>JBCDCE010000132.1:0-2164 GCA_039182515.1 Pseudomonadota bacterium | reverse complement strand
TGACGATAAAGGTCGAGATATGGCCTGACATGGCGGACCAGTGAATGTCTGGATCCATGGGCCTGCGCCAGCGAATGGTGTCGCGCGCAAAGAGCACAAAGCGGCGGAAGGACTTCACCTGATCAAAGTCGAAATCATTCTCAGGCGAGCCGACATCGATCCCGTATTTTTGAGCCAAGAGCGGCACTAAGTTGCCGCGATAGCGTTTGCCGTTGCGTTGAATGCCGCAAATCTTGTCAAAGAATGAACTCAGAAGCCGCGTGTAGGGATTGCGCACGCAGGTAAAGGCATGGCTTTTGTGAGCACGAACATTTTCTTCGATGCGAGGCTGGCTGTCTTCAATGGCCCATTTGTGCAGACCTTCGCCTGCGTCATGAATATCGCCATCGAAAAACGCTCCGTGATCCGAAAAATACATGATCTGGCCGATTGTGGAGCAGGCGCATTTGGGCACAACGCGATACACCACGCTTTCGCTCTGCGTCATCCACGTTCCAGGAAACCCCATACCTGCTCTCCCAAATTCAAGCCTGGTTACCGCCTCAGGGCCGAGTTAACTCGGCTTATTGCGCCAAAAAGCAAATAAAAGCCCTTTGATCAATTGATGTTCATCGTTTTACCATAAACAACGCAACTATCTAAGGCCTCAACGGTTCATACATGGCTAAAATCGCCTTCATCTTGCTTTGTCACAAAGACCCTGACGCGATCATCGCTCAGGCCAAACGCCTGACGGTTGCAGGGGACTATATGGCGATCCATTTTGATGCGGGCTCAAAGACGGCGGAATACCAGCATATTCGCGCAGCCTTGCGGGGCAATCCAAACGTTGCTTTTGTTAGTAAACGCATCCAATGCGGTTGGGGCGAGTGGTCTTTGGTGCAAGCCACGCTCAACGCTGTTGAGGCCGCCGTTGAGGCGTTCCCCAAAGCCACCCATTTCTACATGCTGTCGGGCGATTGCATGGCCATTAAAACCGCCCAATACGCCCATGATTTTTTGGATGCTGAGGACAAAGACTACATCGAGAGCTTTGATTACTTCGCGAGCGATTGGATCAAAACGGGCATGAAGGAGGAGCGGCTTATTTACCGGCACTTCTTCAACGAGCGCGAAAACAAAGCGCTGTTTTACCGCTCACTCGCTTTGCAAAAGCGTCTTGGTCTGAGCCGAAAAATTCCGTCCGACATTCAGATGCAGATTGGCAGCCAATGGTGGTGCTTGCGCCGCAGCACGGTGGAATTTGTCCTCGAGTTCATCGATGCGCGCCCGGATGTTGTGCGGTTCTTCCGCAACACTTGGATCCCAGACGAGACGTTTTTCCAAACCATTGTGCGCCACGTCGTGCCAGGCCCAGAGATTGATACCCGCAGTTTGACCTTTTTGATGTTCACCGACTATGGGATGCCGGTCACGTTTTACGATGATCATTATGATCTGTTATTGGGCCAGAACTTTCTTTTTGCCCGCAAAGTGAGCGTTGAAGCGAAGGACCTTCGCGAGCGACTAGGCGCGCTCTATGCGGCCAAGGATGTGTCCTTCTCAATCTCAGATGAAGGTCAGAGCCTCTTTAAATTTCTCACGGGCCGTGGTCGCATTGGCAGGCGGTTTTCAACCCGCTTTTGGGAGCGCGAAACCTCGCTGGGTCGCGATCGCACTTTGCTCATTGTGGCGTGTAAAAAGTGGCACGTGGCCAAGCGGCTCGTTGCGCGCATCAAGCAAGAAACAAATGTGCCTGTGTTAGAGTATATCTTTAACGAAGAAGCCCAAAGCCTGCCGGACCTTGGCGGCATCCAAAGCACGCTCGAAAAGCGCATGCGGCATAGGCGCGCCTTGATGCGGATGCTTTTCGATTACTACGGCAGTGAAAAGCTTCTGATTTGCTTGGATCCGGCCAATATTGAGCTTTTGCAAGACTTCTATGCGGATCGGTCTGAAACCAGGCTATTGGAGATCGATTGCGCGTTTAGCGATGACTATCTGATAGGGCATGCGCGGCGCGTTGGTCTTGCAGGCGATCATACGCCAGCCGAGACCTTGGATGCGCTGTTGCCAACCGTGCGGTACGATATGGTTTTTGAAGCCGAACGCATGCGCGACGCGGATTTTGAAGGTCATGTGCGGTTTTCTGAAACAGACAGTCAAGACGAACGGGTCAACGCCC
>JBCDCE010000131.1:0-2190 GCA_039182515.1 Pseudomonadota bacterium | reverse complement strand
ATCCGGAAGCTTTTGCCAAGACGGTTTCATCCTTGCGGTCTCTGCCATCGATGATGAGCCGGACCTTGGATGGAAGTGAAGCGATGCGTGACGTCGCCAATTGGCTGGCGGAGGCGAGCAGCGTGCTCTTTCTGGGGCGCGGCATGCTGTTTCCACTCGCGTTGGAAGGTGCGCTGAAACTCAAGGAAATCAGCTATATACACGCAGAAGGGTATGCATCAGGCGAGCTGAAGCACGGCCCGATTGCCCTCATTGATCACAAAATGCCGGTGGTCGTGATGGCACCACGTGACGCGCTCTTTGATAAGACGGTCTCGAACATGCAAGAGGTTATGGCACGCGATGGAAAGGTGTGCCTCGTGACCGATGCGGCGGGGGCGCAGGAAGCGGGCGAAGGCGTCTGGCAAACTCTGGTGCTGCCCACATGTGACGCGCTTTTGTCTCCCATTCTCTATGCGCTGCCCGCACAGCTTTTGGCCTACCATACGGCGGTGGCCAAAGGCACGGATGTGGACCAGCCTCGCAACCTGGCAAAATCCGTGACTGTTGAATGATAACAAAGGGATGTCGCCGCATCCTAATTCGATTGGAAGACCTGTAATTCGGCCAAGGCGGTCAGATCAACCTCGAGCAGCCGCATGGCGGCTAGAGAGATCCGACTTCCAGAGCCCGGCTCGCCTTCCAATGGGATCAGGTCAACTGCCACAGCCTTTCCGTTTTCAGTGAATTGCACCCTGCCCTTTGTTGGCGCTGAAACCAAAGGCGTTTTCAACCAAAAGCCTGTCTCTGTGACGTCGCCCAAAGAGGCAATCGTGGTGCCCAGATCCGTTTCCCCGCTTGCGGATGTCGCCCCTTCCAATGCTGCGGCACGATCATCTTCGCTGGTGGTGTCGAACTCCTCAGCGGTGGTTGCGCCCAAGGGTGCTTCACCCTCTTCAAGGGTTGGCGCGACGGAAATCGTGGGTTGCGGGTCTTCACGTTGCCCGAAGAGGCCTTGAGGGATAGCACTGCATCCGGCCAGCGCAGAAGCCAACCCCACAAGAAAAACCCATTTCTTCATTTTCCACTTCCCTGCTCTCTGAGCATGCGATGAGCCTTGCCAGCCCAAGCGTACACGCCTAACTTACCCAGATGACTGTGCCACTGATAGACCCTTTCCAGCGCGCCATCACATACCTCCGCGTCTCCGTCACAGACAGATGCGATTTCAGATGCGTATACTGCATGGCCGAGAATATGACGTTCTTGCCCAAAAAAGAGCTTCTGACGCTGGAAGAGCTGGATCGCATGTGCTCCACCTTCATTGGCCTCGGCGTAGAAAAGCTGCGCATCACGGGCGGAGAGCCGCTGGTTCGGCGTGAGATCATGACATTTTTCAATGGCATGACGCGCCATCTTGAGGCGGGCACGCTAAAAGAACTGACCGTGACCACCAATGGCTCACAGCTCGAACGCTTTGCAGATCAGCTTTACGCGGCAGGCGTGCGGCGCATCAACATCTCGCTTGATACGCTCGATGAACAGAAATTCGCCGATATCACGCGGTGGGGTCGCCTGCCCCAGGTTTTACGCGGGATTGACGCAGCGCAGCGCGCTGGCATCCGGGTAAAGATCAATACCGTCGCCCTGAAAGGCTTCAATGAGGACGAGCTCTTCGATCTGGTCGCATGGTGCGACAGCCGCGATATGGATTTGACCTTCATCGAAGTGATGCCCATGGGCGATATCGGCAACGAACAGCGACTTGGGCAATATTGGAAACTCTCAGATCTGCGCGATAGATTGGCTGAGAACTACACCGTGCTTGACATCCCAGAGCGGACTGGCGGTCCGGCGCGCTACGTCAAACTCTTGGAAACCGGCCAAAAAATCGGCTTCATCACGCCTCTCACGCATAATTTCTGTGAAAGTTGCAATCGCGTGCGGCTGACCTGCACGGGTGAGCTTTTCATGTGCTTGGGTCAAGAAGACGTGGCGGACCTCAGAGGGCCGTTGCGCAACTCGCCCAAAAGCGACGAGCCGCTGGTAGACGCCATTCGCGCCGCCATCGATCGCAAGCCCAAGGGGCACGATTTCGACTATTCCCGTCAGAGTATTGAAGGCCAGATGTCACGCCATATGAGCCACACTGGCGGCTGACGATGCCTGCGAAAGGCCATGCGCCGCTGCCGTTGCGGCTCTACTCCGTCT
>JBCDCE010000130.1:0-2219 GCA_039182515.1 Pseudomonadota bacterium | reverse complement strand
TTTGCATCACGTAGAGGCCAAGAATGAGAAAAACGCTGTTCTTGGCAAGGCGCGAGACAAGACCCTCTTGGGAACAAAGGATTTGCGCTGCGCGAACAACCAAGATCGCGTAAATGACCCAGGCGAAGACAAAGGCCCGATTGGGTGCGACCGCACCGGTCTTTAGGCATTGCAGGGTGATGAAAACCAAACCCAGAAGCAGACCTCCGCCGAGATAAAGGGCTTCTGAGGCGCTGTTTCGCGCGAGCACGCCGATAGAAATTGCGAGCATCAAAAGATGGAAAACTGCGACCGGCGGAAATGCGTAACTGCTGTTGCTCAGAAATGTACGAAAAGAGTCCAACGCAACGGGAAAATTGGACATTGCGTCACCAATGTTTGCCGCGCCATTGGCCTCACGCCAGTCTGAGAGTTGGATCCCGAAGACACCATGGGCATGGTAGTTGAGCCCGTAGGCCACCATCAGGGCCGCCGAAAAGCTTAGAACAAAAAGGGCGATCAGACCGGCCAAGTCTTTCCAACTGCGCTGCTTGGTGCAAACGAGGCATACCGTCAAAAGCAACAACGGATAGGTCGTGTACGCCATGAAGCCAGCAATGACAAAGAGTGGAAGCAAAGCACGGTGCAAAGACTGTGAAAGAACGACGCCGAGAACGGCATAGAGTGCCACCAAACCCAGTCCAGGCAGCAACGTGTTGAACCAGAGTGAAATCATCGTGGCTGGCGGCGCGACAATGATTATGACAGCCAGGATAGGACCGAACATGCGCTCCTGATCTGATCGCATGACCGAATAAGCGACACTTGCGGCAAAGGCCGCCCAAAGCACCTGATACAAGGCGAAGTTGACCCAAGAAGGTGTGACAAACCCACGAAGATGCCACCAGTAATTGACCCAACGGCCCTCTGACAGCGTCTTCATGTAAAAGTGTGTCGGGTCGGCAAAATAGGCGGGATAATCGTCGAAACGGATCATGGGATCCGCAAGATTAGGAAGGCTAACACAAAAAACCGCCAGAAGCGCCGCGCAAGCGATTAGCTGTGGATACCCCAGTTTGGCGACACCAATGGGCCGGGCCATTTTACCTTGGATGTGATCCACATGTGTCATGGGCGTGAGCTCTCAGCATGATCCAAGCTTGCGAGCTTGAGCGGCGATGACCACGGACCTTATTTGTGCAATTCGCGTGACGGTCTTTCGTGGCAGATGCCGAACAACGTTGCGGCGCATGCGCCATTTCCAATCTCCCGCAGAGGTCACGTCTTGCCCGTTCTCGATGGCTGTTTGCGTGACCTGATCCGGAAGACCTGTCGCGCCTGCGTCATTCACGTACAAGATCGAATTGTATCGGTACCAAGGCTCCACGGCATTGATACCTGCAAGTCTTGGGCGCAAACAATCGTAGGCTCGATAGCCGCGCTCAGCGAACTTCTTTTGCCAAAATGAAAGTGGCTGTTCGTTTATGTGGAATTCCCCGCCTTGGCCGACGACCGCGGATGAAAATAGCACTCGATCTGCAGCCGACGTGAGGCTGTCAACCAGAGCGTCCGATGCGGAGGTCGGAAGGTGTTCCCCAACTTCCAGGCTCTGCGCCAAGGAAAAGCGACGAGGCAGCTCAATTGGTTTTGTAAGGTCGCCTGCAAGGAAACTGTTTGCAGGTATGCTCAAGTTATCGGGGTTCACGTAATCGCCGTCGACGCCAAGGATGTCATGTGCCCCGGCTTTGTGCCATTCGTCCAGCCAAACGCCCCGGCCACATCCTAGGTCCAGCACGCTGTCTGGTGACAACCATTCGGACAGCATGCCAACCAAAACGCTAGCCGATCGGCACGCGCCGCCATCAATGTAATCAAAAAACGTGTCATTATAGACATGGGTCATACGGAGTTCTCCATTTCCGTGGAAAAGACCCAACGGGTCATGATCAGATAGTTTTGAATTGGCAAAATGACGGTCACACAGGCTGCTGCCACCCATTCAGGCATGTGCAAGATCGGTCCGACGATGCCGGTGATGACAGCAGACGTTACGAGTCCGATCCCGATCATCGCGGCAAACCGCGTCATCTGATGGGCGTTACTGAGATTTTTCCCAAACGTGAACGCCGCTTGACCCACATATTGCACTGCCACAGCGATGAGGAACGCAAAAGCGTTGGCAAAAATCTGCGGTATGCCGATGCTGAGGAATGCTAGATAAAGCAGTACATAGATCACCG
>JBCDCE010000129.1:0-2237 GCA_039182515.1 Pseudomonadota bacterium | reverse complement strand
CAATCCCCCTCTCGCGGCCAGTGTAATGGCCCAGTTTTACGGGGGAAGGACACCGTTGCTCCGCTCTTCCGCTCTGGCGAAGTGGCGCTTTTTTTTGTTTGAAAAAGGACGACGATGGCCAAACGGAGACAAGTTCGCGTTGGACTGAAAGCACCCTTTGCAGCATTCAGTTCGTCGCCTCGTATGGCGGACACTGTCCTTAAACCCATCGATCTTGTCGTGTCTTGTCCTTAATTGCATCCCCTTGTTCACATAGTCTTTGGCTGAGTTTGAAGGGTAGGGGATCTGGGGGCCACGTTCATGGAGTTGCCGTTTTCACTCCATCAGAAAAAGGCTTTGGTCGTTGGCGTCGCCAATGAATACTCGATCGCTTGGGGCTGCGCAAAAGCATTTCGCGCCGCTCAAGCAGATGTTGCCGTGACCTACTTGAACGGAAAGGCAGAAACCCACGTTCGACCTTTGGCTGAGAAAGCCGGGGCAGAGATCATTTTACCACTCAATGTAGAAACGACTGGTGAGGATGAGGCTGTCTTTGAGGTTTTGCGAGATCGATGGGGAAAACTCGATATCCTTCTTCATTCGATAGCCTTTTGCGAAAAAAAGGATTTGCAAGGGCGCGTCATCGACTGTTCCAGTACTGGATTTAGCCGAGCCATGGACGTGTCCGTGCATTCCTTCTTGCGGCTGCTACGACTTGCCGAGCCTCTCATGTGTCCGGGGTCGACGGCGATGACGGTCACCTTTTATGGCTCGGAACGGGTTGTCGACGATTACAATATAATGGGGCCGGTCAAGGCATCACTTGAAGCGGTCACGCGCTACGCGGCCGCCGAACTCGGAGAAGCGGGTATATCCGTACACGCTCTCTCGCCAGGCCCGCTAGCCACCCGTGCCGCTAGCGGCATTGCGCACTTTGACGCAATGCTCTCGCGCGCTTCGCAAAAGGCTCCGACCCGGACTCTGGCAACAATCGAAGATGTTGGATCCTATGCCACTTTCCTCTCGAGCGAAGCAGCCCGCAACGTCACCGGGTGCGTGCACCGTATCGATGGTGGCTACAGCATTGTGAGTTAGCCCCCCATACTTATTGGAGACCGTCGACATGTCCAAGACTGAGGCCAACAAGACCGATACATTTGTTCAGAGCGCGGCGCAGCAGCGTAGTTTCTTGGAAGTGATAGCAAAAAAACAAACGAGCCATGTGGCGGATGCGCTGAGCAGCACAGTTGCGGATTTAAGGGCTCAGGTGTCTGACATGAAGTCCGATGCCTGGGCTACAAAGACGCCCTTTGGCATCATGCGTGCCTGGATTGACTACATGCGCGATGCCTCCGTGCGCGGTGCCAAAACGTTCGACGTGTTGCGTCAAACGGCCGATGCTGATCTTGAGCACGAAGCATCTGGCAGCCCGCCCTTGCTTGACTATGACTTTAACCTCTTGATGGATGGGGCCGACCTGCCCAATCCATGCAACTATATACTGCTTGAAATCATCCCACCGGCGGGGATCAAGGTCGATCCCAAGAAGCGCCCTTACATTGTGATCGACCCGCGCGCCGGCCATGGCGGGGGCATTGGCGGCTTCAAGCAGGACAGCCAAGTTGGCGTGGCGCTCGCGAAAGAGCATCCCGTCTACTTTGTCGCTTTTCGAGCTGAGCCTGAAGAGGGTCAAACCCTCGCCGATGTCTGCGATGCCGAAGCGGCCTTCATAAAGGAAGTTGCCCGTCTTCATCCCAAAAGCAAGAAGCCGATCGTGATCGGCAATTGCCAAGGCGGTTGGGCAACAGCGGTCATGGCGGCGACCCATCCCGAGATTACCGGACCGATCGCGCTTAGCGGGGCTCCGTTGTCCTATTGGGCCGGCAATGTGGGGCGCTATCCCATGCGCTACTCCGCGGGAGTCTATGGTGGTCTCGCAACGACTATGCTGACATCGGATCTGGGCGGCGGCATCTATGACGGCGCAAACCTGGTGCTGAATTTTGAACAGCTCAATCCCAGTCGCAACTGGTTCGGAAAGTACTATGACCTTTTCCGCGACGTGGAAAAGCCAGGTACGGCGAAGCGCTTCATTGATTTTGAGCGGTGGTGGGGCGCTTTCTACCTGCTCACCGATGAAGAGATGCGCTGGATTGTCGATCAGCTTTTTATAGGCAATTACTTGGGGCGCAATCAGGCTCAACTCTATCCAGGCGTGCCAATTGACCTAAAGCAAATCAAGAGTCCTATCATCTGTT
>JBCDCE010000128.1:0-2272 GCA_039182515.1 Pseudomonadota bacterium | reverse complement strand
CGGAACAAGTCACTTTTGGTGGATCTGGCCTCGATAGAGCGGCCGAACTCCGCGGCGATACCGAGTTCCTGCGAGAGGCGCAATCAAATCCGCAAACCGATTGTATCCTACTTTGGCGCGGCAAACTTTTGGTGCATGGACCCAATTTCGACGGGCTGTTTGTCTTGCGATCCAACCATCTGGTCCTGAGTTCAGCACCAGAACCACCCATTTTTCTCGGCCGAGGGGATCAAGGTCAAGCCATCTTGGCCTATGACATTTCAGACTGGGAGCCGCCGGCTGGCACAGACCGACCCGACAATAGTTTCTTTGACAAAACAGAGCAAAATCACCCGGATTTGCCAACTGAGGCCGTTTTTCTGGAGCTCAGGCGTATCATGGTACGTTTAAGCGCACGGGATGCGGAGCTGGCCGCGACCGCAAAGGCAGTGCTGGGGTGGCATATAAGCCATAGATTCTGCGCAAAATGCGGTGCGGAAAGCCGGATGACAGAAGGCGGATGGCAGCGCGTATGCGATGCCTGCGGCGCGCATCACTTCCCGCGCACAGATCCCGTTGTGATCATGCTGATCACAAAGGGCGAACGCACGCTTTTAGGCCGCTCACCCGGCTGGCCCGAAGGGATGTACTCTTGCTTGGCAGGCTTCATAGAGCCAGGCGAAACCGTTGAGGCTTCAGTGAGACGCGAAGTTTTCGAGGAAGCAGGCATTCGCGTCGGCACAGTTCGCTATCTCTCTAGCCAACCCTGGGCCTTTCCGTCTTCGCTGATGATTGGCTGCCACGGGGAAGCATTGAGCGAAGAAATCACAATTGATCCCAACGAGATTGAACAGGCGATCTGGGTCTCGAAATCGGAGTTGTTAGAAGCCTTTGCAGGCCAAAACCCAGCAATACTTCCGGCACGCAAAGGCGCAATTGCACATTTTTTGCTTCAAAACTGGCTTGCCGACACGCTCAATTAAACGATATCTTGCATCTGGGTAGCGTAAACGAAAAAACAGCCCCGTATCGGCTGCAAAGCAAAAAGAGCAGACAGGTCGAAACCCATGAAATTTCAAATCCAGCAGGATATCGAAGCGCCGATAGACTTCGTTTTTGACCAGATGACCGACTTCAAAGCCTTTGAGCGCGCCGCGATGCGCCGTGGTGCCGAGGTTCAACGCGTAAATGAGGGCACAAGCGGAAAGATCGGTACCGCTTGGGACGCAAAGTTCCAGATGCGTGGCAAAGAGCGCGAGATTCAGTTTGAAGTGACAGAGTTTGACAGCCCAAACCGGCTGGTGGTTTCCTCCAGAGCTCCGTCTATGGGCGGCGATATGGTGGTGGAATTAATGGCGTTGTCTCGCAATCGCACGCGCGTGGACACAAACGTCCAACTCGCGCCAAAGAACCTGACGACAAAGCTGCTGATTCAATCACTCAAACTGGCTCGGAAAAACGTCACAAAACGATTGAGCGAACGCATGGCGGCCTACGCGGTTGAGGTTGAAACTCGGTTCAGGAAAACCGCCTGAAAGCAAGAGCGCAGGTCAGCTTGAGGCCAACCTGCGCCGTTTGGTAGGAGTGGGCACTTTAACCGATTTGGTTTTTGCGCTCATCTGGGTCGAAGCCTGCGATCACATGATTGCGTTCGTCTTGGCTCAACTCGGCAATCACGTGGTTGCGCTCATCTTGGCTTAGCTCAGCAATCATGTGCTTACGCTCATCCTGGCTCAACTCGGCGATGAAGTGACCGCGCTCTTCCACGCTGAGCTCTACATGTTGAGGAACGTCGAGCGTGTTTGTATCAGTCATGGTTGCCACAACTGGAACTGCAGTGAATGCGGCAATGGCCGTAAGTTTGATGAAAGTCATTTTGGCCTCCTTTTTCAGCCTTTTGGTGTCTGGTGCGAGGCTGTCTTTTGCGCCTTGCATGACCAACAAATGGGCGATGAAATGAAGACTGCAATCAAACGCCAAGCGACGTGATAATCAGGTCACTCGGGCGCGCAGTTCCGTGAATTGAGATCGCAAAAACGCGAGGCGTCCGTGTGCGCTGGTTCCTAATTTTCTATTGTTTTCAATGGATCAAGGTCACACGGCATGTGAGGTCGGAAGTGCACTAGTCGCGTTTTAAGTCGGCAGGGTAGACACCTAGCATGACCAACTCAGAGGTGAAGTAGCGCAACTCTTCCAGCGCGCGCTTGACCGCCGGATCATCGGGGTGGCCTTCTATATCGGAGTAAAATTGCGTTGCGGTGAACTTACCGCCCACCATGTAGCTTTCCAGCTT
>JBCDCE010000127.1:0-2275 GCA_039182515.1 Pseudomonadota bacterium | reverse complement strand
GCCTTGCTCTCAGATCTTCTGGCATCTGGGGAGTTTGTAGAGACCCAGGAGGTATCTTCCCCGTGTAAACCTGAGTTTCCCGTGGAAACTCCAGTTAGCAACAATGATATTAAAGATATAAATAATATATCACCTGAAACTCGAGTTTCCTTGGTCAAGACCGCGAACATTCATGCAAACGCAGCACTCGTGGCCTTCATCAGAGAGACCAAGAAAGCCTGTTCCTGCGCAAAAGCCGACGTTCAGTTCATTTGGAACCAATTCCGTTCTCTCAATCTCAAGAATGGACACACAAACGTTCCCGTGCGCTGGCTGATGCGCTTCATCGAAGTGCTCAGAATGCCAGGGGACCCAAAGCCTGCTGCGCAAAAGCTTGATCAGAGAACGAGTGCGACAGTCGCGGAGGCTGGAGAGGACACCGCAAAGCCAGAGCAAGCCGCCTCAGATCCAAAATTCCAGATGATGCAGGCGCAAAGTCCCGCAAAATATGAAGATCTGGGCGGGTTGGAACGCTCGCTCGTCAATCTCATCGGGGCAGAGGCGTTCAAAGACCGAGTGTCCGAGGCCATGAAGCGTTACCGTACTCAAGCCTTCCAAGCGAGGTGGGCGGTCCTTGGAGAGGCCGTGACCGGTCGGGAAATACGCCCCTAAGAAGTCTTATGCGCGTTATCTGTGATGGTTTGGGTATTTAATCTGGAAAGTTCAGGTCACCGCGAAAGACGTTCACGGGCGAGTTCTGTAAAAAATGCAGACCTATTGCTCGTTACAGCGTCAATACGGGCGATAAGGGCCTTGGGCAGTGTGATTGCTACGCGGTCAGCAACATTCGAAACAACGACGGGCAACCAGGCAACCTTACCGCCGTCAGCGTCGATTTGCTCTGGCTCCGAAGGTTTTGGAAGGTCTTTCCCGCTTTCTGCCAACTCTGCAACTGCGCTTGTTAAAAGATCTTGGGCATCAGCCAATGCGTCTTCATGACTGGCAGCACCGCCGCCACCAAATTCAGGGCTATGATATCCCCAGATGTCCCCTTCACGATGAATAACAACCGGATAGAGTGTCGTTTCTGTGTAAACTGTCTTTGGCATGTCAGACCTCACTTGGGCAGCTTGATTTTAGCTTGTTTCGCAATGGCGCGAGCGGTGGCACTCGGTATGTCACGATGGCGACCGACAAGCGTGAACCGCCCATCTGCATGAAGCCACTTTTCATGCTTGGAGCCGCCCTTGCTGATAAATCCAGCTTCTTCGAGCACCTTTATGATATCTCGTCGTTTCGTCATGAGTATTTATACACACTTGATCATGTTAAAGCAAGTTTTTATACACGCTTGTGCATTTTAAAAGCCTCAATGGTGTTAGCTTTAAATTGTGGAGCTCATTTCCATAGCGTGGATTGGCTCTGCTGAATAATCTGGGCGTATAGCGACCTCATTTATCACAAAGGCTATTTCCATGATCCGCGCGCATTTATTGGCTCCCATTTTGTTTTTTCCTTTGGCCATGCCTGGTTTGGCCCAGGATAATCGGTCTTTGTCGATTGGTCCTTCAGTCGAAGAGGCCCAACCGTCACGCGTCAATCGTTTGGCGATAGAACCGCGACGCCAAAAAGCAAAAATGGAATTGAGTTGTGGCTCAAATAGCTTTGTTCTCGACACCGGAAGCGGTCAGGGCACATGTTCGCGGTCTACAACACCCAGCGGGACAGTCATTGGGACTTGTACAGACGACAAAGGCAATACAACACAAGCAACCTGCACGGCCGGCTGTTTGAGTGCCAATGGATCAGCATCCTGCACAAACGGGTGAATCGGGTCTTTGGGGAGACCACCCCGCGGTTTTCCACACCCTGACGCTCCGATCGCTGCTGTCTCCGCGATTGCGGGCGCTGCGATCAAGGACTGCGCTCCCAAGGTCGCTCTCGCCTTGATTGGATAACGCACGGGGTTTAATGGGCTTTGCGGCTGTTTCCCAGCCAAGGGTGTAGCAGTCGCCCTGCCCTCCGCTTTGCTCTAGGCATGTCGGCGTTTCTTTCTTCATTTGTCCGCCCGCCATCCCTTTCAGAGCCGGTCAAGGACGGGCCTCGCCTTTGGCGAGGTCGTTCGGGCCACCCGTGTCCTCGCGGCTTTGCCTCTGCGGGCCGCACCAGTGGCCCTGCCGATCCTGGACAGTCTCTTCAAGGGCCGGGGTCAGGCTGCGCCTCTCCCCCTCTGCCCCCGGAAAAACACGAGGTTTTTCCAAAGTCAGTTGGGAAGAGCTTCGCCATTTGGCGGAAG
>JBCDCE010000126.1:0-2400 GCA_039182515.1 Pseudomonadota bacterium | reverse complement strand
CAAACAGCATGTAGTCGCGCTGATAAACCTGAGAGACCAGGGCTTCGAGCGCGTCATCGTAAATATCAGCCAGCGAAAACGGCGCCGGGATGGGAATGGGCGTGAGCTTGGGTGGTTTTGAATACCCCAAGCTTTTCGCCAAGTTTGGCAGCGCGCGTGGCAACTCTTCTTCTCGCAAATCATGATCTGGCTAAGCAAAAGCGGCAAAGCCCTGCAGGACTTCGGTCTGACTGGCCCAGTGGGAGTCGACCCGGATGTTCGTCTGGCCCGCCATGTTGGCACCCAGAAACTCAAGAAACGCGGAAAACGCCTCGTAATGCGCCTCCTTCAAGTAGTCCTCGCTTGGCCAATCACCCGGTATGGGCAGCTTGTGAAAGTTGCGCAGGGTCTTGCGAATATCTGAGAACGTGCCATCACCCCGTGGCAGGATGCGCGTGCAAAACACATCATAGGCCCGCGCCAATGGGTGCCGCAGCACCGTAAAGCTGCGATGCTCCTTGTTGCGACGTTTCCAACGACGCAAAGCCCGCTGGTTCATCTGCGTGGGCAGAGTGTCTTGCGCCACATCGTCAAGCGCTGCGATCCACCTACGCACGGTATCCTCCGGGCCAGAACGCACGGGCATGTAGAGCAGCGGCGCCTTGGCCCCCGTCACAAAGGCGGGCACACCAGCCCCGCGTCGCGGTTCAAAATTGGGCGTTCTCGTCAGGTTAAAGCGGTCCACACCAGAAAGCGCCTGCTCCATTTCCTTGAAATTCTCGACCTTGTCAGACAACGGGCTCGGGTTTTGCTTTTTGAGGGAGGCGTCGAGCGCGTCAAGTTGATGCTCAACACCCAAAAACCGAGCGAGTCCGTTCATCACGGCCACATCCTGCAGGTCCTCGTAATCTAGGTAAAAGGCGGTTTGTCCGCTGGTTTGCAAGCGATGTAGCAAAAAGACCTGGAAGGATTGCAGCTCTGACAGATGAGCCTCAAACGCGTCAGGGTCGAAATCGATCTTTCGGCTGTCCTTGCGCCGCTTTACATTGGTCAACTTCCACTGCCCGGTAGACTGCGCGATTTTCAACGAGACGAAGCTTTCCACCGGATTGCGCGTCAAGATAATCTTTGCGCATCGCGGATCATCCAGGCACAGATCGATCACCCGGGGATCATGATCATGGAAGAACCGAAATCCGCCCAACCCTTCGGTTTTCTCACGAATGGCCCAGATCAAACCCGCCGGATTTTCATCCCGCATGGGCCGGGTGATGCCCAGGATCTCCGACTGATTGGGATAGCCGATAAAATGCGGGTTATACGCCTCTCCATGACAGGTGATGCTGTCGAATGCGTTCAGGTTCGATTCCAAAAAATTGGATCCGGTGCGCATCTCTGCAAACACCACGAAGTAATCGAACTTAGTCGCCATAACTACTTGATCAAATACGGCTTGGGTTTGGGCTCTTGCGTGTCTGGCTTGCCCGGATCAATCGGGAAATCGCCCATGAGATAGGGGTGCATGCCTTGGTTCTTCAGGCTTTGTAGGAATTGCGGAAAGCCTTTTAAATCCGTCATTTTTGGGGCTTCAGCCAGCGTTTTCCGGCGCGTGCGCCCGATCTCATCAATAATGGTTTGCAAGGGCTCCATAGGCGCCTCTATGAACTCTGCCATGGTCCAGATCCGGATCCGCGCCTTGGCCCACTCGGAGCGCAAGGCGTTGAGATGCGTGCTTTCGATCTGTTGCAAGCGCGCGGCCTCTTTCCGGATATCGGCAAAGTTCCTGTTGGATTTAAAGAGCCCGATCGCCCACGCTCCGGTTATGACAGATATCTGGGCATTTGGATCCTTCGCGATGTCCCATTCGATATCTTCGATCTCATCCATCGGCCCAAGCTGAAAACACTGCCGTTCCCCCCGCGTGTTCCAGATCAGGCTCGTCAGGAAGGCACGCTTGTTGTAGTTGCGCAACTTGGCACTGTCGCTGAGCGCGCCGTTCATAACGGTCTGTCCGTCCGAGTATTCGACCCGATCAGGGGCAAAAAGATGGCCGTGCACACGGGCGCCGGTGGTCTTCGCCAGCCAAGGCTCAAAGTTCTCGAAAAGATCGCTGAAACCTTCAAAAATCGAATACTGCGCGCAGGTCACACCGTTTTCGCGGCCCTCAGCCGGATAGCGGCTTTGCATGTAAAGCCCGGGCCGACCACGGGTGCGGCGATCCACGGCTTTGGCAAAAATGCGGTCAATCTTGCCGGGGTTCGGCTCAGTGCGTTTCATCGCCCCGTCAGGATCGGTCAGAAACGCCTCGTAAAGACGGTTGGCAAAGGGCCAGATCTTGCGCGCGACAAAACAGTCAGAGCGGCGCAAAAGCTGCAAATGATCATCGTAGAACATGTGCGGCTTGCCCTGATAATCGAATTT
>JBCDCE010000125.1:0-2530 GCA_039182515.1 Pseudomonadota bacterium | reverse complement strand
GTGACCATAATGACGTAGAGAAACCCGGTCTTCACCAGGATCGACCAGGTGGCGGCAAGGTAGCCTTCGCCCGTCAGCAAAAAGCGCAGAACAAGAGCGAGCGAGACAAGAAACACCAGGAACTGTGCGGGGGCCAAAATACCCTGCACCGTGGTCCAAACGGTTTCATCCCGACGCTGTCGTTGTGCCTTTGTGTGGAGCGCACCCTGCACGGCCTTATGCGGCTCTTGCGGCGTCATGCATCCCCTCGACTGCCTACGTATTTAAGGCCAATGCTAGTGATGGGCGGTGTGAAGTGTCAACTAAAATGTACAGCTATAGATGTCTAAAGTGTAAACTTAAGATAACTCAAAAAATCCGCCGCAACAGTTCAGAGCTTGTTTTTGAGATCAATCGTTCCATTTCGCCAAAAATGAAAATTGAAATCGTGTTGAAAACATAGTGTTAGTATTTGTGTGCTAACTGAACTGTCAGTTGAAATTGACATTTGATGCGAAAAAGCGCAGGTTGACATAACGAAACACGCGCCATGCTGAAGATAAGACTTACGCGAGGCGCGGATCTATGGGGATGTCATGGACAGAAGTGACGAACGTCCCTCCTCAGAGCCTATCAAGGCGCATTTACCAGCATTTCATAGTCTGGCGGAGGCTGCGTTGAGGACCCTGGCGGCAAAGGGCGGGGCAAACGCCCCTCAAACCCACGACCAGTGGGTTAATTTCCTATGCAACGCTGTTTTGGCAGACGGCGACGTACAACATCAGCTTGCAGTGACGAAATTGATGGGCTCTGGAGCGTCCAGTGATGAAATTCTCCATGGATTGGTGCCTGCCGTTGCGCGCAGGCTGGGCGACATGTGGGTCGGCGATGAAGCCAGCTTTGTTGACGTGACAGTTGGGTCTGCTCGGCTTCAGCGCATGTTCGATATGAGAGAGGAAGACGTTCACCCGCTTTTGCCTCGGCGGACGCCATCGAACGGGGATGCCGTTTTGTTGGTGGTTCCTGAGTTTGAGCAACATACGCTTGGCGCGTTTGTTGCCGCTGATGAATTGCGCCAAGGCGGCATTTGGGCCCGTGTGGGTTTGCTCATGTCGGCCCAAGAAGTGTGCGAAGTGTTGCAGGCAAATCACTTCAGCATGCTTGGAGTGTCCATAGGATCACGGGATTCGGTTGAACGCGCTGCCCATTTTGTGAATTACGTTCGTAAAAACACGAAAAAGGTCCCTCCTGTGGTGGTGAGCGGTAACGTAGTAGAACGGCTAGACGAGGTGAGGTCACAAACGGGGGCCGATTTTGTCGTCAGCACTGTCCGGGAAGCCATTGAGAGCTGCGCCCTGAAAGGCGCGTTGTCTCAAGAGCGACTGAAAGCAGATGCGCAATGACGCGACAAATCAACAGCTTTGGGGTGTGACTGGTGTCGGAACAAGGACGGATTTACCAAAGCTCTAAATCTGGCGAGTTGCCGGATCCTTCTCTGATTGCAGATTTTGTGGAGCATGTGGCAGATGTTGCCGTGATGATCGGCGAAGATGGCATCATCAAGGGGCTTTCGATAAATCCTGAATGCGCCTCATTGGGCAGTTTGGATCATTGGGTTGGCCACGATTTCTCTGATTTCTTAACCGAAGAGAGCCAGGCAAAATTTGTCGAGCGCCTGAAAGTTGCTGCCGATAGCCCAACAATTGCCCGTCGCCCACTTGAGTTGAACCACACTGACAAGGAAGCTTGGCAGTTTCCCATTCGGTACAGCCTGCACATGGTCGACGGGTCCAAAGATGTTTTGCTTATGGGGCGGGATTTGCAGCCGATTGCAGAGATCCAACAACGCCTCGTGAGCGAACAAGTGGCGCGTGAGCGTGATCAACAGCGCATTCGCAGTGGCGAAACCTTCTACCGCGTTGTGCTTGAGGCGTCTGGGACGCCGTTCGTATTGGTCGATGCCGATCGTGGGCGTGTGCATGATATGAATGCATCTGCAGCCCAGCTGCTCGGCTCAAAGGTCGATACTCTGAACGGGAATTCCTTTGCCCAAATCTTTGAAGGGCGCCGCAGAGAAGAAATGATGGACGCACTGCAGGCTGCGGCGTCTGCAGAGGGGCAGCAAGCGATCGAGGTTGTCGCGCGTCGCAGCGGAATGGAACTCACTCTGACGCCCGAGTACTTCCGCGCGGCGGGAGAGCTCTTCCTTTTGTGCCGGATCAATTCGCTGAGTGAACCAACTGAGGGTGCCGCGGATAACGCGCACACGGTGTCCGCGCTGTTTGCAACCTCATCCGACGGCATGGTGCTCACAGATGCCAAGGGCGTTGTGCGTGATGTCAACGAAGCCTTCTTGGTGATGACGGACGCTGCGCGGTTGCGCGATGTGAAAGAGCGCTCTCTGGCTGATTTCTTGGTGCGCGGCACAGTGGATCTGAAGTTGATGATCGATGCCGCGGTGAAATCCGGGCGGATGAGCCATTACAGCGCGCAGATCAACAGCGTTGTCGGCAATCGCCTGACGGTGGACATCTCCGTGGCTCAGTTGCGG
>JBCDCE010000124.1:0-2566 GCA_039182515.1 Pseudomonadota bacterium | reverse complement strand
TTACGCACGATCCCTAGTTGATTGTCCAACCGCTCCAATCGGGCGGAAGAATAACAAAAAAGGCAATCTTCAAATGTGGCGACAGCTTCTTCTTACCACTTGTTTAGCTTCAATTGCATATCCCGTGCCCGTAACGGCGGAGGCGACAAAGCCTCTCGACCGGACCGAGGCCAAACCAGTATTTCCCCAAAGCTCAAACGCAAAGCTCGAGGCGCAAGTCCGCGCGTTGATGGAAGAACATGGCGTTCCCGCCGTGAGCTTTGCTGTGGTGAATAGCGAAGGTGTCCAGCATGCCGCGGCTTATGGTGAAGCAAGGCCGGGAGTTGAGGCCACATCGCAGTCCATGTTCAACACGGCATCGGTTACTAAATTTCTTGCAGCAGAAATGGTCTTACAGCTTGCTGATGATGGAGTTTTCGACATCGATCAGCCCATGGCCCCGACATTTATCGATCCTGATGTAACAGGTGATCCGCGCGCCGAAAAACTGACGCCGCGCCATGCTCTTGCCCATCAAACGGGCTTTCCAAATTGGCGCTCAATGGCTGACGACAATAGGCTAGCGTTCGGCTTTGAGCCCGGCACCCGTCCCGGCTATTCTGGCGAAGGCTTCAACTATTTGGCGCGATATGTGTTGGCGCTTACCCAATCGAAGTTCACTGACCTATTGGACACGCATGTTTTGAAACCTGCGGATGCAAAGCACATTGCATTTCAACCCAAGGGTGATCTCGCGGAGCATTTTGCTTGGTCGAAGAAGCCTGATGGCAGCTTTACGAAGGCCGATACGCAGGACTGGTCCGCGGCCGATGATATCTATGCCTCAGCTCCTGACCTTGGCCGCGTGCTTTCGCGCATGCTGGGGGAAGCAAAGCTGAGCGAAGAGCTGCAAGCCGAGCGCCGCAAGGTGCAGTTCGATATGAAAGACCAATTTTGCGCCCGCCCCGGTTTCTCCGAAATCTGTCCAAAGGCTCTTGGGTTCACGCTGAGCGGGGTAGCCTTTGAGTATGAGAATGAGGCGGTCTATTGGCAGGGCGGCGGCGATGTTGGGGAGCGTGCCATTGTCCTGCTTGTACCTGAGCACGATATGGGCCTCGTAATCCTAACCAACAGCCACACCGGCGGACGGGTTTTTGAGACCATTGCGCGCGCTTTTTATGACAATGAGAAGTTTACGCGCTTCCTTGGATTACAGGGTCAGCAATAGTGCAGATGTGCGGCTGCCCCCCTGTTCCAAGCCAGCCAAGGAGCAGTCGTGATGGACGTAAATAGACGCAGCTTTGTGCAATCTTGCGCCACCATGCTGGCCGCGCCCCTGTTAGGCGATAGACCCGCTTTGGCGAGCATAGCGGCCATTGAGCGCGACGTCGGTCTTCTCAGGCGAATCCTCGAATTGCATCCGGGAGCCTTACGCTACCAATCGCCTATGCAGTTGGAGGCGGGGCTTGCGCATTTGGGAACCGCGCTCGCGGGTTCATCAAGCCTCGATCAGCAGTTTTTGGCGCTCCAGCGGTTTTTGAGCACGCTGCAATGTGGTCACACCTACGCCAACTTCTTCAATCAGACGAAGGAGGTCCAGTCCGCGCTGTTTGATCGTCCCACCAGGCTCCCGTTTGTGTTCAGATGGCTGGGCGCCCAAATGGTGGTCACTGTCGATGCGCTTGACGGGGATATGCCAAGGGGGAGCGTCATCACCGCGATCAATGGGGTAGCGCCATCAGCTATGCTTGAAAGACTTCTGCCTTTCACGCGGGCGGATGGCGCAGCGCCGGGTAAGCGTAAAGCGCTTTTGGAAGTTCAGAACCGGTCTCGATTTGAGTATTTCGACGTTTTCCATGGGCTCATCTACGGTGAGCCATCAGGCGGCATGCATACAATCGCATTCCGCCACCCAAAAGGTGAGACCAAATCGCTTGAAGCTGCACCAATTACGCTGGCACAACGCCAAGAGGTTGCCCGTATTGCCAAATCAAGGGGCGTCGGACCCCGAGACGATGCCAACAGGCTGGGCTGGCGCTTTGTGGTGCGCAGCGGCGTGGGCGTTCTCACAATGCCCACTTGGGCGATGTACAGCACCGATTGGGATTGGCGCTCATGGCTGGACGATGTTCTTGATGAGGCCGCTGACCTGCGAGGTCTGATCATCGACAATCGCGATAACGAGGGCGGGCTTACCGAAGTCCGAGCGCTGATACTCTCACGGCTTATTCGAAAGCCGATACAAGAAAGCGTCTTTCGCAGGCTTGTGAAGTATCGGACGGTTCCTGAGGATTTACGCCCATTCATGCACACATGGGACGAGAGCTTTTACTTGCTGGGAGAGCAGGGCGTTGCGGTTGATGGCGGATTTTATGAGCTGCCAAGTGACACAGGAAACCCAGCGACGATTGAGCCACGCGGCCGCCCGGTTGATACGCCCTCAATACTGTTGACCAGCCCAACCAACAGCTCGGCAACTTTCCAGTTTGCACAGGCGGCCAAGGCAACAGGTCGCTTCACCTTGATTGGCGAGGAAACCGGCGGAAGTCGCAAGGGCATCAATGGCGATGGTTTTTTCTTTACGACC
>JBCDCE010000123.1:0-2584 GCA_039182515.1 Pseudomonadota bacterium | reverse complement strand
CGCGGAGCCCGTATTTTCACCACGCATTCGCACGCACGCGTGTGGCAACAGGCACCTATTTTGCAGCACGGGACATCACCCAAAGATGCCTGGCGCTGGCCGAGTGGGCCAAGCCAATGGCGGCTTACACACAGTCACGGGAGATCAATGAGAAGATTGCAACGCTCTACTACGATGACGCGTTCGTGCCCACATTCGGATTGCCCTACGATGCGATGAACATCGAGCTGCTTGTCAAGATTTGGCAAGAAGACATGGAGTATGGACGCACCTGCACCAAAGACCCGATCCTGAAAACAAAGATGGGCCGCACCTTGGATTACATGCGCGGTTGGTTTGGGTTCCAGCTGCGCAGACGGAGCACACAAAATCCACAGATTAATTTCAATGCCAGCCACTTTTTCAAAACCTACCTCGTGCAGGAAAACCGGCTGGCCTGGGGTGAGGTTCAGAGGAAAGCAGAGCAGATTGTCCAGATCGGAGCCAATCCGAAGATTTTTCCAGAGCTTGAAGCGTTGGAAGCCATTCTGGAAAACCGGTCCGATCTAATTCCGGCCAAGGACATCGAAGAGGCCGGCGGCTGGATCAAGAACGTGCGCGAACAATCCGCGTTTCAGTTGGCGCAGTTGGCACAGCAAAACTTGCTCAGCGTGTCGGGCCCGGCGAGTGAACGCTTGGGCAGCATTCGCGCCTTTGACACAAGGCCCCCCGCCTATTTTGCTTTTCTGGAAAGCGACCTGCGCGCGGCCTTCAAAAAAGAGCGCGCATCCCACATCAAAGCCCTGTCCAAACTGATCTTGGATGACATCGCGAAAGAGACGCTTGCCTTTCCGTTGACGACGGATGGGATCAAGGCGATGAACGTGGCGATCGAGCAAAAGATCGCGGCGCGGTCGGATCTGGATACGGCCACGAAAAACGCGAAAGTGAAAGAGCTGTCGGCGGAGAGGGACACGCGTCTGGCCACGCTGATCAAGGATGAGGCGGCCAAGATTGATGCCTTGCCGCAAGACACCCAAGGGCTTCGGGCCGGGCAAAAATGGTTGGAAGGGTTCACCCAGAGCTTTGCCGATTTCAAATCGTCGACGCTCTTTGCGGAGGCCGTGGACGCCTATTGGGAGCGGCGCGAAGCCTTGCTTGAAGCGCTTTTGCCGGAGTTCGAAGAACGGGTGGCGGAACTTAAGACTAATGAGCAGATCGACAAGCTGCTGAACCTCTACTTGCCGACAGAGGAGGACACCAAGCTGTTGGTTTCCCTTGAGTATGAATTCGTCGCGGAGAGTGCGAAGAATTGAGCATCGGGCAGCATTGAGAGATCGCACGGCCGTGGATCGGCCACATCGCAGGGCCTGTCAGCGCGCACGCCAGTCTGTTCCGGGTAGCTCTGACAGCCAGGATCCTGCAAAGGGCGCGTAGGATCGCCAGACATCGGAACTGCCGGAGTAGATCTCTTGGGTGACCTGGCCCTGGGACGCGGTTGTCACCATCCGTTTCACTTTGTGAGGTGTCCGGCAGGCTGCGTCCCATGGCAAGTCCAGCTCTGCGATCAACTGCGGTATGGTTTCGTTTGGGGTTTCAACGAGACGCTCATAGGAAAGATGAACGATCCTGTCGCCAAATCGCGAGCTCCAGAACGACATCAGATCGCAATAGGCAGATATGAACCCGATCAAGTGGTGCGGGTCATAGCCAAACGGGATTTGCGCGTCCGCAAAATGTTGTCTGTAAATCGACCAGGCCACTGCGCGCAAATCTCGGTGCACGTGCACAATTTTGGCGTTCGGGAAGGCGTGCACGATGTGGCCTATGTGAAAGTAGTTGCCGAGATATTTGTCAACGACGTGAGGCGTTTCGACGGCTTTGATGGAGGGCGCCCCAAGATAGCTTTGTTGCACGTGCAGGAGCGCCTCCTTTTGCGACGAAAACTGGTGCGAGCCCAAACGTCTTATAGCGTTGGCCAGTTCGCCGATCTCTCCGAGGCTGGATACCTGGCTGTGGGCTGACAGAATGCTGTCGACCAGTGTTGAGCCACTGCGGGGCAGGCCGACGATGAAGATCGGGTTTGGGCTATCGGCTGACGGCAACGGGGCCGTGTCCACTTCCTGTGAAAACAGCTCTTTGAGTTCGGCGGAGGCCCTATGCGCAGCGGCGGGATCATAGACGAGGTTTGAGGCCACCGCCGCATTGCCCTTTTCAAAATGCGCATAGGCGTCTGCGTAGTGCTGCTTGCGGTGGCTCAGCTCAGCGCGGGCGAAATAAAGTCGGGACTTGCCGTATCCCTCATTATGCGCCAGCTCCGCCATCAATGCGGTCTCTACCTCTTGGCAGGCGTCCAGAGGCATGTGTTTGGCCAGCATGTAAAGAGCGCCGGTGTTCTCTGGGTCAAGCCGCCATGATCGCAAAAAGACCTCAATCGCGGCCTCGGTATCGTTCAGGGCCAGAAGAACCGACGCCTTGAGGTTCAGGGCTTCGGTGTTTTGGGGATGTTGTGAAAGGACATGCTCCACTTTGAGCAGGGCCTTGGGATCCTCGGCATGGTAGAGGCACAACGCCGTGGCCAAAGCAAAACGGGGTTCAGACGGGT
>JBCDCE010000122.1:0-2637 GCA_039182515.1 Pseudomonadota bacterium | reverse complement strand
TGGCAACATCTTGCGTCACACCCGGGGTGTTTCCAATCACAGCAAGAGCGTTGGGATACAGCCAACGCACACACCGATCGACACCCCAGCGCCGCACCGGATCAAAATCGTTTAGAATTGTCGAATAGTGGTTGCGCTCACAAGCGATAACGCGCGTATTTCCGCCGGCCAGGCGAGATGCCAAAAGCGCCACTATGTTGGATCGCGTCATCACGGAAATGAGAACCTTGGGCTTATGTTTGCGCAGCACCCCGGCCAGAGCGAAAATGGCCTTTGGACCACGCTCAATACCAAGAACTTGCAGGTTTACCTGGTCAGACAACATATCCCTCAGGGGTCCACCGTCATGGTTTACGATAAAACAAACATTGTGGCCTTCATTGGCCAAATAGTTGGCAATTCTAATAAATATGCGTTCAGCGCCGCCACCGGCGAAAGAAGGAATGTACAAAAACAATCCGGCATCACCTGCCGGCAAATTGGCAATCATAACTCATTCCTAGGATTTCAGTTGGCCTCGTTCGCGCGCTTTTTATTCAACCACAACACATCACTCTTGTCAAAAAAGCACAGCCAAAATTTGCGCGTTGACTCGCGTGTGCGTACAAAGCATTGCTGTGCCAGAGTATTGTTGCTTTTAAGTGGAAAATCTTAATATTTTCGCGCTGCCTGCCAAGGTATACACAGCGTTACGCATCGTGAGTCCAAGGTAAAGGTTGCCGCCGATGGAAGACCCTTCAAACAGCCCCCCCGAAGGTGACGGAGGCAAGAAAAGTCCTGAAAAAGAAGACCTTACCAGTCGGACTCTGACCAACTACATGTGGATGCTTGCGGGTGGCGGCAGCGAAGCGATCCTAAAGATTGCCATACTTCTCATCCTCGCTCGGCTTCTGACTCCTGCCGATTTCGGTGTTGTCAGCGCGGCTCTGACAGTTGTCGCCCTGGCCGAAATATCAGGACAGATTGGCATCGCGCCTTCCATCGTTCAGGTCAAAAAACTGACACGCAGCCATGTCGAAACCGGCTTTGTAACAACGCTCTTTTTGGGCGTCGTGCTGGCGATCCTGTTCTATCTGCTGTCAGAGCCCATCGCGCGGCTCTATCGCATGCCCGAGGTTGAGCCTCTGGTCGAGGTCTTCGCGCTGCTCTTTATCATAAAGGGGGCGGGCCTCGTCAGCGAAGCGCTTTTGCTGCGTAACATGCAGTTTCGTGCCGTCGCGATGCTCAGCCTTATAAGCTACAGCATAGGATATGGATCCGTTGCCGTAACGCTTGCGATGATGGATTACGGTGCCTGGGCGCTTGTCTGGGCCCAATTGGCGCAAGCTAGCCTCTTGACGCTTGGCTTTCTGGCCCTGGCACGCGATCAGCTTGGCTTTGGTTTCAAGTGGCAGGCATTCACAGGCATGCTGAATTTCGGGTTCGGATTTTCGTTGGTGAGGATCGGAAACTATACGTCTCAAAACGCTGATTTTTTTGTCGTTGGTCGCCTTCTCGGAGCAGATGCACTTGGTCTTTATTCACGCGCGTTCGTGCTCATGGCAACGCCAGCCAGACTGGTGGGACAGATGGGTGATCGAGTGCTGTTTCCGACCCTTGCGACCATTCAAGACGATCGCGCACGGCTGCAACGCGCCTTGAACCGCGCCCTGTCGCTTGCGGCCATGTTGCAGCTGCCGATGACGGCCCTTTTGCTTGTCAGCGCGCCAGAAATCATCGTGGTGCTCATGGGGGAGCAATGGGCTCCTGCGATCATCCCGTTTCAGATCCTTGTCTGCACTCTTTTCTTCCGCACAGCCTACAAGTTCATCAACGCCATCCTGCGCGCAGCGGGCAGGGTCTACGTTGCAGCGCTCTGGCAATGGATCTATGCAGCCTCCGTCGTGGCCGGGGCGTATTTTGGCGTAAAGGCGGGCCTTGCTGGGGTCGCTGTTGGTGTGGGGGCCGCTATCGCCTTCTGCTATTTCGTGGGTCTCTACGTCGTTTTCCGTTTCATAGGCGTTGACACCTCCGAAAGCCTGCGCCGTCTCTTCATCTACATCATCGTCGGCGTCGCTTTGTCGGCCGCGATGTTTGGTCTCAGATTGCTGCTTTTGCCAATCTTGGGTGGCCTTTTGACACTCTTGACCCTCTTTGCCAGCCTCGGCCTGTTTTATGTCGTGGTTTTTGTATGGACACCAAGCCTATTTGGAGGTGAGGGAGAGGTATTGCGCGAGCGTTTTTTGACGCGTCTGAACAAGCGCTCAAGTAGCAAAGCCTAAAGACACCAGGAGATACCCCCATGCCTGCTTTCCGTATCGGCGACAAACTCATCCTGTTCATTCATATCCCAAAGGCCGGTGGGACATCGATCAAGTCATGGCTGGCCTCACACGCGCCAGAAAACCTCTACCAAAAGCACCGCCCAGAGATTTTTCCATGCGTGCCACAGCACTTTCACGGCGAGGTGCTCGACACGCTCTTTGCGCCCGGCTTTTTTGATTACAGTTTCTGTGTGACGCGAAACCCCTATGACCGGATCCTGAGTGAATACAATTACCGCATCAATATACCCAGACTGAAAAACAAGCTGCTGCCAAAACCTTCGTTTGAGCGCTGGTTAAAGTCCGCTCTCTCAACCTTTAAAAAAAACGGCTA
>JBCDCE010000121.1:0-2748 GCA_039182515.1 Pseudomonadota bacterium | reverse complement strand
GCTGAGACCAAAGGGGTTTTGCCAATGCAAGTCATGGCTCAGTTGGTAGGCCAAAAGATCGATCAATAGGTCAGGATCACTTAAGGCTGCATGTTGTCGTGCGCCGCGCGACACGCGGTTGAGATCATCCCGCAGTTTTTGTGAGATTGGCGACTTCTCGGCCCCCGATTTCTGTATGTCGTGATACGAGGCCTGCAAAACAGCAGCCTCAATGGCTGCTTTCTTGTCCTCCGGCTTCACCAGCGCCCCGCTGAGGCACTCTTTGCCGTTTCGGTCCACATAGACGTAAAGACCCGCGTGAGCGCGCTGTGAGGCGCTGTACGTGCCGTCTAGGATCAATTGCAGCGCTGCAAACTCTGCTTCTCCCTCGGCATCGAGGGCATCACTGTCCGCAAGATCGGCTAGATCATCATATCGCGCGGCTTGTTCCTCGGTCAGTTCTCCATCCTCGGCGTAGACTCTGCCAAACTTCTCAAGCCCCATGGTGTAATGGCAAAGATAGCTGTCCTCGATCACCTCAACCCATTTCCAGCCATCAGCCTTGAGGCCCTCCGCTGCCTCGGTGAGCTTTGCAGTGAACAAATCCTCCAAGAGTGCCACATCATCAAAGAAGGTTTGTTCGCTAAAGAGATCGGCGGTCTTGCGGCCACCGGCTTCTTCGTAAGTAACTTCGGTCACGTAAATCACGCGGCGGTCAGTATCGCGCACGGACTCTGGCTTGAGGGCCTGTTTAATCTGGTGATCGCTATACCCGCGTTCTTTGGCGCGCTCTAACACCTCTTCCATCACGGCTTCATCATTGCTCACGGTGAAAGCGGCTGCGTTGGATAGGCTGATCTCATTGGCGGCAAGCGCATCCAAGATCATCTCGGGCAAGTTCGCCAGCGCTAAGCGGCGGTAAACGTGCTGTTCGCTCACTGCGAATGTGCGGGCAATTACCGGCACGGTGATCCCTTTGGCTTCCATCTTGCCATAGGCGCGGATTTCTTCGGCGGGATGCAGGTCACGGCGCGCGATGTTTTCGGTATTTGCCCAGGCCTCGGCAGTGACCATATCAGGGGCCAGCATCACCGTTGGGTTTGCCAGTTCGCGGCGTGTCGTGGCTAAATCTGGGTGTTCCTGGGCCAGATATTGTAGCGCTCGTAAGCGACGTCCACCCGCAACGATTTCTGCGCCGCCTTTCCCATCGGCCAGACCTGCAATGGATTGGATCAAACCAGCGGACCAAATGCTGTTCGCAAGGTCTATCACGTCTTGTTCAGGCACGTTTTGACGTGGATTGAGCGGCGAAAGGGTGAGTTTAGAGAGTGGAAACCGCGCCTCAGACGCGATGATGTCTGATTGCTTTGTCATGGGACAAACCTCTGTCAATTCGATGTGTTGCTGTGAGAGGTGCCGCACCTCCGAAGTTCAGAGGTGGGGCAGGGGGGCTGAAAGCGTTATGCGAAAAACATGAATCACCTAACGCTGCCTGAAATCTAAGATTTCAACGCGTTAGCTGATACCAGTTGTCTTTATTATTTCGTCAAACGCTATATGCCCCGTGTTGGGTCAAGAAACGCCGCGCGATGTCAGCGGAAAGACCGCCTTTATTGAGAAGCGCAAAAGCTTCCCGACGACGCTTTGCGAGAAAGTCCTGGGTCATGCTGAGACTACCAACTGATCTGCGACGTTAGTATTCGCTGGGGAGCATGATCGTCATAACACGGATCGTTTGTTTTGGATCGGCTGGGTCTTCGGAGCCGCAACGCAAATCGGGACCGTAGTAATCCACCTTTAAAAACATCTTGGTGCCATCAACCTCAAAAGCGAAGAAATCCCGTTCCCCACGCGGGTCGTTGTCATCGTCAAAGGCGTTAAAATCTGCGATGGCGCGCATGATGCGCTGCCAATTGCCTTTTGCTTGGAACTCAGCATCGACGCCCTGGGTCCAGACCAGTTTCCTTTCAAGACCAAGTTCCGCGCAAGTTTTTTGATGGGATGGGTATACGAGTGCGCCCCGCACACAGTCATTTTGCGCGGCAATCACTTCGTGTTTGTTCAAGGTATCTGTAGACATGTGTCTCTCCTATGTGGTGAGACGGTGGCCTCTTTATTGAGACCTTCCGCCAAATGGCGAAGCTCTTCCCAACTGACTTTGGAAAAACCTCGTGTTTTTCCGGGGGCAGAGGGGGAGAGGCGCAGCCTGACCCCGGCCCTTGAAGTGACTGTCCAGGATCGGCAGGGCCACTGGTGCGGCCCGCAGAGGCAACGCCGCGAGGACACGGGTGGCCCGAACGACCTCGCCATAGGCGAGGCCCGTCCTTGACCGACTCTGAAAGGGATGGCGGGCGGACAAACGAAGAAAGAAACGCCGACCTGCCTAGAGCAAAGCGGAGGGCAGGGCGACTGCTACTAGCTTGGCTGGGAAACAGCCGCAAAGCCTACAAGAATACGTTTGAAAAGGATCTGTTTGAGTTCAAAGAGCAGTGAAAAATTACTCTCATGCGAGAATTTGGAACGGTCGCGGAAAAGCAGGTCAACGCCACCCTCGATAAACTCGCCAGCGAAGAGAAGATTTAGCCAAACCCTTTTCTGAAAGATCCGTTGGTTGAGATTTTCATTCCCAAGTCGCCAGGCGAAGGCTTGGGATTTAGAGTTCACCGCTATTGTGGGTAACCACCACTGGTGGTGATTGACTTCTCATTTTGCATTCGTAGGTTGATAAATGAGTCTGTTTAGCGCGAAAGAGTGAAGCTGTTGAACGTT
>JBCDCE010000120.1:0-2776 GCA_039182515.1 Pseudomonadota bacterium | reverse complement strand
CCTGCGTCGATCGCGTGCTGGGTGCAATGATTTTGCTTGAAAAACCCGTGGCGTTTGATTCCGTTGATCGCCAGCCGGTGGACCTTGTTTTCGGGCTCCTGGCCCCGGAGAACGCTGGAGTGGATCACCTCAAAGCTTTGGCCCTGATCTCCCGCACGCTCAAAGAACAGTCGATTTGCGCTAAGCTTCGGTCCAACCGGAATCCGAACACGTTGCACACGATCATGACTGAGGCGCTGCCAGTCAAAGCGGCCTAAGCCGTCCAGGCGTCAAATCCGAACAGCATGTAATCCCGCTGGTAAACCTGGGAGACCAGGGTCTCGAGCGCATCGTCATAGATATCGTCCAGCGAATACGGTGCTGCGATGGGTACGGGCACGAGTTTGGGTGGTTTGGAGTATCCCAAGGTTTTCGCCAAGTTGGGCAGCGCGTGCGGCAGCTCGTCTTCTCTGAAAACATGATCCGGCAACGCAAAGCCGGCAAAGCCCTGCAGCACCTCGGTTTGGCTGGCCCAATGGGAATCGACCCGGATGTTCGTTTGGCCGGAAAGATTGGCGTTCAGGAACTCCAAAAAGGCAAAAAACGCCTCGTAATGCGCGTCCTTCGAATACCCCTCAACCAGCCAATCCCCCGGGATCGGCAGCTTGTGAAAGTTGCGCAGGGTCTTGCGAATGTCTGAAAACGTCCCATCACCCCGAGGCAGGATACGCGTACAAAACGCATCATAGGCCCGCGCCAGAGGGTGCCGCAGCACGGTAAAGCTGCGATGATCCTTGTTGCGACGTTTCCACCGACGCAAAGCTTTTTGGTTCATCTGTGTGGGAAGCGTGTCTTTCGCCACATCGTCGAGCGCCGCAATCCATGTCCGCACGGCCTCTTCCGGGCCGGAACGCACAGGCATGTAAAGCAGCGGCGCCTTGGCTCCCGTGACAAAAGCAGGCACACCCGCCCCGCGTCGAGGCTCAAAGTTCGGTGTGCGCGTCAGGTTAAAGCGATCCACACCAGAGAGCGCCTGCTCCATTTCTTTGAAATTTTCGACCTTGTCAGACAACGGGCTGGGGTTTTGCTTTTTGAGAGAGGCGTCGAGCGCGTCAAGTTGCTGTTCAACACCCAAAAACCGCGCGAGCCCGTTCATCACGGCCACATCCTGAAGATCTTCGTAGTCGAGGTAAAAGGCGGTTTGACCGCTGGTTTGAAGGCGATTGAGCAGAAAGATCTGGAACGACTGCAGCTCCGACAGGTGAGCCTCGAACGCGTTGGGATCAAACGCAATCTTTTGGCTGTCTTTGCGCCGCTTCACATTGGTCAGTTTCCACTGCCCGGTGGACTGCGCGATTTTCAAGGACACAAAACTTTCCACAGGATTGCGCGTCAAAATTATCTTCGCGCATCGCGGATCATCCAGGCAAAGATCGATCACCCGCGGGTCATGATCGTGGAAAAATCGAAATCCACCCAGCCCCTTGGTCTTTTCGCGAATGGCCCAAATCAGCCCCGCTGGGTTTTCATCACGCATAGGCTGAGAAATGCCCAGGATCTCGGTTTGGTTCGGATAGCCGATGAAATGGGGGTTAAACGCCTCGCCATGACAGGTCACGTCATCGAATGCGTTCAGGTTTGATTCCAGAAAATTAGATCCGGTGCGCATCTCTGCAAACACCACGAAGTAATCGAACTTATGCGCCATGACTACTTGATCAAATACGGCTTGGGCTTGGGCTCTTGCGTGTCGGGTTTACCAGGATCAATCGGAAAGTCGCCCATCAGATAGGGGTGCATGCCTTGGTTCTTTAGGCTTTGCAGGAATTGCGGAAAGCCGGTCAGATCCGTCATCTTTGGCGCTTCTGCCAGCGTTTTACGGCGGGTGCGCCCGATCTCGTCAATGATGGTTTGTAAGGGCTCCATCGGGGCCTCAATGAACTCTGCCATGGTCCAAATCCGGATCCGCGCCTTGGCCCATTCGGATCGCAAGGCATTGAGATGCGTGCTTTCGATCTGCTGCAAGCGCGCGGCCTCTTTCCGGATGTCGGCAAAGTTCCTGTTGGACTTAAAGAGCCCAATCGCCCACGCCCCGGTTATGACGGATATCTGGGCATTTGGATCTTTCGCGATGTCCCACTCGACTTCTTCGATCTCGTCCATCGGCCCCAGCTGAAAGCACTGGCGTTCGCCCCGCGTGTTCCAGATCAGGCTCGTTAGGAAGGCAAGCTTATTGTAGTCGCGCAGTTTGGCGCTGTCGCTGAGCGCGCCATTCATCACGGTCTGTCCGTCCGAGTACTCCACGCGATCAGGGGCGAAAAGATGGCCGTGCACGCGGGCGCCGGTCGTTTTGGCGAGCCAATGCTCAAAGTTCTCGAAAAGATCACTGAAGCCTTCAAAAATCGAATACGGAGCGCATGTCACACCGTTTTCCCGACCCTCCGCCGGATAGCGGCTCTGCATATAAAGCCCGGGCCGCCCCCGCGTCCGGCGATCCACCGCTTTGGCAAAGATCCGGTCAATCTTGCCAGGGTTCGGTTCCGTGCGCTTCATCGCGCCGTCAGGATCGGTCAGGAACGCATCATAAAGACGGTTGGCAAAAGGCCAGATTTTCCGCGCGACAAAACAGTCGGACCGGCGCAGCAGCTGCAAATGGTCATCGTAGAACATGTGCGGCTTGCCCTGATAATCGAATTTCGACAGCGTCAGAGAGCGGCTCTCGATTTGGCGCGAATAGAGCCGTGATAGAGTCTGAAAATAGCTTTCATCCGGGATCCAGACCTTGCGAAAAAACCTG
>JBCDCE010000119.1:0-2793 GCA_039182515.1 Pseudomonadota bacterium | reverse complement strand
GACCATCAAGAAAGACCTTTTGATTTATGAAAAAACTGGGGAGACCAGAAAAGGGGAATTCCGCATGTCTCCCTTCATGTCTGACCCAGTGACGGCTCACACCTTTCTTCATGTGATGTACCAGGCATCCGGAGTGGAGAGACCATGGCTTCAGCAGCAGAGCATTGAGCTTCAATAAACCGGAGCCAGCCGTGCTTTTGGCGATCAAATGAGGGGCAGCGTTGTCCGCACCGCGGACATGTTGTGTCACGAAACTCGCTTGTTTCGGCTCAAACGGCTGTTTTATCCTGCAACCCAGCCGAACGATTGAAACGATAAGTGACCTATGTGTCCCTAACTGTATGCTCTTGTAGTAACACTGCATACACTAGGATCATTACCTCCCAGATTTAGACGCCAGTTTCATGAAAGCCGTGAGCTTTAAGGTTGCACTGGGCAAGTTGAATGGCGTGTGGGCGGTCGTGTGCCCATTGGCTCCAAGTTCGGTAGACCCAACTGACAACGACGCAGAATGGGCGGTCCAAACAGAGGGTGAAAACTAGTTTTCTGTTGGTAATTTATTGATTTTAAGAATGTAAATGGGTTTCAGTGGTGCTGCTGGGGAGGATTGAACTCCCGACCTCACCCTTACCAAGGGTGCGCTCTACCACTGAGCTACAGCAGCTAAACCGTGGCGGGGTCCTAGACGACCAAAGCCAATCACGCAAGCCATATCTGGACCACGAATTGAGCCTGAGTTAGAAGAGTGCATGGCAGCACAGGGCACAAAGAATAAAGCGTCACCAGAACAAGAGCGCGAAGATCGGTTGAAGGCAGCGCTGAAGGCCAATATGGCGAAGCGTAAAGCGCAAGCCAATGCTCGGACCAAAGCGCAGCAAGACGATGATGGCAGCCAAGATACAAACGAGACAGGCGAGGACTAATCGAGATGGATTCAATTTTGGTCAGGGGCAATGGCGCCCTGCAGGGCGACATACCAATCGCGGGTGCAAAGAACGCCTGCCTTACTCTTATGCCGGCCACACTGTTGAGCGAGGAGCCGTTGACCCTTACCAACGCGCCACGGCTCTCGGACATTCGCACTATGGCGCTTTTGCTGGAAAGCCTGGGCGCTGAGGTGCGCGAGATGCAGGATGGCAAGGTGCTTGCTCTGTCGTCTCATGACGTCAGCAATCACCGAGCGGAGTATGACATCGTTCGGAAGATGCGGGCCTCTATCCTTGTACTGGGCCCGATGCTTGCGCGCTCAGGACATGCTGTTGTGTCATTGCCCGGCGGATGCGCAATCGGCGCCCGTCCAGTGGACCTACATTTGAAAGCGCTTGAAGCGATGGGCGCGGAGCTGGATCTCAGAGAAGGTTATGTGCATGCCAAAGCCCCAGGCGGCTTAAAAGGGGGCACGTTTGAGTTTCCTTTTGTTTCTGTCGGAGCCACGGAAAACGCCCTGATGGCCGCGACGCTGGCGAAAGGGACAACCGTTCTCAAAAACGCAGCGCGAGAGCCTGAGATCGTGGATCTTGCGCACTGTTTGCGCCGCATGGGTGCACAGATCGAAGGTGAAGGCACCTCGACGATCACCATTCAGGGCGTCGATCGTTTGAGCGGCGCTACTCATCCTGTGGTTCCAGATCGCATTGAGCTGGGCACCTACATGCTCGCTCCGGCCATTTGTGGCGGTGCAGTCACGTGTTTGGGCGGGCGTATGGACCTTGTGCAAGCTTTTGCTGATAAGCTGATGGAAGCGGGCATCAACGTTGAAGAAACAGAGACTGGCCTGCGCGTGTCCCTAGGAAATGAACGGGTCAAAGCCGTGGATGTGACGACAGAACCCTTCCCCGGGTTTCCGACGGACCTTCAGGCGCAGATCATGGCGTTGATGTGCACGGCCGACGGTGTCAGCGTTTTGGAAGAAAAGATCTTTGAAAACCGCTTTATGCATGCGCCTGAATTGATGCGCATGGGGGCACAGATTGACGTCCAAGGCGGAACGGCCACTGTGACAGGCGTCGAAGGCCTGAAAGGCGCGCCGGTGATGGCCACCGACTTGCGTGCGTCGGTCTCGCTGATCTTGGCTGGGTTGGCGGCCGAGGGCGAAACGCTTGTCAATCGTGTCTATCACCTCGATCGCGGGTATGAGCGGGTTGAAGAGAAGCTCGGCAATGTGGGCGCGCAGATCGAGCGGGTTCAGGTGTAATGAGCGAAGACGCTTCTTTTGAAGACGGTCGGGAGGCGCCGCTCAATCTTGGGGCGCTCGATACCGATGATTTGCAGGTGATTTCCTCGCTCGTTCAGGATGCGGTTCTGCCGGCATCTGAGATGTCATGGCGCCCCAAAGAGCGGCGGTTTGCTCTGCTCGTGAACCGGTTTCGCTGGGAGGATGAGGGCCGCGATCGGCACGGATCTGAACGCGTGCAGTCGATCCTCGTGATAGATCACGTGCTGCGCGTGGCCAGCCAGGGGGTGAATCCGCGCGAGAAAGACATGATCCTGGCGCTCTTGGCGATCAGCTTTGAACCAGGAGAAGACGGTGCGGGGCAGCTGCTTTTGACCCTGGCAGGTGATGGTGCGATCCGGTTGGATGTTGAAGCATTGGAAGTGAACTTGAGGGATGTGACGCGACCATACCGCGCGCCATCTGGGAAAGCCCCGGATCATGGGGCATAAGGCCCCTTAACTGCCAGACCACGGCTTTAGACCGACGCTTTCGACGAGACCCGACCATGCCGCAATTTCTCAACGCCATAGAGGCCGGTTTTGAAACCGCTTTCCAAGCGCTGCTCAGTGCCAAGCGCG
>JBCDCE010000118.1:0-2827 GCA_039182515.1 Pseudomonadota bacterium | reverse complement strand
CGACCCCATTCCGCGCTTGATCGACAGACGCCGGACGACGCATATTGGGCAGGCTTGGAACAGCAGAAAGCAGCATGAAACCTAAACCCGATACACCTTAGAAACGCTGCAAACCTGTCCGAAAAGGTGGGACCACTTCTTGTTTCACGCTCAAAACATGCTTTGCAAATGGTTAAAAAGCGTCCTTGACCACTGGGTACATCGACAGCACCAAAAGTGCTGCCATCGTCCAATTGAAGGCGCGCAAACGTGCGCGATTTGACAACAGCTTGCGCACCTGGACCCCAAGACCAGCCCACAAGCTTACACTGGGCAAGTTCACGAGGGCAAAAACAAGCGCTACCGTAAACACCCCCACAAGTCCCGTCTCGGGAGGCGCAAAGACCGTCTGAGCCGTTACGCCCATGTACCAGGCCTTTGGGTTAACCCATTGAAAGGCGGCCGCTTGTAAAAACGTAAAAGGCTTCGATGTGGTAGCGGCCTCTTGTGGCGGGGCGGCATTTGCGATCTTCCAAGCCAAGAAAAGCAAGTAAACCACACTCACAACAGTAAGGAGTGTTTGCGCAACGGGGTAAGTTGTGAAGATCCCTGCCAATCCCAGGCCCACAAGGCTGACCATAAACATATGCCCTAGGCTCACGCCCAACATATGCGGAATTGTGCGGCGAAAACCAAAATTCGCACCAGAGGCCATCAACATCATGTTGTTGGGCCCCGGTGTCACCGAGGTGACAAAAGCATAATTGATCAAAGCGGGTAAAATCGTCAGCATTTTGCAACCTTAATGTGCGCTGAGTGCAATTACGTGTTAATTTGGCTGAAAAATAGTCTGGTATCCAAATTAATGAAAGAAATTGACCAAATCGACCGCAAGATATTGCGTTGCTTGTCGCGCGATGGGCGCATCAGCAACTTGGCTTTGGCAGAAACCGTGGGTTTGTCCCCCTCCGCCTGTCTCCGGCGCGTCCAGGATCTGGAAAAAACCGGCATAATTTCGGGATATCGGGCCGTTCTCGATGCGGCGAAAACGGGTGTTGGATTTATCGCCTATGTCACCGTTGGGCTTTCTAATCATACCAAAAAAGCGCAGGAAGCATTTGAGCGTTCCATTTCGGCGGCCAAAGAGGTCCGTGAGTGCCACAATATAACGGGCTCAGTCGAATATCTTCTGAGAGTCGAAGCGGCGGATTTGGCGGCCTATAAGCACTTTCATACCGAAGTTCTTGGTGTCTTGCCCCAAGTCGCGTCGATCACCTCTTACGTCGTTATGGGCTCGCCGAAAGACGAGCGCGCGTAACTCTCTCAAAAAAGGGAAAAAAAAACGGCGACACCAGGGAGGAGGTAGGTGCCGCCGTAAGGAATACAAAACACCCAGGGAGGAGGAGAGGGTGCTTTGAGGCTGAAGCTCCAAGAGCTGTCCTAAGCAATGTGCAAAATTTTCTGCACATGCACAATGATAAATGCTGCAATGCGGCTATGCAGTGAAGGCATGCCAATCTGCAAAAAATTGTGTCAAATAGAGCAGACATGCGCTCGTAAATTAAGCGCTTCTCGCCTAGCCCTTGATATCTGGGCAAAAGGACGTAAGTCCCCACAGGCTTTTAACCGGGGGTTTCCATGGCTGATATCAATCAAGTACGCGACGCTCTTGCAAAAATTTTGCTTCCCTCGGGCAAGTCCTTGATTGATGCTGATATGCTGCGCGCGCTTTCAAGTGAGGCGGGTGTTGTGCGGTTCGTCATTGAAGCGCCTTCCGCAGAAGTCGCAGCCCAACTCGGCCCCTTCAAAGAAGCTGCTGAGGCGGCTGTGAAGCAAGTGGCGGGCGTTACGAGTGTTTCTGCTGTGCTGACCGCGCATTCCGGGGCAACGCCTGCATCAAAGCCGCCAACCTCTAATGCGCCCCCAAGCCTGAAGATCGGCCAGCATCCCAAGCCTCAATCTGGTCCTGCGAAGATTACGGGCGTCGATCGCATTTTGGCCGTGGCATCCGGGAAAGGCGGGGTGGGGAAATCTACCGTCTCGGCAAATCTGGCTGTTGCTTTGGCCAGGCAAGGCCGCAGCGTTGGGCTTTTAGACGCAGATATATATGGTCCATCACAGCCTCGGATGATGGGAGCTTCAGGTCGTCCTGCTTCACCAGACGGCAAAACAATTATCCCTCTCAAGGCGCATGGGGTGACGATCATGTCGCTGGGCTTGATGTTGGGCGAGGACAAAGCCGTGGTTTGGCGTGGACCCATGTTGATGGGTGCGCTGCAACAGATGCTGACCCAAACCGAATGGGGCGAGTTGGATGTTTTGATCGTCGATCTGCCTCCGGGTACTGGCGATGTTCAGCTTACCTTGTGCCAACGCAGCCATGTGACGGGCGCGCTCGTGGTGAGTACGCCGCAAGATGTAGCACTCTTAGATGCGCGTCGCGCCATCGATATGTTCAACACGCTCAAGACCCCAATTCTGGGGCTAATCGAAAACATGTCTCAATTCATTTGCCCGAGCTGCGGCCATGAGAGCCATATTTTTGGCCATGGTGGTGTGGCCCTCGAGGCCCAAAAACTGGGTGTCCCGTTCCTAGCAGAGCTTCCTTTGGCCTTGGATGTACGGACAGGGGGCGACAGCGGTCAGCCCATTGCGTTAACGGACAGTGCATCGGCTTTGCCTTATGCAAAGCTTGCAGAGCGATTGATCTTAGGCGGCATGGCTTAATCTGGGAATTCATGGGCGTGGGCTAAAAAAGGCACCTTTCCTGGCCAGACGTTAGGTGAAATTCGAATCAAAATCCCAGATTTTGTCGGTCCAATTCTCCTTAATCGGTGGAAAATGCCTT
>JBCDCE010000117.1:0-3007 GCA_039182515.1 Pseudomonadota bacterium | reverse complement strand
GAGCCAGTTGAAGATCGGGATCAGCAGCGCGGTGACGATCAGCATCTTAAAGAAGGACGGGATCCAGATCATGGCCTGCACATTGTCGGAGTAAAACAGCCCGCCCAAGGCGACGGCCGAGATCCCGGCATAGATACTGGCGGATTTGAGGCTCATCTCTGTCTCTTCACTTGTTTCCTCGATCATACCTTTTTTTGAGCAATCTTGTGAAAGCGGATCAGGTGTTTTCCAAACGCTCCTTTGCATAGGCAATCACCTGATCATACCCCTGATAAGCATAGTAAACGGGTGCTTTTCCCAAACCATCAAAATGAAGATCAGTGGAGAACTGAGCGCTGTTCTCTTCAATAGACGTCAGCTTTTCCCAAGGAAAAGATCGCTGTTTCAACAGCAATGGCGATGTCGCCTGTAACACGCTGTCATTCCAACGAACGCGAGACAGCCACAGCCCCGCAAGCAACCAACAGATTAATGCAAAGATAAGCATGAACATCCAATGCCATGGTTCGCCTGCCGCGCCATGAAGAGCAGGCGGGCCGAAAAAATAGCCAGATAGACAACAAAGCGCCGTGGTAGGGATCTTCAGCCACATTGGCAGAAAGCCATAACAGCTTCCTTCCTTTGCGACTTTGGCCGTGGATTTCACCTCGGAAAGAAGCTTTACCAACCAGATGCCTACTGGGATCGTAAATGCAATGCCTGCAATGCCTCTCAACGGTTCTGGGACGAGCGTTACATCGAAAAAGCGTTCAACTGAGATCCAGCTCACCAATAAAACAAGTGAGGCAACAACAAGTACACTCGCGGCTTTGAAACTCATTTGATCAACAACCTGTTTTTAGGCAGCAAAGGCAACCGAGCGAAGACTTCAACCTTAGGTAGTTCTGGCTTTATCCAAACGATCCTTGGCATATGCGATGAGGTCTTTTTGGCCTTCAAAGAAAATAGAAACCTGGATCTTTTTATGCTTTGAAAAATTCAGCGTCCCGTCGCTCTCATCAACCTCTGCAAGATCGTCCCATGGGCGTGAGTGTGTGAACAGCGACCAACCTGTTTGGGTCACGTCGGTCTCGTTCCAACATACACGCGCCTTCCAAGCATAAGCGACTAACCAAATCCCGCCTAGGATGAAAACAACGCAGAACGCGATATCCTCATCAGTGAGATGGCTATCAACCAAGTTTGGAAAGGCGTCCAAACCAAGAAGTGATGGGAGCGGCAACCCGATCCAAAAAGCTCCGGCACTGAAAGAAAGGAGTCTGCACCCTACGACAAGCCGCCCATATGGATTGCCGTTTTTGTCGATCCGAGCCTTTTCTCGACTGAACAAAAACATCAACAGGAAGGGCGAAAAGACAAAGAACAAGATAACGAGGCCGATGATCGAATTGGCGAGTAGGTCAAACCCCAAAAAATGCGCGAAGGCACCCAGCACAATCAAGAAAAGCATGAGCCAGAAGACGCGAACGGCACCTTCAAGCCTCTTCCAGATCATTTCACGCATCGCCATTTGATCGCATTGTCTTCCACAGACCACGTTCTATAAGTCACTTTGATCTTTAGTAAGGCGACCGCAATGACAGAAAAAACCACCCATTTCGGGTTTGAGGACATCCCCGAGGATCAAAAGGCCGGGCGGGTGCGCGGCGTGTTTGGCTCTGTCGCCTCCAAATATGACATCATGAATGACGTTATGAGCGTGGGCATTCACAGGCTTTGGAAAGACGCGATGATGGATTGGCTTGCGCCGCGGCCCGGGCAGAGGCTCTTGGATGTCGCGGGCGGCACTGGGGATATCGCATTCAGGTTTCTCAAACGCGCGGGCGAAGGCCATGCCACGGTGCTTGATCTCACCGAGGAAATGCTGATCGAAGGGCGCCAGCGGGCAGAGGCCGAGGACATGGGCGAGAGCCTGTCGTGGCTGGTCGGCGATGCCATGGCGCTGCCTTTTGAGAACAACACCTTTGATGTCTACACGATCAGCTTTGGCATCCGGAATGTCACCCGCCCGCAGGAGGCCCTCAATGAAGCGTTTCGCGTGCTGAAACCCGGTGGGCGGCTGATGGTGTTGGAATTCAGCCAGATCCCCAATGACATGCTGCAAAAGGCCTATGATCTTTACTCCTTCAACATCATTCCGCGGATGGGCCAGGCCATTGCCGGAGATCGCGAGAGCTACCAGTACCTTGTTGAATCCATTCGCAAGTTCCCTGATCAGGAAACATTCCTCGGCATGGTGCGCGACGCCGGGTTCGACAACGCCAAGTTCCGCAACCTGAGCCTCGGCATTGCCTGTCTGCATTCGGGTTGGAAGCTCTGAGCCATGCGCGGCCCGCATAATCTCCTGCGGCTGGTGCGCACCGGCGCCACGCTCGAGCGTACTGGCGCGGCGCAAGAGATCTTCGATGCCATGGATGCGCCGCCCTTGGTGCGCGGTGCCGTGCGAATTCTGGGCTGGCCCTTTCAATGGCTGGGCTATCGCGGCAACCCCAGTGAGCCGCCCACCGTGCGGGCGCTGACGGCGCTTGGCCCCGCCTACATCAAATTCGGACAGATCTTTTCAACCCGGCCTGACATTGTCGGCACCGATTTGGCCAATCAGCTGCGCGTTTTGCAAGACAAGCTGCCCGCCTTTGATGTCAAGACGGCCAAAGCCTCGATCGCGCAGGAGTTGGGGCAGCCGGTCGAAGAGATTTTCAGCGAGTTCAGTGATCCGATTGCCGCGGCCTCCATCGCGCAGGTGCATCAGGCCCGGCTGAAGACCGGAGAGAAGGTGGCCGTCAAAGTGCTGCGGCCGGGGATTGAAAAGGCCTTTCGCACCGATATTGACGCGTTCTACTTCGCCGCCAGCATGATTGAGCTTTTGTCCCCCTCCTCACGGCGTCTGCGCCCCACCGATGTAATTGGCCACTTTGAGGGCGTTGTCTTGGGTGAGCTTGATCTGCGCCTTGAAAGTGCATCGGCCTCAGAGTTCGGGGCCAACACGGCAAAGGATGCGGGCTTTTCG
>JBCDCE010000116.1:0-3141 GCA_039182515.1 Pseudomonadota bacterium | reverse complement strand
GTTAAGCGTATTTCAGCATTAGTTAGTTGCTCGGACAAGACGTCGGCACCATCCAGCACACTCAAAACGCTAAAAATCGCAAGATCGGCGGCATATGAAGCAACTGACATTACCCTCTACTTATCCTCTCCTTCGAGCGAGTTGTACCAGTCACTGTACTTATTCCAGTTTTCATCCTGTCTTTTCTCGATGGGATTTTTTGAAGCATTACACGGCCCTTTCTCAATCCAACCGATTGAGCAACAAACAAGTTTCCACTGTTTTGATCCCATCGATGCCGTCCATGTGGGTGAGCAGATGGTCGAACCGCGAGAGGGACGCACTTGCGGTTTGCACAACAAAGCTCCAGCGTCCGTTCGTCGAATGCAGGCTTTCCACTTCCCGCAGGCGCACAAGGGCGCGCCGCACGGCATCGGATTTGCGCCCATCAATCTCGATCATGGAAATGGCCCGCACCTGGCTCTCCACAGCCTCAACGCCCAGCTCAACCGTGAACCGCCGGATCACACCGGCTGCTTTCAACCGGTCCATACGGGCGCGGACCGTGAGCCGCGATAGATCCAAGGTCAGCGCCAGTTCCGTCACTGAGGCCCGCGCATCTTTGCGCAGGGCGGCTATGAGGGCGCGGTCCGTCGCATCTAGGGGATCGAGGGCTAAATTAGAGTTATCCATATCGCTATACAAGCTTATCGTTTTGATAAATATATGAGCTGAATTGATCACTTTTGCAACTCGCTTGGCGGGCCTTCAAGGGGCCACACTCAAAGCAACTCAGGCAGGTACAAAAGGGATCCTCATCATGAAATGCGCACTCTTGGGACTGCCCATGCAAGACGGAACAGATATTCCCGGCTGCGTGATGGGCCCAGATGCGTTGCGCACAGCGGGGATCACAGAAGCGCTCCGTGATCTTGGCCATTCTGTGCAAGACCTTGGCAATCTTTCGCGCCCCTTGCCGCAGCCCCTTCCCCCTCACGACAATTCCGCGCTGCGTAACTTGGGCTCTGTGTCGGCTTGGACCCAAAGCATCACGCAAGCGGCCTATGAGGCAGCAAAACACGCAGAACCGCCGATATTTCTGGGCGGAGATCACAGTGTCAGTGCCGGAACGATTCAAGCCATGAGCAAGCGGGCCGCAGAGCAAAGCCAAGCGCAGTTTGTGCTTTGGCTCGACGCACATCCCGATCTGCACAGGCTCGAAACAACCCGCTCCGGCAACCTGCACGGTACGCCACTGGCCTACGCCTTGGGCCTCACAAGCTACTCGAACCAAACGGCCTCGGATGCACTGATCGCAGCTGAGAACGTCTGCCTCATGGGCCTGCGCTCCGTAGACCCAGCCGAGCGCCAAATCATCTCAGATCTACGACTGGATGCCCATGACATGCGCGCCATCGATGAGCACGGCATATCCAAGCCCCTAAAGGCCTTCTTGCAGCGCGTCTCAAAGGCAAACGGTCGGCTACACGTCAGCTTCGATGTGGACTTCCTGGATCCCGAAATTGCCTGCGCGGTCGGCACCACAGTCCCCGGCGGCGCGAGTTTTCGCGAAGCCCATCTGGTCATGGAGCTTCTGCACGAAAGCGGCCTCGTCACGTCTCTCGATCTTGTCGAGTTGAACCCGGCCCTCGATGAACGCGGCAAGACCGCCCGCCTCATGGTAGACCTCACCGCCTCGCTCTTGGGTCGCACCATCTTAGACCGACCCACCTGGCAGTTTTGACCCTTTTTCTTGGTAAAAAATACTCAAATCCCGAAAGCGCTCCCGATGTCCCACACGCCAGCCCCCTCTCCCCTCGCTATGGTCTCCTTCGTGAGCGTTGCGGATATGATGCGGCTCGTGCACAGCATCGGCTTACAGCAGATGATCGCGGGCATCGCCGAAGAGATCGAAGCAGACTTCCGCCGCTGGCCCCAGTTCGACAAACGCCCCCGCGTGCCATCGCATTCGGAAGAAGGCGTGATCGAGCTCATGCCCACCTCTGACGGCGAAACTTACGGGTTCAAATACGTCAACGGCCATCCCGCCAATATGGCCCGCGGCTACCAGACTGTGACCGCTTTTGGCCTCCTTGCGCGCGTCGACACGGGCTATCCGATCCTCTTGAGCGAAATGACGATCCTCACAGCGCTGCGCACCGCCGCCACCTCCGCCATGGCCGCCAAATACCTCGCACCCAAGAGCGCCAAAACCATGGCTGTGATCGGCAACGGCGCGCAGTGTGAATTCCAGTGCCTCGCCTTCCAGCACATCCTTGGGATCACATCGGTCCGCCTTTACGACATCGACAAAGCCGCCACTCAAAAAGCCGCGCAAAACCTCGCTCAATCCGGCCTCACCGTGATCCCATGCGCCTCCCCTGAAGAGGCCGTCACCGGCGCTGAGATCATCAGCACCTGCACCGCAGACAAGCAATACGCCACGATCCTGACAGACAACATGGTCGGCCAAGGCCAGCACATCAACGCCATCGGCGGGGACTGCCCCGGCAAAACCGAGCTTCACAAAGACATCCTCCTGCGCTCCGACATTTTCGTCGAATACCCCGAGCAAACCCGCATCGAAGGCGAGATCCAACAGTTGGAGCCAAACCACCCCGTCACGGAGCTTTGGCAAGTGATCTTAGGCCAAAAACAAGGCCGCACTTCCCCCAGCCAAACCACGCTCTTTGACAGCGTCGGCTTCGCCACAGAAGACTTCTCCGCCCTCAGATACGTGCACGCAAAACTCAATGAAACCGGCTGCTACCAAGACCTCGACATGATCGCAGACCCAGACGACCCCCGCGATCTCTTCGGCATGCTCGCCCGCGCTACGCCTTAACCATTTGCGACTTCACAAAGGATAGAAGCCGAAAATGGTAAAGACCAATGGGATTAAAAAAATGATACGATCTTAAGCCAAAAATTTTCCAGCTTGACGGATAAAGCCGATGGGAATTTAAACCACTACTCAAAGCTATAAATCTCTGGATTGGTTGCAACTATGTGAAGTTTTCCATTACAAATCGCCCAAATTCTAGTGGTCGTTTTATATTATTCCATCACATAGTGAGTTACGAAAGCATACTCAACTTCCGACGGAGGACGCGTAACGTTCGAATGACTTGATCTTTTGCCACCATACCGTTCAAACAACAC
>JBCDCE010000115.1:0-3145 GCA_039182515.1 Pseudomonadota bacterium | reverse complement strand
GAGGGCTACAAACCGCTGACCGACGAGGCCGTCAGTGCCGCTGCACCAGAAGTTATCCTAATGATGGATCGTGGCGGAGATCACGGCGCAGCCAATGAAGAGCTCTTTTCCATGCCGTCATTGATCAGCACGCCAGCAGCCCAAACTCAAAATGTCATCCGTATGAATGGGCTTTATCTTCTTGGGTTTGGTCCGCGCACAGCGCAGGCCATCTCGGATCTGAACGCATCTTTGTATCCGGGCTGAGCGAATGGTCGCGATTGATCGCACATCCTCCTTGCCGAAAGACAGATCCGACCGGCTGAGCCGTGCGCGCGCCTTGCATTGGATCTTGGCCTTTTTCTTGGGCGTTGCTTGCTTGTTGAGCTTAACGTTTGGGGCCACGGGCGTGTCGCTTTGGGGGGCTTTGGGCAAGATTATCACAGGTCAGGCGCTAAGTGACCTGGAGCGCGTCGTCCTGTGGGATATCCGGATGCCGCGCATGATCCTTGGGGTCATGGTTGGAGCGGCTTTGGCTGTATCTGGCGCTGTGATGCAGGGTCTGTTTCGCAATCCTCTCGCGGATCCTGGACTTGTTGGCGTGAGCGCGGGAGCAGGTTTGGGCGCTGTGATTTCGATTGTTTTGGGTGGGTTAATGTCGCCGATCGTTTTGGATCTGACAGGCAACTACCTAACCCCCGCTGCGGCCTTTCTTGGGGCATGGACCACCACGCTATTGCTCTACCGGGTCGCCACGCGAAAGGGGCGGACCTCGGTTGCGACGATGCTTCTCGCAGGTCTTGCACTTGGTGCGCTGGCTGCGGCTCTGTCTGGTGTTTTGATCTTTAAAGCAGACGATCAGCAGCTGCGCGACTTTACCTTCTGGAGCTTAGGATCACTGGCAGGAGCAAGTTGGACCAAAGCGCTATCTGCAACACCCATCATTGGCTTTGCTGTTATCGCAAGTTTCTTCTTAGGGCGCGGATTGAACGGCTTAGCGCTAGGAGAGGCGACTGCGTTTCACATTGGGATACCTGTTCAACGGCTGAAAAACCTCTCCATTCTGCTTGTTGCTGCGGCCACAGGATCTGCGGTTGCCGTTTCAGGCGGAATTGGCTTCATTGGCATCATCGTCCCGCATCTTCTGAGGCTTGTTTCTGGTCCAGACCACCGCACTTTGCTGATCAACTCTGCATTTTTGGGAGCGATCCTGCTCTTAGGTGCAGATGTCATTTCCCGCAGCATTGTAGCCCCAGCAGAACTGCCAATTGGGATCGTGACAGCTGTTCTAGGCTCGCCTGTATTTTTGTGGATCTTGCTGCGCAAGCGCGGTGTCGTGGACCTTTAATATGCTAAAAGCAGAGAATATTTCCGTCTATTATGGGCGCAAAGCCGCCGTGTCTGATGTTTCAGTTGCAGTCGAGGCCGGGACCCTCAGTTGCATTGTTGGTCCCAACGGTTCGGGCAAAACCAGCTTGCTCAAAGCACTGACGCGAGACGTGGCCTATGCCGGACGAGTTCGCTTAAACGGTACAGATGTGGCGCAGCTCAAAGCCCACGAGCTGGCCGTTTTGCGAGGTGTCTTGCCGCAAGCTTCAACGCTCGCGTTTCCTTTTACGGTCTTGGAAGTTGTGCGCATTGGGGCTGGTCAAAGCCTTTACGGAGCAGATACCGATTTGCCGTATCAAGCCTTAAAACGCGTTGGCCTGGAGGGGTATGGCGAGAGGCTTTTCCAAGAGCTGTCGGGTGGCGAACAACAGCGGGTGCAATTGGCGCGGGTTCTTGTTCAGATATGGGAACCCGTTGTGGAAGGCGTGCCGCGTTGGCTCTTTCTTGATGAGCCAGTGTCCAGCTTGGACATCGCGCATCAATTGGGCGTCATGCAGGTTGCTCGAGACTTTGCCGATGCTGGAGGGGGTGTGATTGCGGTCATGCATGATCTTAATCTCACCGCGCTTTACGCAGATCAGGTTATGGTCATGGCGGAAGGAGAGGCGCTTGCTTTGGGTCCAACCCGCGACGTCTTGGTTGATGGTGTTTTGTCTCAAGCTTATGGATGTCAGCTGAAAGTCAACAAAGCGCCGCCTCCCGGAGCACCGTTTCTTTTGCCTCACACAGCCTCGCTGATGGGGTGATGCGCGCTAATTTGAGCAGTCAATAAGGCATAAACAGGAGATAATCATGTATATTGCGATGAACCGTTTTACGGTCAAAAAGGAAAACGCGCAGGCTTTCGAAGATCTATGGCTCGGACGCGACAGCCACTTAAAAGACATGGACGGCTTTGTTGAGTTTCATATGCTAAAAGGTCCTGAAAGCGAAGATGGCTTGATCCTTTATGCGTCACACACGGTTTGGGAAAATATGGACGTGTTTCGCGCTTGGACCAAAAGCGAAGCGTTCCGAGCGGCCCATAAAGACGCGGGAAAGACAATGAAACTGCACGAGGGTAGCCCAAAATTTGAAGGGTTTTCAACCATCCAACATATCACATGATCGCGCGGCGGGAGATTGTCTATGGGCTGGCTGGGACGCTACTTTTTCCGAGCGCGGGTCGCGCGATGACCTGTGTCCCAATCGATCCAGTTTGGGGATATGTGGCGGACACAGTTATGGGGGGCGTCTCAGAAGGACAAATCACGCGCTTCGCTCATGACGGGCGAGACGGTATGCGCCTCAGGGGGGATGTGAAGCTCGAAAACAACGGTGGCTTCATCCAAATGGCGTCAAATCTGGATCCAAGCAAAGTCTCTGAGGGAGGCATTCAAGGCATTTCTTTTGAAACGATCGGCAATGGTCAAACCTATGAGGTTGGGCTGCGCACCACGGATCTGACACGGCCTTGGCAATCCTACCGCGCTGTTTTTTCGACCAGCTCAGCTTGGACAAAAATTGACATACCGTTTGCCGACTTTGCCCCCAATCGGACGGATGTACCGCTCAACATTACGCGAATTAGGCGGATCGGTGTCTTGGCTGTCGGCCGTGCATTTGAGGCGGATGTTGCAATCGCAAACCTCTGTTTTGTCAGGTAATTCGGCGTTCAAGGAGGAGGCGTCTAAAACCTAAGTGCGCCATACCCTTTTCTTTGGCTTAAAATACTCAATTGCGCATCATATCGGATCAGAGCGAAGCATGGGTGTTTGTGACCGTCATTTCTCACTTT
>JBCDCE010000114.1:0-3228 GCA_039182515.1 Pseudomonadota bacterium | reverse complement strand
TTCGGCGCAAGGCGGCGCGTCACAGCCGGGACAGCTGCATGCGCGATGGTCCCAAAGAAAAACAAGACTTCACCCATACCGACCTCAAAGCCGATAAGACTATTGAGATCACCTCGAAAAATGACCCAAAGCGCGCCCGCCGCTCCGAGACATAGTGCGCTCAATGTGACCCAGACTGTGCGCAACTGTAAAAGCACCCATCCAAAGCACGCCGCCATAAGCGGAGCGAGCGTAAAGACCGCCGCTGTCGCAAGCGGAGTGGTAAGCGCCAAAGCTTCAAACATGGTTATGAAGTACCCGGCCATGAGGCCGCCGATAACCATCCACCGCCACGTACCTTTGAAGAGGAACGACAGGGACATCCCGAGTGCTTTTGCAACCAAGGCCAGCGTTACAACGGCAATCACAAATCTTATGGCCGTAATAACGGCGGGATCAATGTCATTGGCGACAAGGCTGCCGAAGGTGAACGAGAACGCGACCAGAGCCGAAAAGGCCAACATCGCCATGTGGCCCAAGATCGCTGGGGAGAATGTCACTCCACCGCCAGGTACTTACGGTACATAGGCAATAAAAACCCTTCGGCTTGCGTATACAGGCCGGTCATCTTCTGCGGAGAAAGGTCGGCAATTTGCGCTTCAAAATCGGCATAATGCTGTGTCGTGGCCCAAATGGAATAGATCAGGTGGTGCGGATCCACGGGCGCGATCCGGCCGGTATCCATCCATTTTTGCAAGAGATCGATCTTACTCTCAAACGTCGCCCTCAGCGGCTCAAAAACCTCGGCCTGACCAAGCGGAACACCAAGGATAATCTCACCTGCGAAAAGCCTGCTTTGACGTGGAAACTTTCGAGACATTTCCAGCTTACGGCGGATATAGGCACAAATCTCTTCGATTGGCTCATCCGTGTCAGAGAGCATCTGAAGTGGCCCAAGCCACAGCAAAAGCGTGGATTTCAACAACTCACGATAGAGCGCTTCCTTATCCTTGAAGTGATACAGCAATCGCGGCGTCGACATCTCGGCACGCTTTGCGATCTGATTGATCGACGCCCCGCGAAACCCATGCTGCGAGAACTCTTCCAGCGCCGCTTGCAAAATCTCCTCCCGCCGCGCCCGTTGGATGCGCGTTGGTTTCGATGTCTTTTCTGAAATGGCCATTGGGTTCTTTTCGTTGCTGAATGAGTGCAGATGACGCCTTGAACGCTGGTCTTGCGGATCCCGGATGCTCACTAATGAAATTGGGATCCTAGAGATGCCAGCTTGCGGGCAAAGACGAATGACGTCAATTTTTTTGACCGCTTAGTCAAAAACTGGCTGATGTGAGGCGAGCTTTTTGGATAGTGCGTCCTTAGGTCGGTGAAAGGCGGCGTTGGCATTAGCTCATCTGATCCCAGAGCATATGACACACTGGGGGGAGCTCTGCCTCGATGACTTGCATCGCATCGACAACCAGATCTTCGCGCCATCTGCGACCTGCGATCTGTACGCCGATGGGCTGCTTGCCAGCTGGGAGATCGGCGACATGGGTGGGAAGATTGCCCGCGGGCAGGCCCAAAAAATTCATGATGAAAGACCAATGCGCGGCACCTAAGGTATCACGCACTCCGTCTGGCCCTTCCGCATCGCGGTTAGGGCGGAAAAACGGTTTTAAGAGAAATGGAGATAATACAAGCGGATACTCGTCCATGAATTGCGACCACGCTCGTGCGTAATATGACCGTTGGCCAAAAGCACGTAGCAGATCAGCGCCTTCATGGGGTGGAAACTGAACGAAGTATTCGTCAAAGATACCGTTGAGAGTAGATGATCCATAGTCGCGAATGTCATCGCGCAAGATCGCCTTCACTTCCCCCATAAGCGCGCGATATCCAGCCTCGCCTATCTCTTGAGCCATGGGTGGCTCCACCTCTTCTACCGCGTAATCCGCATTGGACAGCGCTGAGGCCGCCGCATCGAGCGCAGTCTTTACTTCCGGGTGCAACCCAAAGCCAAAATCATCGAAAGACACAGCCACTTTGATCGGGGTCTTGAGACCATCGCCGCGCCACGGCAGAGGCACATGAAACGGGTCACGTGGGTCCGGCGCGATCATACTGGGCATCGCCAGGTGCAGATCGGAGGCTGTACGCGTGATCAGACCTTGCACCGACATGGATTGCGCGAGCAGGCCGCGCTCCGCCTTTTGGCTCGGGTTCCAGGCGGGTACGCGGCCAAGCCCTGGCTTTACAGTCACAGCCCCATTTGCGGAGGCTGGGAATCTCAAAGATCCGCCAATATCGTTGCCATGGGCCAGGGCGCCGATCCCTGCCATCACAGCAGCCCCTGCCCCGCCAGATGACCCGCCAGATGAAACGTGCTGTCCCCAGGGGTTGTGCGTGCGACCGAACAGCGGATTGTCCGTATCGGCCCGAAAAGCAAATTCGGACGTATTAGAACGGCCTATGATGACAGCGCCGGCCGCTTTGAGGTTGCGCACAACCGGCGCGTCTTCCGGCGCAATCACATCCTTGAACGCAACCACACCGTTGCTTGTCGCGTGCCCTTTTTGATCGACGTTGATCTTGATGGTGACCGGCACGCCGTGCAGCGGGCCTTTTGGGGCATCTGATGCGTCAAGAGCTTCGGCCTGAGCGCGCGCCTCATCTGCGAGGCTTTCGACCACGGCGTTCAGCGAAGGATTGACCGCCTCCATCCGCTCCAAGGCTGCTTCGGTCACGTCTCGTACTGTTAGAGAGCCTGCTTTTGTGGCCGCTGCAATCTCTGTGGCGGACCACTGCCATAACGGCGCGCTTATCTCATCTGCGCTACGCTGCAACGCTCGCGACCGGGAATTTCATCATCATGCCCGCCATCTCATCAATGTCAGCATCGCCCACCGGACAGGCCGCATTTTGCGACATACCGTGATTGGCGGAATTCTTCATCTCTGCAGCCAGTGCAGCTGCCGTCACATCAGAGCACTCTGCCGGCAGCTCCGCCGGGATATGACTGGCACGCATCAGCGCGGCCAAGGCACCCGGAAGCGCCGCGGCCTCGGCTGCACCGCCCAAAGCCTGGGACGCGCGGGCATAGTTGTCCGCCCCCTCTGGGCGGGCCACCAACCAAGGCAGGCTGGCTTCCAAGGCAAGGCCCGTGGCAAGGCCATGGTGAACGCGCGCGAGCGACCCCAAAGCGTGGCTGATGTTATGCCCCATATGCGTATTGCAATTGTGCAGAGCGAGGCC
>JBCDCE010000113.1:0-3374 GCA_039182515.1 Pseudomonadota bacterium | reverse complement strand
CTGCCATTGGAAATCATGGGTTACAGCAAGACAGAACAGGCCGAGCGCGCGGCGCGTGTGTTGGAGATGGTCGACCTGGCAGGGTTCGAGAAAAAGTTCCCTTGGCAGCTCTCCGGCGGCATGCAACAGCGGGCGAGCATCGCGCGGGCTCTGGCTTTTGACGCGGATATCCTCTTGATGGATGAACCCTTTGGAGCGCTCGATGAGATCGTGCGCGATCACCTCAATGAGCAGCTTTTGGAACTTTGGGCGAAGACAGAGAAAACCATCGGCTTCGTCACCCACTCGATTCCCGAAGCGGTGTTTTTGTCGACCAAGATCGTTGTAATGTCGCCGCGCCCGGGGCGGGTGACAGACGTGATCGAAAGCCCGTTACCCAAAGAACGCCCACTCGAGATCCGTGACACGCCGGAGTTTCTGGAGGTTGCGCATCGTGTGCGAGAAGGGTTGAGGGCGGGGCATTCTTATGACTGAGCCTGCGATCCGAAACGCAGCGCCCAGCGATGCGCATGTTTGCGCTGCCATCCATCATGCTTGGATCGAAAGCACATCCTGGATGCCAAAGCTGCACACGTTGGAAGACGTACAGCAGTTCTATTCAGATCATGTTTGGCCAAACACTCGCGTGTTCGTGGCGGGTGATCCCCCCAAAGCGTATCTGGCTTTGGATAAGGAAGACTGCGTGACCGCTCTTTACAGCGCTTTGCCGGGTAAGGGCCTTGGGAAAGCGTTGCTTGATCACGCCAAAGGTCTGACGCGTGCACTTTCCCTTTGGACATTTGTCGCAAACACCGGCGCGCAGCGCTTTTATGAGCGCGAAGGGTTCAAGGCGGTTGGCCGCACCGAAGGTGAAAACGACGAAGGCTTGCCTGATATCCTCTACCGGTGGGAGGCACGCGATGCGTAACCTCCTGCCAATTGTCACGGTCCTGCTGGTGATCGTCGGGATCTGGTGGCTCGCCGTCGCACCAATGAACGTGCGCCCGGCCTTGGATCAGGTGGAACGCAGCGGCGTTGAGGTGATGCCCGCGGGCTCTGTAGAGCGCCGAGAGGTTTCTGTTTGGCGTCTCATGCTCGACAATAACGCCCATCTGGCCGTGGCCTACGATCTGCAGCGTCCACGTTTGCCGACGCCCACGCAGGTTGGTCAGGAGCTCTGGAAAACCACCGGAGCCATGGTTGTCAAAGGACGAGCCTGGTCGAAAAGATCGCTCATCTATCACGGATGGATCACCCTGCAATCGACCTTCTGGGGCTTTTTCCTAGGCACCTCTCTGGGCATCCTTGGCGCAGTTGCCATTGTCTATAGCCGTGTCGCGGATATGAGCCTGATGCCTTGGGCGATCATCAGCCAGACCGTGCCAATCGTGGCGCTCGCGCCGATGATTATCGTTCTGTCCAACCAGGTTGGTATCGAAGGGCGCGGCGTGCCCAAAGCCATCATATCCGCCTATTTGTGCTACTTCCCGGTGCTAGTGAGCATGGTCAAAGGGTTGCGGTCTCCCTCCCTGTCCGAGCTGGATCTTTTAAAGACCTACAACGCCAGTGGGTTGCAGAGCTTTCTGAAGCTGAGGCTGCCGGCCAGCATACCTTACCTTTTCACAGCGCTTAAGGTGGGCATCGCGGCGGCCTTGGTGGGTACGATCGTCGGTGAATTGCCGACAGGAGCAATCAGTGGCCTGGGTGCGCGCATTCTGATTGGGGATCAGTTTGGTACCCCGTTGGCTATTTGGTCCGCGCTCTTCTGCGCTGCCATTCTGGCGGGCGCATTGGTGACACTCCTCGATATGGCGCAGCGGGTCACGTTGCGTAAAATGGGCTTTCAATCATGATCTGGGTTTGGGGCGCACTTCTTCTTTGGGCGGTTCTCTGGCTCGTAAACATCCGCCTGGCCAACTCAGCGTTGGCGGCGCAGCTGGTCGTGCGGATCGCCATCCCGGTTCTTTTCGGCCTCGCCATTCTGGTGCTTTGGGAAGGGTTGGTGCGCGGCCTAGGCGTGAGCCAAGTCATTTTGCCACCCCCGAGCCAAGTCGCTTCTGTCTTTGTCAGCTCCACTGATTTGCTATGGATCGACTTTGTGCAGACGGTCCTAAAAGGGGCTCTGAGAGGGTTTCTGATCGGCGCTATCGCCGCGCTGATCGTGGCATTTCTGATCGACCGATCGTCCTTTCTTACAAGAGGCCTCTTACCCATCGGCAATTTCGTGGCGGCCCTGCCGATCGTGGGCATCGCGCCGATCCTCGTGAACTGGTTTGGATTTGATTGGCAGTCAAAGGCGGCTGTTGTCGTCGTGATGGTGTTCTTTCCCATCTTGGTGAACACAGTCCAAGGCCTGCGCGAGACGGACAAAATCCAGCGAGACTTGATGCAAACCTATGCATCCGGGTATGTTCAGACCTTGATCAAGCTGAGGCTGCCCGCGGCCATGCCCTTTATCTTCAACGGGCTCAAGATTGCGACAACACTGGCACTTATTGGGGCCATCGTCGCTGAATATTTTGGCTCTCCAACGCGCGGTATGGGTTTTCGCATCTCCACAGGCGTTGGCAGCTTGTCAATTGACTTGGTCTGGGCCGAAATCTTCGTCGCCGCCCTCGCGGGAAGTGCGTTTTATGGGCTGGTGGCGTGGATAGAAAAGCGGGTGACCTTCTGGCATCCGTCACAACGAGGGTAACGAGAGCAAAGACGAACGACCAACAGAAGAGGAAAGACTATGCAATTCATAAAAACAACAATCGCAGCAACGGCGATGTCGCTTGTGGCTGGCGGCACAATGGCTGCCGACGACGTGACCCTACAATTGAAATGGGTCACGCAGGCACAGTTTGCCGGTTACTACGTGGCGCTTGAAAACGGCTACTACGAAGAGGAAGACCTCAACGTCACCATCAAGCCGGGTGGTCCTGACATCGCGCCGACGCAGGTGCTTGCCGGTGGAGGCGCCGACGTGACAGTCGAATGGATGCCAGCAGCCCTTGCGGCGCGCGAAAAAGGGTTGGCCATGGTCAACATTGCGCAACCGTTCAAATCGTCGGGCATGATGCTCACCTGCCGAAAGGATGCAGGTGTGGCCACAACGGATGATTTCGCGGGCAAAACGCTGGGCGTTTGGTTTTTTGGCAATGAATTTCCGTTCCTCAGCTGGATGTCACAGTTGGGCATCAGCACAGATGGGGGTGATGCCGGTGTCGAAGTCCTCAAGCAAGGCTTCAACGTGGATCCAATCCTTAATGGGCAGGCTGCCTGCGTGTCGACCATGACCTACAATGAATACTGGCAGGTGATCGATGCCGGGCTGACCCCGGATGAGCTGGTGACCTTCAAATATGAGGAACAGGGCGTGGCCACCCTGGAGGACGGGCTTTATGTGCTGG
>JBCDCE010000112.1:0-3407 GCA_039182515.1 Pseudomonadota bacterium | reverse complement strand
GGCTCAGAGAGCTCGAGCGCGCTGGCATCACAACACCTGCAACAGACGGGTTGAGCCCGGTAGAGCAATTGGCTCTTATCAATCAAGACGCCCACCGCCTTATGACCCGCCAACAAGAGGTTGTGGAGGATCTGCGCGGCGCGTTGCGTGACGAAGGTGTTTCAATCGCCTCTCCGGAGGATCTCAGCAAAGACGACCTCGCGTTTCTGAGCGCTTATTTCATCTCACAGATCTTCCCAACGCTTTCGCCGCTGGCCATTGACCCAGCCCACCCTTTCCCGTTCATCCAGAATTTTGGCTTCAGCTTGGCCCTGCAACTCCGCCGAAAGAAGGACAAAACGCCCCTTGAGGCGCTCTTACCTGTGCCGCAGGGCGTGGATCGCTTTATCGCTCTGCCCGGCGACACGATCCGCTATTTGCCTGTTGAAGATGCGATGCTCCTGAACCTCGAAAGCGTCTTCCCTGGCTACAAACACGAAGGCCATTGCGCCTTCCGCGTGTTGCGCGACAGTGATTTGGAAGTTGAAGAAGAAGCCGAAGATCTTGTGCGCGAGTTTGAGACGGCCCTCAAACGCCGCCGCAGAGGTGATGTGATCCGTGCTGAGATCAGCGCAGGCGCCCCATCTGGTTTGCGAGATCTTTTGCTCGAGGAACTTGGCGTGCGCCCCGATGAGATTGTCGAAGTGGATGGCCTTATTGGCCTGGCGGATCTGTCGGCGCTTGTCAAAGATGATCGGCCTGAGCTTCTGTGGCCCAGCTTCACCCCACGCGTGCCCGAACGCGTGTCGGATCACGACGGCGATATGTTTGCCGCTATCCGTCAAAAAGACATGCTTTTGCACCATCCTTACGAGACCTTCGACATGGTCGTGCGCTTTTTGCAGCAAGCCGCCCGCGACCCTCATGTGGTGGCCATCAAGCAAACACTCTATCGCACCTCCAAAAACTCGCCCATTGTCGAAGCGCTTTGCGAGGCGGCCGAAGACGGCAAATCGGTCACAGCCCTTGTGGAGCTTAAAGCGCGCTTTGACGAGGCCGCAAACATTCGCCAATCACGCCGACTCGAGCGCGCCGGCGCACATGTGGTTTACGGCTTTATGTCTCTGAAAACCCATGCAAAAATCTCATCCGTGGTGCGCCGCGAAGGGGATAAGCTTGTCACCTATACGCACTATGGCACAGGCAACTATCACCCGATCACCGCCCGCATTTACACTGATTGCTCGTTCTTTACCTGCGACGAAGCCTTGGGGCGCGATGCCGCCAAGGTGTTCAACTTTCTCTCGGGCTACGCAGAACCGGCAAGCCTGGAAAACCTCGCGATCTCGCCCCTTTCGATGAAAACGAGCTTGATTGAGATGATTGACGCAGAAATCGCCCACGCCCGCACGGGCAAACCTGCTGAGATCTGGGGCAAGATGAATTCCTTAGTGGAAGCAGAGGTGATCGACGCGCTCTACCGCGCCAGCCAAGCGGGCGTGCGCATCAGCCTTGTGGTGCGCGGCATTTGTGGTTTGCGGCCAGGCGTGAAGGGCCTGAGTGAAACGATCCGGGTGAAGTCCGTCATCGGGCGCTTCTTAGAGCACTCGCGTATTGTATGTTTCGGCAATGGCCATGGGCTTCCCGCCAAGAAGGCGCGTGCCTTTATCAGCTCTGCCGATTGGATGAGCCGCAATCTCAATCGCCGCGTTGAGACGCTCGTTGAGATCAAGAATCCAACGGTTAAGGCTCAGATCGTCAGCCAGATCATGGCCGCCAACCTGCATGACGTCGCGCAAAGCTGGCTTATGGGCCCCGATGGATCGTTTTCTCGCCCGTCGCTCCCCAATGATGCCTTTGCCTTCAATTGCCACCGGTTTTTCATGGAAAACCCCTCGCTGTCAGGGCGCGGATCGGCAGGGGCAAGCGATGTGCCGAAGCTGACCCATACTGCTGACTAGGCTCAGGACAGCGACCTCCCAAGCATTCGCGGCTTGACGCATGCCCCCCTCTCAGCCCAGTGTCTCGCTTGGGGATGGACGGACCATGGCGATGACGCAAGACAGGCACACCCAAAGCAAGGCTGCCCAAGCAAGCGGCGCCAAAGACGACACCTCGGGTCTGTTTGGAGCTCCGATTTTCAGCGACCCGGGCGTGCGGGCCCTCAAACGCATCGGCGTCATCGATGTTGGCTCAAACTCCGTGCGCTTGGTGGTTTTCGATGGCGCAGCCCGGAGCCCAGCCTATTTCTTCAACGAAAAGATCCTCTGCGGCTTAGGTGCTGGCCTGGCTGAAACCGGCAAGCTCAATCCTGAAGGCCGCGCCCGTGCGCTTATGGCCCTCAAACGGTTCAAAGTCCTAGCCGATGGTCTGGAGGTCACGAGCCTTTCGGCCGTGGCCACGGCGGCAGTGCGAGATGCAAAAGATGGGCCCGCGTTTCGCACGGAGGTGCAAAAAGAGACAGGGCTACGTCTTTGGGTCATCGACGGTGAGGAAGAAGCTCGCCTCTCAGCTCAAGGCGTGTTGCTGGGCTGGCCCGATGCCAGTGGGATCATGTGCGATATCGGCGGCTCTTCGGTTGAGCTTGCAACGCTCGATAATGGTCAGGTCGGCCCCCGCGCCTCCTCAGCCATTGGCCCGCTCAAGCTCTCGAGTGTGAAAGGCGGGCGCAAAGGCCGCCGCAAGGCCATTGATGCGGGCCTGGAAAAGCTTGTGGCCAAGATGCCCGAACCAGGCGACAGGCTCTTTCTTGTGGGCGGCTCTTGGCGCGCCATTGCACGCATTGATATGGAGCGGCGCGGCTATCCGCTGAAGGTACTCCACGAATACCGCATCAAAAAGCGTGATGTGCAGGCCACTCTGAAGTTCATCCAAAAAGCGGATCTTGAAGCACTCCGTCTAACCTGTGGAATTTCCGGTGCGCGCATGGCGCTTGTTCCCTTGGCAGCGGAAGTATTGGCCCGGCTGATCAAACATCTCAGCCCCAAAGAAATTGTGGTGTCGAGTTACGGGATTCGTGAAGGTTTGCTTTATGAACACATGCCCAAGCGCCTGCGCGACCGCGATCCGCTCATTGAAGCTTGCCGATTTTACGAAAACAAAGACGCCCGCCTGCCCGGATTTGGCCGCACGCTGTATCACTTTATAAAGCCGCTTTTTCCGCGCGCGTCTAAGGCCCGGCTCAGGCTCATCAAAGCCGCCTGCCTGTTGCACGACGTGAATTGGCGCGCCCATCCTGATTACCGAGCCGACGTATGTTTTGACACCGCCACCCGCGCGAATCTCGCAGGGCTCAAACACCACGAACGTATTTTCTTAGGCTTGGCTTTGATGCACCGCTACCGCAATCGAAACATTGGCAGCAGGTTTGAAGCGGTGGCCCCGCTTTTGTCGGAGCGCGATACGCAAGAAGCAGAAGTGTTAGGCCG
>JBCDCE010000111.1:0-3487 GCA_039182515.1 Pseudomonadota bacterium | reverse complement strand
GTCAGCTCTGTCGTAGAGCCCGGACCGCCACCGGTCAGCTGCACAACGAGATCGAACATCTTGAAGTTTTCAATACCTCGGAACAGCACGGCCAACATGAGGAATGGCAAAACCATCGGTATCGTGATGGTAAAGAACTGCCTGAGCTTCGAGGCGCGGTCCACTTCGGCTGCCTCATAGATGTAGTCTGGGATCGATCTAAGGCCCGCCAGACAGATGAGCATCACAAACGGCGTCCACATCCAGGTGTCCACAATCACGATGGACCAGGGTGCGAGCTGCACGGAACCCAGCATCTCGAAGCTCGAAGGGTCTTTGCCCGAAAAGAACGCAACGATGTAGTTAAAAAGCCCAATCTGCGGCTGGTAGAGGAACTTCCAAAAGTTGCCAACAACAGCAGGGCTCAGCATCATGGGCAGCACGATGATCGTGGTCCACAGGTCATTGCCTTTGAACTTCTTGTTGATCAGGTACGCCAGCGTGAAGCCAATCAGCACCTGGAAGAAGATCGTCCAGAAGAGAAAATGCGCCGTGGCTTGCATGTTCAGCCAGATGTCGCTGTCGGTCAGGATGCGCTCGTAGTTGCGCAATCCGATGTTCTTAACCTCGCGGCCAACGCGGTTGGCTTTGTAGTTGGTGAAGCTCAGATTGATCGTCCAGATCAACGGAAAGATGTTGATGGCGAGCAAGAGCAGAATTGTTGGACCCACAAAGATCCAGGCAATGGCGCGGTCGCTGAGGCCTTTGATTTTACGCGCAACACGTTTGGGCGTCGCGGCGGCCACACGGGCAGCGGGCGTCTGAGACATGTGGAGAGATCCGGTCGCAGGAGGGGGAGGAGGAAGGCCAGCTCCAAGCCCGTAAGCTTGGAGCGGCCCAGCTGATGGGCGGGCCCCATAAGGCCCGCCTGGGAGGATTGCTTAAGCCAGCTTAGAGCTTGCCTTCGTCTTCAAAGACCTCGGTCCAGTCTTCCACGAGCTTATCAAGCGCTTCTTTGGCGGTGCCTTGGTCGGCCACAACATAGTCGTGCATGCGCTTTTGCATGGCCAAGAGAAGCTCCGCATAAGCAGGTTCTTGCCAGAAGTCTTGCACGGATCCCATGGCATCCAGGAAGTCACCCGCAAAGGGCGCACTGTCTTTGAAGCTTGGGTCGTTGAGCACGGAGTTATGCGCTGAATAGCCACCCAAGGACCACCACTTGGCCTGAACCTCAGGGTTCGCAAACCATTTGATGTACTCAAGTGCCGCATCTTGCTTGTCGGAATAGGCCACCACAGAGATGCCCTGCCCGCCCAGCGTGGAACCAGCTTGGTTTTGCGGTGGGTTCACGAAGAAGTCGATCTTGTCGCCGCCCGTGTTCGGGTCTGCATAGAGCCCAGGGAAGAAGGCAAACCAGTTCATCGCCATGGCAACTTGGCCCGACTTAAACGCATCGAGGCTCTCACCCATGTAGGAATTGGTGTAGCCTGGAGGCGTGGCGGTCTCATAGAACTCTTTATAGAATTCAAGCGCTTCCACGGCCTCCGCAGAGTTCACGGCACCTTCCATGTCGTAGCTGCCTGGGGTGTTTTCATACTTAAAGCCCCAAGGATAGAGCGCGGATGTGATGCCCATGGTGATGCCTTCCGAGCCACGCTCGGTGAAGATCGAAGCACCGTAAACAGTCTTGCCGTCAATCTCGCGACCCTGGAAGAACTGAGCAATCTCGAGCAGTTCCTTCTGGCTTTTTGGCTCTGCAAGCTCGCGACCTGTGGCCTCTTTAAACGCGGCACGGATGTCGTCGCGGGCAAACCAGTCTTTGCGGTAGAACCAGCCGTTGGCGTCCCCCATAGCAGGCAGCGCGTAGTAGTTTGGTGTGCCTTTAGGCCAGGTTGAATAGGCATAAACGGTCGCATCCGCGAAGTCAGACATCGAGATGCCTTCCGCATCGAAGAAGTCGTTAAGCTTCACATAGTGACCGTTCTCTGCCCCACCACCGATCCATTGGCTGTCGCCGATCAGCAGGTCACAAAGCTTACCGCCGGAGTTCAACTCGTTGAGCATCCGGTCTGCGAAGTTTGGCCAAGGAATGAACTCAAAGCTCATGTTGTGGCCCGATTGCGCTTCAAATTCTTTGCTCAATTCCACAAGCGCGTTGGCGGGATCCCAGGCGGCCCAGCACAGCGTCAAATCATCGGCCTGCGCGGTGCCCGCAGTCATCGCGGCTGCAATGCTGAGCACGCTGGCGGAGGCCAGTTTCAAAGTTTTCATAAGTATTCCTCCCAAGGTGAAGTCCGACCCGATTTAGACACGGGTCGATTCGTTCGTTCGATGTCTTAACGCTAAATGAGGTACGCACCTCAAGTCTATAGCGTTTTTGAGGTGCGTACATCAAAAATAGAAAGTTCTACTTCAAGATATTGTTTTTAAATAATATTTTTCTGATGACAGGGAGAAGTGCAAAATCTCGGGCTTTTGCAGAGGGTCACAGGCGCACAAACTGCTTTCCGCCTGAAAACAGAGGGATTTCGCCGTTCAGACGCTGGTTTGAACGTGTATTTTTAGCTGTGCTTAGAGAGCGGCCAGCATCCAGAGCGCCATGCCCACCATCATCAGATTCTCCGTCAAACTGACGAATCCTAAAGGCACACGCGAGTCGCCGAGACAGGCACATTTCAAGCTGCGTTTGTCGATGTAAACGGCCTTGATCACACTCACAGCGCCGATCCCGGCGACGATGAGCGCAGCGGGCGCCGCGAGCCAGGTGAGCACACCCATCAGCATCAAAAGCCCTGCCCCAGTTTCCACAAACGGATAGATGTAGCCATAGCGCACCCAGCGCTGCGCCAGGAGATCGTAGTTGAGAAACATGGTCGCGAAAGTGTCGATGTTTTGTAGCTTTTGCAGGCCCAACAAGACCATCGCAATCGCAATAAACCACCCCACCGTTTGACCCGTAAAGAGCGTGCCCAGCACAAGCCAAGTTGTGGCCACGGCCAACAGCGCTGCCACACTGAACAGCGCGATCACCGGCTGATAGGTCACATCGGTTTTCGAGGCGACCTTCTTGCCAAAATGGCGGCTTAGGTCGTCAAATCCGCCGATGCGGGTGCCTTCGATAAAGGTCTGCGGCGTGGTCCGTACATCATGTTGCGCCTTAAACGCGTCGATCTCGCTTCGCGACGTCAGCGGACGATCCTCAACCTTGTAGCCTTGTCGCTCCAAAAGGTCTTTGGATTTGAGCCCATGGGGGCACATGTGATCCTCCATGACCATTCGGTAAAGCACGGCGGTTTTGAAGCTGTCTTTGGGCATCTCGGATTCTCTTTGCGACATAGCGAACTTAAGCTGCCAGCGCGGCCGTTCCAACCCCTCCAACGCACAAAGATCTAGCTTAAAGCTTAAGCCTCATCCAGTTAATCTGCAGGATATTTTCACAGTACAAAGACCTGCACCCGACCGCGGGCGTCGGGCTGAAAGCCCCCGCCCAGGGGGGCGGTTGGGGGCT
>JBCDCE010000110.1:0-3498 GCA_039182515.1 Pseudomonadota bacterium | reverse complement strand
GTGGGCCTCAAGACGACGTCCGGACGCTTGTCCAATGCCGGGGTGGTGCCGCTCTGTCCCCGTTTTGACACTGTCGGCCCGTTATCCCGCACAGTGGAAGACTGCGCACTTATCCTGGCCGCGCTTGAAGGGGGCAAATCGGTGGATCTCAAGGGAGTAGGTTTGCGCGGCATGCGTTTTGGTGCCGTGCAAACTGTCGCCATGGATGACGTACGAAACGCGCCGATGAAAGCCTATTGTGATGCGATCGATCGGCTAAAGCAGGCCGGGGCTGTGATCGAGCCGTTCGATGCCCCAGAGCTCACAGAAGCCTTCCCGATGTCGGGCATTCTCTTCACATCCGAGGCATATGGGATGTGGTCGGATGTGATCGAAGCCGCCCCGGAGAAAATGTTCCCCGCCATTCTGGAACGCTTCCGGTCGGGCAAAGATTTTACCGCTGCCGATTACATTGCTGCTTGGACCAAACTCGAGGCTTTGCAAGCCAGATGGCATGCCCGCGTCGCGGAATTTGATGCCGTGCTTGCCCCAACAGCGCCCATCCTACCGCCCGATCGGGAACGGCTTTTGCGCGATGATGAGTACTATGTCACAGAAAACCTCCTCGCGCTGCGCAACACACGCATCGGCAACCTGATGGGAGTTTGCAGTGTCAGCCTGCCGACGGCTGTGCCAAGCTGTGGTCTGATGCTTCTCGGGGCGCCCTTTGCTGAAGAAAAGCTGCTGCGGGTGGCAAAGGCGGCGGAGTCTGCGCTCTAGCAGGTCAAATCAGATCCGTTCGGGGCTGGTTTGCTGAGAGCCTGAGTGTCTCGGTAACGCACTGCGAAAATGCCACAATTTCGCCCATTGAGGCGGGTTTGTGTGGACGCATTGGCGCAAGTTGAGTACGGTCTTACCAAATCGGGGCGCTGACGATCCCGAACCCAGAGGCAGTTTTTGATGTTTCCTGAGCGGTTTTCGACCCTCCCGGAATACGCGTTTCCGCGTTTGCGTGCTTTGCTGGATGCCCATGCACCCGGTGGAGAGCCCATTGCCATGACAATCGGGGAACCCAAGCATGATTTCCCCCCGTGGATCACCGATATACTGCAAGACACAGCTGGTGAGTTTTCCAAGTACCCGGTGAATGAGGGCTCAGAAGAGTTGCGCCAAGCGATCACGGACTGGATTGGTCGGCGGTATGGCGTTTCGCTTGATGCAGAGACGAATGTGATGGCGCTTTGCGGCACGCGCGAAGGCCTTTACAACGCGATGATGGCGCTCTGCCCAGAAACCAAGGGCGGCAAAAAGCCCAAGGTCCTCATTCCGAACCCGTTTTATCAGGTCTACATGGTTGCCGCGCTGAGTGTTGGCGCAGATCCGGTGTTCCTAACTGCCACACGCGAAACAGGCTTTTTGCCGGATCTCGATGCTGTCTCTCCAAAGGTTTTGGATGACACGACCGTCGTTTACCTGTGCTCGCCGTCCAATCCCCAAGGGGCTGTCGCGACAAAAGACTACTGGGCGCATTTGATGGCGCTTGCCGAGAAGCACGACTTCAAGATCTTCGCGGATGAATGCTATTCTGAGATTTATCGCGACACGCGTCCCGTGGGCGCACTGACGGTGGCACAAGAGGTGGGCGCCGATCCTGAGCGCGTCGTGCTGTTCAACTCGTTGTCCAAAAGATCAAACCTGCCAGGGTTGCGGTCCGGACTGGTTGCAAGCGGCCCTGAGACCATCAAGCGTATGAAAACACTGCGCAACTATGCAGGCAGCCCATTGCCCATGCCGTTGCAACGCGTGGCCGAAAAGGTCTGGGCCGAAGAGACCCATGTGACGGAGAACCGTGCGCTCTACCAAGAGAAATACGTGCTGGCGGACGATATCCTCAACGGTGTTTCGGGCTATCAAGGCCCGGATGCTGGGTTCTTCCTTTGGCTTCCGGTTAAGGACGGTGAAGAGGCCGCTCTGAAGCTTTGGAAAGAAACCGGTGTGCGGGTTTTGCCCGGCGCATATCTGGGCCGTGATGGGGACGATGAGAATCCAGGCAAACCATATATCCGGGCTGCGTTGGTGGCCCCAAAAAACCAGACGGCGCAAGGGCTGACCCTGCTGCGCGACTGTTTGTACGATTAATGAAGACGAGGCGAAACATGGCATATCAGACACGCGGTCGCGATCCTTTGCTAGACAGCTCAATGACCGAGGCGATTGAAAAACGTGGCAAGGAACTTTTGGGCTTGGTGCTCCTTTGCATCGCCGCAATCGTAGGCTCCATGGCATTTTCTTACCACCCTGATGACCCAAGCTGGATGTCGGCCACAGATGCGCCAGTGAACAATTGGATGGGGCAGGTTGGGGCCTCTGTGGCGGCAACTGTTTTCATGGTGATTGGATGGGCTGCGGCGGGTGTGTCCGTTTTGCTGGCTGTTTGGGGTTTGCGTTTCGCGCTCCATGACGGCGCGGAGCGTGCCCTCGGGCGGCTGATTTTCACGCCGATCTGGCTCGCCGTACTGTCGATCTATGCGTCGTCGCTCACACCGGGCCCGGTTTGGACGGCTGCCCACAGTTACGGCTTGGGCGGACTGTTTGGGGATACCGTGCTCGCCGCCCTCTTGGGGGTTATGCCCTTTGGGACTGCGTTCAGCTTGAAAGCTTTGTCGCTTGCGCTGGGTATCGCAACCCTTGTCATTGGTCTTTTCGTTTTTGGAGCCACGCGCGAGGACTTGGCGCGCACGATCAAGTTTGGGATGATTGCGCTGATCATGACATATGCAGCACTTCGCTCGGCCCTGAGCCGCAGTGCAAAGGGCGCTGCGCTGGCATCCGCGGGTTTGTCTGCGAGCGTGCAAAACCAAATCAAAAAACGTGCTGAGCGCCGCGAAGCGCAACGGGACGCGTATGATGAAGACGACTATCCTCCTCATGCTGTGATAGAAGAACCGCCGCTGAAGCGCCGTGTCGCTCGCGTTATCTTGGATGAAGAAGCAGAGGATATGCCCCAAATGGCCGCTCCAAAGCCCTTCGTCAAAGAAAAAACCGGCCTTCTGGCGCGCATGCCATCCTTGATCCGCCGCCCAGATCCCGACCCCGAGCTGTTAACAGCCGAGTATGAGGGTGAGGTGCCCGATGCTCCGGAGCCCGACCGTATCCGCGCCAAGATTGCCAACGCGATCAAATCACGCCGCCCGCAATCTGAACCGGCACTTGCGCCGACCCCGTTGGATAAGCCTCTGACCAAAGGCCGTGGCCGTGGCCCGGATCCCTTGGTGCTCAACACTGATAGCTACCTGCCGCCAGAACCTCCGCTGACAGCGGGCCAGGCTCAGTCTCCCACTGCAATCACGCCGGATTGGGTCTTGGAAGAGGAGGACGACGCGCTGGACGAGGCCTTTGTTCCGGAAATCCCAGCTGCTTACACAGAGACGCGTATTCCGGTCGCAGAACCCCGCAAAGTGGTTCAGCATACGCCGCGCAAAGCGCCGCAACCGTCCTCACAAGCACAGGCCGAGGCGC
>JBCDCE010000109.1:0-3503 GCA_039182515.1 Pseudomonadota bacterium | reverse complement strand
GGGCGAGAGTGTTTTTATAGACAGCATCGATCTTCTTGAGATTGCGGCGCAGATCATCGTTGAGAATGGCGCGATAGGTATCGTCACCGGTCTGGCGGACCATATTGGCAATGACCGCATGTGTGTGAAGCTGAGGATCCAGAGCGCGAGAGGTGTCGTGACGAAAGAGGCCCGCGATCACTTTGGTGGCGCGTTCCGTGACAATCTCATCGTTCACGACGCGGCGCGTATTGATATAGTTCTTCTCAGCAAACGCCATCGCGGAGCGCACAGCTTTGTCATGGGCTTGGACGAGACGTTCATCCCCCAAAACGAGGGCTGCATAGGAAATAGACTTTGGGGCGGAGAAGGTCAGATCTTCGCCACGCCGGTGCTCACGCTCACCACCTCTGTAACGTCCCATCAACTGACCGTTTGGAGCTTCGCCGTCCAAGAGCTTGGCAAAGGTCACATCATCGACATGGCCTTTGAGACCAATCTCGGACGCGCCGCGCCCAAACCATTGGGCTGAGGCTTCGGCTTCATCGGTCCCTGCTTTATAATAGCCTTCAGCTTTGTAATAGCCGCTTGCGGCGGCTCCGGGAGAGACCGTATTTGTGGAGAGCATTAGACCTCTCCATCAAGAGCATCCTGCATAACCGCCCAGGACGGGCGGGGTGGTGCGACAACTGCCAAGTGGCGCTGTTTTGATTGCGGTTGTAGGTTTGCATGTTGCGCCAAATCTAGCGCAGCGCCTGTCGCGGCTTTCGTCGGACGCTCTGAAAGCTGTCCCCCAGTACTTTTGCCTGTTTGCGTTTCGTCAGTTGCTTTGGCTTTTGATGGCGATGGTTCACCGGGTTCCACATCCTCACCTTGCTCAACGTCCCGCGCTTCAAGGACTGTGAGCGGGTAGGGGGGAACAGGATGTTTGAGCGGTGGCGCTTTTGACGGATCTTGCCCGATCAACCCTTCGGGCATCGGCTTGTCGATACGATGCGGTTCTACACCCCGAATGCGCTCCGTGGCATAGTGCAGCCAGAGGATCATCCGGTCGCTTTCGTCATACTGTGCGGTAAAGCCTTCTTTGACGTCGCTCATGCCGAAGTTGGCCATACGGTCGAAATAGGTGTTGAACTCGGCAAGCTGGCGCTCTGGCGAGAGTGATACAAACTCGTCCGAGCGATCCTCTTTGTCCACATCCAGATCTCCCAGGCCAAAGCCGGGGCCTCGGTAGGGCACAAGCGCCGGCGCGCCTTGGCCCTCGCTTTTGGAGGGCGCAATCCGACAGCGCGTTGTGGGCGCATCATAGGCAAAGCGTAAACACAGCTCGAACTGCGGCAGGGCTTGGATTTGCGAGGCGGTGATGATGGGACGTTCAGTGCGGTTTTCCGTCATGCCTTGACCGTCGCGAGCGACATGGGCACCAACGGTGACGTTCTGACGGATCTCAACGAGATCCTCTGATCCAAGGGAGTCCGAGAAGAGCTTGGCAGTGCGCGCATCGGGTGTGTTGAAGACAATCCGATTGTTGAGATTGCCCGAGATCGATTGCGCGCCTTTCTCGCCGTAGACTTCCTCAAGCTGGGAATAGACCTGATAACCTAAGACAAAAGCCCCACCGAACTGGCGTACTTGGGCGATCTTCTTAACCATGAAGGGCATAGAGTTGAGCGAGGGCAGCTCATCGATGATGAACCAAACGCGCGGCTCTGTGGCTTCCGGCAGGGTCATCAGCGCGTTGGCGGCCACCTCTATTATAGTCGAGATGATGTTCCGGCTTGCAGCTTCGTGCTCGGAATCCGTGGTCAGGAACACAATGCCGGGCCCGTCTTCTTTGGTGATCCAATCCCGGGCAGAGAAGGCTTTGCCATCATCCCGTAAGAACTCCAAGAACCGCAGAGCTTGGATCATGTTCGCGCGGATCGAGGCAGAAGTCTTCTCGACGTTCTTGCCAAAGAAATGCTGGCCAGGCGTGCCTTTGATCAACTCTTCGAGCTTATCGGCGGGGATTTCCATAATGGCGCGACGCAGATCCTCATTGCTGCGCTTGCCGCTCGCCATCAACTGCCGGGCTGCATACTCAAAGACCAAACGCGAGGCTCCGGCCCAAAAGGGGTCTTTGTCATCTGCGCGGACCGGGATCATGACTTCCGCCATTTGGGCAAAGCCCGCCGCATCACTGGCCTCGGCAAAGGGCGTCCAGACATGGGATCTGGCATCAAAGGGGTTGATGATGATGTCGGTCTCGGGGTCGTAAAACTCAGAGACCATGCCGCCCATGCGGTCAAAAACAATGGCGCGACCATCGTTCTCCCGGATGTTGGTTATAAGCTCTTTCAGAGCGGTGGTCTTCCCCACACCGGTGGTGCCAAAGATGCCAGTCTGCGCCTGGACCGTGTTGGGCGGGAAGGGAATGCCTGCAATTGTATAGCGCTGCTCTTGCCTCACTGATTTGCCAAAGGTTTTCTCATGCTCACGCCATTTGAGCTTTGACCAACGGGCCAACTCTTTGCGGTCCACCAGACGACTGCCGCGAATGTGCTGGTCTTTGCTGAGCGATTGTCCCGTGCGCCAAAAGATCAGAAGCGTGATCACAAAACCCGCTAGGCCTGGGCCAATAGACCAATAGGCAAAGCGCTTCGCGTTGGCCTCATAGGTCAGATAAATATTGCGGTGCCTTGGATCGTTGCGAATGGCGAGCGCCGTCGTGTCATACCAGGTGCCATCGTCCCGAATAGACCGCATGGGCATAGAGCCATTGCCCTTTTGCTCGGTTTGGAAGTTCGCCAGCCACCAGGTGTAGGCCATCTGAACCTTGGGTAGCTCATAATTGCGCGCGATGAGCAAGCAATAGGTCAGCGTAAAGAGAAACGCGGCGACGATTGAGCCAAACTTGAAGACCTGAAGCCCCATGCGCCACCAATGCTGGGTTGTCTGACCGCCACGCACAAATTGTGCCGACACGTTTCCCGCCATGAGAGATCTCCGTTGTTTTACTCTTACAATGCGTGTTATTGAGAAAACACAGAAAAAAGAGAAAAACAATGAAAAGCATATTTATCGGCAAAATTCTAAATGTATTTATATCTACCTCACTTGTTGTTGGAGGCGTTAACCCGGCTTTTTCTGATGATATTGATTTTGGTAACAAAGTCCGATCTTATCTACTTTCCAACCCGGAGGTTATTCTTGAGGTTTTTGCTGTTTTGGAAGCGCAAGAGGCGGAGATGGAAACGGCGTCTAATGCTGCGCTGGTTTCAGATAATCAGGCGGCGCTGTTTCAGTCAGACGCACCCTTTGCAGGCAAGGCCGACGCATCGCGTGTTCTTGTAAAGTTCGTGGATTACCGCTGCGGGTACTGCCGCTTGGTGCATTCGACTGTGGAGGAGGCCAAAGCCGCTGATCCGGGCCTGAAGGTCATCTACAAGATGTTCCCAATCCTTGGACCTGACTCCACCCTTATGGCCCAGATGGCTTTGGCGATTTACCATGAGCTGGGGCAGGGGGCCTTTCTCAAGGCTCAG
>JBCDCE010000108.1:0-3515 GCA_039182515.1 Pseudomonadota bacterium | reverse complement strand
GGGCGAGAGTGTTTTTATAGACAGCATCGATCTTCTTGAGATTGCGGCGCAGATCATCGTTGAGAATGGCGCGATAGGTATCGTCACCGGTCTGGCGGACCATATTGGCAATGACCGCATGTGTGTGAAGCTGAGGATCCAAAGCGCGTGAGGTATCGTGACGAAAGAGGCCCGCGATCACTTTGGTGGCGCGCTCCGTGACAATCTCACCATTCACCACGCGGCGGGTGTTGATAAAGTTCTTCTCGGCAAATTCCATTGCGGAGCGCACAGCTTTATCGTGGGCCTGGATGAGACGCTCATCCCCCAGAACAAGAGCTGCGTAGGAAACAGATTTTGGCGCAGAGAAGGTCAGATCCTCCCCACGCCGGTGATCACGCTCGCCTCCTCGGTAACGCCCCATTAGCTGACCGTTGGGAGCTTCGCCCTCTAGCAGCTTGGCAAAGGTGATATCATCGACGTGGCCTTTGAGGCCGATCTCGGACGCGCCGCGCCCAAACCACTGGGCAGAGGCTTCGGCTTCATCGGTGCCTGCTTTGTAATAGCCTTCCGCTTTATAGTAGCCGCTGGCCGCGGCTCCGGGAGAGACCGTATTTGTGGAGAGCATTAGACCTCTCCATCAAGGGCATCCTGCATAACCGCCCAAGAGGGGCGAGGTGGCGCGACAACAGCCAAGTGGCGCTGCGCTGGTTTTGGGTCCAAATCCGCTTGCGTCTCTGTACTCGCCAAAGGATCCGGAGATATTTGTGATGTAGGCTCTGACGCTTGACCCACAGCACGTTTGGTTTTTGAGGCTCCATCCTTAGCTTTAGCGTCCGGCGCACCTTGGCCGTCAGCATCCACAACTTGCTCAGCATCTCGCGCTTCAATGACTGTAAGGGGGTAGGGAGGAACGGGATGTTTGAGCGGCAGTGCTTTTGATGGATCTTGGCCGATCAACCCTTCCGGCATCGGCTTGTCGATACGGTGTGGCTCAACCCCCCGAATGCGCTCGGTGGCATAGTGCAGCCAGAGGATCATCCGGTCGCTTTCGTCATACTGCGCGGTAAAGCCTTCTTTGACGTCGCTCATGCCGTAGTTGGCCATACGGTCAAAATAGGTGTTGAACTCGGCAAGCTGGCGTTCTGGTGAAAGTGAGACGAACTCGTCAGAACGATCCTCTTTGCCCACATCGAGATCCCCTAGGCCAAAGCCCGGCCCCCTATAGGGGACAAGCGCTGGGACACCTGGGCCGTCGGCTTTGGAAGGCGCGATGCGGCAGCGCGTGGTGGGCGCATCATAGGCAAAGCGCAAGCACAGCTCGAACTGAGGTAAGGCTTGGATTTGCGAAGCGGTAATGATCGGGCGTTCGGTGCGGTTTTCCGTCATGCCTTGGCCGTCGCGAGCGACGTGAGCACCGACTGTCACGTTCTGGCGGATCTCAACGAGGTCTTCGGACCCAAGGGAGTCCGAGAAGAGTTTCGCTGTACGTGCATCGGGCGTGTTGAAGACAATGCGATTATTGAGATTGCCCGAGATCGATTGCGCGCCTTTCTCGCCGTAGACCTCTTCAAGCTGGGAATAGACCTGATAGCCCAAAACAAAGGCCCCGCCGAACTGGCGCACTTGGGCGATCTTCTTAACCATAAAGGGCATGGAGTTGAGAGACGGCAGCTCATCGATGATGAACCACACACGCGGCTCTCTGGCTTCCGGCAATGTCATCAGCGCATTGGCGGCCACCTCTATAATAGTAGAGATGATATTCCGGCTTGCCGCCTCATGCTCAGAGTCCGTGGTCAAGAACACAATGCCAGGCCCGTCTTCTTTGGTGATCCAGTCACGTGCGGAGAAGTCTTTGCCATCATCTCGTAAGAACTCAAGAAAGCGCAGAGCCTGGATCATGTTCGCGCGGATCGAGGCAGAGGTCTTCTCGACGTTCTTGCCAAAGAAATGCTGCCCGGGCGTGCCCTTGATCAACTCTTCGAGTTTATCAGCCGGGATTTCCATAATGGCGCGGCGCAGATCTTCATTGCTGCGCTTGCCGCTGGCCATCAGCTGCCGGGCTGCATACTCAAACACCAAACGAGAGGCTCCGGCCCAAAAGGGGTCTTTGTCATCGGCTCGAACGGGGATCATGACTTCGGCTATCTGTGCAAAGCCTGCCGCATCGCTGGCCTCGGCAAAGGGCGTCCACACGTGGGACCGGGCATCAAAGGGATTGATAATGATGTCGGTCTCGGGATCATAAAACTCAGAGACCATGCCGCCCATGCGGTCAAAGACCATGGCGCGACCGTCGTTCTCCCGGATGTTGGTAATCAACTCTTTCAGAGCGGTGGTCTTCCCCACACCGGTGGTGCCAAAGATACCGGTCTGTGCCTGAACAGTGTTAGGCGGGAAGGGAATGCCTGCAATCGTATAGCGCTGCTCTTGCCTCACTGATTTGCCAAAGGTCTTCTCATGCTCACGCCATTTGAGTTTTGACCAACGGGCGAGCTCTTTGCGATCCACAAGGCGACTACCCCGAATGTGCTGGTCTTTGCTGAGCGATTGTCCCGTGCGCCAGAAGATAAGGAGCGTGATTGCGAAGCCCACCAGACCTGGGCCGATAGACCAATAGGCAAAGCGCTTCGCATTGGCCTCATAGGTGAGATAGATATTGCGGTGCCTGGGATCATTGCGAATGGCGAGCGCTGTTGTGTCGTACCAGGTACCATCGTCCCTAATAGAGCGCATGGGCATGGAGCCATTGCCCTTTTGCTCGGTTTGGAAGTTCGCCAGCCACCAGGTGTAGGCCATCTGAACCTTCGGAAGCTCGTAGTTGCGCGCGATGAGCACGCAATAGGTCAGCGTAAAGAGAAACGCTGCAACGATTGAGCCGAACTTGAAGACTTGGAGCCCCATGCGCCACCAATGCTGGGTCGTCTGACCGCCACGCACAAATTGCGCCGAAACGTTTCCCGCCATGAGAGATCTCCAATTTATCGTTGATTTGTCATTAAATCGTAGTTTAGTACAAAAATAGAATAAAAAGTCAAAAGAGACTGTAATGAAATCAATTATAAAAATATTGCTGATAACTGTCGCAATGCCGGTTGCTGCTGAAGATGGTAATTTTGGCGAAAGAGTCCGATTTTATCTACTTTCCAACCCCGAGGTTATTCTTGAGGTATTCGCTGTTTTGGAAGCGCAAGAGGCTGAGATGGAAACGGCGTCTAATGCTGCGCTGGTCTCTGATAATCAGGCGGCGCTGTTTCAGTCAGACGCACCCTTTGCAGGCAAGGCCGAGGCTTCGCGTGTTCTTGTAAAGTTCGTGGATTACCGCTGTGGCTATTGCCGTTTGGTGCATTCGACTGTGGAGGAGGCCAAAGCCGCTGATCCGGGCCTGAAGTTCATCTACAAGATGTTCCCAATCCTTGGACCTGACTCCACCCTTATGGCCCAGATGGCTTTGGCGATTTACCATGAGCTGGGGCAGGGGGCCTTTCTCAAGGCTCAGGATGTTTTCTTTGCCTACCAAGGCCCTGTATCAG
>JBCDCE010000107.1:0-3747 GCA_039182515.1 Pseudomonadota bacterium | reverse complement strand
CTGAAAAGCATCAGGGTGAAATTGCGCACATAGGCATGAAAAAGGCGGGTGGCGCTTCGGGATTTGAACTGCTTTGACAGCGCGATGAAGGACCTGCGCGCGGGCACAAAAGGCAGCACGTAGGCGATCCACAATATGGCACCAAACCCCCCAAAGCTGGCCCGCGCGAGGGGGCCCGGCAAGCTGATGCCAGCCCGTGCAGTCCAGTCGACTGTTCTCCAGACGCGATCCTTGACTTTGGTGAAGTTCATTCTTTGGCTAGCGGTGGCTTGGCGGGCGTCTCATTTGAAAGAAACCTAAGTTACAGTATTCTTACGGTCCTAAGCCCAAGTTTCCCTTGCCACAAGGCGCAACGCGGAACTGCGACATCACAAGCGTCGCGCGGTGCCGGGTTCTGGCAAAATGCCCATTTGGAGGGCACAGCAAGCGGAAGCCTTTTGGTTTTGAAAGTTCGGGGAATTCGTGGTTGTTTTAGCCCTTCCAAAGACCCCATCCGACGTAAAAGGCGATACTTTGAGCTGGGCGGTATCTGCGCGGCGTCTGAGATGATGCGCGTGTGTTTTATTGGATCACATTGGGTGGGTGCGGCGCCAACGCAACCCGCTTGCATAACGGGCGCAATCCCGGTGTCCGCCACCTCACACTCGCCGAGGCGCTTCATACGTGGGAGGCGGCAGCTGCGCGCAGATGCACCGGACCACGGGCAAACCTGTCTGACCATCGCGATGGCTCAGAATTCAGCAATGGCTGACAATCGTTTGCTGATGAGCGCATCTATACGCGGCGGCCCAGCAGCCTCCGGCCAGTGCGAGCTCTCTCTAGGTTGTTGCTGTATGGGCTCTTTTTTATGGGCCATGACACAGAAAAATTTGGCTGTGAGGCAACGGACTAACGGACCCGTCAAACCCCTGTATCGATCAAAAGGAGAGTGTGTTTGATCAAAAGTCTCCTAAGCTTTTCAAGAGTAGGCTTGTTGCACTGAAACCCAGATCGAGATCCTCGGTACGACCCGGTTCAACCCGGTCTCACTGGGATCGCTTGCACGGCGTCCTTGCCGATACAGTTGAGAAACTACCGTTAAAGTGGTAACATGTCTTACGCATTTTTTTCAGTGCGTCTTTTGAAGACACTTTTTAAATTTAAGTTTGATTGGAAAAATTATGGCCGTTTACCGCATATCGACTGCGTATGATACCCGCGTGCAGGCTGCACAATTGGCTAGAGAGCGCGAGCATCTCCCTCATCTTGCTAACGGAGACGAGCAACGCTGGGCGTCGTCCAACTACGCGATGAGCTTTACCAAGGGTTTGCCCCATCGGCAAAGCACCGGGATGATTGCTGACAGACGTGATTTTGAGGCGTTCCGTCGTGCAATCGACGAAGGATTCATCGATGCTTTCAGCACAAGCGTTCCGGTTGCGATCGGAGGGCCCACGATGCAACCATTTGAACGACGGCAGTGGGAAGCCCCAACGGCCGGAGTGACCTATGACCTTCAGGGACCCGATGCGCAGGCGGTCACCATGCCGCCAGCGCCCGCCCTGGGCTCAGCCGAGCTCGCCTACGAAATGGCAGAGGTTTATGAGCTTGCGCTGCTGCATGACGTGCCCTTTACGGCCTTCGAAGATGGCGCCGGCAACCCAGATGTTGGGACCAGTGTCGGCCGGTTGAACGCGTTGGACTATGATCCGACCGATGGCACAGGACGGCCCAGAAAGGTGAATGCCGCCGGAGACGTGTCCGACCAAACCGCGTTTCGTGGCGCCTCCCCGGGCGTCGAGGTTGGGCCATACCTGTCCCAATTTATGTTGATCGGAAATGACGACCTCAGAGGCACCAGCGGCACAGACACCGTTGCAAGCGGGCTCATTGCCTATGGCGCTCACACGGTCGACCAAAGGGTTGCGGTTGCGGCCCAGACCGATTGGATGACCACGCGAAACGATTGGCTGGCGGTTCAGCGAGGTCGAAATGTGCGGGACAACAACACGCTTTTCACCAGCGACCCGCGCCGCTTCATCACAACCCCACGGGATCTGGCAACCTATGTGCACGATGACGCGCTCTATCAGGCCTATCTCAACGCGTGTCTGATCTTGTTGGGCATGAGAACACCCTTCGATGCCGGGTTTGCGCATCTTGCCGGGGGGCGCGATCTCTTTGCTGTTCAACCCAACAACACGCACACCACGATGGAGCTTCAGGCCACTGGATTTGCCTTGTTCGGGGGGCCGCACATCCTGTCGCTTGTGACCGAGGTTGCCACCCGTGCCTTAAAGGCGGTTCGGTACCAAAAGTACAACGTGCATCTTCGTTTGCGGCCAGAGGCCTTGGCAGGTCGGATTGAATATGCCAACGAACCCGATGTGATTGCCGAGTGTCCTGATGCCGCCGCCGCATTTCAGGAATTGGCCGCATCAATCGCGCCGACGGTAGCCGCTGTTCAGGCGGCAAATGCGTCGGGAAGCGCCTTGTTGCCGATGGCGTTCCAGGAAGGATCGCCCATGCATCCGGCATATGGTGCAGGTCACGCGACCGTTGCCGGAGCGTGCGTGACCATCCTCAAGGCATTCTTTGACACCGATGCCGTGTTTGTCCGTCGCGGCGGGCGTGACGCATTTCTGGGCAAAGAGCCCGGCGATAGCCCGGTGGCCTACAGGCCAGATGACACGCCCGGCGCTCTTGGCAGCAGTCTTGTACTTTCAACCGACGGGCCTTTCCTGAAACTGGAGGGGGAGCTCAATAAGCTTGCGGCGAATATCTCAATTGGCCGCAACATGGGAGGTGTCCACTATTTCACAGATTACTATGACAGTCTGCGTATGGGCGAGGCCATTGCCATTGGGATGCTAGAAGAACAAGCTTTGTGCTATCCAACCGACCAGTTTGTTCTGAGCGTACCAACCTTCGACGGAAAGGTTGCCCGGATCGGAGCGCGCTAACAACAGGGCATATCATGGCGCTGTGTGAGGTGTGTACCGGGCAAGCCGCGCTCTTCCAAAGCATTCTGCCAAAGCTGTGCAAGACCCTTTGGCAGAATGCAATTTATAAAGCAAAGATGTGGTGGCTTCTTCGCAGCGAGAGCTACATCGCGCCTGTCATGTTTTCTGCGTCTCGGAGCTGTTCTCAAAACTGCGATGGGTGCGCGTTCAAAATCTAAGATTTGGCCTCTCGCCGATCATCTGCTGCAGTAAGCCAACCTGCTTGCTTAACCCGCACATAGCCGTTATCTGCCACCCATCGTGCAAACACGCGATTCATACGTGGGAGGCGGCAGCTGCGCGCAACTGCACCGGACCACGGGCAAACCTGTCTGACCATCGCGATGGATCAGACGCTGTAAAAGGAGAGGTCTCATGGCCAAGAAACTTGCTGGCAAGATGAAACTGCAAGTGCCTGCCGGGCAAGCCAACCCATCCCCGCCGGTCGGTCCGGCGCTGGGTCAGCGCGGCATCAACATCATGGAGTTCTGCAAGGCGTTCAACGCCAAGACGCAGGACATGGAGCCAGGCGCCCCATGCCCCACCGTGATCACCTACTACCAGGACAAGTCCTTTGAGATGGACATCAAGACGCCGCCTGCGTCTTACTACCTCCGCAAGGCCGCCAAGCTGAAATCCGGCGCGACCAACCCGGGCCGCGACACCGTTGCCACCGTCAGCCCCAAGCAATTGCGTGAGATTGCTGAAGCGAAGTGGAAAGATCTGAACGCAAATGACGTCGAAGCCGCGATGAAGATCATTGCCG
>JBCDCE010000106.1:0-3762 GCA_039182515.1 Pseudomonadota bacterium | reverse complement strand
CTTTCCTATACAGTGCCTCACAGCCAATATTCAATCAAAATCGCAAAATCTGGGCCCTGATGCGTCGAAGCGCGCCACCTTGCGAAGCCTTAGACCAAGCTGTAGGACACCTTCAAAACAAGCGCTGGCTTCCCGACCAGCAAGGGAGGCCTTCACGATATGTCGCAGTACCCCACCTCTTTTGACAGAGATGCCCTTTTGAAATGTGCACGCGGGGAGCTTTTTGGCCCTGGCAACGCGCAGCTTCCTGAGCCCCCCATGCTGATGATGGACCGGATCACGGAGATCTCCGATGATGGCGGCGAACATGGCAAAGGCCATGTGGTGGCGGAATTTGATATCACGCCCGGCTTGTGGTTTTTCGACTGCCACTTTCCTGGCAATCCGATCATGCCCGGCTGTTTGGGCCTTGATGGGCTTTGGCAACTCACAGGTTTCAACCTTGGTTGGCGCGGCTGGCAAGGGCGCGGCTATGCTCTGGGTGTTGGCGAAGTGAAACTCACAGGCATGGTGCGCCCTGATCGCAAGATGCTCACCTACTACGTGGACTTCACCAAAGCGATCCAAACCCGCCGCCTGACCATGGGCGTGGCCAATGGCCGAGTGGAAGCCGACGGTGAGGAAATCTACCAGGTTAAAGACATGAAAGTCGCGCTCAGCGAAAGCTGATTTCAACGGTCACGCGCTACCCACAGAACTTTGTCGCAACATCATGCACAGACGATCCTTTAGTTATGCCAATGAAATGCGTTGGATTGTTATTGGGGTAATACCTGACTTTGAATGAATATCCTCCGTTGCATTTCCCGGTCGCGATGACCGTTTGAGAATTTGGAACATAGGTATAGCGGTCAAAGATTTGATACCCAGATTGGGCACCTGAAGGATTGGACCCCGGACGCGAAGGTGTGGATGAACTCGCAGGGGTCGCCTCTTTGGGTGACGGCGTACCGCCGCCCGTGTTTTCGCAGATCTCTTCGTCCATTCGGTTGCACAAGGCATCAACCGCCAACCCGCCCGCGATCATCACTGCGCCTGCCACGATGATCAACTTACCCACGGAAAACCCACCCTCTTCGCGCGGGATCGGGTTTGCCGATTTAAACTCACGGACAAACGACGATCCGGGCACGGCGGTTTCTAAATCCGTCGCCATGCGGTGCGCATTGTAGATGTCCCCGCGCGCCATAAAATACGCGATGTGATCGCGGGCTGCGTTGAAATATTGATCGTCAGAGGTCGCATTTTGCTTGGCGAAATTGAACGAGCGGGTGCAATCTGTTCGCTTTGCTGATGCGCATTGGCGCGCGTCCGACATATGTGTGAAATAAAGCGAGGGGTTCCAATTGCCGATGGTGTACGCGTTCCCGCTGGGTGGGGCGTCATTTTGAACAGGCCTCGGCTTGTTTGGGTCCACCACCCCCGTTCCGCATCCAACCAAAACGCATAAGATAACGGCCTGCGCCGATTTTATGAACTGCCCCAAAGTCTTTCTCCAACAATACCCTCGCGACCCTGCCCGAAATGACGGGCCAGGTATACAGACAAACCGCAGAGCTCCCCCCTTGCCCCGATATGCCTGCTCCCCTACACAACCTAAAACGCAAAGGAGAGCGCGATGCGCCGGGTTGTGATCACAGGGATCGGGGTTGTTTCGCCGATAGGAAATTCCGCAGACGAGGTCACAGCGGCCTTAAAAGCAGGGCAATCAGGCATCGAAGCCAGCGCAGAGATGGCTGAATACGGCTTTCGCAGCCAGATCGCCGGTACGCTCAAGATTGACCCAACCGACCACATAGATAAACGCACCTTGCGATTCATGGGGCCTGGAGCGGCCTACGCACATATTGCCATGGGACAAGCGATTGCAGATGCAGGGCTGAGCCCTGAAGAGGTTGTGAACCCAATGACGGGTGTGATTGCTGGCTCTGGGGGTCCTTCCACGTCCGCGATGCTGGCGGCCCATCAAACTGTGATGAAAACGGGCGCTACAAAACGCATCGGGCCTTTTGCTGTGCCCAAATGTATGTCCTCGACCGTGAGCGCCAATTTGGCGACGGCTTATAAGATCAAGGGCGTTAACTTTTCGATCACGTCGGCCTGCTCTACATCGCTACACTGTATCGGCATGGCAGCCCAGCAAGTGGCTTTAGGCGCGCAGGATGTGATGTTTGCAGGCGGGGGCGAAGAGCTCGATTGGACGCTCTCTTGCCTCTTTGATGCCATGGGGGCCATGAGCTCGAAGTTCAACGACACGCCCACCCGCGCCTCCCGCGCCTTTGATGCGGATCGCGACGGATTTGTGATCGCAGGTGGCGGCGCAATGGTGGTGATCGAACCCTTAGAGCGCGCCCTGGCCCGCGGGGCCACGATCTATGCAGAGGTAACGGGCTTTGCGGCCACGTCTGACGGCGCCGACATGGTCGCCCCCTCCGGTGAAGGCGGCGAGCGCGCGATGCGCGGCGCCCTCCAAACTCTGCCTGAGGGTCGCAAAGTGAGCTACATCAATGCTCATGGCACCTCGACGCCCGTTGGCGATGTGGGTGAGGTGGAAGCCGTGCGCCGGGTCTTTGGCCAAGGCAACACGCCACCCATAAGCTCTACCAAATCAATGACAGGCCACAGCCAAGGGGCCACGGGGGCACAAGAAGCGATCTATTGCCTTTTGATGCTGCAAAACGATTTCATTGCACCGTCGATTAACGTGGAAACTTTGGATCCAGCGCTAGATCCGTCCGAGATTGCGACGGCCAGGGTGGACAAGGCCGGGCTCGATACGGTGATGACAAATTCCTTTGGATTTGGGGGCACAAACGGCTCCATGTTGATGTCAAAATATAACGGGTGATCTGATGTCAGGATTGATGGCTGGAAAACGCGGACTGATTATGGGCGTGGCCAACGAGCGTTCTATCGCTTGGGGGATCGCTCGAGAAATGGCGGCTCAAGGCGCGGAATTGGCGTTTACGTACCAGGGTGAGGCCTTTGGTAAGCGCGTAGAGCCTTTGGCAGAGTCCGTTGGGTCCACACTCATGGTTGACGTTGATGTGACAGATGATGCCAGCATGGACGCCGCCTTTGCGCAGCTCAAAGAGAGTTGGGGCACACTTGATTTTGTGGTCCATGCGATTGCGTTTTCAGACAAGTCTGAGCTTACGGGGCGGTTTGTGAACACCTCTCGGGAGAACTTCAAAAACTCTCTGTCCATAAGTTGTTACAGCTTGATTGATGTGGCGCGCAGGGCTTCTGAATTGATGCCGGATGGTGGCACGATCCTGACGCTCTCCTATCAAGGCTCAAACCGCGTGACGCCGTTTTACAATGTTATGGGTGTCGCTAAAGCGGCTCTGGAGTCGACGGTGCGCTATCTTGCCAATGATCTGGGACCAGACAAAATACGTGTGAATGCCGTATCACCCGGGCCAATGAAAACACTGGCGGGAGCCGCCATTGGAGGCGCACGCAAGACCTTTCGGCAAACAGAAGCAAATGCACCTTTGCGTTCCAACGCAACGCTCGACGCGGTTGGAGGAACAGCCGTGTACCTCGCATCAGACTATGGCGCTTGCACCACGGGTGAAATTATCTGCGTAGACGGCGGCTACCACGTTCTGGGTATGCCTCAGCCCGAAAACCTCTAAAATTTACACCTCTGAAGAGCTCTAAACGCGATGTGTTGGTCCGTCGTTAAGGTTAATCGGCGTTAAGGTTAATCGGCGTTAAGGTTAATCGGCGTTAAGGTTAATCGGCGTTAAGGTTAAT
>JBCDCE010000105.1:0-3883 GCA_039182515.1 Pseudomonadota bacterium | reverse complement strand
GCCGCTATGATCTATGGCGGCTTGCCTCCGGTCGCCGATCCTTCCCGTCGTGTGGATCGCGCCTCGCTTTGGAGCGCTGGGCGCGGCTCTATGTTGGGGGATCGACGCGCGATGCAGAAAGGCGACATCCTCACTGTAGTGATCGAGATCGATGAAGAGGCGCAGATCTCCAATCAAACTCAACGTTCGCGCACGGGGTCCGAAGGCCTGCAGATCCCGCAGCTCTTCGGCATTCCGCAACGTATCAATGACGAACTTCCAGACGGCGCCACGTTGGACAATGCCGTTGATATCTCGTCTAACGCGTCCTCCGCTGGCGACGGGAGCGTACGGCGCCAAGAGGAACTGACACTACGCGTGGCCGCAACGATCACACAGGTTCTTCCTAATGGTGTTCTGGAAATTCAGGGCGTGCAAGAAGTACGCGTCAATTTTGAACTCCGAGAGTTGTTGGTGAGCGGTTTCGTCAGGCCCGAAGACATCTCACGCAAGAATGAGATCACCTATGACAAGATCGCGTCGGCTCGCATTTCATATGGCGGTCGCGGGCAGATCACCGACGTTCAGCAGCCGCGTTACGGACAGCAGGTCCTTGATGTCATACTTCCATTTTAAGAGGTCGAGATGCGCGCGATAATGCTGCCACTAATCCTCACTCTTTTTGGCCTCGGCGCAGGGGTTGGTGCTGGTTGGTTTCTGAAACCTGCGCAAGAGCCACCGAACAAAAAAGGCGACGCCGCTTCGCTGACGAATGCGGAGATGAAACCGGAAGATGCCGGATCATCTGCGGCAGACATGAAAAAACCAGATAAGATGGATGAAGACACCAACGGGCGCAGCGAGTTTGTAAAGCTCAACAATCAATTTGTTGTACCTGTTGTGTCCAACAGCTCTGTGAGCTCGCTTGTCGTCATGTCGCTGAGCCTGGAGGTGGAGACGGGTCTGCGCGAGGTGGTTTTTCAACGCGAGCCGAAACTACGAGACGCACTTTTGCAGGTCATGTTCGATCACGCCAACATTGGCGGTTTTGACGGTGCGTTCACTGAGGCGGGAAATCTAGACATTTTGCGGTCAGGCTTGACAGACACGGCCCGCCAGATTTTGCCCAAAGGTGTATTTGGCGTTCTGATCGTGGACCTTGCACGTCAGGATCTTTGAGGCTCTTCACAAGATTCATTCATAGGCTGATTGATAAGCAACTGCTCAGTCCCGATCCTGGGCGATTATGTAGAACGCCGCAGTACGCCGATTTCCGTAACCGCCTCCAATTCTTTTTTGGTCTTTGCCTGAAGCTCACGCGCCTGAACATCCCGCCTCAAACTGTGCAAAGCAGAGCTCTTGCCGAAGCTCTCTTGCAAGTGACGTTGCGCTGTACCCTTGCTGGCTAAACAGCGCGCCAGCTGCATCTGCAGCTCGCGCCGACGACGGCCAACCCATCTTTGCCAAAGAAGATCCCCACCGACGCGGTGCAGCGGCAGAGTTTCTAGAGTAGGCAGATCTCGCGCACTTTTATGGGTGGTATTGAGAGCTGCCAATTGAGCGCGAATCCTGCTCTCCTCCGCGTGAAAGGACCGTAACTTCGCTGCATCGGCATCCTGCCGGGCTTGGCTGAGTTGGGACAACCGTTCCAGTTCAAATGGCGTCATGAAAAGACCCGCGCACGACGACGCATGGTTTCGGCAAAACGAATGGCGGTCGCTACAGCACGATAGTGATCAGGGGCGATCTCTTGACCGATCTCCACAGTTGCAAAGAGCGCTCGCGCCGTGGGCGGATCCTGATGTACAGGCACGCCCGTCTCGAACGCAAGATCGCGAATGGCAAGGGCAACGTGATCCTGTCCCTTTGCCACGCATTCCGGCGCAGACCCTGGAAGTCGGCTCCATTTCAGTGCGACAGCAAAGTGGGTCGGATTCACGATGACCACATCCGCCGTTGGTACGTCAGCCATCATTTGTTCCATCGCAATGCGCGTAGCCCTTTGACGCCGTTCCTGCTTGAGGTGCGGATCCCCCTCATGTTGCTTGTGCTCTTCGCGAATGTCACGATGGGACATACGCAGTTTTCGCCGGTGATCAAAGCGTTGCCAAAGGAAATCGATGGCACCAATCCCAAGCGACAAGGCCAGAACGATGGCCATGAATTCCACCATCATCTGGACTATCAGAGCACCCACCATACGAGCCTCTGCATGAACGGCACCAGCCATGTCGGAACTTCGCGCGAACAAAAACGCGCCAAGTGCCACGGAAAACGCGAGAAGCTTGGTCAGGTTTTTGCCAAATTCAAAGAGCCCGGTTGGCCCAAATTTGTTTTTTGCATTTTGTACCGGATTGATACGCGAGGCTTTGGGGCGCAGTTTTTCGGGTGCCACCACAAAACTACGCTGCGCCAAATTGGATAAAACCACGAGGCCAGCAGGGATTAGGAACCAAGCACTAATGGCGAACACCAGTGAGACCATGATTCCAAGGAAGGCTGCGCTACCCGCCCCCTCGAAAAGCGCGCGTGCCAAGATGTCCGGCTGATCCAACAAATGACGCATGGCGGAGCCCGCACGATCTACCGAGGTGGCACCGGCGGCCAACGCCACGATTAAAATCCCGCCATACCCGGCCGCAGTGTCGAGGTCAGCGGATCGGGCTACGTCTCCCTTTTTGCGTGCCTCATCCAGCTTGTGCTGCGTCGGTTCAAATGACTTGTCGGTGTCGTCGTCTTGCTTGGCCACTGTCACCCTCCAAATGGGTTGGACATGAAACCACCAAGCGCCTCGACCCAAATCGACAGCATCGAGGGTGCCATTACAAGCAGAATGGTGACACCGGCAGCGGTAATCACAGGTGCTCCAACAAAGACGACCATCATTTGCGGCATCGCACGATTGATGATGCCAAGCGTGAGATTGTAGAGCACGGAAACAATGACGAATGGAGCCGCGAGGCTAAAGGCAAAGGCAAAGGCACTAGCGATTTGTTGAACGCCCCAAACGGATACCGCAGACCCGCTTGGAAATTGCGCCACTGGAAAGAGCGCATAGGTCAGGATGACGAGCTCTGCCAAGCGCACGTGTAGGCCCATGATCATGGCGAGCGTTATGCCGCCAATGACCAGAAGGTGGCCCATAGCCGGAATTGGCTCGACCCCTTGTGTGCCAAGGATCTGGGAAAGAGATGTGGATTGCGCCGCGATAGTGCCCGCCGTTTGCAGCGCCATGATGAACAATCTGATCCCAAGCCCGATCAAGAGCCCTATAACCGGCTCTGTCAGAACAACCAATCCAAGCGGCGGGGGATCATGTTGCATCGGAAAAATCGAAGGTGCGATTGCTGGAGCAACGATCATCGTCATCACGATTGCCAGACCAAGCTTGACCCTCACGGGAACAGATTGTTCGCCAAACCCTGGAAAGAGTGAAATCGCAGCCGCAACGCGTAAGAACGCTAAAAAATGTATCCAAAGGATCTCTTCTGTGATGTCCAAGAGAGCCGCAAGATCGGTCATGTTGGCACAACTCCCAAAAGCGCTGGTCGCGCCTCGAGACCAATCTCTTCGAAGGACAAAACCGGGTTGGTGATGCTTTTAGCCGTCAGGACCGTGCGTAGAAAACGGCGCCTCAAAGTGGAGGTCACAATGGCAGGAAACGCACCTGTTTCGTTAGCTCTTGCGACTTCCTCCCCGACCGCGACCGCAAGGGCATTGAATACATCGGGCGGCAAAGCGACATCCAGCCCGCCGCGTTCGGCCTCCATCTGATAGGTCGAAAAGGTGTCCTCCCATTCCGGCGCCAGCTGGATCAAAGGCAATGTTCCATCTTGGCGTTGAAGGCCTGCCACGATCTGGAAGCCAAGGCGTTGACGCACAAACTCGCACAGAGCATCCGGCT
>JBCDCE010000104.1:0-3969 GCA_039182515.1 Pseudomonadota bacterium | reverse complement strand
TTTCCCGTAAAACCTGAGTTCTCCAATTGGATTGACGAACAAAAAGCCTGGCGAAATTCAGCGATCTTTCAAAACATGTCGCACCACATGACGGATGTCTTCTTTCAAGGCCCAGATGTGATCCGGTTGCTGTCGGATCTCGGGATCAATTCCTTTGATGGCTTCGGCCCAATGCAAGCCAAGCAGTATGTGGTCTGCAACTATGATGGCCAGTTGATTGGGGATGCTGTTCTCTTTTGCGAAACCGAAAACGCCGTGAGCCTTGTGGGAAAGCCGATGGCGGCAAACTGGGTGCGCTATCACGCTGAGAAGGGCGACTATGACGTTGAAGTCGAACACATTGATCGGCCGTCACCGCGTTTGCTGGATCGCAGGCGGTTTCGCTTTCAGGTGCAAGGCCCAAACGCGGATAAGCTTTTTGAAGACCTAAATGGTGGGTCATTACCAGATATCCCGTTTTTCAAAATGGGACGATTTAAAGTTGGGCCGCATGAGGTTGTTGCGCTCAATCACCGAATGTCAGGGTTCCCGGGCTTTGAGTTCTGGGGGCCTTCTGACAACGGGGACGAGGTCCGCCAGCTGATCCTTGAGGCAGGGGAAAAATATGGGCTGACTCAGATCGGTGGGCGTACTTATCCTGTGACTGCCGCTGTGTCAGGCTGGGTCGGCTCGATCCTGCCAGCCGTTTATACAGGAGAAAAGATGCGCGACTATCGCGCGTGGTTGCCAGCTGAGGGACCAGAAGGTCGCCAATCGATCGGCGGCTCTTTGGCTACGGGGCGTGTCGAGGATTTCTATCGCACACCTTATGATTTGGGCTATGGCTTCATGGTGAAATTCGACCATGATTTTATCGGACGCGCAGCTCTTGAGGCCATGTCGCTGGACCAAAAGCTGAAAAAGGTGCGCCTTGTTTGGAACCCGGAGGATGTGGTCGACATCTATGCAAGCGGTTTTTCTGAAGGCGATAGATATAAAAAGATCGAATTGCCCGTCGGAAACTACACCGTTGCGCCCAGTGATCGGGTTCTTTTGGGCGATAAGGAGGTTGGTGTGTCGTTCTACCCGGCTTATTCAGAGGCAGATCGCACCTGCATTTCGCTTGCATCTATCCGGCCTGACCTGGCGGTCGAAGGCCAGGAGCTTACTCTGATTTGGGGTGAGCCTGGGGGCGGATCTGGCAAGCCAACGGTTGAGCGACATGTGCAAAAAGCCGTTCGGGTCTTTGTGGATCCCAAACCCATCAAGCGGCACTAGATGCGCGCAAGTCTCAGTAAAACATGACAGACCCGATCTTCTCCAACCGCAAACGCGCCTTCGATCTCGGTCCGTTCCCTCTCGAGCGCATGAAGCGCCAACCAGGGCGCGTCATTGTTGATGTGCCAAAGACGAGACCCGTCGAGGTCGAGCGGAAAGATCGCTCAACGTCCCTCGTTAACGCGCTTGGCGAATACCAAGCAATGTTGGATGCGATCCGGTATGGGCTCGTGAACAAAACCAAGGCGAAATGCCCCGAAGATCCAAGCGAGCGGGCGCGACACATCAAAGCCTTCGCTTATTTTCAAGACGCCCCAATGGTTGGCATCGCGCGCATGAACCAAAGTGCGGGTCTCGAAGAGCCGATCCAAAATGCTGGTATTGCACGCCTGGCGCACGAGCTGAAAACCAAACAGATCAAGTCACTGGCCGCCGGCATCGAGACAACCATGGCGGACCTCAAAGACAGTATCGAAGCGCCGCCAAAATCACTTGAGGGGCACAGCCATGCGATTGTTCTTCTTTACCCATTCAACCGAGATCCAGAGCCTGATGAGGCGGGGTTCCTTTGGATGCAAGATGCCCAGGCTGCCAGGGCTTCCGTTCGCGCCAGCGAAACGGCTGTTGTCGTGGCGAATTATCTCCGAGTTTTGGGATATGAGGCGCGGGCGCACAGCGGGTCCGCCTCGGATGTCGATCTGAACTGGCTTGCGGCTGCAGCAGGGCTCGCAAGCGTGGAAAATGGAGCCTTGATCAACCCATTTGTGGGTGATCGGTTCCAGGTTGCTGTGGTCACAACGGATTTTGAGATGACCCCAGATGGGCCGCTAGCGCCTCTGTCCGAACAACCCAAGTCGCTGACTAAAGGGGCCGCATGGGCGCTGGGGATTGGGTCTGCGAAAAGCGCGCGAACGCTCGATCCCTTTGCCAAACGCTCCTATGCCAATGGCCCGCATCCGTTTGAGACGCTTCGCCGTGTTGAGAAACCAACCACCTTTATTGATGAAGCCCGCGTGGTGCGCGTGCCCAAGCGGGCGGACATGTTTGCGCGCTCAAAGTTTGGGGACATGGGAAAGGCCAATCAAGAGGCCTCGCGCGGGGGATACTTCGCGCAAAAGTCGCCTTTAGCTCAAGCGCTGCGGCGTCCTTTGGGCGCGTTCCTCGTATTGCAAGACGGCGCGTCTGCTCCAACCATCAGCCCGGAGGCTTTGGAGACTCAAGCCAACGCGGAGGGCATCAAGGCGGTGGCGTATTTCTTGGGAACAGATGCTGTGGGCATCTCGCGCTGTCCCGATTGGGCTTGGTATTCACACGACGCCAACGGCGACCCAATTTCGCCAGAGCACCCCAATGCCATCAGCTTCATCATCGATCAGGGGTTCGAGACCACCGAAGGCTCCTCAGGGGACGATTGGATCGCTGTGGTGCAATCAATGCGAGCCTACCTGCGTTTTTCGTTGCTCGGCGGTATTGTGGCCAAACACATCCGCAACCTCGGCTACCGCGCTCAGGTTCACACCAACGTGCATAGCGAAGTTGTCCATCCGCCGCTTCTGCTCCTGTCCGGCCTGGGAGAGGTCAGCCGGATTGGCGAGGTGATTGTGAACCCGTTTCTGGGCCCGCGTTTGAAATCTGGGGTGATCACAACGGATATGCCTTTGGCGCACGACAAGCCCATCGATTTTGGCATGCAGGCCTTTTGCGAGGCGTGCAACAAATGCGCGCGCGAATGTCCCTCAGGCGCGATAACGGCCGGTCCCAAGCTTATGTTTAATGGCTATGAGATCTGGAAGTCTGACAGCCAGAAATGCACGACCTACCGCCTCACTCAAAAAGGCGGCGCGATGTGCGGGCGCTGTATGAAAACCTGCCCGTGGAACGTTGAAGGCCTGCAACACGAGCGCCCCTTGCGTTGGATGGCGATGAACGTGCCCGCGATGGCGGGGATCATGGCAAAGCTCGATGACGTGCTTGGCAACGGCCAAATCAATCCTCAAAAACGGTGGTGGTGGGATCTCAAGTGGCAGCCGGACGGATCTTGCGAGATGATCAATCCAGATGAGGAGCCGCCCAATTACCGCCAACTACAAACTGACTTAAAACTCGACTACGCAGATCAAACGCTTGCGGTTTATCCCGCCGACCTCGCCCCGCCGCCATGGCCATTTCCCTTCCCGATGGACCGCGAAAAAGGGATCGAGGCCTATCAGGCCTTGATCACGGCCAAGGAATACCAAAGGCGTCTAGATGCAGGTGAGACCCAGCCCACGTCTCACCAATTTGTTCCGCCAGAAGACGCTCCGGTCATCCGCGTTGAAGTCACTCGGGCAGAAAAGATGACCGATGAAGTGACCAAATACGAGTTTTCTTCACTCGATGGTCAGCCGCTCCCGGAGTGGTCGGCTGGCGCGCATATCGACATTGTGATTGCGCCTGAATACATGCGCCAATATTCGCTCAGCGGCGATCCAAACGACCGTTCCAAATATCAAATTGGTGTTTTGCGTGAAGACGAAGGGCGCGGCGGATCAAAGCTCTTGCACGGGATCTTCAGCGAAGGCCGCAAGATTTTCATTTCCAAGCCGATCAATCATTTCCCGCTCGCGCCGCATGCCTCTAAACACTTCCTGATGGGGGGCGGCATCGGAGTAACGCCGATGATAGCCTTTGCCCATGAGTGTCATGCTAAAGGTTTGGATTTTGAACTGCATT
>JBCDCE010000103.1:0-4125 GCA_039182515.1 Pseudomonadota bacterium | reverse complement strand
TTTCAACGCTCCATTGCGGCCTCTATGGCGCGAACGCCTCAAGTCATCGACGGGTTGCGCCAACTGCGAAGGTTGAGCGCGGAGAGCCCGGGCGTCGCTGTGACGTCCCCGGATGCCACGCTGACCCTTGCCGCGGTCGAGCCTGGAGACAATCCAGCCCTCAGCGACTGGCACCGTAGCCGCGCTTAAACGATTACAGACGCTGTGATCTTGGGTCGCAACGCTTGGCATTGAACCCCGGGCGCGAGTGATTACACTAGGGTCATGATCATCGAGCTAGGCCACTTCGCACTGATCCTCGCCTTCATGGTCGCCCTGGTCCAAGCGGTTGTACCGCTTGTTGGAGCAGCGCGGCGTTGGCCGGGTTGGATGGCTGTGGCAGAGCCCGCTGCGACCTTGCAGTTTCTTCTGACAGCAGTTGCGTTTGCAGCGTTGACGTGGGCGTTCATTACGTCAGATTTTTCTGTCCAACTTGTCACGGCGAACAGTCATTCGGCCAAACCGCTGCTCTATAAAATTACGGGCGTCTGGGGCAACCACGAAGGCTCGATGTTGTTGTGGGTGCTCATTGTGACGTTGTTCGGAGGCTTTGCCGCCTGGTTTGGTGATAATCTGCCACCGACCCTGAAAGCCCGGGTGCTGTCTGTGCAGGCAATGATCGGAGCTGCGTTTTTTGCCTTTATCCTATTCACCTCGAACCCCTTTTTGCGTCTTGCTGTGCCGCCTTTTGACGGACAGGATCTCAATCCTCTGCTGCAAGATCCGGGTTTGGCCTTTCATCCACCGTTCCTTTACCTCGGATATGTGGGCTTATCGGTAACCTACTCCTTCGCTGTTGCAGCGCTGATCGAGGGACGTGTGGATGCCGCCTGGGGGCGGTGGGTGCGCCCCTATACGCTGGCCTCCTGGCTCTTTCTTACGGTTGGTATCGCACTGGGGTCATGGTGGGCCTACTACGAGCTGGGTTGGGGGGGCTTCTGGTTCTGGGACCCCGTGGAAAATGCCTCTTTCATGCCTTGGTTGATCGCGGCGGCGTTGCTTCATTCGGCCATCGTCGTGGAAAAGCGCGAGGCGCTGAAAAGTTGGACCATTCTGCTGGCGATCTTGGCCTTCGGATTTTCCATGATCGGGGCCTTCATCACTCGGTCCGGCGTACTGACATCGGTCCATGCTTTTGCAAATGACCCGGAGCGTGGGCAGTTTTTGCTGCTGATCACCGCTGTTTTCATGATGCTGGGTCTGACCCTGTTTTCCTTGCGGTCGGGTGTCTTGCAAGCCAAGGGCGTTTTTGGCGTTGTCAGCCGGGAATCCATGCTGGTGGCCAACAATGTTTTGCTGGCCGTCTCGGCGCTTGTGATTTTTGTAGGCACGATCTGGCCTTTGGTCGCCGAGATTTTCTTTGACCGCAAACTCAGCGTTGGCGCTCCCTTCTTTAATGTCGTCTTTGCGCCTTTCATGCTTGCCCTCGGGGCTATTTTGCCAGTGGGTGCGATGTTGCCATGGAAGCGTGCAAAGCTTGGTAAAGCCTTTCGGCCTTTACGAGGAGCTTTGGCTTTGGCGCTGGCTGTTGGGGCCTTGGCCTGGGCTATGCAAACCGGGCGCAGTGCGCTCGGGCCTATTGGTATGGCGCTCGGCGCATGGTTGATATCCGGCGCAGCCGTCGATCTGTGGAGCCGCACAGGTCGTGGATCTAACCGCATCGGCCGGCTGTTCCGGCTGCCGGGTGCTGATTGGGGCAAGGCTGTAGCCCATGGTGGGCTTGGCGTCACAATGGCCGGTGTTGCTGGCATGATGGCCTGGGAGACCGAGGATATCCGCGTCGCTCAGGTCGGCGAAAGCTTCGAGATGGCGGGATATACGCTTACATTGCGTGATGTACGTCAGTTTGAAGGCCCGAACTATTTTTCAACCGAAGCCATCATCGATTTGGCCAAGAATGGCCGAGAGGTTGGCGTGCTCACGCCGGAGAAACGAATTTATCCTGTGGCCGGCATGCCTACCACAGAGGCTGCTCTGAATATCGGATTTTTGCGCGATATGTATGTTGTGATCGGCGATGCGCAGATCAGCGGAGGTTGGGCGCTCCGGACCTATCACAAGCCATTGGCAAATTGGATCTGGGGCGGCGCCATCTTGATGGCCTTGGGCGGTGTGTTGTCGCTAACTGATCGGCGATACCGCGTGGCGGCGGGCGCGCGTAAAAACGCGGTCTCAAACGGAGTCCCAGCCGAATGAAACGCCTTGGACTTGCTATTGCGATTTGGATCTTGGCGGTGCCTGCGCTGGCCGTTCAGCCCGACGAAGTGCTCGACGATCCTGTACTTGAAGAACGGGCGCGCGATATCTCAGCGGGTTTGCGATGCCCGGTGTGCCGCAGCGAGAACATTGACGAAAGCGATGCGCCAATCTCACGGGATTTACGCCTTTTGGTGCGAGAACGTCTGGTTGCGGGCGACAGTAACGAAGAGGCGGTCGAGTTCATCGTTGCGCGTTACGGTGAGTATGTGCTGCTCAATCCGACCACGCGAGGCTCTAACCTGCTGCTGTGGTTGGCCGCGCCGATTATGCTCTGTTTTGCGGCTGGCGTTGGCCTTGGCTACGTTCGCAGCCGTTCCCAAGCGGCGGCCCTTGCCGAGGATGGCGTAGAGTCTCCGGCGCTGAGCGATGAAGAAGAGGCGCGTTTGCGCGAGATCCTCAAAGACGAGAGCAAAACGTAACCGAATGACGCAATGTCGGGCTTTGCTTTTCGCCCAGCTTACGGTTTGACTGGCTCCGACAGATATGCGGAGGGCTCCCAGTGACCACCTATGATACGATCACGCTCGACATCGCTGACGATGTTGCTGTGCTGCGGCTCAACCGACCGGAAAAGATGAATGCCCTCAATGTGCAGATGCGCGCAGAGATCACCAGCGCTGTACGGCAGGCTGGGCAGGCAGCTCGCGTGCTGGTCCTAACAGGAAATGGAAAGGCCTTTTGTTCAGGACAGGACCTGACGGACAAGGGCAACGCGGCTGGCTTGGACGTCGAGCGCGTATTGCGAGACGAATATGTTCCGATGCTGCGCGCAATTTCCGACAGCCCAATTCCGACCATCAGCGCAGTAAATGGCCCGGCGGCCGGGGCAGGGGCCAACCTAGCCTTGTTGGCGGATGTCGTGATTGCCACGGAAAGCGCCTACTTTCTGCAGGCCTTCACACGGATTGGGCTGATCCCGGATGCTGGAGGCACCTATTGGCTGCCACGTCAGATTGGGGCGGCCAAAGCAATGGGGGCCGCGCTCTTTGCAGAACCCGTGACAGCGCGTCAGGCTGATCAGTGGGGAATGATCTGGGAGGCCGTCGCGGACGATACGTTCGAGGCACACTGGCAAGCAAGGGCAGCTCAACTCGCCACAGGTCCATCGGTAGCTTACAAGCAGCTCAAGCGCGCCATCCGTGGTTCGTGGGAAAACGATTTTGAAGCCCAGCTTGAACTAGAAGCGCGTTTGCAGGGGAAATGTGGACGCTCGCGCGATTTCAAAGAGGGTGTGACTGCGTTCTTTGAGAGTCGTGCCCCAAGTTATGAAGGGCGGTAAGACGTCTGCGTCTTGATCGTCTTTGATCTCGTCAAACGTGAAAATGAAAACGCCGCCCTGATGTCAGAGCGGCGTTTTTTTCGGGTCTCGATTTGAGCCGGGCGGCCTAGCGTTTTTCGATTTCCACGTAATCGCGCATCGTATCGCCTTGGTAGAGCTGGCGGGGACGGCCAATCTTGAGCTGTGGATCGCTCAGCATCTCTTTCCACTGCGAAATCCAGCCGACCGTGCGGCTGACTGCAAAGATCGGAGTAAACATTGATGTGGGAAATCCCATCGCTTCGAGAATGATGCCCGAATAGAAATCCACGTTCGGGAATAGTTTCTTCTCAGCGAAGTAAGGATCAGCCAGCGCGGCGGCTTCGAGTTCCTTTGCCACCTGCAGGATCGGATTGTTCTCAACACCAAGAAGTTCCAAAACTTCGTCGGCTGACTGTTTCATAACCTTCGCGCGCGGATCAAAGTTTTTGTAGACCCGGTGGCCAAAGCCCATGAGGCGGAATTCGTCATTCTTGTCTTTGGCTCGGGCAATGTATTCGGGGATCCGG
>JBCDCE010000102.1:0-4300 GCA_039182515.1 Pseudomonadota bacterium | reverse complement strand
CAGATACCCATTGTCGAGCGCCACAATCACATGGTGATTGCGCTCTGCACGCAGCTCTTTGACCACCAGTGCACGGCGGCGCGCCGAACGTTTCCAATCGATCGCTTTGACATCCATGCCCTGGACAAAATCCTGCAATTGATGAAATTCAGAGCCATCCCCAATCGCGCGGTTTTCCTTCACGCCGTAAAGCGCTGACGTCACCGTGGTGGTGATCTGCCCTGACTGCACGAGGCGAATGTTGGGTACGATCTTGACGCTGAGATCTGCAGGAACTCGGGGGATATAGTCGAAAAATCCAAACCGAGACGGCCATGTCACCCAGATCTGCGCAATCTCCCATGTACCGCGCCGAACCGCTCGGGTCGGGATCACTGCCCGCGCACGGTCACCCATGTTTTCAAACGCCACATCGACAGGCCCCGAAAGCCCAACGGGCCAATCGAGCTTGGATCGCATGCCCCGCCGCCACGGTGTCACATCGAGCGTGAACTCCGCGGCCTCACCCACAAAAACCTCGGCCGGGACGTCAAACGTAAGGTCACTCCGAGGCCGTCCAGTAAGCAGAAGATCAGCTAAAGCCAAAATCGCAAGGAGCGCCCAGATGATCAGGGCGAACTGAGGTGTGTCCGGGCTCAAGACAGCGATCAAAACGCTGGCCAAGAGCGCAGCACAGCCATAAGCCAGCGCGGTTTTGGATGGACGGATCAGCGCGGCGCCTCGATTTGGTTGAGGATGTTTTCAAGAACTTGATCGGCGTTGCGCCCTTCGATCTCAGCACCCGGCCCCAGAACAATGCGGTGTCGCATGGCTGGCAGAAATAGCGTTTTCACATCGTCGGGGAGCGCAAAATCACGCCCCGAGAGCGCCGCCATAGCCCGCGCGGCACCGGCCAACGCATCCGCCGCTCGCGTGGAGACGCCAAACGCAATCTCGGCGTCAGAGCGCGTCGCACGCACCAGTCTGAGGATGTAATCCAGGATGTCATCTTCCAGAATTATGCTATCGATCAGAGCCCGGCTCTCCGCCAGTTCCGCAGCTGTCAGCACCTTTTGCGTGCCTTTGGTTACGGCGCGACTGTCGAGCGATTGGGTGGCATGGCGCTGCAGGATCGCCATTTCCACATCGGTAGGCGGAAACGCGATGTCCACCTTGAAGAGAAACCTGTCGAGCTGTGCCTCTGGCAGAGGATATGTGCCCTGCTGCTCAATGGGGTTCTGCGTGGCAATCACAAAGAATTCGCGCCCAAGGTCGTAATCCTCACCATCAATGCTGACCACGCGTTCATTCATCGCCTGCAACAAAGCGGCTTGGGTCTTGGGCGGTGCTCGGTTGATTTCATCAGCGAGCAACACTTGTGTGAAGACCGGCCCTTTGGTCAGAATGAAGGCATTGGTTTTGAAGTTGAAAATTGATGCGCCCAGAACGTCACCCGGCATCAGATCGGGCGTAAACTGGATGCGATCAAACTCCAGATCCATGGCCGAAGCAAAGGACCGGGCGAGCAACGTTTTGGCAGTCCCCGGCGGCCCTTCCAGTAGGACATGGCCTTGCGCGAAAAGCGCGACCAGCAGCAGGTCGATGATTTCATCCTGGCCCTGAACGGTCTTTGCGATTTCAGATCGAAGCGCGTCCGCTCTGTGGCCAAGGGTTTCAAGTGTCATGTGTGATCGTCTCCAAAATCGTCTCTAGGGCATCAACGTGTGTGATGGCATCTCGCGCAGGAAGGCGCGCAGGCAAGCCATCAATCGTCGCCAAAGCAGTTTGCAGGTGCGTTGCCATTTCCGGATGGTGCCGGCCCGTGTGCCGCAATAGAGCCTCGCGATCGCCGCTCGCGCGAGTCCCGGTTGGCCCAAAAAGGCGAAACGCCACCGAAGCCAGGCGCGCCTGCACATAGTCCGCCAAAAGTGCCCCATCTTGCCCGGTCAAACGCAAAAGCCGGGCTTGCGCAGCGATCGCTTGCAGTTTTGACGCCTCAATCTCGCTTTGCTCTTGCATGACGGGCCCGTAACGCAGGCCTGCGCGCCACAAAAGCAACGCCAAAACCAAAGCCGCACTCACCCACATCGCGGAAAATGGCGGTTCAAAAAACCGGGCCAGGTCGGACCACCTGCGTCCTCTCGCTGGGATGGCTGTTCGATCCACGATCCAGTTTCCGTCAGAGTAATCGATCAGGATCTGACCTTGATCTGCGAATGTGGAAAAGAGCGCCCGGGCGATCTCTGCATTGTCGCCAAGGCGAAGCCCATGATTGTTGAACAGATCGGGGTCCGACAGCAACAAAACCCGCCGATCACTGCCTTCGATGGGGCACGACCCAAGCACCATTTGCCCGCGTGTACCAATAACAGGTTCACAACCGACCCCGTCAAACACTTGCGCCACGTAGAGCCGGGCACGCAGGCGTTTTTCGTTTGGTCCAATGTAGTCAAAATCAGTGAACGGCACGGCAATGCGTCCCACACGCATCTCTTCTCCCGTAAGACCTCGCAACGCAGCCGCGAGACCCTCCTCTTCGACCAATAATGCCGGGTGCGACAGACCGGTGAGGCGCATTCCGGAACGCCATTTTGGCAAGATGAGCAGGCTTGGCACCATGGCCGCTTTTTCACGCAGGACATCTTTGCGCTGATCGGTTTCATCTTGCTGAAACAAAAGTTCTTCTTTGGACTGCGGCCGCACCCGCGCGCGATCAAGCCGCGTATCGAAAAGAGGAAGAACCAACGCATCGACCGAAGCAAGATCCACCGCCCAACCACCAGTAAAGGTCTGCGCCGGCAAATCTGAATGCGCCAGCCAGATGTGCAAGCCATCAAACCCTACGGGCGAGGCGCGCAATGCCTGTTGGCGCTGCGCGGTTAGGAAGAAGAGCACGCCGAACGCCACAAGGACGAGCATGCCAAAAATGAGCGTTTCCGGCTTGACCGACTTTATCGAAGAGTTGGCTCTCACGCTCATGCGGCGGTGTCAGAAAAAAGGGGGCGTATCTGGTCAAGATGATCCTGAAAATCTGCCTCTGACACATCGCGACCGCCAAACAGCACACGCTCCCCTGCAGCCACAAGATCCCGGAGTGCATCTCTGTGGTGCATATCAGACGGCAAGCGACGAAACGCATCGCGCGCCGTCCAACTTCTTTGCAGCAAGAGGCCATTGTCCCTCACTGCTCGGATCAACGCGCTTTGAGCCAGGGTGATCAAGGCTCGCTTGCGATCCTGGATTCGGACAATGACATCCAGATTTTCGGGGACAGAAGCCAATTTGTCATAGCTTTGATTAACGTCACCCGGGTCTCGATCGGCATCTTGATCGCCGCGCAGAGACACCGAAAACTGGCCGCCAAATCGCAAGAACAAATAGGCGATGCCCAATAGCGCCGCCAACGAAAGCGCGTTCACAATAAGCGTGCCTTGCTCGCGATCCAGATTGACGTCCACATTTAGCCTGCTGGGATCGGGCGTTTTACTTTTTTCGAGATCTGGGGGCGGCCGAGAGGGATCATAATATGCAACGTCCGCTTCAATTCCTCGAAATCGCAATGCTTTTAAATAGGCCTGCCCGCTAGCTGTCATCTCCGCACCTTCCTCGACCCGCTGTTGCGCTTCGGCTGGCAGCACCCAAAGGCCGGCCACCATGGCGCAAAGCAGAACTTTCATCGGAAAAAACGGCATGACCCTTGCTCACTTTCGTGGTTATGAGAAAGAAGACCAGAACACATAAATATAGTATGCAAAACTGCGCCGTTTGCTCTCAAGTTCAAAGTTCTCTTTTTGGTCTGAATTGAGTTCGTTGAGGGCGGTTAAAGCCCTTGTCATCGCACTTTACCTAGGCTAAACGCGCGGAGCTGGCGAAGCATGCCCCTATAGCTCAGCTGGTAGAGCAACTGATTTGTAATCAGTAGGTCCGCGGTTCGAGTCCGTGTGGGGGCACCATTTAAAGCCAATAACCCACTAAAATCTATCTTTTTTTCTGGTTTTTTTGCTGCCATGTTATTGCGCTTCTTCTGGGCATTGACGGTAGAAAACATCCGCCGACCTAATCGGTGGCGCGGTCGTCTAGCCTACAAACCGTTTCGGACGTTGCTAGTTTAAATACAGACGGCTTCTAAACATCGAATGTTGGGTTGGACCTAAACCAACGTTCTTTTTCATTTGTACGAAGGGTTATAGTTCCTCGCCAAAAAGCGCACGAACAAAAGCGCCAAACTTTCGCGTCGCGATTTGTCCGGCCAGACAGCATAAAAGCCCAAAGGCTTGAGGCGCCAATCCGGCAAGAGTTGTACGAGTTTGCTGTTGTCGAT
>JBCDCE010000101.1:0-4318 GCA_039182515.1 Pseudomonadota bacterium | reverse complement strand
CATGAGGTTACTGACTTGAAAACGGATCCTCACAGCCGCGCGTCAACTTGGTTGGCCAGCGCTTGTCTTCGCCCAACGCGCCAGCGCGTTGCTTTGGCGACCCTGCTTGTTGGGGACGGCAACAACCGGCACGTGACGGCCGAAAGCCTGTTTGAGGCGGCCAATCGCTCCAGCGCAGATGTTTCGCTTGCCACCGTCTACAACACGTTGCGCGCCTTTTGTGATGCGGGTCTGATGCGCGAAATTACAGTGGATGGTGCCAAAAGCTACTTTGACACGAACATGAGCGATCACCCGCATTTTTATTGGGAAGACGAGGCCAAGCTCACAGATGCGCCTGCCGATCAACTTGAGATCGCGCGTTTGCCTAATGTGCCTGAGGGCGCCGAGATTGCGAAAGTGGACGTTGTGATCCGCTTGCGTAAGACCTAAGCGCCAAGATACAGAGGCCTAAGGTTGATTTCTTAAAACCATTGGCCCGGCTCCATGAGTCCCAAATCCATTAACTGCTGGGATGTCCAATGAAACGGCGTTGAATTGTGCCATTTAAAGGTCTGGATATCGAATGTTGAGCCTGGGTTGCGCTTGAGCGCTTTCGCGGTGCGAAACGAACATATCGCAGCCGTCAGGTTATTATGCCAAGGGCAGGCATAGGTGTTCATCTCCTCAATCGACAGCCGGTGATCTGCCAAGACCTTTAACCCCGGCTTGCTTTGAAAAATGCCGATCCGGTCAATGCGGCGCTTTTCCCACGGCACGTGCTCCTCAAAGCGCCATCTGAGCCCGCCGAAGAAATCCATCTGCCGGTCTTTTGCGGCCCATTCCTTATTGGGGTCTTCGCGATTGAGCGCATAATACCCCGATTTGTCGAGATGCGCGCTCTGGCGGTCCACGGCGTTTGGGTAGTGGTGCAGGTTCTCGGCATAGATGTCGATCACGTAAGTCAACATTGCCGCACGCCGCTCTTCGGCATGAAAGGCCAGCATCTCCCCAATGCGCCGTGTTTCGCAAAACGGATAGTAAAGGTATTCGGCGTTAAAGCAGTAGTAGATCCAGCGTTTTGGTGCTTTGGCGATGATTTTATTCAAAAAATCCGCGAAGTCTGGCGATTGAACGGCGCGGTAGGTGATCCGGATCACCTTTTCACTTAACCTTACCTCAATCTCCAAATCTTCAGGCGCCAGCACGACGATCGTGCCAAAGCCAAGACCCAAGTGGTGCGAAATGGTCGAGTTTACCTCGATGCTGTCCTCCACAAAGATCACAGCGATGGGCCCCGGCGCCAAGCAGCTGGGCAGTTTGGCGGCAAAATCGTCAAAGCTATCAAAGCGGCCCGTTGGGGGCCCGCTGGCCAGAGAGGGCGCTTTGGGCGAAAGGGGCTGTGGAAGGGCCATGTCTGCTAGATCCGCTCTTATGATTGCGCCTTTTATCCCCTAGATATAAAGGAAGCCTTCAACCTTTGGAAAGCATGTCATGGCGCAAGCGAAAAAGCTCTTTATCAAAACCTACGGGTGCCAGATGAACGTTTATGACAGCGAACGTATGGCTGAGACCCTTGAGGGATATCAAACGGTGCAATCGCCTGAGGACGCGGACCTTATTCTGCTCAACACCTGTCACATCCGCGAAAAGGCGGCAGAAAAGATCTATTCCGAGCTGGGTCGCCTCAAAGGGCTCAAGGCCAAGAACCCCGATCTTAAACTGGGTGTGACGGGCTGTGTGGCGCAGGCTGAGGGTCAAGAGATTATGACCCGTCAGCCCGCGGTTGATCTGGTGGTGGGGCCACAAAGTTATCACCGCTTGCCTGAGATGGATGCGCTCATTCGGCAAGGCAAGAAGGCGCTCGACACTGATTTTCCAGAAGAAGACAAGTTTAACCACCTCGCCAAGCGCCCCAAAGCCAAGCGCGGCCCCACGGCCTTTCTGACGGTGCAAGAGGGCTGCGATAAGTTCTGTGCGTTTTGTGTCGTACCCTACACGCGCGGGGCGGAAGTGAGCCGGCCTGCAGATCGTGTGATCACAGAGGCCCGGGACTTGGTGGAGCGCGGCGTGCGCGAGATCACCCTTTTGGGGCAAAACGTGAATGCCTATCACGGGCACGACAAAGGCCTGGCAGGCCTCGTATGGGCGCTTGCTGAAGTCGATGGCTTAGATCGCATTCGCTTCACAACTTCGCACCCAAACGATATGGACGACGCGCTTATCGAGGCGCACGGCGCCTGCGAAAAACTTATGCCTTACCTGCACCTGCCGGTTCAATCGGGCTCGGACAAAGTGCTCAAAGCGATGAACCGAAAGCACACGGGCGAAGCCTACATTCGGCTGATCGAGAAGATCCGCGCGGCCCGGCCCGACATTCTGATTTCAGGCGATTTCATCGTGGGGTTCCCAGGCGAAGACGACCAAGACTTTGAAGACACAATGGCACTCATTCGCGAAGTTCAGTACGGCCAAGCCTTCAGCTTTAAGTACTCAACGCGCCCCGGCACACCGGCGGCAGAGCGCGCGCAAGTGGACCCAGATGTGGCCAGCGCGCGGCTAAAAAGCCTTCAAGAGCTTTTGAACACCCAGCAAAAAGCGATCCAAGACACGATGGTCGGCCGCCGCGTGAAAGTGCTTTTTGAGAAGCCAGGGCGCAAAGAGGGCCAATTGATCGGCAAGTCGGACTATTTGCATGCGGTGCATGTCCAAGCGGGTCCGGAACACATTGGCCAAATTCGCGATGTTGAGATCATCGACAGTCAGCCCAATTCTCTGGGTGGAACACTTATCACCAGCGCCTAGGTGTATCTCGTGAGTAGATAACCCCTGAATGATGAGGCGCACTCAATATCTATGAATAATGCTTCACATTACGCCCAAACTTGCTACACTACGACGCAAAATACGTGCGAAATAAGGGCCGCGGATGCCGGGGTCGCGCTAAAAAGCCGAAAACGGCACATAAAAAGACACAGGCAAAGAGACAGGCAAAGGATCTGAGCAGTTGGGCATTTATAAACGTTTCACGCGCGCGATGCTGGGCGCTGCGCTTGCGTCCGCTTTGGCGCTTCCTGTCGCGGCACAAAACAGCGATGTGACAACAAATGGGGACGGCACCGTAACGGGCAAAATCAACGGTGTTGCCCGCACGGTTCTCGGTGAGCGCTACGTCCCTACAATCTGGGTGGATCCAGATGGATGTGAACATTGGGTCATGGACGATGGCTTTGAAGGCTATATGACCCCCCATGTGACACGCCAAGGCATCCCAGTATGTCGCCGCGGTCGCACCTGTGGTGAGCTGAACAGCGATCAGTTTTTTGCCACCGATAGCTACCGCCTCAATGCAGGCGCGCGCAAAGCGCTTGAAGAGTTCTTCAATAAAGCCGGTGCAACAAGCTACATCATTTCGGGCCATACCGACAGCCGCGCCAGCGACGCTTACAACCTGCGTCTGTCGCTCAATCGTGCCAATGCGGTGGCCAAAGTAGCCCAAAAAGTTGGGGCGCGCATCGCGGATGTGCGCGGCTATGGCGAACGCTTGCCCAAAAAAGCCAACAGCACGGCGGCCGGGCGTAAAGCCAACCGCCGCGTCGAAATTCTCTGCCTGCGTTAATTTGGGGGGCTAATCCATGCTTAGATCACTCACGAAACTCACGCTTCTCCTCGCTGCATTGTCGGTCAGCGGATGTGCCGTCGCCGTATTGGGCGAAGGGGGCAACCGAGACGACAAAACAATTGATGCAGGCAGAGATGAAAAAGATCTGAGCCAGCTCAAAGCAGGCATCTGGGTTGATCCAAACGGCTGTGATCACTGGATTATTGACGACGGCGTTGAAGGCTATTTGTCGGCCCGGCTCGATCAATACGGCAAGCCCGTTTGCTCTGGCGCCGCCCCTCCCGGTGTGGCCACCGGGCCGTTCCGCGAAGGCTCCGATATTCCGGACACGCTCTAAGAGCGGTCAAATGTTTACCCCCAGAAGGGCCTCGTGCATCACTCGCACGGGGTCTTTTTGTTTGGAGGCGTGAGTGTTTCGAGCCCAATGTGTCGAATTCTACTAGTTGGGTTCTGTTCCTCCTTGGTCGTTCTCCCATCTGCGAAAAAGCACTGCATCTAGCATGTCCAATTTGCCCAATGGATCTTTAGAATAGACAAATTCAATATCCAATTTTTTCAAAGCGGAACTGAGACCTGAATCAAAGTTCACAGCAACAATTTCTGCTTGTTCCTCCTCCAGGGTCACAGTAACACGTGTCGACCCAATGCACGGCAGTCTAGCGCCACTTGCAGTCGTCAGGAGGGGTCTTGCACTCTTCCTTTTGTCAATAGCCAGCT
>JBCDCE010000100.1:0-4435 GCA_039182515.1 Pseudomonadota bacterium | reverse complement strand
GGGATGGTGCCGGGAGAGAGAATTGAACTCTCGACCTCGTCATTACCAATGACGCGCTACTACCACTGAGCTACCCCGGCATATGGGCGGTCATACCGCCGAAATCGTCCCTACATCAAGCGTGGTAAAAATACCACAAAATTTCTACCCTGCCACACACCCCAGAAGATATTTCTGAGCGCAACTCTCTGAAAAGATGAACCTATTTCTAACCTAGGTTCCCTTACTAAGGGTGCGCTCTACCACTGAGCTACAGCAGCGCCGTGCCGCTGGGCTTTAGACGAGATGCCCCAATCGCGCAAGCCTATTCTGGACCCTCGGCAAGCCTTGCGGTAAAGCCTGGGGCATGGGTGAAACAGGCGATAAAAAAGCGGCTCAAAAGCCGCAATCAGACCGGGATGCGCGGCTCAAAGCGGCTTTAAAAGCCAACTTGGGAAGGCGCAAAGCACAGGCGCGCGCGCGTGCGGAAACGCCTGACCCAGAAACAGACGCTGAAGCGAGCTCTAAAACAGACGAAAATCGAGGCGGAGACGGCAGTTAAATGGACAGCATAGTGGTGACGGGCTCTGGCCCTTTGAGCGGTAAAATTGACATTGCAGGTGCAAAAAACGCCTGTCTTACGCTTATGCCCGCAACCCTTTTGAGCGATGAGCCTCTTACGCTCACGAACGCACCTCGTTTGAGCGACATCCGCACCATGACGACGCTTTTGCAGTCGCTTGGGGCGGAGGTGAGCAGCATGCAAGATGGCAAAGTTCTAGCTCTGTCGTCCTTTGATATCAGTACATTGCGTGCGGATTATGATATCGTGCGTAAAATGCGCGCCTCGATCCTGGTTCTGGGTCCGCTTTTGGCGCGTATGGGCGCGGCTGAGGTCAGCTTGCCGGGTGGCTGTGCCATTGGAGCGCGTCCCGTGGATCTTCACCTCAAGGCCTTGGAGGCCATGGGGGCCACGCTCGAATTGCGGGATGGCTATGTTTACGCCGAGGCCAAGGGCGGCCTTAAAGGTGGGGACGTGGTCTTTCCGTTCGTTTCTGTTGGAGCGACGGAAAATGCGCTGATGGCAGCGACCTTGGCTAAAGGCACAACGGTGCTTAAAAACGCAGCGCGCGAGCCTGAGATCACCGATCTGGCTGACTGCCTCACGAAAATGGGCGCTCAGATTGAGGGTGCTGGCACCTCGACCATTACGATCCATGGCGTTGAAAAGCTGCACGGTGCCACGCATCCAGTTGTGACCGATCGCATTGAGCTTGGAACTTACATGCTGACGCCTGCGATCTGCGGCGGTTCGGTGGAACTCATGGGCGGGCGGCGCTCTTTGGTGGAGGCGTTTTGCGAAAAGCTTGAAGCCACGGGTATGGAAATCACCGAAGGTCCGAGCAGCTTGACCGTCGCGCGCAAAAATGGCCGCGCGCATGCTATAGATGTGACAACCGAGCCTTTCCCGGGCTTTCCAACAGATTTGCAGGCGCAGATGATGGCGCTCCTAAGCACTGCGGACGGAACTTCGGTGCTGGAAGAAAAGATCTTCGAGAACCGCTTCATGCATGCCCCAGAGCTGGGTCGCATGGGCGCGAAGATCGACGTGCAGGGCGGCACTGCCACTGTGACGGGTGTTGAGCGCTTGAAGGGGGCGCCTGTCATGGCCACCGATCTGCGCGCCTCGGTATCGCTTATCTTGGCGGGGCTTGCGGCCGAAGGAGATACAACCGTGAACCGCGTTTATCATTTGGATCGCGGCTATGAGCGTGTTGAGGAAAAGCTGCGCGCCGTTGGCGCAAAAATTGAGCGAGTGGACGGCGTATGAGCCAAAGCCAATCCCTCTCAAGCGATGCAACATTTGAAGACGGTGCAGAAGCGCCGCTTCGATTGATGGCTCAGGATGCGGAGGATCTCACTGTTTTGTCTGCGCTTTTGCAGGATGCCGTTTTGCCGATCACGGAAATGAAATGGCAAAGCTCTAAGCGTCGGTTTTCGCTGCTTGCGAACCGCTTTCGCTGGGAAGATGTACCAGCGGCTGAGCGGCGCGGGCGGGCTTTTGAGCGCGTGCAAGCTGTGCTGGCAATCGACAGCGTTCTGCGGGTCAAAAGCCAAGGTTTGGTGCGCTCTGAGCATGACACTGTGTTGTCGCTCTTGGCGATTTCATTTGAGCCAGGTGAAGATGGAGCAGGGGTGCTCACCTTGCAATTTGCAGGCGACGGGGCCATCGCGCTTGATGTCGAAGCCATCGATGCCAGCTTGACGGATGTAACACGGCCCTATCTTGCTCCTTCTAAATCCAAACCTTCTCATTCGCAGGTCTGATGCCCCAATTTCTCTCCACCTCTGAACCCGGTTTTGAAGCCGCGTTCCAAGCTCTGTTGTCCGCCAAGCGCGAAGACAGCCCTGATGTGGCACAGGTTGTGTCAGACATCATCGCTGAGGTGCGCGCCTCGGGCGACGCAGCCGTGCTGGCCTATACTCAGAAGTTCGACCGCCTGGAGCTCACGCCCGAAACCCTTCGGATGTCAGAAGAAGAGATCGACGCTGAGTGCGCGAAAGTGCCCGATGCCGAGGCCCAGGCATTGCGCCTCGCCGCCGAACGCATCACGGCCTATCACGAACGTCAGCTTCCACAGGATCAGTCCTGGGTGGATGATACGGGTGCCACGCTTGGTTGGCGTTGGACGCCAATCTCGGCGGCGGGGCTCTATGTGCCGGGTGGGCTCGCGAGCTACCCCTCAAGTGTGTTGATGAATGCGATCCCAGCTAAGGTGGCGGGCGTTTCGCGCATGGCCATAACCGTGCCTACGCCAGATGGTGTGATCAATCCATTGGTCTGTCTGGCGGCCAAACTGTCTGGGGTCACAGAGGTCTACCGCATTGGCGGTGCCCAGGCGGTAGCGGCTTTGGCTTACGGCACGCAAACCATTGCACCTGTTGATAAAATCACTGGGCCCGGCAACGCATTCGTGGCTGCCGCGAAGCGTCAGGTCTTTGGAAAAGTTGGCATAGACATGATCGCAGGGCCGTCTGAGATCCAGATTATTGCGGACAAGCACAATGATCCCGCCTGGTTAGCTACGGATCTTTTGAGCCAGGCTGAGCATGATGAAAGCGCGCAATCTATCTTGATCACAGACGATGCCGCGTTCGGTCAGGCCGTGGCTGATGAGGTCGAAAGCCAACTCAAAACACTTGAGCGGCGCGCGATTGCTGAGCCGTCCTGGAGAGATCTCGGTGCTGTGATCACCGTGCGAAATATGGCGGAGGCCGTGGCACTGACAGACCGGATTGCACCGGAGCATTTGGAGATTTGCACCGAAGATCCGGATGCGGTCGCCGCTCAAATTAGCCATGCGGGTGCGATCTTCTTGGGCGCATGGACCCCAGAGGCCATTGGCGACTATATCGGCGGCCCGAACCATGTGTTGCCAACAGCGCGTTCGGCGCGGTTCTCCTCTGGCCTCTCTGTGCTCGATTTTATGAAGCGTACGACCTTGGCAAAAATGACGCCAGAAGCGCTAAAAGCGATCGGTCCTGCAGCAGAGACACTCGCCAAGTCTGAGAGCTTAGAGGCACACGGTCTCAGCGTAAAAGCGCGCCTGACGAAGCTCAACGAGGGCTGAAGCGCTTGAACCCGGCGAAGCTTTGAGGCTTTGTTGGGCTAACACAAAAGTTGGATGTCGCGATGAGCCACATTGTTCATATAGAGCTGGATGACAGCAACCTTCCGCCGCCAACGCCGGAGATTGATCAAGAGCGCCGTGTTGCGGTGTTCGATCTGTTAGAAGAGAACAAATTTGAGCTGCCCGTGCGCGCAGATCGTGCGGCCCCAACGGGCCCATTTCGGTTGCTCCTAGCAATCCGCGACAATCGGTTGGTTTTTGAGATTGCCACTGAAGACGCCCAGCCAGCGGCAGAATTTCATCTGAGCCTTGGGCCGTTTCGTCAAGTTGTGAAAGACTATTTCCAGATCTGTGAGAGCTATTTTGAAGCTGTGAAGACCCTGCCTCCTAGTCAGATAGAGACGATTGATATGGCCCGGCGCGGAATTCACAACGAAGGTGCGCGCGTTCTAGAAGAGCGTTTGGAAGGCAAAGCCGTGGTGGATGACGATACCGCACGCCGCCTCTTTACGCTCATCTGCGTGCTGCATTTCGGAGGCTGAGCTCTTGCCCGAGGCGCTTCCATCCTCGGTTCTGTTTTGCTGCGATCATAACGCTGTGCGCTCGCCGATGGCCGAAGGTTTGATGAAAAAGCTCTATGGAACAGATGTTTATGTGCAATCTGCAGGTGTGAAATCGGACATGGAAGTGGACGGTTTCACAGTTTCGGTTTGCCAAGAAATGGATGTGGAACTGTCCAATCACCGCACGCGGACCTTTGACGAAATGGAAGACTGGGGAGACGACTTGGGCAGCTTTGATCTGATCGTGGCTCTGTCGCCTGC
>JBCDCE010000099.1:0-4780 GCA_039182515.1 Pseudomonadota bacterium | reverse complement strand
GATCAAATACCCTCCCGTTGGCGCATCCCAATCAAGCATTTCGCCTGCACAAAACACGCCGGGATTTGCACGCAGCATCGCCCCATCAAGCTGAGAGCTTGCGAGCCCGCCCTATCCCCGACAACCCTGCTGCTTTGATCAAATCTCTGCCCATTCCAGTGGCAGGGCCTGCACCCTTGGATGGTGCAATTTCAACCAGCGGCGGGCTCGCAAGCTCTCAGCTTGATGGGGCGATGCTGCGTGCAAATCCCGGCGTGTTTTGTGCAGGCGAAATGCTTGATTGGGATGCGCCAACGGGAGGGTATTTGATCACAGGGTGCTTGGCCTCAGGCGTCGCGGCAGGGCGCCAAGCGGTTGACTGGCTTAACGACGGCTTAACATTGCAAGCCGAATAAGCGCGCGCTCCATCACGGCCATCTGAGGTGCATTCGAAGCTGAGCGCAGTTGCAGGTCGGTATCTAGTAAGAGACTGAGCGCTTGTTCAACTCGCTGTGTGCCAAGGCCATTGGCCTGACGCCGCAAGCGATCTGCGCGCGGGCCTTTGAGATAGGTTGCGCCAGTTACGGCAATCCCATGAAGGGTCCGATAATGTCGGGTTGCGCCGATGCAGAGGCCCACAGGCTGCACACCTTGCGCCTCCAAACGCATCAAGAGAGGTCCAATTTTGGCGGATTGCGCTTCGGCGACAGCGTTGAGCAAATCGTCCAGAGCGGCTTCGGCTGTTGCTGGTGCACATGCGCCGATGTCGTCGGCACTCACAGGCTCAGGATCGTTTAATTTATAGAGACTCAGTTTTTCGAGCGTCTGGCGGAAATCTCCAGGCTCAATCTCAAGTGCGAGGCTCGATAGAATATCGAGTGCGTCTGGGCCCAAATTGGAAAGCTGCGCATCTTTGAGGGCTTGCAAGATTTCTTCGCGGGTGGGCGGGTTGTCGTACACCGCAGCGGCCATAGCGCGTGGGTGCGCCTCAAACGCTTTACGAATTTTGGATGTGGGTTTGAGGTTGCCAGCGGTGACGACAATTTGCGCGTCGCCCTCCGACCAATCCTGTAAAGCCGCGAGAATAGCAGGGGCGGATTGATCGTTGGCGTCTTCGACAAAAGCGACACGCGGGCCCGGAAAAAAACCTTGGGCTTTGAGGGCATCAATCAGTTGGGCCGGATCTTTACGTAAATCCCCGGCAGCAAGCCGGCTCAGGCGCATTTCTTCGTCGCCTTTGGGGCCAATTAAAGCTTTGATCACCTCTTGGCGTTTGAGCGCCACGCGCATGGCGTCAGGCCCGTAGATCAAAAGGCCGGTTGCTTGGGGGTCCGGTTTGCGAAAATAGGCGTTGGCGGCTGAAGGGTTCAGCTTCATTTCAGCACTTTCGCGCGCAAATCGCTCAGGATTAGGTCTGAAAGGATCACCATGAGGCGGGCCTGGGCGTCTTCTCTTGCAGACCGGGTCGTCACAGTGTTTCCAGTTGTGGAGTAGCCGGTGAAGCTACGTTGCGCGCCGCTGGCCAGAAGCGTGCCGTCGTCAGCTCTGAGATCGTACCGTACCGTTCCGATCACATTGAAGCGCGTTGTTTGCTGATCTGCTGTAATCGCAAGACCGTCTTCTTGGATCTCAATGGTGTAGCTCAGCGCGTAAGGACCGCTTGATTGACCCAAGCGATCTTCTAGTGCGTTGCGCAATTGAAAGGCGGCTTGCGTGGTGGGCACTGGGAGTGCAACGCGCCCGTCGAGTCCGGTGGACGTCAGAACGGGTGTAAATCCACAGGCTTTGAGTGAGCCTGCGGACATGAGAAGAAGGGCCGCCCTACGCGACCACATTCACAATCCGTCCCGGCACAACAATCACCTTTTTGGGTGTGCCGCCGTCGAGCGCTTTTTGCACCGCAGGATCTGCGAGGGCCATCGCCTCAATGTCGGCTTTGTCCATGTCCTTTGGCACTTCAATCTCGGAGCGGCGTTTGCCGTTCACTTGGATGGGCATGGTCACTGTCGCTTCCACCAACATTGCCTCATCGGCCTCGGGCCAAGGCGCATGGATCACCAAGCCTTCGCCACCCTGATGGTGCCAAATGGCCTCCGCCAAATGTGGCGTCATGGGCGCCATAAGTTGTGCAAGCGTCATGATGGCTTGGCGTTTGGCGGCATGGCCCGCTTTGGATTTAGAAAGCGTTGCCGTGAACCCATAGAGCTTCGCAATCGCTGCGTTAAAGCCAAAGCTCTCGATGCCGCTGGTAACGTCGCGAATGGCTTTGTGCATTTCACGCAAAAGGGCATCGTCGCCGTCTCCGTTAACGCTTTGGTCCATCTGGCCAATCTGATCGCAAATGTTCCAAACCCGGCTGAGGTGCTTGTAGGCGGCTTCCGCGCCAGAGGCCGTCCATTCCACATCGCGGTCGGGCGGGCTGTCTGAGAGCACAAACCAGCGCGCGGTATCTGCGCCAAAATCCGCAATTATGGTCATTGGATCAACGACGTTGTTTTTGGATTTTGACATCTTTGCCGATGGTACAATCGTCAATTCGCGACCATCTTCTTTTGAGAAGGCTTTACCATCTTTGAGCTCGACGTTTTCAGGATAGTAGTACTCGGGCCGCCCTGTTTGCGCGTTCTCAAACTTATAAATCGCGTGCGTTACCATACCTTGCGTGAAAAGCGCGTCGAAAGGCTCCGCTGCGCTTTCTGGCAAGTGTCCGGTCTTGATCATCGCGCGTGCAAAGAAGCGCGAATAGAGCAAGTGCAAGATCGCATGCTCTATCCCGCCGATATATTGATCGACGTTCATCCAATATTTTGCGTCGTCCATCTCAACAGGCGTTTCGGCACGCGGGCTCGTGAAGCGGGCATAATACCAAGAGCTGTCGACGAAGGTGTCCATCGTGTCGGTTTCGCGCTTTGCGGGCTTGCCGCAAGCGGGGCAAGGCGTGTCACGCCAGGTTGGATGGCGGTCCAGAGGGTTGCCTGGAACCGAGAAGTCGATGGGTTCGTTGCCATTGTTATAGGGCAATTCGATGGGCAGGTTCTCTTTCTTTTCAGGAACAACGCCGCAGTCGTCACAATAGACAATTGGGATTGGGCAGCCCCAATAGCGCTGCCGGCTCAGCCCCCAATCGCGCAGGCGGAACTGTTCTTGGCCTTTGCCAAGCCCGTGCTCTTCGAAATAGTCGATTGTCGCTTCGATGGCCTCTTGGCTGGTGGCGTCTTTAACGCCCGCGAAATGATCGATGAAGACCACAGGTTCCATTTTGGCCGGCACAAGGGCTGTGTTTTCCACTTCGGTCTCGTCGTCTGGCATATAGAAAGCGTTTTGAACCGACAGATCGTATTTGCGGGCGAAGTCGAGATCACGTTGGTCGTGGGCTGGGCACCCAAAAACCGCACCCGTACCGTAGTCCATCAAAACGAAGTTGCCGATCCAAACGGGGAGCTCTTGATCCGGGTAAATCGGGTGCTTCACGCGAATCCCGGTATCGACACCTTTCTTTTCCGCCTTTTCCATGGCGGCTTCGGTGGTGTCCATCTTGCGGCATTCATCAATGAAAAGGGCAAGATCGGGCCGATCTGCTTCCAAGGCCTTAGCAACGGGATGATCTGGCGCAATTGCGATAAAGGATGCGCCGCGCATTGTATCAGGCCGGGTTGAATAGCAAAGAATCGGCTCGCCGCCGCCCATGGGGTGGAAGGGAATTTCGATCCCACGGCTTTTGCCAATCCAATTTTCTTGCATGAGCCGGACTTTGGCGGGCCAATCATCGAGGCCATCCAGAGCGTCCAAGAGCTCATTGGCCATGGACGAGATGTTGAAGAACCACTGGGTCAGCTCGCGTTTTTCGACTTCAGCGTTTGAGCGCCAACCCTTGCCGTCAATCACTTGCTCGTTGGCAAGGACTGTCATGTCCACGGGATCCCAGTTCACGACAGCGTTTTTGCGATAGACGAGACCTTCTTCCAGAAAATCCAAGAAGAGTGCTTGTTGTTGCCCGTAGTATTCAGGATCGCAGGTCGCGAATTCACGGGTCCAGTCAATCGAGAGACCCAAAGGTTTCATCTGGCCTTTCATGGTTTCGATGTTGGCATAGGTCCAATCTTTTGGATGGCCGCCTATGGCCATGGCCGCATTTTCTGCGGGCATGCCGAAAGCGTCCCAGCCCATGGGGTGCAATACGCTATGGCCTGTGCTCATTTTATATCGGGCGATAACGTCGCCCATCGTATAGTTGCGGACATGTCCCATGTGGATTCGCCCTGATGGATAAGGGAACATCTCAAGCACGTAGTATTTCGGCTTTTCGCTGCGGGTCGCTTTGAAAACGTCAGCTTCGTCCCAGGCAGTCTGCCAACGGGGTTCGAGCTCGCTTGGGGTATAGGGTGCCATGGCACATCCTTTGGTATCGAAGTTTTTGAAGGCCGGGCTTTTGAGCTCAACGTTACATCTTGCGATGCGCCTTAGTTACTCCAAAGCCTAATGGTCTTCGGTTTTCGTTTCTATAGGCGGTTGTCTGCAAGTCGAAGCTGGCGCGCGCGCGTGAGAATCGCGTCTTCAACAGCACGCTGGGTGTCGGCGTCGACCGGGCCATTGCGAGTTTGAAGCGCCACGCGGAGGGAGCGCGCATCCAATGCGGGATCCCGTACGAAGATGGTCGCGCGATAGGCGCGTGAGCCGCCAGGCGGTGTGCCAAATCCCATGGATATTACGCCCGAAAATGGGTCGGCCGATTCGACGGGGAGGAAGTTCAAAACATCCAGCGAGGCATTCCAAATATAGCGGTTCACTCTGACCGTTACAT
>JBCDCE010000098.1:0-4997 GCA_039182515.1 Pseudomonadota bacterium | reverse complement strand
TGATAACATAGACATCATCGGAGATTTCCAACGCACTTACGGCTCGGCGATCATAGTGCACGCCATGGTAAATCTCGTCACTGATAAAGGCCGTATCTTTGGCATGGCAGGCCTGAATCAAAGCGCCAAGTGCCGATCTGTCCAGCATCGTGCCAGACGGATTCGAAGGGCTCGCGATCAAAAGGCCCTGAATTTCTGCTTCAGAAACTTGCTCCGGCGTTGGCTGGAAACGAGCCGCTGACGACGTCTCTATATTGATAGGGCGAAGATCCAAGGCCTTGAGAATTTGCCGATAGGACGGATAGCCAGGGGCGCCAATACCAACAGCTTGGCCAGAATCAAAAAGTGCTGTGAAGGCCAAAATGAAGCCCGCAGAAGAGCCCGAGGTGACAATCACCCGTGCGGGATCGAGCGAAACACCGTACCAATCAGCATAAAGTCGCGCAATGCCCTCGCGCAGTTCGGGCAAGCCTAGAGCAACAGAATATCCCATAGGGTCATTGGCAAGTTTCGATTTAACTGCGTTTTGAGCAGATTTTGGCGCTAGCGTGCCGGGTTGCCCCACTTCCATATGCACAATCGAGCGACCCTTTGCTTCAGCAGATGCGGCAGCTTCCATCACGTCCATCACAATGAACGGATCGATCTTAGATCGGCTTGAGTTCCGCATCTCACCTCCAATATGCTCTTATCATGCTTCAACCAGTGACATGATCGAAGGTCAATGATCCGTATTTTTGTACTTATTCTTGCCTTTGCTCTTCTACCGCTAAAGGCCTCAGCGATCACCCTCCTTCGCGATGCGGAGATCGAACGAGGGCTGATGATTTTGTCGCAGCCGATTCTTCAAACAGCAGGCCTCAACAGCAAACGGATGAAAATCTACGTGGTGGATGATGCGCGCTTGAACGCTTTTGTTATCGATGGATCCGCGATATTTCTGAACGCGGGCCTTATTATGAGGGTCAAAACTGTCCAATCCTTACAAGCTGTGATTGCTCATGAAGCTGCCCACATCGCCAATGGCCATTTGTCTCGTCGTGCAGCCAACTTTCAAACCTCGCGAACGGCTGCCGGCTTGGGCGCTGCTCTAGCTGTAATTGCGGGAGCCGCAGCGGGCGATTTAGGTGCAGGCGCAGGGGCTGCTTTGGGAGCTATAGGCTCTGCGCAGCGCAGTTTTTTGTCCCATACGCGAGCCGAGGAAAGCTCCGCGGATCAATCGGGTGTCCGGTTCATGGCTGAAGCCGGCATTGATCCGCAGGGCGCAGTTGATGTGTTGGAACTCTTTAGTGGCCAAGATGCGCTTTCGGCCTCGCGCCGCGACCCATACGCTCTCACACACCCTCTCACCCGCAACCGACTCCGAGCGATGAAAGGCTTCGTAGCCGCTCAAAACAAAGACTTTACACCCTCCAGCACCCACCAGGCTTGGTTTGCCCTTATTCAAGGAAAAATCAACGCCTTTGAACGCGCGCCCAACTGGACGCTGACCCGCACAAAAGGCAAAACGGACCAGGTTTCTTTGATGCGGCGTGCCGTAGCCTATGAGCGCAAAGGTGATCTCGAGAAATCCCGTAAAGCGATGGCTGATCTACTCAAAAAGGCACCACGCAACCCGTATGTGCATGAATTGAACGGTCAACTCCTTTTCGAAAACCGCAATTACGCCGCTTCAATCAAAGCCTATGAGAAAGCCCTTCAACTTGCGCCAAATACGCCGCTGATTTTGGCAGGTTACGGGCGCGCACTATTGGCCCGCGGCACAGAAAGTTCTGCACGCCAGGCCCTTAAAGTTTTAGCCACATCGCACGGACGAGATCCGTTAAACCCTGGCGCATTGAGAGACTTGGCCAACGCCTATGCCAAAGTTGGGCAGAATGGGATGGCTGCCTTGGTAACGGCAGAACGCTACGCGCTCCTTGGTCGCAGCAAAGATGCCGCTATTTTAGCAAAACGCGCGGTAAGTTTACTTCCAAAAGGCAGCGCGGGCTGGCAACGTGCAGATGACGTGTTGCGCACAACCCAACGCGCACGCCGCTAACTGAAAATCGCTTTATAGAGGTCTCCTCATGCTTTTGCGCTGGCTCTTGTTGCCCCTTTTTCTTGCAATTCCAATTGCGGTTGCTTCTCCAGCTAAGGCCTTTGATTTATCCCAAATGACCGACGCAGAAAGAGAAGCGTTCCGCGCCGAAATCAGGGCTTACTTGTTGGAAAACCCCGAAGTGATAATGGAAGCGGTTCAAGTGTTAGAAGCGCGCCAGCAACAACAACAAGCCGCGCAAGAGGATGTGCTTGTCGCTCAAAACCTCGCAGCTATTGAGAATGATTCCGACAGTTGGAACGGCGGCAATCTCGAAGGCGATCTAACGCTCGTTGAGTTCCTCGATTATCGGTGTGGCTTTTGCAGACGCGCCCATGGCGAAGTCGAAGAACTTGTGAGAAGCGATGGCAATATCCGCATTGTAGTGAAAGAATTTCCCGTGTTGGGCGAAGAGAGCGTTTTGAGTTCTCGCTTTGCAATAGCCGTTTTGCAACTCGCTGGAGCAGATGCCTACAAACAAGCTCATGACGCTTTGATCACTCTCAATTCCGCCATCAACACGCGTGTTATTGAGCGTCTTTCACAGCAGATCGGAGTGGATCCAGAAGCTGTCAAGGAACGCATGGACAGCCGCGAGGTCACGGAAGTCATCGCAAAAAACCGCTCGCTTGCGCAGACCTTAGGCATAAACGGAACGCCAACATTTGTGGTTGGAGGCCAAATGGTGCGTGGCTATGCGCCCCTCGAAACCATGCGGTCCATTGTAAGAGACGTTCGAGCCGCACGCGGCTAGGCCTGCCTTCAAGCGTAGTTGGCACCCAAGGTACTATTGCGATGAAATCGCAGGCAACCAAACATCTACGGTTGTCCCCAAACCTGGCTGGGACGCGATGTATATGCCGCCAGAAGACTGTTGCAAAAAGCCTTGCGCCATAGACAAACCAAGTCCAGATCCAACACCGACGGGCTTGGTTGTAAAATACGGCTCAAACACGCGAGACTGCACGTCCGCATTCATGCCCTTACCACTATCACGCACGGAAAAAATTACGATTTTTTGGCGATCCGCATCGGTGCTAGGATAGACGCTCAACTGAATTTCTCCGGGGCCAGAAAGCGCATCCCGCGCGTTGATCACTAAGTTCATCAAGACCGACTGCAGCTTCGCGACGTCTACAAAAACCCAAGGTGTATTGGGCGCGATGCTATGTCGAAAACTCACTTCTGCAGGCAACAACCTTGCGAGCAAGGGGACCAAACCCTCGAATACCAAGAAAGCACTTGCCTGTTCGTTTTTAAGAGTCGATCGGCGCGAAAAAGCCAAAAGATGAGATACCATATCGGCACCGCGACGCGCCGCTGTTGTGACTTCGCCCAGCAATTGCCGTCGCTCTGCGGGTGACGAGGCCATTTGTTCCAGCTCTAAATTTCCTAGAATTACGGTCAGCAGATTGTTGAAGTCATGGGCGACACCTGTTGTCAGCTGGCCAATCGCCCTTAGCCTTTCACGGTCCAATTCGGTTTGACGCGCTGCTTTGAGCGCTTGGTAGGTCTGAAACGTGCTCAACGCGGTGCGCAGATAGTAGACAAACAAGAAAAGCAGGGCCAACCGGTAGATTGCAATATCAAGCGTTGGGAGTGTTTGGGTGGGAAATGAGCTCGCAAGAATAATCAAAAAGGCAAAAGCCCCATAGGTATCGATCCAAAAGAACATCTTTGAAGCAGCTCGTTTCGCAGCCGTGTTGAGCATCACGCCGGCCACAAGCAGGATTGCTATGATGTTTTGAACAGGTTCCGAGCTCCGCCACAGCTCCAGTACACCTAGAGCCAAGATCGTCGCCGAGCCAAAAAATACCGCAGCGCAGGGTATCAACCGATAGTGGGGACCTTCTTCTGGAAGCCGCACAACCAATGAGATGCTCAAGGCAGTCGTCGCTAAATAAAATCCAAGTAAACCAGCGAGATTGGGGCTGTTGTAAAGCCAGGCAACCCCGATTGCGATTGAGGCCAATATGAGTAAGCGAAGGTAGACTTCCGAATTGCCTGGACCGGCAAGATCTTTAATCAGACGAAAATCGCCTGATTGGAACAACCATTCACGTTGCTTTTGGATGTATGTCCTTAGCGTCACCCGGGCCCTCCAGACGGTTGGCACTGAGTTAACACAAAGCTGAATTTCGCCCTTAGATCAACTCAGGGTTTATTCTGCGGCTTGGGCTTGAGCGGCGGTTTCTGCATCCAATTCTTGCGCGCGGCGCTCAACTTGCTCAACGATATGATCCACCATCTGGTCGTTCGACATCTTATGAGACTGCTTGCCAGCCAGATACACCATACCAGATCCCGCACCGCCACCTGTAAAGCCAACATCGGTCATAAGCGCCTCGCCCGGGCCATTAACAACACATCCAATGATCGAAAGGCTCATCGGCGTTTTGATATGCTCAAGGCGTTTTTCAAGTGTCTCAACAGTTTTGATTACGTCGAACCCTTGGCGCGCGCAGCTTGGACAAGAGATTATGTTGACCCCTCGATGACGCAGACCAAGTGATTTCAAAATCTCAAAACCGACCTTCACTTCTTCAACGGGATCGGCCGAAAGGCTCACGCGAAGCGTATCACCGATGCCCATCCACAAGAGGTTTCCTAACCCAATTGCCGATTTGATTGTCCCCGAAACAAATCCACCTGCCTCTGTGATGCCGAGGTGGATGGGCGCGTCGGTCGCCTCTGCAAGGGCTTGATAAGCCGCACCAGACATAAAAACATCCGAGGCCTTACAGCTGATCTTAAACTCATGAAAATCGTTGTCTTGCAGGATTTTGATATGTTCCAAACCAGACTCAACCATCGCATCCGGACAAGGCTCGCCATATTTCTCCAGCAAATGCCTCTCTAGGCTACCAGCGTTGACACCGATCCGAATTGCACAGCCGTAGTCTTTAGCGGCCTTGAT
>JBCDCE010000097.1:0-5094 GCA_039182515.1 Pseudomonadota bacterium | reverse complement strand
CAATTCGCGTGCTTTTTCAGCAAAGAGCGGCCAGTCGGAGGCCGGATCCACAACCACAGGCTCGAGCATTTTGCCCATGACGCCGCCCTTGGCGTTCTGCTCTTCAATGAGAAGCAACATGGTGTCTTTGAGCGTCGTTTCAGAGATCGCCATTGTGCCGGAAAGCGAGTGCAGGATGCCCACTTTAATTTTCTCATGACCACCGGCCAAAGCTGTGGTGGTCATGGCGCCCATCAGGGCCGCGCTGGCTGCAAGTGTTGTTAGGAATTTCATCAGTAAGTCTTCCCCCCCGTGGCGAAAAGGCGCGTGTTGGACCCTGATGAAAGCGTCTAACCCCACAGCACTTTCGCAACGGACTAAGTTGCGATTGGAGAGACGGCCCGATTGATGTCACTCGGCCGGGTCGTCTCGCGTGTCCCACGCCCCACCGAATGAGGCAGTGACGCTGTGCCGGACCATGTAAGCCCAGACTGCTCAGGGGAAGAAAGCCGCTCTACCAGGAGAGCGCTTTCCGGACCCGTGATGCAAATTAAAGCGTCAAATCGCGCAGTTTGCCTAAATAAGCCGCAGTCTGAAAAGTTAACGCGAGGCATTTTCGGCTCGAAACGCTCAACCCCTGGGCGCAGCGCTTAAGCCTTAAGCGCTTTTAGCTCTGCTTTCTGAACCTAAGGCTCCGATGCAAAAATAGCTCAAGGCGATCATCAACGCTGCGCTGCCCAAAACCAAGGGCAGACCACCCAACTGATACGTCAGCCCAGACAGCACCGTCCCGATCAAGCGTCCAGCGGCATTGGCCATGTAATAAAAGCCCACATCCATGGTCACCCGCTCTGAATTTGTGAAGGCCAAAATCATATAGGAGTGCAAAGCGGAATTGAGCGCAAAGAGAGCGCCAAAGACCAAGAGCCCCGCAACGATCAAACTCGTGAGCCAAACCGTGGGCGCGCCGGCAAATAAGACTGCGAGGGATAAAACAACCGGAACCCCAAAGAGCGTTCCGACCCAAAACCGGGCCTCTCCTACAATCTCAGCGTGGCTTTTGTCTTTAGCTCGCAAAAGCTTCGGCGCGCTGGCCTGCACGACCCCATAGAGGATCACCCAAACAGCCATGAAGACGCCAATGAGGAAAAAGGCCGCGCGATTGCTCTCTGGCGTGCCATCCGACAAGACCGCGTAGAAATAGATGGGGATCCCTACAACGAACCACACATCGCGCGCGCCAAACAAAAACATGCGCGCCGCGGAGAGCCAGTTGATGTTTCGGTTCTTGGAAAAGACCTCTTTGAACTTGGCGTCCTTTTTGCCGCTTGGCAGCCCGCCAGGCATGCGCAAGACCACTGCCACTAAGATCACGAAGAGGACCGCAGCCATGCCCAAGAGGCTCGGCACAAAGCCAAATAGGCCCAGCGCGGCAGCGCCCAAGAGAAATCCAAGACCTTTCACGGCATTTTTTGAGCCTGTCAGCAAAGCCACCCAGCGAAAGAGGCCGTCTCCTTGAGAAGGCGCCAAAAGCTTCACGGCGCTCTTTGAGCTCATCTTGGCCAAATCCTTGGCGACGCCTGATAGCCCCTGCACCGCCATCACAAAGATCACCGAGGCTGTGATGCCCCAGCCTGGATCCAAAAGAGCAAGTGCCAAAAGCGCGACAAGCTGCAAGCTGAGCCCAGCATAGAGTGTTGACGTCAGGCCAAAGCGCGCTGCAATCCAGCCTGCGCATAGATTGGTGACCACACCGGCGATTTCATAAAGCACAAAGAGGTAAGCCAGCTGAATGGGCGAGAAGCCCAGCGTGTTGAAATGCAAAAGCACCAACATCCTGAGCGCCCCATCAGTAAGCATAAACGCCCAATAGGCGGCCGTGACCGCAACATAAGCCGCCAACCCTTCTGGTCTTTCGCTCACAAGCTGGCACCCACCATCTGCGCCACGTCTACAAGCCGGTGCGCGTAGCCCCATTCGTTGTCATACCAGGCATAGACCTTCACTTGAGTGCCATTCACCACCATGGTCGACGGTGCATCCACAATAGAAGAGCGCGGATCATTGGTATAATCCGTGGAAACAAGCGGACGCGTCTCATAGCCCAAGATGTCTTTCAAAGCTCCCTCAGAGGCCGCTTTGAAGAGCGCATTGACCTCTTCCACGCTTGTTTCGCGCTCCACTTCAAACACACAGTCCGTCAAAGAGGCATTCAACAGCGGCACCCGCACGGCGTGCCCATTCAGCTTACCCGTAAGTTCAGGGTAGATGAGCGTGATGGCTGTAGCGGAACCGGTGGTGGTTGGGATGAGTGAGTTCAAAGCCGAGCGTGCCCGACGCCAGTCTTTTGCAGGTCGGTCCACAATGGTTTGTGTGTTCGTCACATCATGGATCGTCGTGATCGAGCCGTGCTTGATGCCCAGACCCTCATGGATCACCTTCACAACAGGGGCCAAGCAATTGGTGGTGCAGCTCGCCGCTGTGATGATCTGATGCTTGTCTCGATCGTAGGTATCGTGGTTCACGCCATATACGATGTTGGCCACGCCCGCGTCTTTGACCGGCGCAGAAACCACAGCCTTCTTAACACCTGCCTCAAAATAGGGCTGGAGCTTCGCTTCCGATTTAAAGGCCCCCGTGCAATCGATCACCACATCAACTCCGTCCAAAGGCAAGTCTTCGATGTTGCGCGTTGTTAAAGCGGGGATCTCGGTGCCATCGATGGTGATGCTTTTGTCCGTCGCAGCAAAATCTGCAGGCCAACGCCCGTGCACGGTATCAAACTCCAACAAATGCGCATGCATTTCAGGATCCCCCACCGCGTCATTTACAAAGGCAACATCCGCCCCGCTTTCCAAAAGCGGGCGCAAGGCAAGCTTGCCGATCCGGCCGAGGCCATTGAGGGCATAGGTGGTCATAGTGGGTCCTTCGTCTCAGTGTCTTTTGGGCTGCGAACCAACATTGCGGTCGCGGCCCTTTCACGTGCGTTTATCCTGGAAAGTTAACGGGAATACGACACTCTCCCACAATCCGCAAAGATCGAGCACCTTAGCTCTTCCCAAAGAAGACCTCGCCCCGTATTTGCAGGCTCAAAGCACGCACGTGCAACGCGACTTTCGCGATGCTTAAGGATTGAGCCCAGGAGGTCCCATGACTGCTGAAAACCCGTCTGTTAAAACTTACGCGACCACACCAATCGAAGGTCAAAAGCCCGGCACCTCCGGGCTGCGCAAGAAAACCCGCGTGTTTATGGAACCGGGCTACCTAGAAAACTTCACCCAAGCAATTTTCGATGCCATCGGTGGGGCACAAGGTAAGTCTTTTGTTGTGGGTGGTGACGGGCGGTACTTCAACGCAAGCGCCATCCAAACGATCATCCGCATCGCGGCCGCGGGCGGCGCTGAGAATCTCATCATCGGCCAAAATGGCCTTCTGTCCACGCCAGCTGCCTCCAATTTGATCCGCCAGCGCGGCACAGACGGCGGCCTCATCCTCTCTGCCAGCCACAACCCCGGCGGCATCGACGCGGATTTTGGCCTCAAATACAACATCAGCAACGGCGGTCCTGCACCTGAGGGTGTGACAGCCAAGATCTTTGAGCGCACCCAAGAGATCACCGCGTACCACCTGGCCCAAACTGAGGACGTGGACCTCAGCACCTTGGGCGAAACGCAAGTTCTGGAAACACGCGTCGAAATCGTGGATCCGGTCACGGACTATCAAGCCTTGATGGCGAGCCTCTTTGATTTCACCGCCATCCGCGCCCTCTTTGAGAGCGGCTTTACGATGAAATTTGACGCCATGCATGCCGTCACCGGCCCCTACGCCCATGCCATTTTGGAAGACACCCTTGGCGCCCCAAAAGGCACCGTCCTGAATGGCGTGCCTACCGAGGATTTCGGCAAAGGCCACCCCGACCCCAACCCCGTTTGGGCCAAACCGCTTGTCGATATGGTGATGGATCCCACAGGCCCAGACTTCGCCGCCGCCTCAGATGGCGACGGGGACCGCAATATGATCTTGGGCAAAGGCATCTATGTGACCCCCTCCGATAGCCTTGCGGTTCTGGCCGCCAATGCGCATCTGGCGCCAGGCTATGCAAGAGGCATTGCAGGCGTGGCCCGCTCCATGCCCACCTCCGCCGCCTCCGATCGCGTCGCCCAAAAGCTCGGCATCGCCAGCTTTGAAACCCCTACGGGCTGGAAGTTCTTCGGTAATCTTCTAGACGCTGGAAAAGCCACAATCTGTGGCGAAGAAAGTGCGGGCACCGGCTCCGATCACGTGCGTGAAAAAGACGGGCTATGGGCGGTGCTCCTTTGGCTCAACGTATTGGCCACTCGCCAAATCAGTGTCGCTGAGATCATGGCAGATCACTGGTCCTCCTATGGCCGCGATTACTACTCACGCCACGATTTCGAAGCGGTCGAGACCCAAGCCGCCAATGGCGTGATGGACGCGCTGCGCGCAAAACTCGAAAGCCTGCCGGGCACAAAAGCAGGCACCCTCACCATCGAAGCGGCAGACGAGTTTTCCTACCACGACCCCGTGGATGGCTCTGTCAGCGAAGGTCAAGGCCTGCGCGTCTTTTTCGAAGGGGGTGCCCGCGCCGTCTACCGCCTCTCTGGCACCGGCACGGAAGGCGCAACCCTCAGGCTCTATTTACAAGCCTACACAGAGCCCGCGGGCGATTTGCACAAAGAAACCCAAAGCGCACTTGAAGAGGTCCGTGCCGCGGCCCACGCCGTTGCAGATCTGGCCAAACTAGGCCGCGACGCCCCAGATGTGATCAGCTAAAGCCTGCGCCTTCTTCGTGCAAACCAAAAACACGACGGCCAACTCACCGTCGCGCCCCTCCCCTTTTTCTTGGCGAAAATACTCAAACCCCAAAGCCAGAAAGACACACCAAACGCCTCACCCAAAAAGCTCAGCTCAACCAAGATGTTACGAAAACGCCCTTCTGGCGCACACAGTCGTGTCTTGCATCCGCTATAAGCCTCGCTCAGGAACGGATGGGAAAAAAACCGAAGGAAAAATTATGCGCGCAGCAGATGTGGTGGCAACACGGCTCTATGACGCAGGCTGCAGATGGGCCTTTGGCATGCCGGGCGGCGAAGT
>JBCDCE010000096.1:0-5933 GCA_039182515.1 Pseudomonadota bacterium | reverse complement strand
GGACGACATGGTGATCCCAGACAACAAATGGGACATCGTGGATGGCGTGCGTGAGCAGGTCAAAGAGTTCGAACAGCAGTATATGGACGGTCTGATCACGCAAGGAGAGAAGTATAACAAAGTGGTCGATGCTTGGTCGAAGTGTAACGACAAAGTCACCGACGCGATGATGACCACCATCTCAAAACTCAAGCGCTCTGATGACGGCGCAGAACAAGAGCCCAACTCGGTCTTTATGATGGCCGATAGTAAGGCCCGTGGTTCTGTGACCCAGATGAAGCAATTGGGTGGGATGCGCGGTTTGATGAACAAGCCAAATGGCGAAATCATCGAAACGCCGATCATCTCGAACTTTAAAGAGGGCCTCACGGTTCTTGAGTACTTCAACTCCACGCACGGCGCTCGGAAAGGTCTGTCTGATACTGCTCTGAAAACCGCGAACTCTGGCTATCTCACACGGCGTCTTGTGGACGTGGCGCAAGATTGCATCGTGCGCGAGCGCGACTGTGGCACCGATCAAGGGATCACGGCTGAAGCAGCGGTGAACGACGGCGAAGTGGTGGCAACCTTGGGTGAACGTATCTTGGGCCGTGTTGCGGCTGATGACGTTCTGAAGCCTGGCACTGATGAGGTGTTGGTGTCCAAGGGAGAGCTGATCGACGAGCGCAAAGCGGATATGGTTGAGGACGCTGGTGTGGCCTCTGCGCGTATTCGCAGTCCACTGACCTGTGAGAGCGAAGAAGGTGTTTGTGCAATGTGCTACGGCCGAGATTTGGCACGTGGTACTTTGGTGAACCAAGGTGAGGCTGTCGGTATCATCGCAGCGCAGTCCATCGGCGAGCCTGGCACACAGCTGACGATGCGAACCTTCCACATCGGTGGTGTTGCACAGGGTGGCGGTGAGCAAAGCTTCTTGGAAAGCAGCCAAGAAGGTAAGATCGTCTTCGAAAATGCACAGCTCATCAAAAACGATATGGGTGAACAGATCGTTATGGGCCGCAACATGAAGCTTGCGATTCACGGTCCTGCGGACGAAGAGCGTGCGAGCCACAAGGTAAGCTACGGCTCCAAGCTCCTCGTGGAAGAAGGCGCTGACGTTGCCCGTGGCGACAAGCTCTTTGAATGGGATCCGTTCACCTTGCCAATTATCGCGGAGAAATCGGGGACAGCGAAATTTGTCGATCTGATCGCAGGTATCGCTGTGCGCGAAGAAACCGATGATGCAACGGGCATGACCCAACGCATTGTGGCGGATTGGCGCTCGGCGCCAAAAGGCAACGAGCTTGCGCCGAAGATCTTGATTGCGGGCGCCGATGGTGAACCTGTCAAGAAAGACGATGGCAATCCAGTGGCCTACCCAATGTCTGTGGATGCGATCCTCTCGGTCGAAGATGGCCAGGAGATCAAAGCCGGTGACATCGTTGCGCGGATTCCGCGGGAAGGTGCGACGACCAAAGACATCACCGGGGGTCTGCCGCGTGTAGCTGAACTCTTTGAGGCGCGTCGTCCAAAAGATCACGCGATCATCGCGGAAATCGATGGCTACGTGCGCTTTGGCAAAGACTACAAAAACAAGCGTCGGATCGCCATTGAGCCTGCGGACGAGACCTTGGATAAGGTTGAGTACATGGTGCCAAAGGGCAAGCACATCCCAGTTGTTGAAGGCGACTACGTGCAAAAGGGCGACTACATCATGGACGGCAACCCAGCGCCGCATGACATCCTTTCAATTATGGGTGTCGAAGCGCTGGCGAACTACATGATCGACGAAGTCCAAGACGTGTATCGTTTGCAAGGTGTGAAGATCAACGACAAGCACATCGAAGTGATCGTGCGCCAGATGCTTCAGAAGTGGGAGATCCTGGATTCAGGGGACACAACGCTTCTGAAAGGGGAGCATGTGGACAAGATCGAGTTTGATGAGGCCAATGCCAAAGCCGAGAACCGCGGTGGACGTTTGGCCAAAGGTGAACCCATCCTTTTAGGCATCACCAAGGCCAGCTTGCAAACCCGGTCGTTTATCTCAGCCGCGTCGTTCCAAGAAACCACACGCGTTCTGACCGAAGCCTCGGTGCAGGGTAAACGCGACAAGCTTGTGGGCCTGAAAGAGAACGTCATCGTGGGTCGTTTGATCCCAGCCGGTACGGGTGGTGCAACGCAACAAATGCGCCGTGTGGCCCAAGAGCGTGACAACGTCGTGATCGAAGCGCGCCGTGCAGAGGCTGAAGCAGCCGCCGCTCTTGCTGCGCCAACAGATGATTTTGTTGGGGGCGATGAGTTTGATGCGATGGTTGCGGACACGCCGGAAAGCCGCGAATAGGTTCGCCTTTCGTAAACTGAACTGGGAAAGGCCGCGAAGCATCGCGGCCTTTTCTTTTTGGTTTAGGGCTGGGGCGCTGCCCCAGACCCCGGAGTATTTCTTGCCAGGAAAAGATCTGCGGTTTTGGGGCTTGGTGCAAAGCTTGTTTTGATGGGTGTCTCAGCGGTTCATTGCCGTGCTCTGCATGCGCGCTTATGAAGAAGTTATGGTTTCTTTTTCCGAAAACCGCACTGCCGCGCTTCTCATGATTGGGTCCATGGCCGCCTTTACGGTCAATGACACGATCATAAAGTCGCTTTCTGATGATGTGCCCTTGTTTCAGGCCATCTTTCTGAGGGGCGTTTTAGCGTCTATTTTGCTTTTTGGGCTATGTGCTGTTTTGAAGAGCTTTCAAAAAGGCATTGCGCGTCGGGATTGGGCCGCTGTTTCATGGCGTACCTTGAGCGAAGCGGGGGCAGCCTATTTCTTCATTTCGGCGCTGTATAATATGCCTCTCGCCAACGCGACGGCCATTTTGCAAGCTTTGCCTCTCACAGTCACTTTGGCTGGTGCGCTCTTTTTGGGCGAGACGGTTGGTTGGCGTAGGATGACGGCAATATTGATTGGCTTTGTGGGCGTGTTGCTGATCGTCCGACCTGGAATGGCCGGCTTCAACATCTATTCGCTCTACTGTTTGGCGGCCGTGGCTTGTGTGACGGCCCGCGATATCGCAACACGGAAGCTCACCAAAGACACGGACAGCATGGTGGTGACGCTCGTCTCCTCGATCAATGTGACGCTCTTTGCGGGACTGATGTCGCTTGGAGAAACTTGGGGCGCGATCACACCTGAGGTTGCGCTCACTCTCTTGGCAACTGCAGTCTCGATCCTCTTTGCTTACCTTTTTTCGGTGATGGTCATGCGTGTGGGCGACATCAGTTTTGTCGCCCCTTTTCGCTACACGGCTTTGCTCTTTGCCATTGTGCTCGGCTATTTCGCTTTTGGCGACTGGCCGGACAATCTCACTTTACTCGGCTCTGCGATTTTGGTCGCCACGGGTCTTTTTAGCTATATGCGCGAACGCAAGTTGGCGCTTCAACGCTCTGCGTAAAAGAACCCGGTGTCGAGTGTCAGGATCACGCCGCTGGTGGTGCCTCCGCTTGCAACGCCGCTTATGCCTGTTGGTTGGGACGTGAGGGGAACGGTGCCATCGTTGTGAAAGTCACCGGTAAGGGTGAGGTTGGCCGCACTTGGCCTTTCGACCCCGCTAAGGTCCGTCAATGTAAGTGTCCCGACGGCCGTTGCGGCGAGATCTCCGCCAAATGTATCGCCGGCAATTGCAAGATTGCCTGGCACAGGGCCCGCCAGAACACCATCAGAGAAGAAAATATTCTCGATCGATCCGGTGACGTTGTCACCGAGGAAATCAACAGACATCGAAATATCCGCGAGTACGGAGCCAGTTTGATCTCCGCTATAATCAGCACCGAACGCGCCCGTGTAGACGGCTGCGCCTGTGCTGGGCAGTGTAGTATCCAGCGTTTGGAACCCGACGCGGACAATTTCGGATGCAAAACTGTCCACTGCATCAGTAAACTCGGTGGGCGTGTCGATGGTCAGTGGGCCCGTTTCCATTGGTGTCGAGTTGCTGCCACCACCGCAAGCGGTCAATGCGAGCAAACTTGTTGTTGCAATCCAAAATTTCGTCATGACTTTCCCCTCACTACACGCAGCGAGGGGTTTCACACCGGGGTCAGAAAGGGAATATCAATAGAGTGTTCTTGGATAGCACTCCTTAAAGTTGTGATTTCGCAGCCACGTTTGCACCAAGGACTTAACGCAGGCACGCGTTGCGAGTGACAAGGCCCTGATACTGTTGACAGGTATATCGACTCCCCGTATAGAGCGCGCACTCAGCCCGCCGGATAGCGGTATTTGGCTGAAATCAAAATGTAAGTGGTCATGATCCGGGCGTCCCAAGCCCCGATCCTCTGGATGCCCACCGCGTCGTTCCTCGGCAATCACGATAGGAACGCCCGCGGTTTCCTGCGTTTTGTGCGTCTGATCCGATATCAGGCTGTGCAGGGCGGCAAATAGACTATGCCGGTGTCTGTGGGGGCCACCATGAAACGAACGAGACGCGAGACGGGGAAGAGACCTCTATGCCAACGATCCAACAGCTGATCCGGAAGCCCCGGCAGCCGAAAATTAAACGCTCCAAATCACAGCACCTCGAGCAGTGCCCGCAAAAGCGTGGCGTGTGCACTCGGGTTTACACAACCACACCAAAGAAGCCGAATTCGGCGATGCGGAAAGTGGCCAAGGTGCGTTTGACCAATGGTTTCGAGGTCATCAGCTATATCCCTGGTGAGAGCCACAACCTTCAAGAGCACTCTGTTGTTCTGATCCGTGGTGGTCGTGTAAAAGACCTTCCCGGTGTGCGGTACCACATCCTGCGCGGCGTGCTTGATACGCAAGGCGTGAAGGATCGTAAGCAACGTCGTTCGAAGTACGGCGCCAAGCGTCCGAAATAAGCATTTCGGGCGTCCCGGACAGGCTCCGGGACCTCTGCCCGCCCAAAGTTAGAGGAATTGAAATATGTCCCGTCGTCACGCAGCTGAAAAACGCGAAGTTCTGCCCGACGCCAAATTTGGCGATACGGTTCTGACAAAATTTATGAACAACCTCATGATCGATGGTAAAAAATCGACTGCTGAGCGTATTGTTTATAACGCGCTTGATCGCATTGAGAACAAAATCAAACGCGCGCCTGTGGAAGTGTTCCACGAAGCGCTCGACAACATTAAGCCCGCTGTGGAAGTGCGTTCGCGCCGCGTTGGTGGTGCAACCTACCAGGTGCCTGTTGAGGTCCGCCCTGAGCGTCGTGAAGCCCTGGCAATTCGTTGGCTGATCACGGCCTCACGTGGCCGCAACGAGAACACCATGGAAGAGCGCCTCGCTGGTGAGCTTCTCGACGCTGTTCAATCTCGCGGCAACGCTGTGAAAAAGCGCGAAGACACGCACAAAATGGCTGACGCCAACAAAGCCTTCTCGCACTACCGCTGGTAACCTCTCCTCTTTCCTCCAAGGACCGAAAAAATGGCTCGCGAATATCCTCTCGACCTTTACCGCAACTTCGGGATCATGGCGCATATCGATGCAGGTAAAACGACCTGCTCCGAGCGCATCCTGTATTACACCGGCAAATCCCACAACATTGGTGAGGTGCACGACGGTGCGGCCACCATGGACTGGATGGAGCAGGAGCAAGAGCGCGGCATTACGATCACCTCTGCTGCGACCACTACATTCTGGGAGCGCACGGAAGACGGCAAAACAGCCGACACACCTAAGCACCGCCTGAACATCATCGACACACCCGGCCACGTGGACTTCACCATTGAAGTTGAGCGCTCGCTCGCGGTTCTCGATGGCGCCGTTTGTGTTTTGGACGCAAACGCGGGTGTTGAGCCCCAGACGGAAACTGTGTGGCGTCAGGCTGACCGCTACAAAGTGCCTCGCATGGTTTTCGTCAACAAAATGGACAAGATCGGCGCGGACTTCTTCAACTGCGTCAAGATGATCGAAGAGCGCACGGGCGCGCGCGCTGTGCCTGTGGGGATTCCAATTGGTG
>JBCDCE010000095.1:0-6192 GCA_039182515.1 Pseudomonadota bacterium | reverse complement strand
TGGAAGTGCTGCGATCCATGGCGCGGGCCTGGGAAGGGACGACAGCACGGCTTTTGCGTCAGGCGAAAGGCGCGCCTGTTGATGCGGGTTTGGGTTTGGTTGTGCAACAGATGGCGCTCGGTCTCGGCAAAGGCGAAAGTGGTTCTGGCGTGATGCAGCTGGTCAATTCCTCGACCGGGGAGCGCAAGATCACCGGGCGCTATCTGAGCCAAAGCCAAGGGCGCGAAGCTCTGTCGAAAGGCGCAGACGCGTTGTTTTTGGAGCGCGATCCAAGGGGTCCATCGCTGGAAGAGTTGGCCCCGGAAGCCTTTGCGGAGCTTAAGGACCACACGGGTGTCATGCGGCGACGGCTGCGCGAGGAAATGCAAGCTGAGTTCACAATCGAGAATGGCAAACTCTTCCTTCTGGATGGCATTCGGGTTGCGCGAACGGCCCGCGCCGCCGTCGCGATCGCGGTCGCTTTGGCGGAAGACAAGATCATTTCCCACGAAGAGGCGCTTTTGCGCATTGAACCCAGGGCGTTGAACGAACTCTTGCACCAGCAGGTGGATCCGAACGCGCGGCGTGATGTGATGGCTCGCGGGATTGCTGCAAGCCCGGGCGCGGCAAGTGGGCGGATTGTTTTCGATGCAGAAGAAGCGCAGGCCAGCGAAGCCCGTGAAGAAGCCTGCATTCTTGTCCGAAAAGAGACCAGCCCCGAAGACATCCGCGGGATGCACGCCGCCGCTGGTGTGTTGACTGAGCGTGGAGGGATGACGAGCCATGCAGCGGTGATAGGTCGTGGCATTGGGACGCCGTGCGTTGTAGGGGCGTCGGAAATCGAGATCCGGCCTCGGCGCAAGCAGCTTATTTTCCCCGATGGGCGGATTTTGAAAGCCGGTGATCAGGTCACGATTGATGGGACAAGTGGCGACATTCTGGCGGGTGACACGCCGCTTTTGGAAGCCGCGCATGATGATGCGCTGAACACGTTGATGGCTTGGGCTGATGATGCGCGCGATATCAAAGTGCGCGCCAATGCCGACACCCCTGCCGATGCGGAGCTTGCGCGCGGGTTCAAGGCGCAAGGCATCGGTCTTTGCCGCACAGAGCACATGTTTTTTGAGCCCGACCGCATGACCGCGATGCGAGAGATGATCTTTGCCGATGAAAGTGACGATCGCGCGGCGGCGTTGGAGATCCTCTTGCCGATGCAGAGGGCCGACTTCATTGAAGTCTTTCGCATTATGCAAGGCCAACCGGTGTGCATTCGTCTGTTTGATCCCCCGCTGCATGAGTTCCTTCCGACTGATCGGTCGGGGATGAGAGAGCTGGCGGAAGCCCTTGATCTTCCGCTGTCCGATGTGACGCGACGGGTCGAGAGCCTGATGGAATACAATCCCATGCTGGGCATGCGTGGGGTGCGTCTTGGGATCACTGTCCCTGAGATCTATGACATGCAGGCGCGTGCGATTTTTGAGGCAGCCATTGAAGCAAGCCGTGAAGGAGATCCCGTTTCGCCGGAGATTATGATCCCGCTTGTGAGCGCAAAGCGGGAAGTGGAATTGGTGAAAACGCGGATTGATGCTGTGGCCGCCGCCGTGCGCACAGAGCAAAAAGCGGATTTTGATTTCGAATTGGGCGTGATGGTGGAAACGCCGCGGGCGGCCTTGCGAGCTCATGAGATTGCGCCTCAGGTTTCGTTTTTGAGCTTTGGAACGAATGACCTCACGCAGATGGCCTATGGGCTCAGCCGTGATGATGCGGGGCGGTTCATGTCAAGCTATGTCCAACAGGGCGTTTTTCCCGAAGATCCGTTCCATTCGCTGGATACTGAAGGGGTTGGCGAGCTTTTGACAATTGGGGCAGAGCGCAGCCGCGCGGTGACGCCTGGCCTGACGCTGTCGATTTGCGGCGAACATGGCGGAAATCCCGAATCGATTGCGTTTTGCCGCGCCGCAAAATTCAACTATGTGTCGTGCTCGCCGTTCCGTGTCCCGGTTGCGCGCCTTGCTGCCGCTCAGATCGCTTTGTGCGAAAAGATGGGTAATGGATTGAAATAAAGAAATTTTCCTGTTTGAGCGGAGCGCATAAAGGCGCTCCGTTAACCATGCTGGGATCCGACGCTGGGGCCGGGCTGGACCTTTTGCGTGCGATGACGTATCAAATTTGATCTAAATTCGCGGATTTGTTCGCGATTGCTTGTACTTACACGGCTTTGTTGGTGTTGTCTGGGGGTGTACTTGATGGTTCGCTTGGGTTTTGCGATCTTGGTCGCGAGCAGTTTGGCTGCGTTTGCAGAGACGACGGTGGATGAGCTTATTGTGGATGAACAACGCATTCTAAGTGCTGCGTCGGACCAGCATTTGGGGAAATTGCTGAAGCGCCCCGACATTGAAATCACGTATTCTGCGGAATGGCTTTCTTTGCAGAGTGTTGAGGCCAAGGGCAACGATTGGAGGTGTCTTGCCGAAGCGCTTTATTTTGAAGCACGGGGTGAGAGCGTCAAAGGACAGTTTGCGGTAGCCGAGGTGATCTTGAACCGCGTCGACAATCCGGACTTCCCTGATACGGTTTGTGGTGTGGTCCATCAGGGCGCGGGCCGTAAATACCAATGCCAGTTCACGTATATCTGTGATGGGCACAAGGAAGTTATAAACGAGCCGCGCGCGTTTGAGCGCGTGGGAAAAATTGCGCATCTCATGGTGGAGGGTGCCCCTCGGCCGCTGACGAAAGGGGCCACGCATTATCACACGCGGGCCGTCTCACCCAATTGGGCGAGAGTTTATCCACGTGTGGCCACGATTGGTGTGCATCACTTTTACAAAAGGCCCACGCGGGTGTCTTCGAACTGATAATTCGGTTGACTCGAGACTGGGCCTGGGTAAAAGGCAGGCTTCATGGAATTCTTAGGGTTTGGGTACAAACACCTGGCCCGGTGCAGGAGCGAAACGCATGGCTAAGCCAACCACCATCAAAATTCGCCTGAACTCGACCGCTGGCACGGGACATTTCTACGTGACGAAGAAGAATGCGCGGACGATGACCGAAAAGATGACGGTTCGGAAATACGACCCGGTCGCGCGCAAGCATGTCGAATACAAGGAAGGCAAGATCAAGTAAGGCTTGATACTGCGCTGGAAGAGAGCCGTGCTTTGCACGGCTTTTTTTGTTTTCGCAGGATGCTCGTCGCTCCCTTTCGGGTGCGTCTCGCGGTGGAACCGCGCAATAAAAAAGGCCAGCGTCAGAGCTGGCCTTTTGGATTTGTGTTTGCGTTCGTTTTATTCGCGACTTCCGAACAAGCTCAGCAACATAATGAACATGTTGATGAAGTTGATATACAGGCTCAGCGCGCCCATGATGGCGGCCTTTCCAAGCCACTCTGTATCGCCTTGCTGCGCGAACATCACGTATTCGCTCTTGATACGCTGCGTGTCATAGGCTGTCAGACCCGCAAAGATCAGAACACCCAGAACAGAAACGGCAAACATAATCGCTGGCGAGCCCAGGAAGATGTTCACTATGGACGCAACGATCAGGCCAATAACGCCCATGATCAAGAAGCTACCCCAGCCGGAAATGTCTTTCTTGGTTGTGTAGCCCCACATGGAAAGCCCTGCGAATGCGATCGATGTGATCAAGAACACTTGCGCGATCGAAAAGTCGGTGAACACCACGAAGATGTAGCTGATGGACACGCCCATCACCACGGCAAACACGTAGAAGAAGAGCTGTGCCGCTGCGGAAGACAAGCGTCCAATCGCTGCGCTGAACGCGAACACCATGATCAAAGGTGCGAACATCACAATGTACCGGGTGAAGCCCGTGAACAGGACGCTCATCAAAGCCGCGTTGTTACCTACGGCCCACGCGGCCGCAAACGTGAGCAACATGCCTACGGACATTGTGCCGTAGACCTTGTTCATGTGGGAACGTAATCCTTCATCAATCTGGGCGGCGCGTGCTCCCGTTGCCGTCCGGATTGTGTTGAGTTCAGCCATCAAAGCCTCCGAAATTTGTGTCTCACAAGCTCAATGCGTGAGCTTTGCACTAAATATCGGCAAGGTGCGGTCGTATTTCAAGGGAAACCGGGTCGCAGGGGACCCGGTTTTTGGAAACTGTGGACTGTTTTTGGTGACGTTGGGGAAACAGCGGGCTTTTATTCAAGTTTTACGATTACTTGAGCCAATGCTCCGGCACATCCCAGAAACCGCTTTTGGCTTCTTTTTCCGCTTGCGCACGGGTCACGCCAATGTCTTCGAGTGCACGATCGTCCAATCGGGCGAGGGCGCTGCGTTGGCGGTGCAGCGACAGGAAATCCATAAGGGAAAACCGACGCCTGTCAGAGGAGGCGGTGACGGAATGGTATGTTGATCTTGTAGCCATGGTGTCTTCCTTTCGATTTCGTGATGCATTTGCGTGGTTTCATATTTGATGTTGATATATTTGGATCACGAAGTTAGATTTGTGAAACGAATGTTTGTGACCGATACCATCAAGGATTGTGATGAATGAGAAATCTCGACATGACGACGCTGCGATCTTTTGTGACTGTTGCCGAGCAGGGTGGGGTGACCCGGGCTGCTGCGGCGCTCAATCTCACGCAATCCGCAGTTTCGATGCAGATCAAACGGCTCGAAGAACTTTTGGACGTAGAGCTGTTTGAGAGGGCCAATCGAACACTGAAGCCCACAGCCTCTGGGGATCTGCTGTTGACCTACGCGCGCAAGCTGGTCGATCTGAACGATGAGGCCGTCGGACGGCTGACAGACAAGGTCTATGAAGGGGAGATCACTCTCGGGGCGCCATATGACATTGTGTATCCGGTGGTGCCGAAGGTTTTGAAGCAGTTCAATGCGCTCTATCCACGCGTGAAAATGCAGCTTGTGTCGTCGAGCACGATTAAATTGATCAAGTCCTTGGAACGTGGTGAGGTGGATCTGATCCTGACAACGGAAGAGGATTTGCGCCCTGGTGGGGAAACTCTGGCTGAGGTTCCGCTGCGCTGGACCGGAGCGCCCGGTGGGCAGGCTTGGAAGAAACGCCCCTTGAGGCTGGCGTTCTGTAGCTTCTGCATCTTCAGGCCGATTGCGATGCGGTGCCTCGATCAGGCTGGCATTGACTGGGAGTTGGTCGTCGAATCAGAAGATGATCGCGCTGTGGAAGCGCTTGTGAGCGCTGATCTGGCGGTCGGCGCCTTGATGGCTGATAGTATCCCGCCGCATTTGGAAGCGTTGAACACTGGCGGCGTTTTGCCGGACCTCGGCGTGCAAAAGATCAATATGTACGGGGTGTCCAGCCGCAAGGAAGGGCTGATCGGAGATCTTGCCGGTATGTTGCGTCAAGGGTTTGCGCCGGTGAAACCTCCGATGCTTGTCACATCGTGATGACAACTTTTCCAGTGGATCTGCGGCTGCGCAAAAGCTCAAGGCCCTCTGCCGCTTGATCCAGTGGGAAGGTATCGCTGACGTGAGGCTTGATGTCGCCGGCGGCATACATCTCAAAGAGCTTTGACAGGCTGTCTGTGAGTGCTGTGGGTTTGAATTTCAAATAGCCACCCCAGTAGAACCCGATCAGCGAAATGTTCTTTACGAGCAGATGGTTGGCGGGCACTTTTGGCACCTCGCCGCTGGCAAAGCCGATGGTGAGAAAGCGCGCTTCGGGTTTGCAGGCTCGGAATGCACTGGTGAATTGCTCGCCGCCCACGGGGTCATAGACGACGTCGACGCCCCCAAGTGCTTTGCAGACCTCGCGGATGTCCTCTGATTTGGCATCGATCAGGTGATCCGCGCCGGCTTTTTGCGCGACCTCGAGCTTTTCGAGGCCTCGCGCGCAAGCGATCACCTGTGCCCCCATCACTTTGCCGATTTCCACGGCTGTGAGCCCAACACCTCCGGCTGCGCCAAGCACGAGCAGGGTTTCGGCGGGCTGTAACTGCGCTTTGTAATCCAGAGCCATATGACTGGTGCCATAAGCGACGAGAAAGGCCGCCGCGTCTGTAAATGGCATGTCATCTGGCAGTAGAACGCACCGATCCGCGGGAAACACGCCATACTCGGCCAAGCCGCCGCTGCCACCGAACACCGCCACTCGGGATCCAACAGGCGGGCTTTTGACATCTGTTCCGACGCTCTCGACAGTGCCCGCAACCTCCATTCCGAGGGTAAAGGGGGGCTCTGGCGTGTCCTGATACTCACCCTTAATCATCAAAAG
>JBCDCE010000094.1:0-6289 GCA_039182515.1 Pseudomonadota bacterium | reverse complement strand
GCCACGGGTACCATCAAAAAGACCGACAGTCCCAGCATCAAAAGAACCGACGCGCCGCTGAGCAAGGTGTCGACCCAGGAGATGGTCCCGACTAAGGGTAGCGTGAGCTCATCCGGAACAAGCCAACCCACAAGGTAATACAACCCTATATAGGCGGCGATCAGCATACCAAGTGTGATGCCTAAGGCACTGAGCAAAACCTTTGCAAAACGCGGGTCGAGCATCTGGGCAAAGGCGCGTTGGGCAGCCTGAGGGATCATTTTGCGATCCAGGTTATAATTGTATCCAGATCAGGGCGTGGTCGCTCGGGTGGAGCGTTGCTTTCTGTTCCTAGGTGGATAAAGCCCGCCACGCGCTCGTGTGGTGCGAGACCCAGGTGCGTTTGTACAAAATTTGGGTCGTGGCTTGCCCAACCACTCAACCAATTGGCCCCCCAGCCTGCCGCGAGCGCCGCATTTAAAAGAGCTAAGCAAGCTGCACCCGCAGAGTAGGTTTGCTCCAGGGCTGGGATCTTTTCTGAGGCTTTTGGGCTTGCAACAACGGCCACGGCCAGATGCGCTGTATTAAATTGTTGAGCTGCTTTATCAATTTTCTCTTGGTCCATGCCGATCTTGGCACCATGCTCAGATACCGCGCCCCCGAGCCGTAAAAGCGCGTCTCGCCGCAAAACCAGAAATCGCCAAGGCTCCAACTTTCCATGATCGGGCGTGCGCGCGGCGGCTCTCAGCAAAGTCATGAGATCGGGATCGCTGGGGATGGGCAATTGCAGCGTTTTGGCGGGGCGGGACCGTCTGGTCAGCAAAAAGTCGAGAGCGGCGTCATTGCGATCAGGCACGGGTGCAAATTCCTTCCAATGGCATGTCGATGCTTTTCTAGATCATGGTTGAGAGCCGTAGATGCAAGGGTGTCAAAACATACAGATCTACCCAAAAGAATAGCGCCGCACGGAACGTACGGCGCCAATGCTTGAAAACGGAGTGCTGCGTTTCGCCTAGACCTGGCGCTCTTTGCGCTTTGTGCGCATGAGGCCGAGACCGAAAAGCGCACCCCCCAGCAAAGGGAGAGCCGCAGGCACGGGCACTTCGTAATTCTGTCCTGCGATCTTCTCGAAGCGGATATCGTCTAAGGCGAAGCTGTCGACGGTCGAAATGGTGAGATACCGAACGCCTTTGAACTGGGACGAGTTGCTCAGTCGAATATGCTTATATTCGTTGTCATTGCGCACGTTGGCTCTCACCATACCCTTTTCCGATGACACTTTAATGTTTGCGTCATCCAAAAGCGTTAGGCGTGTGATATTAACCAGGCCGCCAAAATCGAAAGTGATAAAACCGCCGGTCGCGTTGTCATCGACAACCGAGTTTTTGCCCTCATTTTCAGAGAGAATGATGACCTTACCAGGCTTCAAGACGCGGCTCGGATTAGCTCCGGATCCATCGAACCCTGCACTGACGTCTTTATAAAACGGAGACCCGAGATCCGTGTCGCCGCCGGTGGGGTTGTCGGTGTCAAAAATACGCGCCGAATTGGTAAAGGATGCGCGGCCCGGGATCGCTCGCGATCTGGACCGAATGCCGATCTTCACCCCGTCTGCATAGATTGTATTGATGAACTTACCAACGCCAGCGTTTTCGAAATCAACAGAGTTTACTGTCGACGCGGAGGCACCTCCGGCACATACCCCAAATAAAGCTGCGACAACGATCGTTTTCATTTGGCCCACCATTACTCACCCACCGCCCACCGCGGCTTTGCCCCTTTAATACCAAAAATCTGCCTTATTTGAACCACATTGTGCAAAATCCCGACCAAAATACCTAATTTGGTCAGATATTCAGCGCTATGCATGACTGAGAAAAGACAATCGGCCAAAAATGAGAAGATTGTCTGCAAATCAAAAACACTCTGATCTGTGTTTGGTGCAGTGAATAAAACGAAACACCATTTGGCCCGGCGATTCTGCTCTCGATTTTCAGCTATTTGAAGAGATCTCCAAGCCCTTTAATGACGTCATTCTTAAGTTTGTCGGTGACTGCATCTTCAATGGATTGGCCTTCAGTAGCCTCAACGCCAAGCTGTTTTTGTACCTCTTTGGCGACAGCATTTTTGGCGCGCGACTCAAGTGCTTTTTTCTGTTCCTCAATCTCTGATTGAAAGCTCTCGGCAATCGCCGCTTCCAGATCTGGCCGAATTTTTGGAGAAGACCAGGACCCCGTGATTATTACGGGAAACACCAGATCATTGCCTTGTCTCGCTTCTGACAATCGTGGGGTCAGGGTGTAGTCTAAAGCCTGATCACCGATATCAACCTTCCCTTGTCCTGCCAGCTGAGCGGCGGGCAGGTTGGCCTTTAAATCTGAGTTGGAAAGAACCCCGTCTTGGATTTGAAAGCTGGCCCCAAGCTCTGAAAAGACGGTTCGGCCGCCTCCCTCGCCTTGGTTCAAAATCAAGTCCGCTATGGCCACCCCAATCAATTCCCCACTAGGAACAGAGAGCCGACCCTCTCCGCGCAAAGACCGCATAAGACGATCAATGCTCGCCCCAGATCCGAGCACGGAAAACTCCGCATCTGCACTGCCAACAAGCCGGTCATAGCCGATGGTTTGATCCAAAAGCGTTTCCAATTGTACAGCACGCGCTGTGAAGCTTGCACTGCTGGAAAATCCGGATCGATTGTTTGCAATAACTTTTCCAGAAAATTGGCCGCCAAATCCCTGCGCTTGGGTTAGGTTCAAAACGGCGCGAGCATTATCAATTGTCAGTTGGCTTTCAAGCCCGCTTAGCGCGACGCCTGGCACAGCAAAGCGCTCGGCCGAAAAAAGAATATCCGCGTTGAGCGCTGAAAGAGCGCTGGCATCAATGGGTGTTGTCGGCCAGCCTGATGCCGTGTTTCTGGAGCTGCTTTCGCTTGGCGTGTCTGAAGACGACGCAAGGGACGTCAGGTCAATATTGGGACTTGCGATTGCACCTGTGATGGTAGGCGTTCCCGCGAAATCCGCGGCCAAAGCGCCGGTGAGAATTGTTTCGTCCAGCTTTGCGCTGATGTTCCCAAGCTCCGCGCGCGCTTCAGGGCCGTAGTTGAGCGTTGCAGACAGGGTCCCTTTTCGGCCAAAGCCCGCCGGAATGTCGACGCCGGGAAGGCCGATTGCCGTGAGTAAACTCTTAGTTTCGCGTATATCAGCCGAAATTTCACCGGACGCCACGCCTGAGAGCGTTGCGCTTCCGCTAAAGCTCAAGGTTGAGCCAGCGGCGGTCATTTGCGCTGTTACAGGGCTTTCATTCCCCAAAAGAAACGTCTCGGTGCGCCCCAATTGCCCGCTCAAGACAATCGGGCCTTGGCCTCTTGTAAAGGTAATAGAAAAGTCCGTTGGTCCCTGCGCATCCGGGGCTTGTACGGACACATCAAGATCGAGAATTTCCACTGTTTGACCGTTTTGACGATCAACAAATCGAATGGCAGCGTCAGTCAGGGATAAATTGCGAAGCGAAATATTGAGTGGTTCCGCATCTGTTTCCTTTTGTGCTTGAGGCGTGCTGTCTTGCCTGGCTTCGCTCTGATTGGTGAAAAAATCCCAATTCACGGCGCCATCTTCGGCCGTTTCCAAAATCACTTGGGGCGTATCTGCACTGACATCCTCAATTGCGATTTTACCCCTCAGAAGTGCAATTGGATCCAAGGCAACATGCAGCTTTTCTGCACGCAAGATCGGGCCCGCGTCTGACCAAGAGGCGTTTTCGATCTCAACTGGTCCTGTCGTCAGGCCAAGCTGAGGATAAAGCGATGGCGAAACACCCCCTTCGAAGCGAACAGCGCGACCGGTGGCGGCTTCTACGCGGCTCTCGAGTGCCGACAATATCCGATCTTCGGGAATGATCCAAAGCGCCGCGACTGGCACTGCGATCAAGATTGCAATGAGCGCCAAAACCCGCTTGATATAGCGCATTACCCGGTCTCCCCTCAAACCAACAACTAAGCCCACACCTACGGACTTACGCTGTGATTAACAGGGGGTGCGTCAATAAATGTGTGGGTGCGCAAGACCTTGCCTGCGTCTGAGCGCTTGCCTTTTGAGGTGTTACACGTACATGGGCTATGGATGGTCACTAATCCTCCTGATCTGCGCCCTGATCGCGCGCCGGACCCTCGTTTTGACGCAACCAACCGCGCGGACCAGCCTGCGATTGGTATGGTTTCGCTTGGGTGCCCAAAGGCGCTGGTGGACAGCGAGCGCATCCTCACCCGGTTGCGCGCTGAAGGATATGCGGTCTCGCCCAATTACGCGGGCGCCGACGCAGTAATCGTCAATACCTGTGGCTTTCTCGACAGCGCAAAGGCTGAAAGCCTGGATGCAATCGGCGAAGCTTTGAATGCAAATGGTCGTGTGATTGTTACCGGCTGCCTAGGTGCAGAGCCTGATTATATCACGGGCGCACACCCCCAGGTCTTGGCCGTAACGGGCCCACATCAATATGAACAGGTCTTGGATGCGGTTCATACGGCTGTGCCCCCGCGTCCTAACCCCTTTATCGATCTTTTGCCCGCCAGCGGTGTGCGTCTCACCCCGCGACACTTTAGCTATTTGAAGATCTCAGAAGGCTGCAACCACAAGTGTAAGTTTTGCATAATTCCGGATATGCGGGGCAAGCTGGCGTCGCGTCCCGCGCATGCGGTTGTCCGCGAAGCGCGAAAGCTGGTTGAAGCTGGCGTAAAAGAGCTACTGGTCATCAGCCAAGACACCTCTGCCTATGGGGTTGATATCAAGCATGCGGAAGACCGTGGCCATAGGGCACACATTACGGATTTAGCACGCGATTTAGGCGCCCTAGGAGCTTGGGTGCGCTTGCACTATGTGTATCCCTATCCGCATGTCAGGAAGCTGGTGCCGGTTATGCGCGACAGCGGGGTATTGCCGTATCTCGATATTCCGTTTCAACACGCGCATCCCGACACACTCAAACGCATGGCACGCCCTGCCAGCAGCACAAAGACCCTAGACGAGATTGCGGCCTGGCGCGAAATGTGCCCGGAAATCACGCTCAGATCGACCTTTATTGTTGGCTATCCCGGCGAAACGGAAGAAGAGTTCCAAACACTTTTAGACTGGCTCGATGAGGCGCAGCTCGACCGGGTGGGATGTTTTCAATATGAAAACGTTGCTGGCGCGCGGGCAAACGCACTGCCTGATCATGTTCCTGATGCGATTAAACAGGATCGGTGGGAGCGCTTCATGCAAAAGGCACAGGCGATCTCAGCGGCAAAACTGGCCGCCAAGGTCGGCCAAATCCTTGAGGTTATCGTTGATGAGGTCGACGATGAAGCGGCCACCTGTCGCACAAAAGCAGATGCTCCAGAGATTGATGGCAACCTCTTTATCGATGAGAACTTTGAAGATCTCAAACCCGGCCAAATTTTGAGTGTGGAAGTTGAAGAAGCGTCTGAATATGACCTCTGGGGACGACGCCTTTCCACGTATTAGAGCACCGTTACGCGTTCGATAAAGCGGCGCTTAGAGGGACGCAGCTGTTTCGCGAACTGCTTGGATCCGCGCTGCATTGGGTGGATGGGTCCCTAAAAACCGATCACCAGGATCTGGGATCTGATTGAAGAACAGCGCTCCGCGCAGAGGATCGAACCCGGCTTGCGCCGTGATCCGTGTTCCGAGACGGTCTGCCTCGAGCTCAAACTCTTTTGAAAAGCTGCGAGCGCCAACCGTGGCTCCGATGTTTTCAGCAGCGGCCACACCTGCGCCCCCGGCACCAACCGCAGCTGCGATTTGCCCCAACAAAATGGAGCCTGTACGGGCTGCAGTTTTTTGGCGACCGATGTGATTTGCAATGTGATGCGCACCTTCGTGCCCCATGACAAACGCCAATTCATCAATATTGCTCATGCGTTTGAGCAAGGCTTGCGTGAAGATAATCAACGGTTGGCCTTGTTTGGACAGTGTTTGAAACGCGTTGGCAGGGGCCTTGGGATCTGGGTCAATGCCAATTGCAAAATCACAATTGAGGCCTTTGGTCCCTTGTCGACAAATCCGTTCCATGACGGGTTCCATGCGATTTTTTACGATCGCAAAATTCCGGGAAATCTGTGCATCGCTCAACGTTTGGCGCGCGACTTGTGGGGCGGGCGTTATTTGCGGGGTTGGAGAAGTGGTCCCACCTTTTCGGACAGGTTTGCAGCGTTTCTAAGGTGTATCGGGTTTAGGTTTCATGCTGCTTTCTGCTGTTCCAAGCCTGCCCAATATGCGTCGTCCGGCGTCTGTCGATCAAGCGCGGAATGGGGTCG
>JBCDCE010000093.1:0-6321 GCA_039182515.1 Pseudomonadota bacterium | reverse complement strand
CTGAGCCATACAAAAACACCTGCTGAACGTGCGCTGGAAGATCTTTCCAACGCGCATTTCTGTCAAACTCGTAGTGCTTGGCTATGGCTTCAATCGTTTGCAAGAAATAAGGAGATTTTCCCTTGCGCCACGGCGCCAGAGCGCCATCGGAAATCTTGAGCGTGACGTCTGGCACAACCAAACGCTCGTCGAAGAAAAGCTCGTGGCCAAGCCCGTCGCAGGCCGGGCAAGCGCCAAACGGCGCGTTAAAGGAAAACAAGCGCGGCTCAATCTCAGGGATCGTGAAGCCGCTTTCCGGGCAGGCAAACTTTTCCGAAAACGTAATACGCTCCGGCTCTGGCGTATCCCCATTGTCATCCGCCTTGGGCGCAGTCTCAAGGACTGCGATCCCATCAGCCAGATCAAGCGCTGTTCGAAAGCTATCTGCGAGCCGAGTTTCCAGGCCTTCTTTAATGACAAGACGATCCACCACCCCATCGATGTCGTGCCGGAACTTCTTATCGAGCGTTGGAGGCTCATCCAACTCGTAAAATTGCCCATCCACTTTCACACGCTGGAAGCCTTGCTTGCGCAGCTCCAGCATCTCTTTTTTGTACTCGCCTTTGCGGTCGCGGATGATAGGGGCAAGCAAATAGCCGCGTGTGCCCGCCTCCATCGCCATCACACGATCGACCATGTCTTGGACTTGTTGGGCTTCAATTGGGAGGCCGGTTGCGGGGCTGTAGGGTGTGCCAACGCGCGCATAAAGCAGACGCATATAGTCGTAGATTTCCGTGACTGTGCCTACCGTAGAGCGCGGGTTTTTCGACGTGGTTTTTTGCTCAATCGAGATAGCAGGCGACAGACCGGAGATGTGATCCACATCTGGCTTTTCCATCATATCAAGGAACTGGCGCGCATAGGCCGAAAGGCTCTCAACGTAGCGCCGCTGACCCTCTGCATAGATCGTATCAAAGGCGAGTGACGATTTGCCAGAGCCCGAAAGGCCGGTAATAACAACCAGCTCATCGCGGGGGATATCCACGTCGATACTTTTGAGGTTGTGCTCGCGCGCACCGCGCACTTCGATCTTTTTCAACTCAGGCATCTGCTCCCCCGATCAACGCTTCCATTACATAGAGCGCCACGGGCAACCTGCCAATGGAAAAGTGAGAACAAAAAATGAACAAGCGATGTTCAAGATGCGCTATCGGTCACAAAAAAGGCCCGCGAAGCAGTTCGCTTCGCAGACCCTTTTGGACCGGTGCTTGGTTTAGCCGCGACGCGCGCGCAATCCACCAAAGCTCAAGAGGCCCAAGCCCAAAGCGAAGCCTGCAGCAGGCAATGGAACTGCCGAGACTTGAACATTGTCCAAAGCCGCTCCGTATGCATTATTTTCGTTGCTGCGCAGGGTCAGTGAGGCTGTGTCGCTGGTCGCGACAAACCGGAATGTTCTGGTTTCCCAACCCATATCTAACCGCGATTTACCGGTTGAATCAAAGGAGTAGTCTTTGGCAACCCCATCCACAATCACAGACAAGCTCTTTACCTTGTTGCCACCCGCAGAGTTGGCCGCCATATCAAAGGTCAGAAAGTAGGCTTGCCCAGCTACCAAATCTGAAATGGTCGTTGATAACGACCCAGCTCGGCCCGCGCTCATATCTAGGCTGTAGTTTCCCTCAGATGCGCCCCAATAGTTGCCAATAAGGTCAACACCAGCACCGCCAATAGTCCAACCGGGCAGACCGTTGCTCCCCGCGCGTTGCGTTTGCCAATTGCCTGAAAACGTGCCCGGATCTTCGAAGCTACCGTTTTGGATCGTGGCCGCTGAGGCCGCGCCTGTTGAGGCCAAGATAAGGCCGATTAACGCAACAGTTTTCATTTTTACTAACTCCACACACAAAGTTTTACGATGGCGTAGGTGGTGTTGGAGTTTGTCGGACTTGGAGCCAAACAGAGGCGAAACCGTGGTAATCGGTGAATTCGAAGAAACAGTGCGTCGCCACGTTTGATCCCAAACACGCCCTGAAACAGGCCGCAATTTAACCGCAAATCCATGCGATGTTGCTTCAACCCGCAACGGATTTGAAAAAGCCATGGTCGATTTTCTCAATAAAATTGCCGAGTTCTACGGCTCAAGTCATCTGATTGGCCTATTTATCATGCCCGCGATCTTCAGCCTGATCGGCTATTTCGTTTTTCGCAATGCCAAAGAGCTCAGCCAACACGCGATCCAAAACACAGCCGCAACAATTATTTTGGTGGCCCTGAACTACGGAGCCATGGTGCTCTTTGCAGCTGACATCAATCGCTTCGCGCAGCGCGTTTACGCCGACATGGGCATTCCCACCCTGCCAGCGAGCTTTTGGGCGGATACGCCGATGTGGCTTATCTGCGTGGTCGGAATTGTTGCGCGTGACTTCGCGGACTATTGGAACCATCGGCTCATGCACACCAAATGGGGTTGGCCCACGCATGCAGCCCACCACTCCGATACGCATGTGAACGCTTTCACCACCTACCGGGTGCACATTTTTGAATGGCTTGTGATGAACTTCAGCTACATCCTGATCCTCACATGGATGCAGATCCCGGAAGCCATTCCAGCCGTTTTGATGTTTGCCCATTTACACAACCTTTATGTGCACATGGATCTGCCGTTCGAGCATGGCCCGCTGAAATACTTGGTCGCGTCTCCCGTCTACCACCGCTGGCATCACGCTGACGTGCCTGAAGCTTATGGCAAAAACCTCGCTAACGTCATTCCAGCTTGGGATGTTATGTTTGGCACCTATTACTATCCCGGGCGGTGCAACGAAGAGATGGGCGCGTTGAAAACGGGTGTGGACGACAAAAACCCCTTCCTAATCTTCGTCTACCCATTGCTGGAATGGGCGCGCTTGATCAAAGCCAGCTTTGCGTCGCCTCGCCCAAACAAACCTGAAAGCCCTGAAAACGTATCTAAGGGTGCATCGACCTAGTCAGGTCGACATGGTTCTCGCGCTGTACTGGGGTTCGACTTGATCGAACTCCGGTCCTGACGCGCGATGCGCCGCGCTGAGACGGCGATCAAGCAGATCCCAAATACACAAAAGACAACCAACGCCCCCCAAAGTCCGGTGAGCCCACCTGCACTGATCGCCAAGGCATAGACAGGCGTTCCAAGCGTTGTGCCGACATTGCCCAATTGCGCCAACGTGCCCGCCGACCGTGCTCGCTCCTCAAGAGACGCATTGAAATATGGGATCGCGGCAAAACAAGCCCCAGGAATAATTCCTAAGGCAAAGAACATCACCCAAAGCGCGAAGTCCAAGTTAACCGCAAAGAGCGCCAGGGCGCCGATCACAGCCAGAAATCCGACTGCGGCAATGGCGTCCGGACGATATCTTCGAGCTAGGACGCCCGCCGCTAAGGTGCCGAGAAGGGAGATGAGCGGTAGGCTCGCGCCAAAATCGGGCCGCTCGTAGAGCGATGGCACAAACGTGAGGAGCGCGACGTAGCTTAATGTATAAAAGACAAAGCCCAAGCCCGGCGCGCTGATACGCGCGGCTTGGTAGTTTTGAACATGGGCCGCCACAAAGCCAATCTGGGCCACTGGTCGCGCAGTCGCTTTGGGGGCGCGCCAAAGCACCAAAGCCCCTGTGAGCGCGAGCCCCACAGCATGAAGCACAAAAACCAGTTGAAGCCCGCCAAACGCAAGGAGCGTCGGAATCACAAGCGCCATCAGCGCGAAGGCAACACCAAAAAACATCGCCCAAAGACTCATGGCGACAGGCCGATCCCGGTCAGACGCCGCAGCCGCCATGAACGTCGGCGCAATGACAACGATGGCAAGATGCGCAAACCCTTCAAGGACCCGTAAAATCAACATGAGCCAAAAGGGCGGCAAGCTTGCTTGCAACAAGGACAAGGCCGTGCCGGCAGCAAGCGCCCATGCCAAGGCCTTCCAAAGGCCGATCCGCGCAACAAGATTGCCGGCGACAACGCCTAAGACAATCCCAACGCTCCCAACTGCGGAAACAAGCAGTGCTGTCGTGGCGGGCGTTGTTCCATACCGATCGCCTAAGTCAGCCAGGGTCAAAGAAATCTTGCCAAACTGCGCCGCCGCGAAGAGCCCCATCAAAAAGAGGGCCGCAACCAAGGTCCAATCTGTTTTTTGCGCGTTCAAAGATGTCATGACGTTGACCTGCTCCTCTCTGAAGAGTGGGTCAACGCTTTTTAGACGCCGCTTAGCTTAGAAATGAATAGCGCGTCCGTAGGCATCAAGCACAGACTCGTGCATCATTTCGCTCAGAGTCGGATGCGGGAAAACCGTTTCCATCAGATCTTCTTCAGTGGTTTCGAGCTTTTGCCCGACCACATACCCTTGGATCAGCTCTGTGACTTCAGCGCCGATCATATGTGCGCCCAAGAGCTCGCCGGTCTTGGCATCAAATATGGTTTTGATCATGCCTTCCGCTTCACCCAAGGCAATGGCCTTTCCGTTGCCGATAAACGGAAAACGCCCAACTTTAACAGCACGCCCTTGCTCTTTTGCCTTGGCTTCGCTGATCCCAACGCTCGCAACCTGCGGATGGCAATAGGTGCACCCAGCAATGCTCTCCGGTTTGACCGGATGCACATTGTTTTTGCCAGAGATCAATTCCGCAACCATAACCCCCTCATGAGAGGCTTTGTGCGCAAGCCAAGGCGCGCCAGCGATATCGCCAATTGCAAAGAGACCCTCTACACCCGTTCTGCAGAACTCATCTGTGACCACATGGGTGCGATCAATTTTGACACCGAGTTTTTCAAGTCCAAGACCTTCGGTGTTGCCCACGATGCCAACGGCCGAGATGACAGTGTCAAACTCATGCTTTTCCACTTTACCACCAACTTCGATGTGCGCGGTGACCTTGCCTTTGCCGCGGTCAAGCTTTTTGACCATGGCTTTTTCCATGATCTTCATGCCCTGCTTCGCAAAAGACTTCTTTGCGAACGCGCTAATCTCCGCGTCCTCAACAGGCAAAATACGGTCCATGACTTCAACAACGGTCGTTTCAGACCCAAGTGTATTGTAGAAGCTCGCGAACTCGATGCCGATGGCACCTGAGCCTATGACCAGAAGTTTCTTGGGCATGCGCGGTGGTTGAAGCGCGTGTTTATAGGTCCAAACAAGATCACCGTCCGCCTCTAGCCCGGGCAGTTCGCGCGCGCGTGCGCCTGTGGCCAGGATGATGTTTTTGGCCGTGAGGGATTCTGTGCCTTTGTCCGTTTTAACGTCCACTTTGCCTTTGGCGGGAATGGTCGCCTCCCCCATGATCGTGGTGACTTTGTTCTTTTTCAAAAGATGGCCAACGCCGCCCGAGAGTTGCTTGGCGACACCACGAGAGCGCGCAACAACCGCTGGCAGATCATAATCAACGCCGTCAGCTTTCAAGCCAAACTCTTTTGCACGGTGCATGAGGTGGAACACTTCGGACGAACGCAGCATGGCTTTTGTCGGGATGCAGCCCCAGTTCAAACAGATGCCACCTAAGTGTTCGCGTTCGATCACAGCAGTTGAGAGGCCGAGCTGTGCGGCTCGAATTGCCGCCACATATCCACCAGGTCCCGCACCAATCACAACAAGGTCGAAACTTTTGCCAGCCATATCGCTCTCCATAAAATTAATTAGTTTAAGGTTAAACTATCTTATTTCGAACCGCCATAGTTATATGTACCACCCTTCAATAGAAGGCTGACGCAAAGTGACGCGGAGAGCGTGATGAGTGTTTGTTGGAACTAAGCGCGCAGCGCCTGAACTGTCGCGCCGTAGCCACCTTCGTTCACAAAGGCCAATTCGCTTTCACTCGTATCGCGCTCAAGGGCATCGTTACGAAACGGGAAGCGTCCAAATTTTCGGATGATCTCGCGGTGGGCCTTGGCATGCAGCAAGTTCTCTGCACCGCGCTCAGGCATACGGGTCAAGATCAAGCGCACGGCGCGCTCTTGATCGCAAAGATTTTCAGAATGCGTCAAAGGAAGATAGAAAAACTGGCGCGCAGGCTCATCGATACGCATATCCCATCCTTTGTCGATGGCCGCTTTTGCAGCAGCAAGGGCGACAGCATCACTTGCAAAAGCTTTGCATGTGCCCCGAAACATGTTGCGAGAAAACTGATCTGCGAGCAGCACATAGGCCAACGTTCCAGAAGCATAGGTCAGCCAAAGGCCATTGGTGCCTTCCATCAGAGCGTTCCAAGCGGGCTCAAACCGCTCTTTGATCTCCTGATCCAACGCGTCGCCGCCTTCGAACCACCGCTCTTGCCCAACTTTATCTAACCAAAAACTCAGTATCTCTTCGGGAGACGTCATTCGTCT
>JBCDCE010000092.1:0-6509 GCA_039182515.1 Pseudomonadota bacterium | reverse complement strand
GTTGACCTGGAGGCGCATGCCAATTGGATTAACCTTCTGACCCATTAGGCTTGCTCCTCTACCTGGCGGACTTTGATCGTCAGCTCAGAGAATGGTTTGATGATCTTGCCGAACCGACCACGGGCCCGCGGACGACCGCGCTTCATGGTGAGGTTTTTACCCACGTAGGCCTCTGCAACGATGAGCTCATCGACGTCGAGGTTGTGGTTGTTCTCAGCATTCGCGATGGCGGACTGAAGACACTTCTTCACATCGTCCGAGATGCGACGTTTAGAGAACGTCAGATCATTGAGCGCCTTGTCGACTTTCTTGCCACGGATCATGGCAGCCACGAGGTTCAGTTTTTGCGGGCTGGTGCGAAGCATGCGGGTTTTCGCCATTGCTTCGTTTTCAGCCACACGGCGGGGATTTTTGTCCTTACCCATGACTTACTTCCGTTTCGCTTTTTTGTCTGCCGCATGTCCGTAATAGGTGCGGGTTGGGGAGTATTCCCCGAATTTCTGGCCGATCATTTCTTCGGTGATTTGCACGGGGATGTGCTTATGACCGTTGTAAACGCCGAACGTCAGGCCAACAAACTGAGGCAGGATCGTAGAGCGGCGTGACCAGATTTTGATGACGTCTTTGCGGCCCGACTCGCGCGCAGCTTCGGCTTTTTTAAGCACGTAGCTGTCGACAAAGGGACCTTTCCATACAGAGCGAGACATATATTAACGCCCCTTCTTCTTGGCGTGCCTGGAGCGAATGATGAGCTTCGAGGACGCTTTGTTCTTGTTCCGGGTGCGCGCACCCTTTGTGGGCTTGCCCCAGGGTGACACAGGGTGACGACCACCAGAGGTCCGACCTTCACCACCGCCGTGCGGGTGATCGACCGGGTTCATAACCACACCACGGACGGAAGGACGGATGCCTTTATGGCGGTTCCGACCGGCTTTACCGAAGTTTTGGTTCGAGTTGTCTGGGTTCGACACGGCACCAACAGTGGCCATGCATTCCTGACGCACAAGGCGCAGTTCGCCAGAGCTCAGACGGATCTGAGCGTAGCCGCCATCACGACCCACAAACTGAGCATATGTACCAGCAGCGCGTGCGATCTGACCGCCTTTGCCCTGCTTGAGCTCAATGTTGTGAACGATTGTGCCGATGGGCATGCCCGAGAAGGGCATTGCGTTGCCAGGCTTGATGTCAGCCTTTGCGGCAGAGATCACCTGATCGCCAATGGCCAGACGCTGGGGTGCGATGATGTAGGCTTGTTCGCCATCATCATATTTGATGAGCGCAATGAAGGCCGTGCGGTTGGGGTCGTATTCGATACGAACCACGGTTGCGGCAACGTCCATTTTGTTGCGTTTGAAATCGACGATCCGATAGAGGCGTTTCGCCCCGCCGCCTTTGCGACGCATCGTGATCCGTCCGGTGTTGTTCCGGCCACCGTTTTTGGTCAGACCCTCTGTGAGGGACTTGACCGGACGGCCTTTGTACAGCTCCGAACGGTCGATCAGCACCAGCCCGCGCTGGCCCGGCGTCGTCGGTTTATACGACTTGAGTGCCATGCTTTCTGTCTTCCGTTGTCTGTCGGCGCAAATGAGGCGCCTATGTGTGAAGGGCCCTCTTCTTCAGACGAGGCGAGGTCCCAAGGTTAGGTCCGAACAAAAGCACCCCGGAAGGACCGGGGTGTGCTCAGATGGGGGCTGATAGCAGGGGGGATTAGATGAGTCTAGGGATTACCCCATCGAGTTCAAAAAAAAACTGGTCCCAGCAGATCGAATTAGGTTAGCTGTGCTTTTGTAGAAATAAGCTCGTTTTTTAGGGAAACATCTTGGATCAGGTTTTCATAAGTTACTCCAAAAAAGACAGAATATTCGCAAGAGTGCTGGAGCTGGAGCTTGAGAAGCGTGACATCTCCGTTTGGGTCGATCGAAGCGACTTAAAGTCTGGCGAACCATGGATGGCTTCGATTGATCAAGGGCTCGTTAGTTGCCCCGTCGTCCTCGTTGTTCTAAGCGCGAATTCCGCACAGTCTGAATATGTGACCTACGAATGGGCTTACGCAATTGGCTCAGGTAAGTGTGTCATTCCCTTATTGATCGAAGAAGAGAGTGCAAGCTGGTCAATTCATCCAAGGCTTAAGGCTCTGCAATACAGAAATTTTGTACAACAGATTGATGGCCCTTGGAGTGCCTTATTCGAAGATATTGAGCGCACTATAAAAAGCGGATCCCATAAACCAAAAACTGAGACCGAGAACTTTTCACGCGAAAACGTCGAAGAGATACTGGCGAGCGCACTCGCGATGTACGAAGCAAATCGGAAACAAAAACCAAAACCATCAGAAGACGATGACGCTCGTTCACCTCTGGATGTACTGCTCAAGCCTTCGACACTCGCCGGTGCCCAAAAGAAAAAGGGGGCAAAAGTTCTTTGGGTTGACGATCGCCCCGACAACAACATCCATGAACGTAAAATGTTCGAAGCATTTGGAGTGCAATTCGAGCTGTCGACCTCAACCCAGAATGCTTTGGAAAAGCTAGGAACCGAAGAGTATTCGGCCATAATTTCTGACATGGGACGAAAAGAAGGATCGCTAGAGGGATACAATTTACTCAAACAATTACGCGCAAAGGACAAGGAAACACCTTACTTCATTTATGCTGGCTCGAATTCCGCAGAGCATAAACGTGAAGCGATCTCTAAAGGCGCGCAGGGTTCAACAAATCGGCCAGACAACCTTCTGGACATGGTCATGGCCTCGATCGGTAGTACCGACTAAACCCGATCTTTCTTGAGACGTCTTTCATCTTCGAAAGAAGAAACCTTGGTTTAACCGAACAAAATGCGCTTGATATCTGCATAGAAAAGCAGGAGTGAAACCAGCCCGGCCACAGCAAAAGGCCAAAGGTTACGGATAGATTTAAGGCGGTTGGCCGCTTTCTGCTTTTTGCGATCTTGAGCAATCAACTCCAGCACGCGGTTTTCAATTCTTCGTCCCTTGGCCACGGCACGCACAGCGAGCATCTTTATCGCAACAGGGTTATCAGCGCCCGCGGCTTTCATCTCACCCCAAAAGTCTTGCGCGAGTTGTTCCTCTTCCGCTGTCAGCGGCAGGGTACTTGGATCAGGTCGGTCGAGTGCCGGTTGGACGATCTTCGGATCAAGCGCCCAGGGCTGTCCCACCCCTGAAGTCCCACGCAAATAGGACTCAACATGCGGGCTCTCACCCTTGAGATGGTCTTCCGGAAAATGCGTATAGCCGCCTGCGTTGATCCGGTCTTGGATACGTTTGAAGAGCGTATGTTCCTCCGGGAATTCCGCCGCGTCGGAATACTCGCCTGCGCCTAAATCGAACATGAAAAGCACCGCTAAAAGGGGGCAGTCTTCCCGATCCGCAATGGCGCCCATGGTGGAGACAACGCAATCATCCCAACTGTGACTGAACACAGCCGCCACAAGCGCATCGCGCGGTAGTGTCTTGGCAATTGCGCATTCGTCTTTACAGCTTTGCGCGTTTTCAAAAGGATATCTCATCTGCCAGTCCCTGTGCTGTCCGCAAACAGACTAAAGATGCAGAGTGACCAAAATTTGCGGAGGGTTGGGCAAAAAAACAAAGCCCCAACCAATGGTCGGGGCCTCAGAACGCTCAATTCGAGCAGCTTACAGCAGCGCGAGGTTCGTCGCGTTTTCTTTGCCGTTGCGGCCTGTTTCAAGGTCGTAGCTGACCTTTTGATTGTCCGCGAGGCCTGTGAGCCCTGCGCGCTCAACAGCAGAGATGTGCACGAACACATCCTTTTCGCCATCGTCCGGGGCAATAAAGCCGTAGCCTTTGGTGGTGTTGAACCATTTTACAGTTCCAGTTGCCATAATGTGGCTCCTTCTTAAGTCTCTGCCCGCAGAATGCGGCAGTCTGGCGGCGTTAAATCAAAATCGAAGCCGGACGTCTGAAAGAAGGCGTGAGGGTAGCGATAGGGTAACGTTGCACGCGCCATGTCCCCCAAAATGGGTGCTGGGTCAACAAAAACCTGTGTTTTGGCTCTGGCTTTCTGCAAAGCAGCATCGCCTGAACCCACTGAAAAAATAAAGCGCCGGCCCTCCAATAGATAGAAGAGCCGGCACTTTTTGTCTTTTGTCAAAAGGTCTTAGAGACCTGTTGACACGTCGATTGTGTTGCCTTCTTCAAGCATCACATAGGCTTTCTTCACATTCACGCGACGGCCAAGCTGACCACGAAAGCGCTTCACTTTGCCTTTGGTGATCGTTGTGTTCACGGCCTTTACCTTCACACCAAAGAGGGTTTCCACCGCTTCTTTGATCAAAGGTTTGTTGGCGTCCATGGACACTTCGAACACAACCGCGCCGGTCTCAGACGCCATTGTGGCCTTTTCTGTAATGATCGGCTTGCGGATCACGTCATAGAGAGCTGATTTCTCGGTCATTTGAGGCGTGCCTCCAAAGCTTCGACACCCGCTTTGGTAATGACCAAAGTGTCGCGTTTGAGAATGTCATACACGTTGGCGCCCATTGTTGGCAGCACGTCCAGACCTTCGATGTTCGCTGCCGCTTTTGCAAAACCTTCGTTAACGGATGCACCGTCAATGATCAGAGCGCGCTTCCAGCCGAGGTTTTTCACCTGTTTGGCCAGAGCAGAGGTTTTGCCGTCAGTTTCAGCTGTGTCGATGATCACAAGCTCACCCGCAGTTGCCTTCGCAGACAAAGCGTGACGCAAACCCAATTTGCGGAATTTCTTCGGCAAATCATGCGCGTGGCTGCGCGGTGTTGGGCCTTTGTAAATCCCACCTTTGCGGAAGATCGGCGCGTTGCGGCTGCCGTGACGTGCGCCACCGGTGCCCTTTTGGCGATAGATCTTCTTCGTGGAATAGCTCGTTTCCGACCGTGTTTTGACCTTGTGCGTGCCAGCTTGCGCTTTGTTGCGCTGCCAGCGAACGACGCGGTGCAAGATGTCTGCGCGGGGCTCGAGACCGAAGAGGGCCTCGTCGAGATCCACGGAACCAGCTTTGCCGCCGTCGAGTTTGATGACGTCGAGTTTCATTATTCGTCACCTTCCTTTTTCTCAGCGCTGGCTTCAGCGGCTTGATCCTCTTGGATCGAAGCTTCCGCTTCTTTCAACGCAGCTTCTTCAGCGGCAGCGGCTTCTGCAGCAGCTGCTTCTTCAGCGGCTTTCGCTTCTGCCTCTGCAGCAGCGGCGGCTTCTTCTGCCAAACGCTGGGCTTCCCGCTTCGAGCTCAATAGAGCTGCTGGGAAGATCACATTTTCAGGCGTCGGCTTTTTGACCGCATCTTTGATTGTAACCCAACCGCCCTTAGAGCCAGGAACAGCGCCTTTCACCATGATCAAGCCACGGTCGCTGTCTGTTCGCACAACCTGCAGGTTTTGCGTCGTGACTTTCGCAGCACCCATATGGCCCGCCATCTTCTTACCTTTGAAGACTTTGCCTGGATCCTGACACTGGCCTGTTGAGCCGTGGGACCGGTGAGAGATAGACACACCGTGGGATGCCCGCAGGCCGCCAAAGTTGTGCCGCTTCATCGCACCCGCGAAGCCTTTACCGATCGACGTGCCGGACACGTCGACGAATTGGCCTTCAAAATAGTGGTCTGCGATGATTTCTTCACCAACATCAATCATGTTCTCAGGAGCCACGCGGAACTCAGCGACCTTGCGCTTGGGCTCAACTTTCGCAACTGCGAAATGGCCGCGCATGGCTTTTGAGGTGCGTTTGGCTTTTGCAGACCCAGCGCCGAGTTGAACAGCCGTGTAGCCATCTTTGTCGGCGGTGCGTTGCGCTACCACTTGAAGATTATCGAGTTGGAGAACGGTGACAGGGATCTGCTTACCGTCTTCCATGAACAGCCGGGTCATGCCGACTTTCTTTGCGATCACACCAGAGCGCATCATGAGTTCGCCCTCCTTAGACCGAAATTTGAACATCCACGCCCGCGGCGAGGTCGAGCTTCATCAGCGCGTCCACGGTTTGCGGCGTAGGATCTACGATGTCGAGAAGGCGCTTATGCGTGCGGATCTCAAACTGATCGCGGGATTTTTTGTCAACGTGAGGGCCACGCAGAACCGTGAACTTCTCAATTTTGTTGGGCAAAGGGATCGGGCCCCGCACGGTTGCGCCGGTGCGCTTGGCGGTGTTCACGATCTCCTGGGTGGAAGCATCGAGTACGCGGTAATCGAACGCTTTCAGGCGGATTCGTATGTTTTGGCTTTGCATGGCCATCGGTCAGGTGCCTTTCGAGGCTCATTTTTTCGTTGAGAGGTCGATGCCGCCCCATGCGGCACCCACGTCGAACTTAGTTTTTTGCACAAGCCGGGTTTTGGCCCGGCTTGTTTCTTCGAGTTGCTTTGGCTTACTCGATGATTTTGGAGACGACGCCGGCGCCGACGGTGCGGCCGCCTTCGCGGATCGCGAAGCGGAGGCCGTTTTCCATCGCGATGGGCGCGATCAGCTCAACGTTGAACTTCAGGTTGTCGCCCGGCATCACCATTTC
>JBCDCE010000091.1:0-6735 GCA_039182515.1 Pseudomonadota bacterium | reverse complement strand
GTGAAGATGACACCTAGGTCCTCAAAAAGGTCGCAGGCAAAAGCAATATCCGCGGCCCCAACGGCCATTTAGGATTTGGCGAAAAGAGCGTCGTCGAATTTGATGGATTCCCCGCAACCGCAGGCCTCGGACACATTGGGGTTTTTAAACTTAAATCCAGCCTCAAGCAGGCTCACTTCATAGTCGATCTCGGTGCCGAATAGAAACATTTGAGCCATCGGGGCGATCAAAACGCGGGCGCCGTCGACTTCCACAACCTCGTCGTTGGGGTCTATTTCCGTGACATAGTCCATGGTGTATTCCATGCCCGCACAGCCGCCTTTCTTGACCCCAATGCGAAGGCCTTGCGAGCCATCTTTGGCCATCAATTTGGCGATTTGAGCCGCGGCCTTTGGCGTAATGGTAACGGCTTGCTTGCCGGGGATTGAAAACATGGATGTCTCCTTTGCTCTATAGGTAGGGAATACGCGCCCTTGGCTCAAGGGGAAGCAGCGCGCTAGGCTCTGAACATCCGCGCATTTTAGCAAAAGGGGTATTTCATGCCTCGTAATACGACAAAATTGAAGAGCTATGGCCTGCCACTGCTGGCTTTTGGCGCGCTTTCGGGCTGTGATATTTTTGAGCAAATCCTGGAAGGGCTAGCGGATTTGGCCGATGAGCCGCGATTTGCTTATGTGACCGAACACGATGCGGATCCTGATCCAGCCTTTGAGGACATCGCGACCTTTGTGCGCACAGCCACAATTGTAGGCGATGATCAGGATCAAGGGTTTAACTTCAACGAAGTGCGTATCTTGGAGAACGCGAGCTTGGTGGATTCCTTGTCGATCACATGGTCACCAGAAGCTGAGCAGATAGCGTTTGAGTTTTATGAATTCATTCCGGGCGGTGAGTTTGACATCTGGGTCTATGTCTTTGACCGTGCGCTCTCGGGCAGCTTTGCGGCATCTGACGACAACTTGGCTGGAGATGCCTCGCGGGACTGCGCCACAGACGAGAACATTCCTGAAACGGTGGCGGGGTTCTTGGCCGAAGAAATCGCTCTGGGAGCGAGCCCGGCGGGCACCACGGCGGAAGTGCTTTGGGGCACGGGCTTTGTGCTGTCGGCGGATTTTGTGGGCTGGGTCTCGGAAGACGCGTTTTATGTGACCGTGGAGCACGACCCTCAGGTCAATTTCATTTCGCCGGATGGCACAAGCCAACCGATCCCTTGGGGCACCGGTGGGCTCTTGGGCGACATGGTGCAACTAGGGTTGCTCTATGAGCGCGTTGGCACGGGTTGGGAGGTGCAAAGCTGTGGCTTCTCAGCGCCTGCGATCATACCGATTGGGACGCCCCTGCGGGATGTGGCGATCGACAGTGGGGCGCTCACGCTGGATGGTGCGCCGCTTCTCGATATCAATGGTCAACCTTTGGGGGGCACCCGCACGGTGACGCGCGTGGCGGGGCCGTATTAAAAGCCGTATTAAAAGCTGAGGCTACATAAACCCGAGCTCGAGGCGGGCCTCGTCTGACATCATGTCCATGCCCCATTGCGGCTCCCATGTGATCTCGACGTTGACCTGTTTGACGCCTGCAACGGGCTCGATGGCGTCCGCCAACCAGCCAGGCATTTCACCGGCCACAGGGCACCCTGGGGCCGTGAGGGTCATGACCACATCCACCTCGTTCTCAGCATTGATATCGATGGTGTAAACCAGTCCCAGATCGTAGATGTTCACTGGGATTTCAGGGTCAAAGACCGATCGGCAGGCCTCGACCACACCGTCAAAGAGAGGGTGGTCCACAGAGGACGGCTTGATCAAGGGTGTGCCTTCCATTGGCGGTTCCACAGTCGACATGATGCGTTCCTCAAAATACCTGAGTGAGGGACATAGGCATTAACGCGTGCCGCGTCCAGCCTCTTGAGCGTCGTCTCAAAACCTGAAGCACCCCGCTCATCAACCGTTCAAAGGAGGCGAAGCCGACCAGCACCTTATCGTATCCGGGCCGCGTCCCCTGGGCGGGGGCTTTCAGCCCGACGCCCGCGGTCAGGTGCTGGTCTCAGTTCTTTGAGTATTAGTTGAAGACCAATTCGAGGATGCTCTAAGTTTGTGCAGATTTGCGGCGGCGCACGGGATGCGGGCGTACGCGCTTTTCAATGGCATCATATAGCAGGCCTGCGAGATTTTTGCCTGTGGCGGTTTCAATCCCTTCAAGGCCAGGCGAGCTGTTCACCTCGAGGATTTTTGGCCCATCGTTGGAACGCAGCATATCAACGCCGGCAAGCCCTAAGCGGAATGTGCGTGCCGCATGCACCGCCACTTCGCGCTCTTCTTTGGTGATCCGCACCACTTTGGCAGAACCACCTCTGTGCAGGTTTGAGCGGAAATCCTCACCATCAGATGTGCGCTTCATGGCCGCAACCACGCGTCCTGCGATGACCAAACACCGAATGTCTTCGCCCGCACTTTCTTTGACAAAGTCCTGTACGAGAAAGTTGGCTTTGAGGCCGCGAAAGGCGTCGATCACAGACTCGGCGGCCTTTTTGGTCTCTGCCAATACAACGCCTTTACCTTGTGTGGATTCCAAGAGCTTCACGATGAGCGGCGCCGTGCCCACGAGCTGCATCAGGTTGCGCGTGTCTTTGGGTGAAGCGGCAAAGGCCGTGGTCGGCATGCCGATATGGCCGCGCGCCAAAAGCTGGTGAGCGTGCAGCTTGTCGCGGCTTGCGGTGATGCCTTCGGAGCCATTTACGCAATAAGTGCCAAGCGTTTCAAATTGGCGCACGATGGCGGTGCCGTAGGGCGTGATGGAGGCGCCGATCCGCGGGATCACCGCATCAAAGCGGGGCAGGCGAGCCCCGTCGTAGTAAACCTCAGGGGCAACCGCATTGATGGCCATGTAGCACCGCGTCGTGTCGATCACTTCCACGGTGTGGCCCCGCGCTTCGCCTTCTTCCACGAGCTTGCGGGTGGAGTAATTATCCTCCCGGCTGAGCACCGCAATGCGCAAGGCGCGTGCCGGTGCACGCTCCCGCATCTTGGCGGAGTGGTACACATCATAGCTGAGCTCAGGCTGATAGTTCTTCTCGCCCGGCGCCACCATAACGTTCTCGCCCAAAGCTTGGCGACCCAACAGCATGCGGCTCGACATGGTGGCCCGGTTCGTGAGCGTGATCTCAATCGGCCAACGGTGCTCGCCCATAGCCACATCTGTCTCCACCACGTAGCGCATTTCTCGCTCGCCATTGGAAGATGTGATCTCGCGCTGATCAACCAAATCGGCTGAGCAGGCGATCACCAAATCAGGGCGTTGAGGAATGGGTTGCACCATAAAGCGCACGCGGGGGCGGGTGCGCCCAAATGGTTCAATATCAAAGGCATGCAAGGCAGAAGTCTTAGCCCCAGTGTCGATTTTGACCTTCAGGGCAGGGATGCCCAAGTCTGGCAATGCAAGCCATTCTTCCCAGCCAACTTTAATCGGATCCGCCATCGACGCTCCCTTGCCCTTGATTTCACATCGCTTTCCCCCAGCATAGAGCAACGTTGGCCGAGATGCAGCGCTCTTTTCAAACGCGCGCGAAGCTCCTAGAGGCTATGGCATGACACAGTCTTTCTCTTTTGAGCTCAAAGCCACTGATGGGCGCGCGCGCCTGGGCCAAATCTCAACCCCGCGCGGCGAGATCCGCACGCCAGCTTTTATGCCTGTGGGCACGGCCGCAACCGTGAAGGCTATGATGCCCGAGTCTGTGCGCGCCACAGGGGCGGATATTTTGCTCGGCAATACCTATCATTTGATGCTGCGCCCTACGGCCGAGCGGATAGATCGCTTGGGCGGCTTGCACCAGTTCATGAATTGGGAACGCCCAATCTTGACGGACTCTGGCGGCTTTCAGGTGATGTCGCTGAGCAGCCTGCGCAAGCTCACGGAAGACGGCGTGACCTTCAAATCCCATATCGACGGATCCAAACACATGCTGAGCCCAGAGCGCTCCATGGAGATCCAAAAGCTGTTGGGCAGCGACATCGTAATGTGCTTTGACGAATGCCCCGCTTTGCCCGCAAGCAAAGAGCGGATTGCTGAAAGCATGGCGCTTTCGATGCGCTGGGCGGCGCGGTCGCGGGACGCCTTTGGCGATCGGCCTGGGCACGCGCTATTTGGCATCCAACAAGGTGGTCTCGAAGAAGACTTGCGCGAAGAAAGTGCTCAGGCGCTGCGCGCAATTGGCTTTGAAGGCTATGCCATTGGCGGCTTGGCGGTGGGCGAAGGGCAAGAGGCGATGTTTGGCTGTTTGGATTTCGCGCCAGAGCAGCTTCCCAAAGACAAGCCGCGCTATTTGATGGGCGTCGGCAAGCCCGATGATATCGTAGGCGCTGTGAAGCGCGGTGTGGATATGATGGACTGCGTGCTGCCCTCGCGGTCGGGTCGTACAGGCCAGGTTTTTACGCGTCACGGGGTGGTGAATATCAAAAACGCGCGCCACGCAGATGATCCGCGCCCCTTAGATGCAGCCTGCACATGCCCGGCCTGTTCAAATTACAGCCGTGCCTATCTGCATCATGTGTTTCGGGCGGGCGAAATGATCTCTGGGATGCTCCTGACCTGGCATAATTTGCATTATTTTCAGGAGATTATGAGCGGTATGCGCGAGGCAATCTCACAAAGACGGTTTGCGGATTGGGAATCTGGTTTTCATGCGGGCCGGGCACAAGGGGATATTGAACCGCTTTAGCAAAAACTGTGGAAGCCAGCGACGGAACTTGGATTTACCCACGTTTGACCCTTCAAATCACAACGAGGGACAACCCATGTTTCGAATTCCATTTGCTGTGAGTGCCTTAGGCATTCTTTTAGGTGCAGGTCTGGCCTTTGCGGCGAGCAATCGCGTTGATATTTCAGATCGTGGTGACACCCGCTGTTTGAGCTCAAACGGTGTGCCCAACCACGCGATTGGAAGTTTCCCCAACTCCGGCAATCCACATTCTTTTGCACAGCAAGATCTCCAGCTTTGCGTGCCGCTGAGCCCAGCAAAGGGCGCGAGCCCTCAAAAGGTTGAGAACGTTGGGATGGCCTTAAATGGCATCTTAATCCGGCCCGGCACGGCTGATTGGAATGACGGTTCAAGCCGACGGGGGCATTCGCGCAATCGCAGCTCGGGCTGGAACCTTGATGGTATGGGGCCAGACAACACACTTGGGCTCGATGCCAACAACGCCCATGTCGACAAACGCGGGCTCTATCACTACCACGGCGTGCCTGATGCGGAGCCAGAGATCTCGCAAGGCTCGCTTTTTGGCTATGCAGCGGATGGCTTTGAAATTCACTATATAGGCGATGCCGCCCAGCCATCTTACCAGCTAAAATCTGGCACCAGACCCACAGCGCCATTTGGAGCCTATGATGGGACCTACAACCAAGACTTCGAATTTATTCAAGGGCTTGGCAACTTGGATGAATGCAATGGGACGACCACTTCGTCGGGCAAATATGTGTACTTCGCCACCGATGCCTATCCCTTTTATCCGCGGTGTTTGTGGGGCACAGAGATTGCCCGTTTGCGTGGCTAGAGCCGTTGGGATGGGGCTCTGCCCCGTCCCTGCGGGACTCCCAGGAGTATTTTGCCCAAGAAAAAGAGGGGGCTAACCCGGTTGAATGAGGGCCCATCCTGCAAGGGCGATTTGGATTAATTGCAAGATCACGGATGCGCCGTGGAGGCGTTTGAAAGCGGGCTTGTTATCTGTGTCAGTGGCAGCGTTGATTTTCGGCATTAGGACTTGGCGCGCATAGACTGTGCTGAGCGAAATAGCAGCGAGAATGAGGCCTGCGCCGATCGAGACTAAAGCGGCGAAGAGAGCGGCTAGGGCGCTGCTTGCAATCACAAAGAGGTAATAAGGCGGAAAGCTCTCGCGGATGGCGCGACGGGCCTCTTTGGGCTCAAAGATTTTGAACATGAGCATGGCAAAGCCAAAGGAGAAGAGGCACATGCCGCCGAAGAGAACGCTCGTGAGAAGAAGAGAGAGTTGGTCCATGCCAGAGAGGTAGATGGCGCGCTGAATTGCGCAAGGGTAGTAGAATTGCGCAACGGTCGCTTTGGTAAGGACTTGCTTATTTGAGCGTACGGTGCGGAAAATGCGAAAAAAGCCCGATTTCTCAAAATCACCATTAAATTGAGTGGCTTACGTGTATGTAACGCGTATGTCTGAACTTATGCATGATGTATGCGCAATGTATGCCAAATTCACCCCTGGGTTGTGTTTTGCCGTTTCGACCACAATGCTCTCGACGTGAGACGCTAGCTTGAAACCCAAAAGATTTCGCGGTGGTTAACAAAAAGGTCCAGCGCGCGTATTCAATCTACAGAGAAATTGCATAGGGTGTTGAGCCTCGTATTGCTGCCGCCAAACACGAGTTCGTTCATGTGGGTGTCAAAGACATACCAGATCAGGTCTTTCCCGACCAATAAGAACTCAAAGTAGCGGTGATTGGCGAGAAGGCTTGATAGCGCTTGGAATGGGCCAGCAAAGCTGGGCCAGGGTGGCGGGGCGTCATCTGTAACGAACAAAATGCACGCTGCGTTAGAAGGGATTTTGCTTGCTAAGATATCAAGGGTGTCCTGGTCGCCATAAGAGAGCCTTGACTGCGGATCTTTGCAATTTTGCCAAGCCCAGATTTGCGCAAAATCGACGTGTTCGCTCTTTGAAAGGGTCGTCAAAATGGATGTCGATTTGGCCGATGCGACTTTTTCAATTTTAG
>JBCDCE010000090.1:0-7293 GCA_039182515.1 Pseudomonadota bacterium | reverse complement strand
GTCTTGTCGCCACGCAGCGCTTCCAACGCCACCTTGGCTTTAAACTGATCGGTAAAGTTTCGGCGCTTCGCCATTCTCGTATCCCTTCAAAGGTTTGGGATACACCTTAGCCGACTGTCCAGTTTTCTGGGACCACTTCAACATCCCTCTCCCTACCACCCTTCATTGTTGGGGGATTCGGATAAGGTGATGTAAACGGAGCCACTTATAGTGCTCACAATTTAACATGAGTTTTAGAGGTAACAGCAGGTTCTCAGTGCGCTGTTGCGCCGAAAGCTAAAACGGCACGTCATCCGCAGCATCTGCTGTTACGATAAACCGCGCGAGCACGTTCTTCTCACCCGCTTTGTCAAAAGCAATCGACAGCTTGTCGCCTTCCATGCCCGTCACAAGCCCATAGCCAAATTTCTGGTGGAACACCCGGTCCCCGCTAGAGAAGCTCGATGCCGCATCGAGATCAATCACCATATTACGCTGCTCTTTTGGCTGGCTCACAGGGCGTTGGCTGGCACGCGACTGAAGACGTCTCCATCCTGGTGAGTTATAGACATTTGCTTCGGCCGCGGCTGCTTCCAACCCTGAGCTTGGTGCGGCAGCGCCAAAGCCCCCACCGTAGAGCCCAGGCGGTGTGAGCACTTCCACATGTTCCTCAGGCAATTCATCAATAAAGCGCGACGGCAAGGCCGATTGCCATTGCCCAAACACCCGCCTGTTTGCGGCAAAGCTTATGGTGCAAAGCTGCTCAGCGCGCGTGATGCCCACATAGGCCAAGCGCCGCTCTTCCTCGACGCCTTTCAACCCGCTTTCATCCATTGAGCGTTGCGAAGGAAAAAGGCCGTCTTCCCAGCCTGGTAAAAAGAGCACCGGGAACTCCAGGCCTTTGGCGGCGTGCAGTGTCATAATGGAGACCTTCGCGCCGTCGCTTTCGGTCTCATTGTCCATGATCAAAGAAACGTGCTCTAAAAACCCTTGCAGGTTCTCAAACTCTTCAAGAGCCTTTACCAATTCTTTCAGGTTCTCGAGCCGGCCCGGGGCTTCGGGCGTTTTGTCGTTCTGCCACATCTCGATGTAGCCAGATTCCTCTAAGATCATCTGGGCCGTTTCGACGTGACTGCTGGCATCATCGCGCACGATGCGGGTCCAGCGATCAAGACCCTCGACGAGCTTGGCCAGTTCAGCGCCGCCTTTGCCGCCCAGGCCTTTCGTGGCCACAAGAATGCGTGCGCCTTCCACAAGCGAGGTGTTGTTAGAGCGCGCGGCCATTTGGATTTTTTGTTGAGCTTTATCGCCCAGCCCCCGCTTGGGCGTGTTCACGATCCGCTCGAAGGCCAGATCATCGCTTGGCGAAACGGCGAGGCGAAAATAGGCCATCGCATCGCGGATTTCCATGCGCTCATAAAAGCGTGGCCCCCCGATCACACGGTAGGGTAATCCTATGGTCAAAAACCGATCTTCAAAGGCGCGCATTTGGTGAGAGGCGCGCACCAAAATCGCCATATCATCCAGCGAGAAAGGCTGCATACCGCGCGTGCCGCCTTGGGCCGCTTCAATCTCGTCGCCAATCCAGCGCGCTTCTTCTTCGCCATCCCAATGGCCAATGAGGCGGACCTTTTCGCCCTCGTTCCGGTCTGTCCAAAGGGTTTTGCCCAAGCGGCCTTGGTTGGCTTCAATCACGCCGGAGGCCGCCGCCAAGATATGCACGGTGGAGCGATAGTTTTGTTCCAGCCGGACCACTTTTGCGCCGGGAAAGTCCTTCTCAAAGCGCAAAATGTTGCCCACTTCCGCACCGCGCCAACCGTAGATCGATTGGTCGTCGTCGCCCACACAACAGATGTTCTGGTGCGACTGCGCCAAGAGCCTGAGCCACATGTATTGAGCGACGTTCGTATCTTGGTACTCGTCCACCAAAATGAAGCGGAAATAGCGCTGGTACTGCGCCAATACATCGCCATGTTTTTGGAAAATCCCCACGACATGGAGCAAGAGGTCGCCGAAATCGACTGCATTCAGCTCCAGAAGCCGGGTCTGATACTGCGCGTAGAGCGCAGGGCCTCGGCCATCGAATGCAGAGCCTTCAGCAACAGGGACCTTTTCGGGCGTAATCGCGCGGTTTTTCCAACCATCGATGATGTTTGACAAAGCGCGGGCTGGCCACCGTTTGTCGTCCATGCCGCTGGCGACAATCAGCTGTTTTATCAGCCGGATCTGATCGTCCGTATCCAGGATCGTGAAGTTCGATTTGAGACCAACGAGCTCCGCATGGCGGCGCAAGAGCTTTACGCAGATCGAATGGAACGTGCCGAGCCAGGGCATGCCTTCGACAGCCTCGCCCATCAAACCACCCACGCGGTTTTTCATTTCACGCGCGGCTTTGTTGGTAAATGTCACCGACAAGATCTCATTGGGGCGCGCGCGGCCCGTGGCCAGAAGATGCGCAATGCGCGTTGTCAGCGCTTTGGTTTTGCCCGTGCCAGCGCCAGCCAACATCAAAACCGGCCCATCAAGCGCCTCAACTGCTTCGCGTTGTGCGGGGTTAAGCCCCTCCAAATAGGGCGCACCACGGGCCGCCATGGCGCGTTGCGACAAGGGCACTGCGGCGGCGTCAAAGGCGTCTTCTTCGTTCCAATCGCTCATGCGCTCTACCTAGCCGTTTCGGACAAAAAGGAAAACCCTTGTTCACCATCCGTTCCGCAGCGGGGCAAGGATACCCAGTTCTCCGCATTGCTGCGCTGCCGAAAAACCCTTAGAGAGCGCGCAATCCAAAGACGAAACCTTGGGAGACCACAATGGCCGCCTTCAATAAAATCCTCATCGCAAACCGCGGCGAGATCGCAATTCGGATCATGCGCGCTGCAAACGAGCTCGGCAAAAAGACCGTGGCTGTTTACGCGGAAGAGGACAAATTGGGGCTGCACCGATTTAAGGCCGACGAAGCTTACCGGATCGGCGAGGATCTGGGGCCCGTTGCTGCCTACCTTTCGATCGAAGAGATGATCCGCGTGGCCAAAGAAAGCGGCGCAGATGCGATTCATCCGGGCTATGGGCTCTTGTCGGAGAACCCAGAATTTGTGGACGCCTGTGTTGACGCTGGCATCACCTTCATTGGCCCAAAGGCCGAAACCATGCGCGCCTTGGGGGACAAAGCCTCTGCACGCAAAGTGGCAATGGAAGCGGGCGTGCCTGTGATCCCAGCCACAGAAGTGCTGGGCGACGATATGAAAGCGATCGCAAAGGAAGCCGCAGAAATCGGCTATCCGCTCATGCTCAAAGCCTCCTGGGGCGGCGGCGGGCGCGGTATGCGCCCGATCTTTGGAGCTGAAGAGCTGGAAGAAAAAATCCTCGAAGGACGCCGTGAAGCAGAGGCCGCTTTTGGCAATGGCGAAGGGTATCTCGAGAAGATGATCACCCGCGCGCGCCACGTGGAGGTGCAAATCCTAGGTGATAAGGAAGGCAACATTTATCACCTTTATGAGCGCGATTGCTCGGTGCAGCGTCGCAACCAAAAGGTCGTAGAGCGCGCCCCAGCGCCGTACTTGTCTGGCACACAGCGCGAGCAAATCTGCGCTTTGGGCAAGAAAATCTGCGCGCACGTGAACTATGAATGCGCGGGCACGGTCGAGTTCTTGATGGATATGGACTCGGGCGAGTTTTACTTCATCGAAGTGAACCCCCGCGTGCAGGTGGAACACACAGTTACGGAAGAAGTCACCGGCATCGATATCGTGCGCGCGCAAATCCTCATCGCGGAAGGCCGCTCGCTGGAGTTCGCGACAGGCACAGCGTCGCAATACGATGTGAAACTCGACGGGCACGCGATCCAATGTCGGGTCACCACAGAAGATCCGCAAAACAATTTCATCCCAGACTATGGCCGCATCACCGCCTATCGCGGTGCCACAGGCATGGGCATCCGGCTCGATGGCGGCACAGCTTATTCCGGTGCTGTGATCACACGCTATTACGACTCACTTCTTGAGAAGGTTACTGCTTGGGCGCCCACGCCCGAGGCCGCCATCGCGCGGATGGACCGCGCCTTGCGGGAATTCCGCATCCGCGGTGTCAGCACCAACATCGCGTTTGTGGAAAACCTGCTGAAGCATCCGACGTTTTTGAGCTACGAATACACCACAAAGTTCATCGACGAAACGCCGGAACTCTTTGATTTTAAACCACGCCGCGACCGCGCCACGAAAATCCTGACCTACATCGCGGACATTACAGTCAACGGACATCCAGAGACGGAAAATCGCCCAGCCCCGCCTGCTGACATCAAAGATCCGACGCCGCCTGTACGCCGCGCGGACAATCCCCAGCCTGGCACGCGCAACTTGCTCGATGAAAAAGGCCCACAAGCCGTGGCCGACTGGATGGCGGCGCAAAAGCAACTTTTGATCACCGACACCACCATGCGGGACGGGCACCAATCGCTTCTCGCCACGCGCATGCGCTCTATCGATATGATCAAAGCGGCCCCTGCTTATGCTGAGACTCTGCCTGGGCTTTTCTCGGTGGAATGTTGGGGCGGTGCGACCTTCGATGTGGCCTACCGTTTCTTGCAAGAATGCCCCTGGCAGCGCCTTCGCGATATTCGCGCGAAGATGCCAAACTTGATGACGCAGATGCTTCTGCGCGCGTCCAATGGCGTGGGCTACACAAACTATCCAGACAATGTGGTGCAGTTCTTTGTTAAACAGGCTGCCGAAACCGGCGTTGACGTGTTCCGTGTGTTTGACAGCCTGAACTGGGTGGAAAACATGCGCGTCGCGATGGATGCGGTGATCGAGGCCAACAAGGTCTGTGAAGGCACGATCTGCTACACCGGCGATCTCTTGAACCCAGAGCGCTCCAAATACGATCTGAAGTATTATGTCTCAATGGGCAAAGAGCTCAAAGCAGCAGGCGCACATGTGCTGGGCCTGAAAGACATGGCCGGGCTTTTGAAACCGGCCTCTGCCTCGATCCTTGTTAAGGCTTTGAAAGAAGAGGTCGGCTTGCCGATCCACTTCCACACGCATGACACAGCCGGCGTGGCGATTGCGACCATTCTGGCGGCGTCCGAGGCGGGCGTTGATGCGGTCGATTGTGCGATGGACAGCCTCTCGGGCAACACCTCTCAAGCCACGCTCGGCTCTGTGGTTGAAGCGCTGCGCAACACAGATCGCGACACCGGGCTCGACATCGGGTCTGTGCGCAAAATCAGCGATTACTTTGAAGCGGTGCGCGCGCACTACGCCGCCTTTGAAAGCGGCATGCAGGCCCCTGCCTCGGAGGTATACTTGCACGAGATGCCCGGTGGGCAGTTCACCAATCTCAAAGCGCAAGCCCGCTCGCTGGGGCTCGAAGAGCGCTGGCACGAGGTGGCGCAGATGTATGCGGACGTGAACCAGATGTTTGGCGATATCGTGAAAGTAACGCCCTCGTCGAAGGTTGTGGGCGACATGGCTTTGATGATGGTCAGCCAAGGTTTGACCCGCGACGACGTGGAGAACTCCGACACGGATGTGGCTTTCCCCGACAGTGTGATCGACATGATGCGCGGCAATCTGGGCCAACCGGCGGGCGGCTTTCCGAAAGCAATCTTGAAGAAAGCGCTGAAAGGCGAAAAGCCGAACACAAAACGCCCTGGTGCCAGCTTGAAGCCCGCAGATCTCGACGCGCTGCGCAAAGAGGCCTCAAAGGCCACTCAAGGTTATGAGCTCGATGACGAGGATCTGTCCGGCTATCTGATGTATCCCAAGGTCTACACCGACTATCAAAACCGGCATCAAGACTATGGCCCCGTGCGCACGCTGCCCACCCATACGTTCTTCTATGGGATGAGCCCAGGCGAAGAGATCAGTGCCGAGATTGATCCAGGCAAAACGCTTGAGATCCGGCTTCAGGCTGTGGGCGAGAGCACCGAAGAAGGTGAAGTTCGGGTGTTTTTTGAGCTTAATGGCCAGCCGCGTGTTGTGCGTGTGCCAGACCGCAAAGCGGGCGGCGCTTCAGCCGCGCGCCCGAAAGCTGAGCTTGGCAATCCCAACCACATCGGCGCACCGATGCCGGGCGTTGTGGCTTCTGTCGCAACGCAGGCGGGCGCTACGGTGAAAGAGGGCGATTTGCTGCTCACCATTGAAGCCATGAAGATGGAAACTGGCATCCATGCGGACCGCGACGCGGTGATCAAAGCTTTGAACGTCACAGCAGGCGCTCAAATTGATGCCAAAGATCTCTTGGTTGAATTTGAAGCCTAAGCCCAAATCGCGCAACGCGCTGCAGGATTAGACATTGGAAAGGGCACAGTACGTAGACGTGCGGTGCTTTTTTCTATTTTTTCGGACAATATATAATGCTTTCAATGTCTTACGCATACACAGCACGTATGTCTCTACGTATGCGTTACATATGCACATTGTGTGCCAAATACACGTATGGGTTGAACTTCAACATACCTGCTGGCTTATCAAACAACCACTGATCAGAAATAGGTTGCAAAAAGGTGAACTTAATTCATCGGAATACGACGCCTCGAAAGCCAACTTGAAACGGGTACAAAGGGAAAAGGGCTACTGAATCCTTTCCAAGTTAAATTCGCTTTTGTGAAACTTAAGCAACCTCTCGAACGCGCCATAAGCAAGGTCGTCGGTGGTGCTCAGCCAATGAGAGAAGGCACGGAGGGTTTCTTGACCGGACTTGAGTGCGATGAGGTGCTCAAGAAGATCGCGCATGTTTAACGATATCGTTATGTTGCCAAGAAGAGCTCGAGATCGTGCGGAAGACAGAAGGATAGTCCAAGTTCGCACAATCCGCCTGATCGGAATATCTTTACTCTCATAGTGGTGGATCATCTGATTTTCAGCTGTGCGCGGGTACGTTTGGCCGTCCAGCAAGACCGTTAAAGAAACCCGAGTAAGAACGGCATCGTTGGGATCAATTTGAGCGGCCACATGCTCAAAAAGCGACGAGCAATCCACAGTGCTTTCTTCCAAAATTGAAAGCCCCGAGATCCGCGTGTCTCGGTCTTTGGACAGCAATAGCGGCAAGAGATACGGTAATTTTTGGGTGGTCAGACCTTTGAGGATCGCGTCTTGAAGGTCCAGGGCTGGGTCGATGTCCTTTTCCTCAAGGAAAAGCACAACAAGCTGCTGGATCGGGAGGGTTTCAAGTTTTTCTCTAGGGCGTGTTAACACTATTGTCCTGGCCTGATTTCTGCTAACTGTCTGTTATGAATGAGATAACAGAAGAGCAGTACGCGTTGATCTGGCCGCATTTGCCGGTTCAGCGTGGCAATGTGCAGATTTCCAATCTGACAAT
>JBCDCE010000089.1:0-7610 GCA_039182515.1 Pseudomonadota bacterium | reverse complement strand
TTGTCCCCCAAGGAATGGAGAGCATCCAATCAAGGTAATTACGCACGACAGTCGCTTCCGCGCTCATCGGAGACATATTTTTGAGCTTTTTCAGCTCAGCGTCTGCCTTCTCACGTGCTTCTTTGGAGAATTTGGTATCTGCGATTTTCTCTTCGAGTTCGGCAATTTCGCCCGCGCCCTCTTCGCCGTCACCAAGTTCTTTCTGAATGGCTTTCATTTGCTCATTCAAATAATACTCGCGCTGGGTACGCTCCATCTGGCTTTTCACGCGGGTTTTGATCTTCTTTTCAACCTGCAAAACGCTCATTTCGCCCTGCATAAGCCCGAAGACCTTTTCCAAACGTTCAGCAACACTCAAGGTTTCCAGCAGCTCTTGCTTTTGTCCAACCTCAATCCCCAAATGCCCAGCGACGAGATCTGCGAGCTTGGCAGGATTGTCTGTTTCTTGAACGGCCTGCAGCGCCTCATCGGGTGTATTTTTCTTCACCTTCGCATATCGCGCAAATTCGTCAGCGACATTGCCAATGAGAGCTGCAACGGCGGTATCATCGCCCGGCATCTCGGTAAGGTACTCCGCTTGAGCTTCGAAAAAGCGGTCGTTTTCGATGAAATCGGTAATACGCACACGCGCACGCCCTTCCACAAGCACTTTGACCGTGCCGTCAGGGAGCTTCAAAAGCTGCAAAACATTTGCGAGCACGCCGGCTTTATAAATTCCGTCAGTTGCGGGATCGTCGTCCGCGGGATCAATCTGGCTCGACAGCAGAATTTGCTTGTCGTCCGCCATGACTTCTTCCAGAGCCCGTACCGATTTATCGCGCCCTACAAAGAGCGGTACAATCATGTGCGGAAAAACAACAATGTCCCGCAAAGGGAGGACTGGATAGGAAGCGTTAAGTGGATCTTGCATAGGCCTGTCCTTTTTCTAGCAAACCTTTTGGTCCCTCCTTGAGGCAACCGAGAGGTTTCTGTCTTGGCTCCCACACATGGGGGCGAATTGGGCATCAAACAAGATGCCATCTGCTTGTGGGCCAAATTGCCCAAAGTGAATCGACGAGACAAGGGCAGCTCCGAGGCTTTTCCGAGTTATCCTCAACAATTTAACGATTTGTTTTGAAAAACTTGGCACGAGTGAGGCTAGCATCGCCTCTGCGCCGTGCTGTTGTTGTCCAAATTGCTCGCCCGAAACGACCAGAAGGCTTCGTTTGTCGCACCGCTTGCAAGCAAAAACCGAAAAGACGCGTTTGGTTGACGACCTGAGCGCGAGGGAGATTCTATGCCGCGTTTGCCCACAAAACCTCTACGCTATACGAGAATTCCAGCGGCTGGGGACGAACAACCCAACGGTCGGTTCTCGATTGACGGCCCGATATTTGCACGCGACTTTCGCGCGACCCCAATCCGACGCGTCAGATATCAGTACATAACTGACACAACCTCGTTTGAGCCCAGCGATATTCAAAATGAAAACCAATAAGATCTAGGGGCCTTAGGGCACTTCTCGCGCGAGCGCTCATGTCGCGGAAGCGCACATTCCACTGGACGTCAGCAGAAAGCTGAATACGGTTTACCGAAAGGGATACATCCACACTCGGTAGTCGTCGATCAGCTCATGCGCTTTCTCAATCTCCGCCTTAGTCATTTTTTTGACCACCTCATCTTGGCTTATCGCCGCGTCTGGGTCACCGCCAATAGCACTCAAAACGTACCACAAATACGCACGTACCAAGTCCGGAGCAGGCATGCCGAGCCCTACTTCATAATACCATCCAACGCCACTTTGAGCCCCGGGGTGGCCTTTCATGGCGCTGCGCAGATACCAGTCAAAGGCTCTAATAGGATCTTGGTCCACACCCAACCCAAGAGCGTACATGACGCCGATAAGCTCTTCAGCATCTGCGTTTCCAGACCGCGCCGCAGGCCAGAGGGCCGCGCGCGCTTCTTCGAAAGCACCTGCTTCCATCAAATCGCGCGCTTGTTCGATCTCGGCCGAAGCGGGCGTTACAAAAAGCAAAAAGGCAAACACTATCTTGCGCATCTTGGAATGGTCCTTCTACTGGCCTCACCGCTTGACGCAGCGACAATGCAAGCCACGGATTTCCCGGCGCCCAATCCAGAATTGGAACGCCTGGGACAGCTGCTTTTCTATGATAAAATTCTATCGGGCAACCGCAACATTTCTTGTGGCACATGCCATCACCACCGGCTGCATGGGACAGATGGTCTAAGCCTAGGAATTGGTGAGGGCGGCCATGGCGTTGGATTGCAGCGGAAAGGCGGTGTCGGGCGAGATAAGATTCGTAAGCGCGTGCCACGAAACGCGCCCGCACTTTGGAACCTCGGTCACAAAGACGTAAGAGTGATGTTCCACGACGGACGTCTCACCCCCTCTGAACTCTACAGCAACGGGTTTAACTCGCCGGCCGAGGAATGGCTGCCCCAAGGGCTCGATACGATTTTGGCAGCTCAAGCCCTGTTCCCTATGACAGCCCAATTTGAGATGGCGGGTAATTTGGGTGAAAATGAAGTCACACATGCCACGCAAATCCGCATTGACCGCGCGTGGCCGATCTTAGCAAAACGGGTTGCCAATCTCCCGGGCTATTTACACGGCTTCAAAGCCATCTACCCCGAGATAAAGAGCGCCGAAGATCTTTCAATTGTGCATATAGGTAACGCGATTGGCGCGTTCATCGCCTCAGAATGGCAAAGCTTCGACAGCCCTTACGACGCACTTGTGACCCAGGGCACGCCCCTGCTCGCCCCTGCAGAGCGGGGTCGCCAACTCTTTTTCGGAGAAGCGGGATGTAGCGGCTGTCACAACGGACCGCTTTTCACCAATCAGAGCTTTTACGCCCTAGGACTGCCCTCTTTTGGACCTGGGCGCACACGTCGATTTGATCCAATGCCCAGGGACGTTGGACGCATGGGAGAAAGCGACGCGCTTTCAGATGCTTATCGTTTCCGAGTTCCGTCTTTGCGGAATGTCGCGCTAACGGCCCCATACGGTCACAATGGCGCATATCCGACGTTGGAAGCGATGGTCCGGCATCATTTAGCTCCAACAGAAGCTCGCAAGTCATGGCATCCATCCGACGCAAATCTACCAGAAATACCCTGGCTCCAAGAAATTGACTTTGTCATTCAGAGCGACGTCAGAGAAATGGCGCGCCAAGCGGCTAAGCTCGATATCGACCTTCCCTCGCGTACAGACTCGGAAATTTTAGATATCGTCGCGTTTCTTGAAAGCCTTACGGGCACATCTGCGCTCTCGCGACCCTTAGGAATTCCGACTGAAGTGCCATCGGAATTGCCTGTTGATCATTAGTCGAAGGGATCGATAAAGCCGACCATAATCCAAAAGCAAAACCGCAAAAATTGAACCTATTTGCGGCCCAAGTCGAAAGTGACGAAGCTCCAAATGACCCTGGCCCTTAACATCAAAGACCTACGCGTCGAGCAAGATCGTCAAGAGCTTTTGGCGGTAAAACAGCTTCAGGTTCCAGCCGGTCAAGCTTTGGGTATCCAAGGACCTTCCGGAGCGGGAAAGTCCACTCTCCTTTTCGCTTTAGCTGGATTGTTGCCAGCATCTTCAGGTCGCATTTTGTGGGGTGAGACAGAGATCACAGCACTTTCGGGCGCTGCACTGACAAAATTTCGGGCCGACTTCATCGGGATGATCTTTCAAGACTACCTCTTATTTGACGAGCTAAGCGCCTTTGCAAATGCAAGTTTGACTGCGCTTTTTTCACGTCATGCGGAAAGACACGCGATACGTTCATCAGCATCATCTTTGCTTGAGGCTATGAGGGTGCCAAATACAAAACGATCCGTCGCGTCTTTTTCAGGCGGCGAGCGCCAACGTGTTGCGGTTGCCAGAGCCATGGCAAAATCCGCGCCCATCATATTGGCTGATGAACCCACGGCAAATTTGCAACGCCAAGCGGCAGATGCGCTTGCGGAGGATCTTGTCCAACAGACACGCGTGGAGGGCACCACTTTAATCGTTGTAAGCCACGATGAAGCCGTGCTGGCCCGCATGGACAGGGTGGTAAGCCTTTCAGATGGGCGATTGTCATGACGCCCTTCTGGCTTTCACTCCCTATGCATTTGCAAGATGGCCTGACCTCATTTGGACTCTTGCTCGCCACTTTTCTTGTTGGATTTTGTCTGTTTCGTGGCTTCGCCCCGTGGTCGCTCGTAGTTGCTCTTTTGAAGCGCTTCGCATGGGCCAATGCGCTTTTTGTTATTCTGATCGGCTGCGCGCTTGGGCTTGGGATTGGCTTACTCAGCCAAGAGCGAGGATTGCGCCAGGGGAGCGCTCAGGCTGCGGATAAGTTTGATCTCATCGTTGCCGCCCCTGGGTCAGAAATAACCACACTTTTGGCTACCGTCTTTTTGCAACCCACAGACCTGCCACTCATAAACGGTGACATTTATTCAGAAGTTGAAACCCATCCGCGTGTTTCTTTAGCTGCACCCCTGGCCTTCGGAGACAGTTGGCAAGGCTTCATTGTCGTTGGAACAACTGCACAATTCCTAGAGCATCTTACAGAAGGCTCTATCGAAGGAAGGTTTTGGTTAACCAAACAAGAGGCGGTCGCAGGCAGCGCTGTTCCCTTGGAGATTGGGGAAACATTCGAGCCATCCCATGGCTTTGGAGACGCTGCTCAGGTTGGCGCACACGCCGGTGAGGTTTTTAAAGTAGTTGGAAAAATGAGCGCCACGGGCTCTCCCTGGGACCAAGCGATTTTGGTACCTGTCGAGGAAGTTTGGGCAGTGCATGGATTGGCAACAGGCCATGCACCAGAACGGGCTGACCAGCTGGGTCCTCCTTATGATGCGGCCTACTTCCCGGGAACACCGGCCGTTGTAATCCAAGCAGAAAGCCTGGGATCAACCTATAGCTTGCAGGCCGAGTTTAACCGCGAAACGGATACGATGGCGTTTTTCCCTGGCGCAATTCTCAACCAACTCCACAGGCTTATGGGCGACATTTCTGAAGCCATGCGGTTGATGGCCCGGGTGACCCAAATTTTGGTAACCCTTGCTGTTCTGTTGGCCCTTTTTATTTTGACGAAGCTTTTCCAACCTCAGATGGCCATGCTGAGAGCACTAGGTGCGCCGGGGCGTTTTGTAATGGCTGTCGTGTGGAGCTACGCTACAACCCTGTTAGCGGCAGGCGCAGTGTTGGGCGTCTTGCTTGGGCTGATCTCCTCTGCGGTTCTAGCTCAGATTGTTGCAGCACAAACAGGTGTTGCGATCCCTACGTCCTTCGCTTGGGGCGAGGTACGCTTGGTCTTGGGCTTTGTGAGTATTGCTTCGCTGCTCTCTTTGATCCCAGCTTGGGCTACATTGCGTGCACCGCTTGTGGACGTGCTGCGCCGTTAGACCTCCGAATAGGCAACAACGCGCGTGTTTTGTTCACCAAGGCCCGTAATGCCCATCTGCAATTGATCCCCAACATTAAGAAACCCTGGCGGTGTCATGCCTGCGCCAACGCCATCCGGCGTACCCGTTGCGATTACATCACCCGGCTCCAGTGTGATGAATTCAGAAATATGAGCAATGAGTTCGGCAACTGGGAAAATCATATCGGCGGTCCGACCATCTTGGCGAATTTCACCATTCACGCGCGTCCAGAGCTGCAAAGCCTGCGGATCTGGCACCTCATCAGCAGTCACAAACCATGGGCCAAGCGGAGCAAAGCTGTCGCTCGATTTCCCCTTCACAAATTGCCCACCGCGCTCTTTTTGAAAAACGCGTTCTGAGACGTCATTCAAAACCGTATAGCCTGCTACGATATTGAGCGCGTCCTCTTGTGCCAAGTGTTGCCCTCGCGCGCCGATCACCACAGCCAATTCCACTTCGTAATCAAGCTTTGTCGCGGTTTTCGGCATCATGATTGGATCTTCAGCACCTGTTGGCGGGCACACTTTCATAAAGACAAACGGCTGCTCCGGCACAGCGCTACCGGTTTCCTCTGCATGGGCTTTATAGTTCCGCCCAATACAAAACATGCGACGCACATCTCCAAGCACAGGCGCAATACCTGTGACATGCCGAACCACAGGCAAAATCGAGATCTCAATCTTCGACAAGCGCTTTAAGAGCCGCGAGCCCACGAGATCGGCGTAGAGATCCGCCAAATGGCTTGAAAGATCTCGATAACGCCCCTCTGCATCGATTGCGGCGGGCACGATGCCACGTTTGGTTTTTAGCCGAATAATCTTCATCGAATGTGCCCTCTTCCTGTGTTGCTGAGGTTTGATGCCTGTCTCGCCCAAGCAAGGGTCGGTTTCAGGATTGACCCAAACCCAATAGCCCCGTCACTTAGAGGCAATGCAAGGGGAAGAAACGTGACACCAACACCCATAGCCAGCCACTTTATCAATGGCTCATATATTGAAGACACTGACGGCGAAATCATTGATGTGATTTATCCAGCCACCGGCGAAAAAATCGCGCAGGTCCATTCAGCGACACCTGCCATAGTCGAAGCCGCAATTTCATCGGCAAGATCTGCGCAGAAGGCCTGGGCCGCAACCCCTGGCACGGAACGCGGCCGCATTTTACGTCGCGCTGCCGACATTATGCGCGAGCGCAACCGAGAACTCTCTATCTTAGAGACATTTGATACTGGCAAACCGCTGCAAGAAACACTTTATGTAGACGCGACCTCTGCCCGCGAAGCGTTAGAGTACTTTGGTGGGCTCGCAGGAAGCCTGACGGGAGAGCATATCCCTCTGGGGCAAGACTTTGCATACACAATCCGTGAGCCTTTGGGCGTCTGCCTAGGCATTGGGGCATGGAATTACCCTACTCAGATTGCGGCCTGGAAGGGGGCGCCTGCTCTGGCTTGTGGCAACACGATGGTTTTCAAACCGTCTGAGACCACGCCCCTGTGCGCCCTCAAAGTCGCTGAAATCCTCCACGAAGCAGGCCTGCCAGCGGGGTGCTACAACGTGATCCAAGGCCTGAGAGAGGCCAGCGCTCAGATGGTCAAGGATACTCGCATTGCAAAGATCTCCCTCACGGGGTCAGTTCCAACGGGCCGAAAGGTCTACGAGGCCGCGGCAAAAAACCTTAAACACGCAACAATGGAACTGGGCGGTAAATCTCCTCTCGTGATCTTTGACGACGCGGACCTCGAAGATGCCGTGGGCGGTGCAATGCTCGGGAACATGTATTCCTCTGGCCAAGTTTGCTCCAACGGAACGCGCGTCTTTGTGCAATCTGGACTTTACGAACGCTTTCTTGAGCGTTTTGCTGAGCGTGCCCGCGCGATCAAACTGGGAGATCCAATGGACGAAGACATCCAGATGGGCCCGATGGTTTCTAAAGCCCAGATGGAAAAAGTGCTGAGCTATATAGAGATTGGCAAAGCCGAAGGCGCGCGCTTGGTGGCCGGAGGACGGAAAGCTGACAGCGCTCAACTCACAGACGGTTTTTACATCGAACCAACGGTGTTTGCAGATGTGACGGATAACATGCGTATCGCTCAGGAAGAAATTTTTGGTCCAGTTGTAACACTAATGCCCTTTGAAACAGAAGCTGAGGTATTGCAAATGGCAAATAACGTAAAGTATGGCTTATCAGCAACATTATGG
>JBCDCE010000088.1:0-8281 GCA_039182515.1 Pseudomonadota bacterium | reverse complement strand
TGCGGTCTCAGCTGCGCATCAAGCGCGGGGACCTTCACTCAGCCCTTTGCACGCCCGCGCGCCTTGGGTAAACCCACGCCAGCAGATAATAATGAAAGCCCGCCCGATGCCCACCGCCCTGATCGTCCTCGCCGCTGGCAAAGGCACCCGCATGCAATCGGATCTGCCCAAGGTACTCCACCAGATCGCAGGTGCGCCGCTTTTGGTCCATGCCCTCAGATCGGGTAGAGCCTTGGAGCCTGAAAAAACGGTTGTTGTCACAGGACATGAAGCTGAAGCCGTCAAAGCCGCTGCGGAGCATTATGACGATGCTTTGATCTTTGCACATCAAGCTGAGCAATTGGGCACAGCCCATGCGGTGGATCAAGCGCGCGAGGCCCTTGAAGATTTTGAGGGTGACGCCTTTGTGCTTTACGGCGACACGCCCTTTTTGTCGTCTGAGACGCTCGAAAAAATGCGCGCGGCGCGTGACTCCTTCGATGTGGTGGTCCTCGGGTTTACCCCCGAAGACCCCAAACGTTATGGCCGTCTGATTACCCAAGGCGACAGGCTTGAAAAAGTTGTGGAATGGAAAGATGCCTCACCTGAAGAGCGCGCTATAACCCTCTGTAACTCTGGTGTTATTGCTTGTGACGCCCAGCTCATGTTCGCGCTTATCTCAAAAATTGAGAACACCAACATAGCAGGCGAATATTATCTCACAGATCTGCCGCGCCTTGCCAATGAACAAGGCAAAAAAGCGGGTGTCGTCACCTGCGACGCTTACGAGACCCAAGGCGTCGACAGCGGGCAGGATCTTGCGCGCGCGGAAACCCTTTTTCAGTCGCAAATGCGCACCACGCTGACGGACACGGGCGTCACACTTCAAGCTCCAGAGACGGTCATCTTTGCCCATGATACGGTGATCGGGCGCGACGCGATCATCGAGCCCTATGTGGTCTTCGCAAATGGCGTCACTGTGGAAAGTGGGGCAACGATCCGTGCCTTTTCTCACCTGGAAGCCTGTCATGTGGCCCGCGGCAGCGTGGTTGGCCCCTATGCCCGGCTCAGACCAGGCACGGAGCTGAATGAAGACGTCAAGGTGGGCAATTTTGTTGAGATCAAAAACGCGACCCTCCATGAAGGCGCGAAGGTTAATCACCTCAGCTACATTGGCGATGCGGAGATCGGCAAAGCCACAAACGTAGGCGCAGGGACAATCACCTGCAACTACGACGGCGTCCTAAAACACCGCACTGAAATCGGAGAAAACGCCTTTATTGGCTCAAACACGATGCTCGTGGCACCCGTGAGTATTGGAGATGAGGCCATGACGGCCTCTGGCTCTGTCATCACCAAAAACGTCCCCGCAGAAGCCCTGGCAATTGCCCGCGCCAAGCAAGACAATAAGGCCGGGTTTGCGACTCGGCTCATGGATAAGCTGCGCGCTATAAAGGCTTCAAAAAATTAGTTATTTTTGCAATTTGAAAGACCAGTTAAGCGGACACGAACCATGCCTCACTTTGATCCCGTTACGCTCACCGGGCGCCATGTTATTTTGCGCCCTTTGAGCCCAGAAGATGCTCCCGCATTGCGCGAGGCCGTTGCTGAAGGCGATCTTTATAAGAAATGGTCCACCACAATTCCAGCGCCTAACGAGGTCGAAGACGACATCGCCCGCAGGCTCGATTGGCAAGCACAAGGGCATGTGTTGGCCTTCAGCCAAACCGCGCTGGACGGCACGATGTTGGGGCAAACCACCTATCTCAACATCGACTTTTCCGTACCACGGCTTGAGATTGGAAACACATACCTGCGCGCCAGTGCGCAACGCAGCCCCGTGAACACCGAAGCGAAGCGTCTTTTGTTGGGTCATGCGTTTGAGACCCTTGGCGTTGCGGCGATCGATCTACGAACGCACCGGCTCAATGCGCAATCCCGCCGCGCCATCGAGCGGCTCGGTGCGCAGCTCGACGGCATCTTGCGCAACCACAAACGCATGCCAGACGGCACGTTGCGCGACACTGCCACCTACTCCATTCTGGCCTCTGAATGGGACACCGTGCGCGCGCATCTTGATCATCAGTTGTCCAGATGACGCCGCTGGAAGAGCTTCAGGCCCTCGCCAATCCACAAAAGGCCGAAGAGATGGCGCGTTACCACAAGGTAGAGCGCCCCTATTTCGGTGTGGCCAATCCGGTTTTGGATGACTTCTCCATACGCATCCGCGCAGAAGTTGATCTCGAAAAGCGGCTGCAAATCGCCTCTGACCTTTGGCAAAGCAATGTGCATGAAGCGCGTGTCTTGGCCGCCAAGCTCCTCACCCAAGCGCGCATCAGGCCCGATGATCAACCCGCTTGGGAGCTCATCCAATCCTGGGTTCCCAGCTTTGATGCTTGGGCTGTTGCGGATCATGCCTGTATGGCCGGGCAAAAGAGGCTCAGTTGGGTGCCCGCCCGCCTCGATGACGTTGAGCCTTGGACAGCCTCTGAGCATATGTGGACACGCCGCGCGGCTCTGGTGATCACCCTGCCTTGGACAAAAGACCGCCATCCAAAACCTGAGGTGATTGACGCGCGCGAACGCATTCTATCTTGGGCTGCTGGATATGTGCCGGATCACGCATGGTTTATTCAAAAGGCCGTCGCCTGGTGGCTGCGTGACCTCTCCAAACGCGACCCAGAGCGCGTTCGCGCGTTTTTGGAGCGATATGGTGATGCAATGAAACCCTTTGCCCGCCGTGAGGCTGCGCGTTTCCTGGATCAAACTTAGTGCATATCGGCCTTGTTGCCCTACGCGCCCTCGATCTCGTAGACCTCGACTTCCGTCAAACCGGTCAAAGGCAGCTTCAGCACGCGCATTGCAGGCAGGGAGAGGCGCGATCCTGCAGTTGCGGGCCCGTCGATGGGGCGCAATTCCACCTCTGCGGAGGCCCCACCGGGGACCGTCACGCGCCCTGCGCGTTTGCTCGAGACAAGCGGCGTGGCAAGCCAAAAGCCGGGGTCCGCCGGGCTGCCGAGGCTGACAACGGTTTTTCCAAGACCTGTGTCGGGTTGCTCGGCCTTTGGCGCAACAACAACTGCCGCGCGCTGCTCCGGCGTTGTGGTGTCAAATTGCTCTGCCGTGACAGCAGTTTGTGCGGGAGGTGGGGGCGCGGGCGCGAGGGTCTTTTCGACGGGTTCGGATGTCGGGTCTGTTTTGCCATCCTCATTCAAAGGCACAGCACACCCCATCAAGCCCAAGAGAATGACGATCCAAACCCTATAATTCCGCATGACACATCCTACATACCTCATGCATACGCAAAACATACGCGTATCATACGGGTTGTCGCAGGGAAGGAAATCCCCTTGAGGCCGTCACCGCGCACTCTTAGGATATGACAAATGTCCATGTTAATCGATCCTTTCCAACGCCGCATCAGCTATCTGCGCCTTAGCGTGACGGATCGTTGCGATTTCCGCTGCGTGTACTGCATGAGTGAGCACATGACCTTTTTGCCCAAGCGCGATCTGCTCACGCTGGAAGAGTTGGATCGGCTCTGCTCGAGCTTCATTGGCCTCGGTGTGGAAAAGCTGCGGATCACGGGCGGAGAGCCCCTCGTGCGTCGTGAAATCATGAGTTTTTTCAATGGCATGTCGCGCCATCTTGAAACGGGCGCTCTAAAAGAGTTCACCCTAACAACCAACGGCTCGCAACTCGCCAAACATGCCCACGACCTTTACGCAGCAGGCGTGCGACGGGTGAATGTCTCGATCGACACGTTGAATGAAGCCAAGTTTGCTGAGATCACACGGTGGGGGCGCCTGCCTCAAGTGCTCAAAGGCCTAGATGCAGCCCAAGCCGCTGGACTTAAGATAAAGCTCAACGCCGTTGCGCTCAAAGGCTTCAATGAGCCTGAACTCCTCGAGATCACAGAGTTTTGCGCCAGCCGCGACATGGATCTCACCTGGATCGAGGTTATGCCCATGGGCGACATCGGCGAAGCGCATCGCTTAGGCCAATATTGGTCTTTGGACGACCTGCGTGGCGAGTTGGCGAAACATTACACGCTCGAAGATCTCCCGGATCGCACCGGGGGTCCTGCCCGCTATGTTCGTTTGAAGGAAACCGGCCAACGCATTGGTTTTATTACACCTTTGAGCCACAATTTCTGCGAAAGTTGCAACCGTGTTCGGATCACCTGCACGGGGGAAATCTACACCTGTTTGGGCCAAGAAGGGAAAGCAGATTTGCGCGCGCCCCTTCGTGCCTCCGAGACTAATATCCCTCTCGAAGAGGCGATCCGCGCCGCGATTGGCGACAAACCCAAGGGTCATGATTTCGACTACTCAAGACAAACGCTTGGGGGGCAGATGAGCCGCCATATGTCTCACACCGGCGGTTAAATCCCCTAAATCCGCGCCCTCTTTTTCTTGGCAAAAATACTCAAATCTCGACCGCCCCTAACTAGAGCAACGCGAGTTCAGCCAAGCCATTTTCGGTGCGCACGATCTTTTCACGCCGCGCTTTTGCGATTTTGCCACGGTTAACACGCCGAATTTCAGGATCTGCATAGGGACGCCCGTGATCAAGATGCAAAACCGGCGCTGAAAACCGGATGTGACGCCCACGGACGCCTGCGTTTTGGAGCCGCACACCAAATTCTTTGTCGAGCCCGCCGTAGCGCATATCGTTGTCAAACCCGTTCACGCGCAGAGCATCGTCGCGCCAACACGAGGCATTCGCGCCGTTAAACGTTTTGCGGATTGGCCAAATGGCATCAAGCCCTCGCGTCAGAGCGCCCGGCAATGGCGCTGTTTTGAGCCAACTCGTGACTCCGGTGACAAGCCCTACGTCACGCAAATAACGCGCATCAAACACTTGTTTTGTTGTAACTTTTTCGCGTGTCACATTGGCGCTTGCAGCTTCAGAAAGACGTAAAAGCGAACCACACAAGTATCGCCCCGGCCGTGCCAAGCGTTGCGACAATCCAATATACCATGGGCAGTGTAACGTATCTCCATCGGTAAAGAGCAGATACTCTGATGCTGAGGCCGCGATTGCGCGGTTCACCGCGATCGTCTTCTGAAACCCGTTGTCGGCATGCCAGATCCGCTGCACTGGCAGGCCTTTGTTGGCCCAGGCTTCAATCACATCGCCCGTCTCGGGCCCGGATCCGTCATCAGCAATGAGAATTTCATCGGCAGGCCGCTCTTGTCCCGCGAGCGCTGTTAGGGTCAGATCCAAATATCGAGGTGAATTATACGTGCTCACAATCACACCGATTTTCACGCCCAATCCTCCCCGAGGTCCTGGCGCGCGCGCGTAATCCAATGATCTTCAAGCCAAGCACAAGGGCGCGACGCACGCAGCCAAGAGCCGCGATAGCCCTGAACAGCTTCCGGCATTTTCGGGCGTCCGTGAAAACACACCACCCGCGCCTGGGACGGCAAAACCGGGTTCCGCAAATAGTTTATCGGCGGCAGTCCCAAACAGTCGTGTTTGAAACTGACCACCATTTCAGCAGGTAAATAGGCGAAATCATCTCTTTCCTGCGCCACAGTCGACGTGTGCCGCTGCTCAGAGCCGCGCGCCTTTTCGACGGTCGCCTTTGGATTTTTAGCCAAAGTATCATATAGATAGCCGTGTAAACTCGGGTCGTATCGAAAGACACTTCCATGCCCTGTGGCCCGACCTCGACGCGCTTCCACCCAATCTGCTCGCATGGCAACTTTGCCAGGGGCATGGCTCCAGATTGGCTCCAAGTCGCCTGTAATCACCACATCCAAATCAAAACCCAAAACTGGGCCATCTAGATCAGGGATGACACCTGATCGAAAAAGCGATGTCTTTCGCATCGCGCCTTGTCGGTTCGCCACAGCTAAGGCCGCATCCATCTCAGATTGGAAAGGTTCTTTAGGAAGATCAATAACTTCAACGCCCTCGTGAAACCCTGCCCACTGATCAGTCATACAAATAAACCGCACCGGTCGGGCGAGATTTCTGCGCACGCCTGAGTACAGCCGGTTTACGTATTCCGGCCCAAAAAGGGTGCCCCATTTGATACAAACGACAGTTGCGGTGTCCATGCGGCCCGCTTTAGCGATCTAAGCCCATTTATCCAAGAGGCAGTCTTTGCTCAGCAAGTTCCACCCACCAACTGCAGCCGGCAGGAATGATCTCATCGTTGAAGTTGTATTCAGGATGATGCACCGGCGCTGTCTCCCCATTGCCAACCAAAATGTAAGCTCCCGGCCGGGCGTTTAGGAGAAAGGCAAAGTCCTCGCCCCCCATGACAAGAGGAGCTGTTTCGCACTGCCCAGTCACCGCTTTTGCAGCCGCAGCGGCGTATTCCGTCTCTTGTTCTGCATTGGCCATAACGGGGTAATTGCGCTGATATTCAACCTCCGCTACAGCCCCAAAACTCGCTGCAATACCCGAGGCGATCTCGCTCAACCGGGCTTCTGCCAAGTCCCGCACGTCTTCATCCAAGGTGCGCACAGTGCCGCGCAGATCAACAATTTCCGGGATCACGTTGAACGCTTTGCTCTCTGTCTCAAAGCTTGTGACAGAGACCACCGCTTGTTTGACAGGATCCACATTGCGAGATGCGATGGACTGCAAGGCCACGACGATATGCGAGGCCACCAATGTAGTATCGATCGTTTCATGAGGCTTGGCCGCGTGCCCCCCCTTGCCCGTGACTTTAATCTTAAAGAGATCCGCTGCGGCAAAAAATGGGCCAGGCTTAATCGCAAACTGCCCTGCGGGTTGTCCAGGCCAATTGTGCATTCCGTAAACCTCTTGGATCCCGTAGGTCTCCATAAGCCCCTCCTCAACCATAACACGGCCGCCACCGCCGCCTTCTTCAGCGGGCTGAAAGATCAGCACAATCGTCCCATCAAAATTTCGCGTTTCCGCCAAATAGCGCGCCGCCCCTAAGAGCATCGAAGTATGACCATCATGCCCACAAGCATGCATTTTCCCCGCCTCTTTGGAGGCATAGTCGAGGCCCGTGGCTTCAAAAATTGGCAGCGCGTCCATGTCAGCCCGCAAGCCCACAACACGTCCAGAAGACGAGGCACGGCCTTTAATAACTGCAACAACGCCGTTTTCTGCCATGCCCTCATCCACCTGATCGCAGCCAAAAGCCCGCAACTTTTCCGCAACGACACCCCGGGTGCGTTTCGTATCGAACATCAATTCAGGATGAGCATGGATATCGCGACGCCAGGCTGTGATTTCAGGCAGCCATTCTGCAAACCGGTTTCGTATCGCCATTTCGAGTGGAAGTAATGCAGCTTCACACAATCCACATTGATCTTCTACGGAGGTGCTCAAGACTGCAATGCCGCCATTGTCATTATGAAGCATGCATAATATGTGAGCATATGCAGAAGGTTGCAAGGCTTGGGTAGTATTGGCTTTGATTGTTAAGAGAGTGCATGCATTGACCCGGTGCGGGTGCGGTAGTCAAAACACTCTGCACATTTATACTGAGCGGCACAGTGCAGTTTCGTCTGCTGTCGTCTCTTCTGACCGCCGCCCACGGCTGAACTTTTCACAGCCTCTCAGAACGGCGATCCCAAGCCTCACTCGCTGCCACAGATCAACACTGGCCGGCAGAGCGCAGATCCCACAATTAAAGACTTCGATGGGGTCACATCAGCTCTTCAGCTCCCCTATATTGGGTAGGGGGGGGAGCACGTAGTCACGATCATCAACATGCTGACATCAGTCATGGCATTTTAATGAAGATAAAACTTGACCTCAGTCAAGTTTTATGTTCATTAAAATTCTGGGCTGCTGAAATCTAAATGTAAGCACCCAGAGCTCTTTATCCGTGCACCAATGTTCGCGCACGTTATCGGAGCAACCGCCTCCGACTGACGACTATTCTACTCATTGTATTATCATCAAATTGTTGTATTGTTCTATAACATCGTATTATAAAACGAACGATTCGGATTTTTTTAAGCAGTCCCCAGAGCTCAGGGCTGGAAATGATGGGGTAAAGCTTCCCATATTGGGCAAATAGAATGGTCTGATTGATTTTTGTGGAGTGGATCGTTAACGATAAAACCTCAAACTGGAATGCTACTAAATTCCAGTGCATTTCTGAGGTACTCTCGGTCATAAAAAATATATCATCTCTCGTTAGTTGCCATGTCGTGTTTTCGTCAAGGGACTTGATAACGGTTTTACTCGTAAGCCTGAATTTTTTTGGCACGCTAATTTCACCACTGCTCTTGCTACACACCGTGACGTGAATTATGTTTTCGTGTGCTTAGGTGCAAAAATTCGCAGTGCTATCCCCAGG
>JBCDCE010000087.1:0-8367 GCA_039182515.1 Pseudomonadota bacterium | reverse complement strand
GTGGGCGATCTGACGGCAGTAGTGTCTCTGGCGCTGGAGCTGGAGCAACTCAAGACCGCGCCCAGGCTCAACGAAATGATCAATCCGCTGACGTGGTCAACACGGCGAACCATTCGCCAGCAGACCGACTTCCGGATTGAAAATGATCGGGTCACGATTGCCGATGGCCAGGTTTTTGCACGAAACCCGCGCAACTTTCTCAGGATCTTCGAGGTTGCGGAAGACACGGGGTCGTATCTGCACCCCGACGCCTTGCGCGGCATTCGGCGCACACTGCATCTCCTTGACGACGATTTACGTTCCGACCCGCAGGCGGCGGGCATCTTCTTCAATCTGCTGACCAAGTCGAAGCAGCCGGAAGCGATTCTGCGCCAGCTGCATGGTGCAGGCGTACTTGGCCGCTACATCCCCGAATTCGCCAGGGTTACGGCGATGATGCAGTTCAACATGTACCATCACTACACGGTGGATGAGCATACCATCCAAACGATCTCGCATCTGGCGCAGATCGAGCGCGAAGAGCTTGTGGAGGAGCTGCCCGTTGCGTCCAAAATCCTATCGGAAGGTCTCAATCGCAAGGTGCTTTATACGGCCCTTTTGCTCCATGATATCGGCAAAGGGCGCCCTGAAGACCATTCCGTTTTGGGCGCGCAAATCGCCCGCCGCGTCTGCCCGCGTTTGGGGCTCAATGCCGAGGAATGTGAAACGGTCGAGTGGCTGGTGCGCTATCATCTGCTGATGTCCGACATGGCGCAAAAGCGCGACATCGCAGATCCCCGCACGGTACGCGATTTTGCCAAGGCTGTAAAAACGGTCAAACGCATGGATCTGCTTTTGATCCTCACGGTTTGCGATATTCGTGGCGTAGGGCCTGGCACTTGGAACAATTGGAAAGCAGCCCTTTTACGCGCGCTTTACCGCCAAACGCGGCGCGCGCTTGAAGGTGGCATGGAAGCCCTCAACCGCGATCAACGGGGCACGGATGCCAAGCGCAGCCTGCGCGAGGCGCTCAAAGAGAAGGGATGGCCAAGCAAAGATATTCGCACCGAAACCGCGCGCCACAACCCAACGTACTGGCAAGGTTTGCATCTCACCGCTCATCTGACCTTTGCTGAACTGTTGCGTAATATTGACGACACTGAAGTGAGCATCAACGCAACGGCGGATACCGATCGCGACGCAACACGGATCTGTTTTGCCATGGCCGACCACCCGGGCCTCTTTAGTCGGATCACAGGCGCTTTGGCTTTGGCGGGCGCCAACGTTGTGGACGCACGCAGCTATACGTCTTCTGATGGCTATGTGACGGCGATTTTCTGGTGCCAGGACAGCACTGGGCAGGCTTACGAGACCTCTAAGCTCAAGCGTTTAACCCAAGTCATCGATAAGACCCTCAAAGGTGGGCTCATCGCCCGCGAAGCCCTCGCGCCGAAGGACAAGCTCAAAAAGCGCGAAAAAGCCTTCGATGTGCCAACCACTATCACCTTTGACAACGAAGGTTCCGAAATCTTTACGATTATTGAAGTCGATACGCGGGACAGGCCGGGGCTTTTGCATGATCTTACGCGCACTATGGCGGCGTCTAACATCAACATCGAAGCTGCAACCATTGCCACTTACGGCGAACAGGTTGTCGACAGTTTCTACGTTAAAGATCTCTTCGGGCTCAAACTCTATTCTGAAGCCAAGCAAAAAACACTGGAGGCTCGTCTCAGAGAGGCCATTATCACTGGCTCGGAACGCGCTGATCATGCTTGAGAAAGCTCTATGAGCCAGATCCGTCTTTTCTCCGGCCTTCTTACGGTTGGCGCCTGGACAATGTTGAGCCGAATTTTCGGTTTTGTGCGGGATATCATGCTGGCTGCATTTTTGGGTGCAGGCCCCGTGGCCGAAGCCTTTCTGGTGGCTTTCTCGCTTCCCAACCTCTTCCGCCGCTTTTTCGCTGAAGGGGCCTTCAACATGGCCTTTGTGCCGATGTTTTCGAAACGCGTGGATGATCCAGAGGTTGCGCGGGCCTTTGCGCGCGATACCTTTGCCGCTCTAAGTTTCATACTGGTGCTCTTTAGCGCAGTTGGTATGATTTTCATGCCTGCCCTGGTGTATGCCATGGCCGCCGGGTTTTCAGGGGACGCGCGGTTTGATTTGGCTGTCGAATATGGCCGCGTCGCCTTTCCCTACGTGCTTTTCATTTCCCTTGCAGCTCTCTTGTCAGGCGTGCTCAATGCACATGGTAAATTCGTCGCCGCAGCAGCAGCGCCTGTGCTCTTAAACATTTCCCTGATTACTGCGATGCTGACCGCTTGGTGGCTCGGCTGGGACGCAGGCTATACTTTGGTTTGGACAGTTCCCATAGCAGGGTTTTTACAGCTCGCTCTTGTATGGATCGCAGCCGACAGGCTCGGCTTTAGGCTTTTGCCAAGACTGCCTAAGTGGACTCCTGAAATTCGCCAATTATTGATCATCGCCGGCCCCGCTGCCCTTGCAGGTGGCGTTGTGCAGATCAACCTTTTGGTTGGGCGTCAGGTTGCCTCAACTTTTGACGGCGCAATCGCTTGGCTCAGCTATGCGGACAGGCTTTATCAATTGCCATTGGGCGTTGTGGGCATCGCCTTGGGCGTGGTGCTGTTACCAGATCTCAGCAAACGGCTCAAAGCCAACGATACAAGCGGTGGGCAAAATGCATTTAATCGCGCAACGGAATTGAGCTTGGCCCTCACCTTGCCCGCAGCTGCAGCACTTGTGGCAATCCCCTTGCCGCTAATTACTGTGCTGTTCGAACGCGGCGCATTTGAAGCGGCTGATAGCCAGGCTACAGCACTTGCCGTGGCAATTTATGGGCTCGGGCTACCCGCCTTTATTCTGCAAAAGGTTTTACAGCCACTCTATTTCGCCCGTGAAGACACGAAACGACCCTTTTATTTTGCGCTCGCGGCTTTGGTTATCAATGCCGTGTGCGCGATCGGGCTGCGTCCCTATATTGGGTTCACGGCAGCGGCCTGGGGAACCACTATTGCAGCCTGGGGCATGGCTGGGCTGCTATGGTGGTACGCGCGAGACATGGGCCAAGCAGCGCGGTTTGACAAAAGACTCGCAACGCGCACGCCTAAAATACTGGCAGCAAGCCTGCTCATGGGGGGCGCAGCCTACGGTATGGCAGCTATATTGGACCCGGTTTGGAGCAATGATACCTGGCGTATTCCCGGTCTCATCGGGGTAATCGCAGCATCAATGATAATTTACGCAGTTTTAGCAAGGGCGCTCGGCGCTTTTCGAATTTCGGAATTAAAGGCCCAACTCAAACGTTCTTAGCATTTTTTTATTCAAAATTATCCCTCTCCCAACCACCCTTTATTCTTAGGCGATTCCAATAACATCCCTTTAAGCCGCGCATAGAGAATACCGCTCATTTGATTCAACTCTCAGAGCAATAGCTCGAGGTCTTTTCTCGCCAGCCCTTTTTCTTGGCAAAATACTCAATCGCGACGGATGCGCTCAATAAGCGCGGCCCACCCACCTGGGCGCACAATCGAAGACAGTAAAAAACCGCCGGCAAAGCCTGCAAGGTCTGCGACCCAAGTATTGTCCGTTCCTAAAAGCAGCGCGAACAAGAGCTGCACGGCCATTAGAATACCAATGAGTTGGAACGCGTTCATCTGGTTGCCGCCCGCGGCCGAGAGCCGCCCCGCGAGCAAGTAGGTGAAGGCTCCAATTAGCCCATAGGCACCCGCAAATGCGCCGACCAAAGGAAAAGGATCATTGAATATCGCACCGTAAGCAATCGCTCCGAGAAGAGATGAAAAAAAGAAAATTGCAATCACAGCCCACCCTCGGAACTGCTCTCCGACAAATTTCCCTAGCGCTAAGACAAACACACAACCAAAAACTGCTTGTGTAAAACTCAGATGGACAAATGGGTATGTCGCAAACCGTTTCATTCGATCGAAATTGACTGTTCCACGCCCAATAAGATCGCCCCAAACCTGCCCATAAAACCCATAGGTTTCGACTGCAGCTTGCCGCAAACCGATGCCTGCAGGTCCCCATATCAATCCCGCATTACCAGCCGCAAAAAGCGCTTCAGGGATGACGATTCCCAAGACCAATAGAATGACAGCGGGCGGAAGGGCAATTATTGGGCTGGCATTTGGATCATAGGACATGGGATACCTCTGCTTGACTGGCATTTCCTTGACTGGCATTTCCCCCGCCATTAAGCCCATCGGGCCAAAATCACCAGGACTTCGATTATGACAGATCCGGCTTTCACCCCGCGCGTTCTTTCGGGCATCCAGCCATCCGGCGGTCTCACGCTCGGCAATTACCTTGGCGCGCTCAAGCGCTTTGTCGACATGCAAAACCAAGGGACATACCAAACCCTCTATTGCATGGTGGATTTACATGCGATCACGGTTTGGCAGGATCCAAAGGATCTAGCGCATAACACACGTGAGTTAGCGGCGGGCTTTCTTGCGGCTGGGATCGATCCGACACAGTCGATCTTGTTCAACCAAAGCCAAGTACCCGAGCATGCACAGTTGGGATGGATCTTTTCTTGTGTGGCTCGAATGGGCTGGATGGGCCGCATGACTCAATGGAAAGACAAGGCAGGCAAGAACGCTGAAAATGCCTCTCTTGGCCTTTTTAGCTATCCTGCTCTCATGGCGGCAGATATTTTGATCTACCATGCCACCCATGTGCCTGTAGGTGACGATCAAAAGCAGCACCTCGAACTCACACGCGATATCGCAGCAAAATTTAATCACGACTACGGCGTCGATTTCTTTCCCATCACGGAACCTGTGATTGAGGGAACGGCGACCCGTGTCATGTCACTCAGAGACGGCATCAAGAAGATGTCAAAGTCGGATCCAAGCGATCTCAGTCGCATCAATATGACCGACGATGCGGACACAATCGCGAAGAAAATTCGCAAGGCCAAAACCGATTCAGACCCACTGCCTGCGGAGCTCAAAGATCTCGGTGAACGGCCAGAGGCGCGAAATCTGATCAACATTTTTGCTGCTTTGAGCGAAGAAGACCCGCAGACGGTCTTGAGCCGCTTTGAAGGTCAGCAATTTGGCGCATTTAAACCCGTGCTGGCTGATCTTGCGGTTGAAAAACTAGGCGGTATGGGGGCCGAGATGTCGCGGCTGATGCAAGATCCTGCCGAGATCGATCGTGTTTTGGCGCAGGGCTCAGAGCGCGCGCGCGAGATTAGCGCGCCGATCCTTAAAAAAACCTATGAGATCCTTGGGATGGTCTCCGCATAGCCTCTCCTCGCCCTCTGTCGCATCGCTTTCAAAATTCCGCCGTGTTTTTGGGTGAAACCTCAAACGATGGATCAATCGAACGCGTCGCCGAAAGCGGCTTGGCAACCTAGCTTTTTGGGGAGTCTGGGCATTATTGCGCTCGGACTGCTCGCGCTTTTTGCTTTGGGGCATTTCGACCCCGTGCCTGAGCAGGCGCAGAACCAAGACAGTGTTTTTCTTTACTATGGCGAAGCGGCTGAAACCCGTTTCATGCCGGACCTCTCAGAAGATATACGACGCCAAGCAGAGGACGCCCTCAGGGATGCGCCTTACTTTGCGTCTTTTGCAAAGGGCAAGTCAGGGCGCACAGGGCACTGGATAGGGGCTAGGAGCCAAAAGCTTGCGGATGTCTATTCGCGTGCGGCCTGTGGCGCGGATTGTGAGATCATTGCGCGGCGCGCACCAGTTGGATGGATCCAAAACCGCCCAGAGCGCGTGTTAACGCCAGAAATGGCCAAGTACCTTGGCCAAGAACTCCCCTTCTCACGAGAGTATCTCGCCCTGGGGGGCGCGGGTGCTTGGGGGCACCGCACCAAGGGGTCCGGTCGATTTGCACGAAACTCGGCCTTGCGCAGGGCGGGTGCAGAGTGTGAGGCGCGTCGCACCGCTGAAGGAACTCCAAACTCAGTTGTTTCAGCGCCTTGCACGGTGACAAAGATCACTGAAATTATAGACTTGCGCCCTGAACCCCCTCTTTACCCCGCAGCTTTTCATATCGATCTGACCGATCTGCGCCCTGTTCAAGAAACAGATCTCAGCCGTATCAAGGGCGCGCCATTTTCGATTTTGGCAGCCTATAAGCCGCCTTCGCTTCATGGCGCGCGGGCCTCCAACGGCAAATCGGCAACGGGTCATATCCGCCGCTCTGGGTGGCCAGAGGCTGGGGACAAAACTGCTTTGGCGCGGTGCGATGCCGAGCGGCGATTTGGAGAGCCTCACTGTGCCATCACCCATCGCCGCGTTCCCAGCCCAAGCCCGCCCGAGGGGAGCCTTGCGGTGACACAGGAGATTTATGAAGGCTATCTCGATTGGCAAAAGACTACCGGTGCTGGCGCGTTTGCGATCAGCCCCTACGGTCCTTGGGGCTATTCATCCGGACACGCGTCTCGCGAAGCCGCCATCCAAAAGGCGGCTGATTGGTGTTGGTTTCATACCCGCAAGAGCTGGTCATACAGACGGGTCGATGAAAGCTTCGTTGATCCAGGAATAACCTGCCGGATCGTGGCGTTACGCGATCCCTGACCTCTCGAAACTGAAGCTTGGTTGCAGTGTCACAAAGGTGATTCATGTCTTCGCTACCCTGGCGTGGAATCGAATAGTAGCGATTCTGGGGTGGTGGGAAACCTAGTATATTTTAGAGGAAAACTACCCCCTCTTTGTGACGGCTGCCTTCTGTCCCCTTCGCGTTCGTCAAAGCCCCTCAGCGCCCTCGCCCGTCCCGGCGAGGGCCTTTTTTGACTTGGGACGCAGTCTTTTGAGGAATGGCGGCGTGACAGTCGATAAACAGCGCCAATAGGTCTGTACTTATGACCTTTTTGCTGCTTTTGTCTTGTCAGGAGGAGACGTCATGGAATTGCGCACATATTTCGATGGGACTTGGCACGATGGCCCGGTCAATGTGATGTCGTCGGATGATCACGGCATTTGGCTTGGCTCAACCGTGTTTGACGGCGCGCGGGCTTTTGATGGTGTGACACCTGATCTTGAAGCGCACTGCGCGCGGGTCAATGCCTCTGCGGAGGCTTTGATGATTAAGCCAACTGTCTCCACGGAGGATATTGTTGAAATTGCCCGTGAAGGTCTCAACGGCTTTGATAAGGGGACAGCTGTTTATATCCGGCCAATGTATTGGGCGATCACTGGAGATAGCTCCGCAATCATGCCGTCTCAAGATCATACTGGCTTTTCGCTTGTGCTAAAGGCGGTGCCCGTGCCCGGCGCTGAGACCAGCACAACGCTGACCACCACACGGTTCAAGCGCCCTATGCTTGAAAACAATGTGGTGAATGCCAAAGCCGGCTGCCTTTATCCTAACAACGCGCGCATGATTGCAGAAGCCCGCGCGAAAGGGTTTGGCAATGCGCTTGCGCAGGACGCCATGGGCAATGTCGCGGAAACGGCCAGTGCCAATGTCTTTATGGTGCGCGATGGGGAGGTTCTCACACCCATTGCCAATGGGACCTTTTTGGCCGGGATCACGCGGGCGCGGCATATGAAGAACCTTCAAGAGGCCGGCTATTCTGTGCGCGAAGCGGTTTTGTCTTTGGAGGATTTTCATCAAGCCGATGAGGTTTTTTTGTCGGGCAATATGGCCAAGGTGACCCCCGTGACACAGTTTGATGATACCCATTACCAGGTTGGACCCGTTACCCGCAAAGCCCGCGCGCTCTATTGGGACTGGGCGCACAGTACGAGCCAATATTGAAAGCTTTACGAGAAAATTAGAGCCACACGCATTTTGCCAACCAGGGGCCACCCGCCTCCCTTCTGCGTCACCCACGCTGTGCGTGTTTGACTTGAACACGAGGGGGCGCGCGCTGCGCGCGCGTTAACTCTCGGCCAGAACCGTCAGCACTTCGTCCACGCGTTTCGCAATTGTTGGAGCGGTTTTTGCGCTTGCCACCCGGTGCGCCCATCCACGCCGTTTGCCCGGCGTCCAGCTGTCCCAAACCTCAGCGAGATCCCCATGTGTCTCAAGCGCTTCAGCCAGCGCGTTTGGGACATTAACGGCGTCTTGATCAGCCACGGCAAAGCGCACCTCAACCTCGTCTCCCAAAGCGACGCCCAGCGTTTTCATCACCCTGCGCGGGGTCATCAAATACCAACGTCCGCGCACCGGCATCCAAGTGCCTTCTATGGCCAGACCATTGATCTCGGCATTTACTCTCAGGCGCTTTGATCCTTCAAACGGGACGTCCTTAGCTAGGGCGTGTTAACACTTAATCATGTCTACGATGAGGGCGAAGTTCAGGAAAGCTCTGTACATGACATCGAGCTTTTCGAACCTTGAGAAGATGCGGCGGTAGCCTTTGAGCCTTTGAAAGAGGCGCTCCACCTC
>JBCDCE010000086.1:0-8783 GCA_039182515.1 Pseudomonadota bacterium | reverse complement strand
CAAGCTCAAAGAACTATTTAGGCCTGAAAGATCACTTTTTCTGAATTGTGGGTATGTTTTTTGTGAATTCTTAACTGGAAAAACACATGGCACTAAAGAAACGAGAGATTTTCGAAATTCTCTTGATGGAATTCAAATCCGAAGTATTCTCCATAGTGGAAGAGATTGAGTTTCAACCTTCCGTTTTTTCCACCGACCATTTCGGTCAACATGGAAGAGAACACTTCTACACTTTTTTCTCACTGCATAATCCGCAGATACTTGAGATGGTCCATTTCACGCTGTTCATGGACGAGTTGAGAATTCTACCTAGGTACAACCGGTTTTCGTTGAGTAAACCGGTTTTGTCCTTGCAGGAACTTGCGGGACGAGATGGAAATTTTCGTGTTCAACCCTTTGTGAGAACCGAAAAAGAGATTGGTCGATGGGCACAAGTGCCTTTCTTGAAAATTCCTTTGAGTTACAAAGTTAAGCCTGTGCGCAGTGATACTGTCACAAAGAAGCGCATTGACCGAACCATTCAAAATCTGGCTGGGGATATAGAATATATCGAAATCACGCGGGCTGAATGGGTTGATGAGTTTACGCCCTTCGAGGTTGATCCCAGCAAGATTTAGGGAGTTTGGGATTAGACTATGCACAGATGAGTTCTTTAGTTTTGGTTTACACTTTTATGCTTCGTGTTTGTTTACTGAGTTACAGATAACCGTAGCATTTTTAGTCAAATATACGAAAAACAACCCTGACGAGCATTTGACATACGTTAGGCATACGTGGTGTGTATGTTAGGGCATACGTCTTTGTGCATGCCTAAGCCTCTGTAAAGAAATCATTATTCGAGGATTTCACCACAAACCGCGCCTCACCCCATCGTACGCTGCTCTTTCCAAATCCTAACTCCACCGCTCGTTGCGCGGTTGGGCTCCGATCACAATTCTCGGCCCGCGCGCCATTCGCCCCATTTCAGCCGGGCGGTTGCGCCGATCTTGGCGATGGGTTTGGGTGGCAAGCTTCTTGGAGCAGGGGCTGCAAGGGCCCGCTCGAGAGCCTCCGAGCTGTGGCCTGTTGCGTGTTCCGCCGCCAAGAGGCCTGCCAGCGTTCCGCGCGCCGTGCCAAGGCCGTTTTGAACGCAGGCGCTATAAAGGCCTTCCTCCAACTCGCCCACAACCTGCACACCATTGAGGCTCAAACACAGGCGTCCGCCCCATCTATGGCTCATCTCGACGCCTTTCAGATTGGGAAAGCGCGCCGCAAAAGACGCATCATGGCCCGCACAGATCTTCGCGAGCGCAGTGTCAGAGACCTCCAGGTTCGGCTCATAGGTGAAGCGGTTTCGGATCAAAATCCGATGTCCACCCCGGCCAGAGATCCGCCGTACGGTGGTGCCCAAGGGATCCGACGGGGTGAGGCCCCAGGTGGGTTCTCCCCCCAGCTCTGCAATCTCAGTTTCGCTCAAGGCGCGGGTCAATGAGGCGTAGGTGAACACATGCATTAGCTGGCGCGGCATGTAGCCAAAGCTCTGCAAATGCCCGTTCACGGCCAAGATCACTTTGGGAGCCGTTACTTGGCCCTGCGGTGTCTGGGCAATCCAGTCTCCCTTTTTCTCAAGGGCCGTGACGGGGCTATTCTCGTAAAGGCTCACGCGGTTTGAGCGCAAGCCGCCCGCCACCCCGCGCACAAAGAGCGCCGGTTGGACCATGGCAGTCCCAGGTGTGTAGAGGCCCGCGCGGTAGTAGCGGCTGCCTGTGATTTGCTGCATCTGTGCCGCATCCAAGAGCTCGAAAGGCTCGGCCATAGCGCTGAGATGCCGTGCGTAGTCTTGATTGTGCTTAAGGCCCTTTTCACTCGCGGCCCCGTTGATTTTGCCCGATTTCACAAAGGCGTCCTGAGGTAGATCAAAATCCACGGCCATTTGGGCCGCAAAGTCGATTGCGCGGCGATTGTCGCACGTCGTGCTGCGGTCGGCCTCAATTTGCCCCCCGTAGTCTTGCGAGGATAGATCGTGCGGCAGATCAATCATAAAACCGGAATTGCGCCCTGCCGGGCCTTCGCCAACGCGTGCGGCTTCCAGAATTGCGATCCGAGCGCTTGGGTCTAGGAGGCTCGCCTGGCGCGCAGCAGCGAGCCCCGCAAAGCCCGCACCGATGATGATGATATCCGCCGTCGTGGCCTCAGTGAGCGGCACGGGTTTGGGTGGTGGCCCGAGCAGCGCGTCCCATCCCGCAGGCCCTGGGTCTTTGGGAAGCGCGCGCACCTTCATGGCAGGCTCAGCTTGGCCATGCGGCCGCCGTCGATGGTCCAGACCTGTCCTGTCACAAAGCTCGCCGCGTCTGACGCCAGCCAAGCAATAAGCTCAGCCACTTCGTCAGCTCGCCCTGTGCGCCCAATGGGGTGAACGCCCCCGATTTTGTCCCGGAACTCAGCCGGGTCCGAAAAGCTCTCAATGAAGGCTTCATTCAGCGGTGTGTCAATCCAACCAGGGGCCACCGCATTGCAGCGAATGCCCTCAGCTCCGTGATCCACAGCAACCGCGCGCGTGAGGCCGTTAAGTCCGGCCTTTGACGCCCCATAGGCTGGATGCCTCGGGTTGTTGCCCAAGCCTTCAATCGACCCCACATTCACGATTGCGCCTTTCGCCAGGCTGAGCAAAGGCAGCGCCTGCCGGATCATCAAGAAGGGCACCGTAAGATTGAGGTGGATCTGCGCATGCCAATCCGCAAGCGAGGTCTCGGCAACCGTGCCTTCGCGCATGATGCCAGCACAATTGACTAAAATTTCGAGGCGGCTTGTCTCTTGCTGGATCTGTGCAAAAACCTGCTCAGCGGCATCCTCTTCCATTAGATCGACTGCAATGTCGTCAAACCCAGCGGGACGGCGCTGAGCGGTAAACACATGCGCGCCACGCTCTGCCAAAAGCTTCGCTGTCGCAGCACCCATGCCGGACGATGCCCCCGTCACAAGCGCGTATTTGCCCGCAAGATTCATTGCACGGGCTTCCCGCCGTTCACCTCCAAAAGCGCGCCACACATATAACGCGCGGCATCGGAGGCCAGAAAAACCACCACATCGGCAATCTCACGTGGATCCGCGATCCGGCCCAAAGGCACGGAGCGATTGAGCTCTGCAATCGCCGTATCAGGATCCAGCCCGCGCGCGGCAAACCCAGATCGCAACATGTCCGTGTCGACCTCATTGGGGCAAACGGCGTTGATCCGAACCCCTTGATGCGCATGATCGCGGCCCAAACACTGCGTGAGCGAGGCCACAGCCGCTTTCGTCATAATATAAACCGGATGATTGGGCCCCGGATGCACGCCCCAACAAGATGCCGTGTTGACGATTGCGCCGCCTCCCTGATCCGCCATGATCGGAATGGCGGCGCGACAGAGCCGAAAGGGGGCTTCTACATTGATCGCAAGCGAGCGGGACAGGTCTTCATCACTGGCTTGCGAGATCGGCCCGCGCGTGATGATGCCCGCATTGTTGCACAAAATATCAAGCCGCCCACGCTGAGCCACAACGTCTCCAGGGAGCGCATCACAAAACCCAGGATCCATCAGATCGCCAGGTAAATCCGCCTCCGCACGGTCCGTTGTCACAACGCTGGCACCCGCTTGGCGTAGCGCGCTCTGAATGGCCCGGCCAATCCCACCGTTTGCCCCGGTTACCAGGGCCACTTTGCCCGCCAAAGCCGAGGAATTTAAGAGATCAGCCATAGAAGTTTTCCTTGGAAAAATACTCAAAAAGGCACGCTTTGACACACTCAGTGATCTTGGTTCAAAGCCTCAGCAGCAGGAATTTCGCGCTCACGACGCGCAATATAATCAAGAAGCGCCTCATTAATTCCGGGATCCAGCACGGGTTCTTGGTACTCATTTAAAAGATCGCGCGCGCGTTCAAGCGCGCGCTCATTTATCTCAACACCACCTTCAGCCTGCCATTGCTCAATGGAGTTGTTGTCAAACATCTCCGGCATGAAAAACGCCCGTTGGAAATTTTCAAGCGTATGGGGATGACCGAGGTAGTGCCCGCCGGGACCCACGTCCTTTACAGCTTCCAAAGCCGCGTCGAAATCATCCCATCGGATGCCCTCCGTCATCCGGTAGCCCATCGCACATTGCTCCGCATCCACCACGAACTTTGCCATGGAGCAGTGCATGCCGGCCTCATTCCACCCGGCCGAATGCCAGATGTAATTGCAGCCTGCATGGAGCACAGCCATCAACGTGGTCGCACTCTCATAGCCTGCTTGCGCGTCAAAGGTCTTGGCCCCGCCAAGCGTGTTGGAAGACCGCCATGGCACCTCATAATGCCGCGCCATTTGCCCGATCATATAGTTCATCAAGCTGATCTCGGGCGTGCCTGCCATCGGCGCGCCCGATTTCATCGATACGGTTGAGAGATAGTGCCCATAAATCGCCGGCGCACCTTTGCGCACCACTTGGGTGTAAGCCAAAGCCGAAAGCGCCTCGGCGTTTAGCTGCGCAACCGTTGGCGCCACAGAGGCAGGCGTATTGGCCCCGCCCAAAACAAAGGGCGAGCAGAGGATCGGTTGGTTGCGTTTGCAGAAGGCCCTCAGCGCCCCCAGCATGGTTTCATCCCAAACAAGCGGCGAGTTGCCGTTGCAATTTCCCGTCACAACCGGGTGGGTTTCCAGGAAGTCTTCGCCAAAGAGGATGGCGCACATTTCCATCACGTCTTCGGCGTTTTTGGGGCTGGTTGTCATGCCCATGAAGGTCTTGTCGGAATGCTTCATCGACGAATAGGTGATGCGCAAATGCCGGTGCGAGATTGCGTGATCCATGGGTTCCACAATGTGATGCGCTGACGAATGAATCGCAGGCAGCATGTGGCTCAATTTGTGGAAATTGGCGAGATCATCGAGCGTGGGCCCGCGCCGCTTGTCCTCAAGATCCCTGAGATAAGGCGCGCCGGTCATGGGCACGAAGATCGCATGATCTTTGCCAAAAGGCAGATTATTGGCTGGATTGCGCGCGTGATAGGTGAAGCTTTCGGGGATTGTTTTGATCAGCTCTTTCACGAGCCCACGATCCAAATGAACCGTTTCCCCCCGCACGTCAGCGCCCGCTTTGCGCCAATCTTCCAAGGCAATCTCATCGCGGAAAACGACGCCGACGTTTTCGAGGATCTCCATCGATGCCGCGTCGATCCGTTCGATCTGCTCTTGGTCCATAGGTTCTGTAAGCGGCAAACGGCGCTTGAGCGCAGGCAACATCGTGACATCGCGGGTCTGACGCAGAGCTTTACGCGCCCCGCGCCCTCGACGGGTTGTGCCGGTGGCTTCGACAGTCATCTTGACGATCCTTTGGAGGTGCGGAGGGCAAAGCCCGAACCGAGGGGGGGACGCGAAGCGCCCGCCCCGTGGGGGCGGTTCGGGCGCTGCCCGGCGGTGCCGCCGGGCGATAGCTTTGTAGATTTAACCGACATGATCACCATCCTTTGGATCTGTCAGATCGATCCAGATTGTTTTGAGCTCTGTATATTGATCATGCGCCGCAAGCCCGTTGTCGCGCCCTCCAAACCCTGAGTGTTTGTAGCCTCCAAAGGGCGTTGAGATATCGCCTTCGCCGTAGCAGTTCACCGTCACGGTGCCCGCTTTGATCTCGCGAGCAGCACGGATGGCTTGGCGGGTATTTGCCGTGAAGACGGACGCCGTGAGCCCATATTCCGTGGCATTGGCCACCTGCACGGCCTCATCATTTGTTGCCACTGTGATCACACTGAGGATCGGGCCGAAAATCTCCTCTGTTGCTTTTGGATCTGAGGCATCAACGTCAAAAATCGTGGGCGCGAGGTAGGCGCCCTCCATCGTGCCGCCTGAGAACGCCTCACCGGTGAGGTAACCGGAAACCTTGGCACAATGCTCTGCATCAATAAGCGCGCCAAGATGGTTGGCCGGATCAAGCGGATCGCCCGTTTTCCAATCCCTGAGGCGCGCCAAGACCTTTTCCAAGAGCGCATCTTTGACGGAAGCATGCACGATCAGGCGGGAGGCCGCAGAGCAGTTCTCGCCCATGTTCCAAAAGGCGGCATTCACCAGATGCTCCGCCACATGATCGAGGTTTTCGGCGTCATCCATGACCACAAATGGGTTCTTGCCGCCGCATTCGAGCACAACCTTTTTGAGGTTGCTGTCCGCTGCATAGTGCAAAAAACGTCTGCCGGTTTCTGTACTGCCCGTGAAGGTCACAAGATCCACGCCTGCGTGCCGATCCAAGGGCTCGCCCACGCTCGGGCCGTCTCCTGGAAGCACTTGCAGGACACCGCGCGGAAGGCCCGCCTCCATTGCAAGTTCTGCCACGCGAAGCGCTGTGAGCGAGGTCTGTTCCGCCGGTTTCACGATCACCGAACAGCCCGCCGCGAGCGCTGGGCCGATCTTCCAGGCGAGCATGAGAAGCGGGAAGTTCCATGGCAGAACAGCACCAACCACCCCAACAGGTTCGCGCAGGATCATCGCAATGGCGTCATCTTGGGCAGGGGCCGTTTGATCGTAGATTTTATCCACGGCTTCTGCGTGCCATTTGATCGTGTGGATCGCTTCTGGCACGTCGATCTGGGCGCAATCGCGAATGGGTTTGCCGCTCTCCAGGCTCTCCATCACGGCCAATTCGCGCTGGTTTCGGGTCATCAGCTTGGCGAGCTTGATCAGCGTCTCTTTGCGTTCCGCAGGGTGCAATTTGGCCCAACGGCCTTCATCAAAGGCTTCGCGGGCTTTGGCGACGGCTGTGTCTACATCCTCCGCGTTGCAGGCAGCGATCTCTGTGATCGTCTCGCCTGTGGCGGGGTTGCTGGTAATCAGTGGCGCGCCGGAGCCTTTTTGGAACTTACCATCAATGAACGCGGCGCGGGGAAAGTCGATCTCAGCGGCGATGGCGGCATAGTCGGCTTTGGTGAGAAGGTTTGTCATTTTGAGTGTTCCCCGTCTGCGAACGTATTTTGGCTGGCCGTAGGGCAGCCCGCGCCGACCCGCCCCAATGGGGCGGCGCGTAGACGCACCCCCCCTCGGGTCGGCGCTCCTGTTTTGTTTTGAATTTGTGTCATGCGCTGGCCTCAATTTTAGCAATCGCGGCATCGAGCGTGCGGATCACTTCTGCGAGTTCGCGCTTGTCGTCTTTGTTAAGTGGCTGGAGTGGTTTGCGCGGGGGGCCTGCATCAATGCCGCGCAGCGTCAGCCCGTATTTGATGCATTGGATAAACTTGCCGCCCTGTTCGAGCACGCGCATCAAAGGCAGCATGGCGGTCATGATCGCGCGGCCTTTGGTAAAATTACCCTCCAAGGCGCAAGCCTTATAGAGTGCAATATGGGCCTCCGGCGCGAAGTTAGACCCGGCGCAGACCCAAGAGCGCGCACCCCAGGCAAAAAACTCGAGCGCTTGATCGTCCATCCCGCAGCTCAGAGCGATATGGGGATAGTCGCGCGCCAACATATGCAGACGGTTTGGATCGCCTGAGCTTTCTTTGATCGCGCAGAAGTTTGGTGAGCGCCCCAAACGATCCAGGGTTTCCTCGTCCATATTCACGCTCATACGGCCTGGGTAATTGTAAAGCATCGCAGGCAGGTTCGCTTCGCGGTCAATCGCCAAGGCATGAAGCGCAATTTCGCGCCCTGTGGGATATGCATAAGGCGGCGTGGCCACCAAGATCGCGTCTGCCCCGTGTGATTTGGCTTGGCGAGCGTATTCCACGCTGTCTTCGGTGCGCATGGCGCCTGTGCCCACGATCATCGGCACACGGCCTCCGATCATCTCTTTCACGCGGCCCATGAGCCAGACGCGCTCTTTCATCGTCTGCGCGTAGTACTCGCCCGTGGTGCCGGCCACGATTATGCCGGCCACCCCTGCGCCAATTAGCTTTTCAACCGTTTGAGCCAGCGCCTCTTGGTTGCAGGTGAAATCGTCAAAATAGGGCGTGACGATGGGGGTATAGATGCCTTCAAACTGCATCGCGGTGTTCCTTTAGGGAGAGGACGTCGAGGGGCAGGGGATCGGGGCGCACATAGCGTTCCATGCGGTCCCGACTGAGATCCCAATGTTGCAATGTGAGATCCACTGCGAGCGCGGGCTCTTGGGCCTCAATCGCGAGGATCATCTGATCATGCTGGTCGCAGGCTTTTTGCACCAAAAGGTGTTCGCCGGGAGAGGCGGGCCGGTAAAAGGTTTGGCTCAGTCTTGTGTGATCAATGAGCATGCGGTTGAGCGCTGGGCGCAAATATGGGTTGTGGCCCATGGCGCCAATCTGGTCGTGAAACGCATGGTTGAGCAGAGCAGCCCGGCTGGCGTTGCGTCCTTGCGTGGCGCTGAGGAAGTCCGCTTGGATCTCTTTGAGCTCTCCAAGCTGTTCCTGCGTCCGGTTTTCTGCCGCCAAGCGCGCGCTGCTGGCGTACACCAAGGGGGCTGTTTGAAAGAAAATCCGAAGCGTGCTGAGATCCATAGAGGAGACTTTTGCGCCGCGATTGGACGTGATCGAGACATAGCCTTCGCCATCCAACCTCTGAAGGACTTCGCGCAGTGGTGTGCGCGATAAGCCATAGCGTTCGGCCAAGCGGTTTTCATCCAGATCAGAACCTGGCGCGAGCTCAGTGCTCAGGATCGCGGTGCGTAACGCACGCAGGCATTGGGTCTTTTTCGACTCAGACATGCTGTGAAAATAATCAATGTATGCAAAATGTATACAAAAATATTAGGGCTTTTTTAGCACTGCCGTCACAAAACACGCTTAATGCGAGAATTTTCTTGAGCGCTGCCTTCGTCTTTGTCACTGCT
>JBCDCE010000085.1:0-9705 GCA_039182515.1 Pseudomonadota bacterium | reverse complement strand
GCCACCTGGCTCTCCGACAGATTGTCGGGCTTGATCACGTTGGATTCGATCATCTCGTGGTAAAGGTCGTTGCCCTCACGGGTCCGTTCACCCACACCGGCAAACACGGAGAAGCCCGAGTGCACCTTCGCGATGTTGTTGATCAGTTCCATGATGAGAACGGTCTTGCCCACGCCGGCACCGCCGAAGAGGCCGATCTTGCCGCCTTTCGCGTAAGGGGCTAGCAGATCCACAACCTTGATGCCTGTCACCAGGACTTCAGACTCGGTAGATTGTTCTTCGAACTGCGGCGCGTCCTGGTGGATTGAGCGTGTTTCCGAGGCGTCAACCGGACCACCTTCGTCCACGGGCTCACCCACAACGTTCAGGATGCGGCCCAGAGTGGCGTTGCCCACTGGGATGGTGATCGGGCCGTCTTGGTCGACAACCTCTTGGCCACGAACGAGGCCTTCGGTTGCGTCCATCGCGATGGTGCGAACAGTGTTTTCGCCCAAGTGCTGAGCCACTTCGAGAACAAGGCGGTTGCCGTTGTTGTCTGTCTCTAGCGCGTTGAGAATTTCCGGCAGGTGGTCATCGAACTGCACGTCAACAACGGCCCCGATGATCTGTGTGATTTTGCCTTTTGCATTGGCCATGGGTTTGTCTCCGGTCTCTTACAGCGCTTCCGCGCCGGAAATAATTTCAATCAGCTCGTTGGTGATCACAGCTTGACGTGAGCGGTTGTACTGGATGGTCAGACGGTCGATCATATCGCCCGCGTTGCGCGTGGCGTTGTCCATCGCACTCATCCGTGCGCCCTGCTCTGAGGCTGCGTTCTCCAAAAGCCCGCTGAAGATGGCAGTTGCCACACCACGCGGCAGAAGATCTGCCAGGATGCTTTCTTCGTCAGGCTCGTAATCATAAAGCGTGTCGCCCGCCTCATAGTCCTCAGGGATCTCAAAGGGGATAATTTGCTGAGCTGTTGGGATCTGCGTGACCACGTTTTGGAACTTCGCATAGAAGACCGTCGCCACATCAAATTCGCCTGCGTCAAACATCGAGAGCACTTTTTGCGCGATGCCAGAGGCATCCGTGTAGCCCAGGCGCTTGACGGCGCTGAGATCCACGTGATCCACAAAGTTGCTTTCAAAGTCACGCTTCAGCGCGTCCCGGCCCTTTTTGCAAACGGTCAGAATTTTGACCGTCTTGCCTGCTGCGATCAGCTCTTCGGCTTTCACACGTGCCATTTTGGAAATGTTCGTGTTGAAACCACCGCAAAGGCCCCGCTCGGCAGTCATAACCACCAAGAGGTGCACCTGATCACTGCCCGTACCGGACAAGAGCTTTGGCGCTGAGGCAGAACCGCCAACAGAGGCCGCGAGACCCGACATCACAGCGTTAAAACGCTCCGTGTAGGGCCGCGAGGCCTCAGCCGCCTCTTGCGCCCGGCGCAATTTGGCAGCCGCAACCATCTGCATGGCTTTTGTGATCTTCCGCGTGGATTTCACGCTTTCGATCCGGTTTTTAAGGTCCTTCAGAGAAGGCATGTGAGTGCCTCCTCTTAGGCGAAGTCAGCAGCGAATGCGTCGAGGGCTGCTTTGATCTTGTCTTCCGCGTCGCCTTTCACTTTGGGGTCTTCATTGGTGATGAAGTCCAAAAGATCAGAGGCTTTTGTGCGCAGATGGGTCACAAGACCTTGCTCGAAGCGGCCCACGTCTTTGACGTCGACGTTATCAAGGTAGCCGTTCACGCCCGCATAGATCACACAGACGATCTCTGCGTTGGTCAAAGGCGAGTATTGCGGCTGCTTCATCAGCTCTGTGAGGCGCGCACCGCGAGCCAGGAGCTGTTGAGTTGCGGCATCGAGGTCAGAGCCGAACTGCGCAAAGGCCGCCATTTCGCGGTACTGAGCGAGCGAGAGCTTCACTGGGCCAGCCACAGATTTCATCGCGTTGGTTTGAGCCGAAGAGCCCACACGAGAAACCGAGAGACCTGTGTTCACCGCAGGACGGATGCCTTGGTAGAAAAGCTCTGTCTCAAGGAAGATCTGACCGTCGGTGATCGAAATCACGTTTGTCGGAATAAAGGCCGAAACGTCGCCACCTTGGGTTTCAATGATCGGCAGAGCTGTCAGAGAGCCTGCGCCATTGTCCTCGTTGAGCTTCGCGGAACGCTCGAGAAGGCGGGAGTGAAGGTAGAAAACGTCACCAGGATAAGCTTCACGGCCTGGTGGGCGGCGCAGAAGCAAGGACATCTGGCGATAGGCCACAGCTTGCTTGGAGAGGTCATCATAAATGATGAGCGCGTGCTTGCCGTTGTCACGGAAGTGCTCAGCCATGGATGTCGCGGCATATGGCGCCAAGAACTGCATTGGCGCAGGCTCGGACGCGGTAGCCGCCACAACGATCGAGTACTCAATCGCGCCGCTTTCTTCGAGACGCTTCACAAGCTGAGCAACGGTGGAGCGCTTTTGGCCCACAGCAACATAGATGCAGAAGAGCTTCTTGCTGTCGTCGTCGCCCGCCGCTTCGTTGTAGGATTTTTGGTTCAGAACCGTATCGAGCGCCACGGCTGTTTTACCAGTTTGGCGGTCGCCAATGATCAGCTCGCGCTGGCCACGGCCGATTGGGATCATCGCGTCCACAGCCTTAAGGCCAGTGGCCATCGGCTCGTGCACCGATTTACGTGGGATAATGCCAGGCGCTTTTACGTCCGCAACCGAGCGCGTTTTGGCGCCGATTGGGCCTTTGCCGTCCAGCGGGTTGCCGAGGCCATCCACAACGCGGCCCAGAAGCTCGTCACCGACAGGCACGTCCACGATGGAGTTGGTGCGCTTAACGGTGTCACCTTCTTTAATGTCCCGGTCAGAGCCAAAGATCACGACACCCACGTTGTCGCTTTCCAGGTTGAGCGCCATGCCCATGATCCCGCCCGGGAACTCGACCATTTCGCCCGCTTGGCAATTGTCGAGGCCGTAAACACGCGCAATACCGTCGCCCACGCTCAGCACGCGGCCAACTTCAGCAACCTCGGCCTCTTGGCCAAAGTTCTTAATCTGCTCTTTTAGGATCGCAGAAATCTCAGCGGCTTGGATGCCCATCTATCCGACCTCTTTCATGGTGTTCTGGAGTGCGTTCAATTTCGAGCGGACCGACGTATCTATCATCTTCGATCCGACCTTAACGATAAGACCGCCGATGAGGCTTTCATCGACGGTCGCTTTGAGTGTGACGTCCTTGCCGAATTTCTCTGCCAGGGTCTTGGCGAGTTTGTCAGCTTGGGTTTTTGTCATAGCTTTGGCTGTGGTGACTTCGGCTGTCACTTCGCCCTTTTCTTCTGCGATGATCTCGCGCAGGCGGGCCATCAGCTGTGGCACAACAAAGAGCCTGCGCTTTTCAGCCATCAAAGAGAGCGTGTTGCTCATCAGCTCAGAGAGCTTCATCTTCTTGGCAACGGCTGTGATGGCCGCGTCTTGCTCTTCGCGCGCATAGATCGGAGACGTAAATAGACTGCGCAGATCTGCGCTGTCCGCCAAAGCCGCATCCATCGCGTCTAGGTCCGTCTCAAGTTTTTTCTGGGCTTTGCTCTCTTGGGCCAATTCATAAATCGCAAGCGCATAGCGCTCCGCGATGCCCATCGAAATCGAAGCTGGTTCTGACAAGGGTCACCCTCTCGAAGTCATGGTCTCGAAAATCAGTGCGGCCAGTCTGGGTGGCATGATGTCCAAGATCGGTCTGTGCGCGTGTGTCCGCACGAAAATCAGCGCGGATGTAGCAGAGCCGCGTGCACCCCGCAAGTCGCCTCTCGCGGATGATTTCAGGCCCGAGGGTGCGGCATAAGGGGTCAGGGTCACAGTTTTTTGAAAATTGGACCGATGACAGCCGCTTTATGCGCAAAGTGACGATTCGTTAGGCGCTAGAGTATGGTCTCGCAATAGGCCCAGGCTTCGGAAAATTTTCGTGTTTCAGACGTCCAACGCACCCAGCTGTCAGAACCGCCGGAGTTGTGATTGGGAACGGGATGCAGCCCGTTGGCCTGCGCGGCCTCTTCTGGGCTCGCATATTGCCCAACCACGCTATAGCTCGGGCCGTCTTCCCAGATATGCGCCATGACCCCATCTGGACCCGCCACACCTCTTTGAATGCACGCTTCCACAGAGGCTTTCTGTTTTGCTTCAGACCACTCCTCAAACCTGGAGGCAATGTCCAAACCTACGGGATAGGTGTAATAGTGATAACCTTTGTGCACGGCTTCAGTCTCTGCAACCGCCACTAAGAAGAACCTTTGACCCTCCCGCCAAAAAGATGTGCCACCATATTTCAACACCCAGCCGGCACCGTCTTCACGGATGAGGTAGACACCTGGATCGTTCAGAAAACCACGCGTCACGCTTTCGCTGACGGCGCCCAAACGTTTACGACGCGCTTCGTCTGCATTGGCGCGATACCAATCCCGCAGGACTTTGAGACGCTCAAGGTCCTCCTCCACACCTTTCAAATTTTTGGCGTGAAGAGCTGTGATATACTCCACAAAGTCCCTCCTGGCCGAATTTGATGCTTGGGTCATCACCAATCCGGCTTCGGTTTTGTTCTTTTGTTTGTATTCCTTGGGGTAAAGCTCTTTGGCGCGCCGCATTTGGCGCATCAGATCTCGAGCGGCCTGGTTCATCGCCCAAACAAGTTCGCTTTGAACCTCGCCGGGCAATTCGAAATTTGGGTCGGCGTCGTCGAGATCAACATTGACCAAAACATCCAAAGCAATGGCGTCTGCATACGCCTGGATGTCTTTTTGGTCGATCACAACCAAATCGCCACCTTGACGCAAAATAAACCCCGAGTTGCTGGCCAGTAGTCTTTCTTCGTGACGTGCAATCTGGCGATCCATGTCGTCCGCCAATCTATCCACCGTCTCTGAAAGCGCCGTTAGACGTTCGCGTGTGTCGCGCCCTTGATAAAGACTGTCGAGGATATTCTCCGCAAAGCTAGACGATGCAAATCCAATAAAAGCAAATGCCAAACCAATCTGTTTCATTCCAAGTTCCCTAAAAAAACATGGAAACAGATTGGGCGATTTTGGGTTCGTTATCAAATATCAGTTTTTTTCAGCCTTCGGCTTGGACGACAGGCCGCCCCAAGAGGGGCTATGACCGCATTTCACCGCATACGCGCAGTTTTGCGGCGAGAGGATCTTGATAGCACAAGCGACAGCCCACCCGCACCGCCTAACAGCGCCAAACCACCTGGCAGAGGAACGGCTAAGGTCTGCCCCAGCTGATAGTTGGTTGCATTGGGATTAGGCGTAGTCAGTGTTTGGCTGAGGATGTGGCCTGTATCGTAGGTCACGCGCAGTTCTGCGGTTGGGAAAAGTATATCGCGAAAGTCTTGGCTTGGCGCACCGCTGTCTGGGTCCACGTCCACCTCGAAGCGGAAAATGTCGCCTGCGTCAAAACCTGTGAAGCTGTAGCGCAGCTCGTCGTCGCCGATGCCATTGTTGGTCAGCCCGACAGTTTCCAGCGTGTAGTTCAGATCTGCGCCTGGATCATTGAACACCGTTTGGATGCGTACAAAATCAAAATTGTAGGATGTGTCGCCAATGCTCAGCGAGAAGTTCGTGATCTGCTGGCCAGAATCAGAGGTGTTCTCAAGCTGGAAGTCCGGAACATTGAAATTGCCACTCGTGGAATTGAAGACCGGATCATTGATCGACAGCTTAAAGCCCAGAGTGCTGGCCGCAGCCGGGGTTGCAAATGTGGCGCTCAACGCAACCGCAATTCCCCAAAGCGCTCCGGATTTAAGACCCTTTAGAAAAGCAAATGAACGATCTGATGACATGGCAGCGACCCTTTCAACCGGTCCGAAACACACAAAATGCGCACAAGCCCTAAGCCGCGCGCACCCCTTCAGCGTTTGGGATATTTGGGAAAGCTGTCAGAAATATGCTCGAAATATGCAGGCTACATGTGACCCAACGTCAAAGGCCATCCCAGCGGTCTAGCGCTGAGGCACTCGCGCAGGTTTAGGGCTCGGTTGAGCGAGACCAATTTCTTTAAGGCTTTCGCGCACGGTTTGAGGAAGTCCAGGACGCTTGGGCGCTGGGATCTGCTTGCTCGCTTCGAGCAAAAAGACGCCTCCAGCTTTGAACACGGGCATTTCGCGGCCAAGGTATTCCATCCAGCCCGCCGCTTTGCGCCAAAAGCGGTTGGTGCTTGGGGGGCGGTAGAGCGCCGAAAGATACCGCTCCGGCGCAAAGCCGTAAGCTTTGATCTGCGCTTCAAGCTGCACAAGCGAATAGGGACGACCGTAGCCAAAAGGCGTGCGATCCCGCCGTGCCCAAAGCCCTGCCCTGTTGGGAACAATAAAAATCGCCCGCCCACCTGGGCCAAGCACCCGGTAAGCTTCTGAAAGCACATCGGCAGGTTGCTCGGAGCTTTCAAGCCCATGCAAAAGCACAAGCTTATCCACCTGCCCCGTTGCGATGGGCCAAGCTGTTTCTTCGCAAAGCACCGCGACATTGCCTTTGCCGCCCGATTGCTTGGAGGGCCAGCTCATCACGCCTTGCGGGCCTGGCATCAAAGCCACCACGCGTTCCGCGTCCTCCAAGTAGGGGCGCAAGAGCGGCAAAGCAAAGCCGAAGCCTGCCACCGTTTGCCCTTTTGCATCTGGCCAAAGCTCTTCCATTTGCACGCGCAAAGCCTGCTGAACCGCGCGCCCCAAAGCGCTGCGGTAGTAAAAGGCTTTTAAGTCCAGCACGTCGAGATACATTGGGGCTCCAAGAGGCGGGGTTCGCTGTCGCCTACAGACCCTAGGAGGAAAAAGCCATGGCCGCACCCCAGTTTGAGATTTTGACCGTTGCTTGTCTGTCAGACAACTATGCCTTTTTGATCCATGAGCGGGAGTCAAAGCGCACAGCCTTGGTGGACGCGCCCGAGGCCAAGCCGATTCTCGCAGCGTTGGATGTGCGCGGCTGGCAACTCGACGACATTCTACTGACGCATCACCACTATGATCACGTGGATGCGGTGCCTGCTTTGAAAGAGCGTTTCAATGCGCGCGTTCATGGGGCCAGAGCGGATATTGCCCGCCTGCCCAGCTTGGATGCGGCTTATGAAGACGGCGATATCTTTGACCTATACGGCGCACCCGTAACGGTTCTTGACGTCTCCGGGCATACGGTGGGCCACATTGCCTTCCATCTCCCCGCCGCCCATGCTGCCTTCACAGCAGACAGCCTGATGGCCCTAGGCTGCGGCCGGCTCTTTGAAGGGACGCCTGCGCAGATGTGGGAGAGCCTTCTTAAACTGCGCGCTTTGCCGGATGACACTGTGATCTATTCTGGCCATGAATACACCCAAGCCAATGGGCGCTTTGCGGTCACCGTCGATCCTGACAACGCAGATCTCGCGGCACGCATTGCCGAAATCGCCAAACTTCGCGATTCAGATTTGCCGACAGTGCCAAGTACTTTGAGCCTAGAGATCGCCACCAATCCCTTCTTGCGAGCGGACGATCCAAATCTGGCGCGCAATGTGGATCTTGAAGGCGCAGATCCTGCGGAGGTTTTTGCCGAAATTCGAAAACGGAAAGATAATTTCTGACCTCAACCAGCTGCGCTTTGAGGCCCCAACTGGCCTCCGAAAGCCCGTTGCATCAAAAAACTGGCAAAGGAAGTTTGCAACGGCCCCTGGATTGAAGCGAAATTCATCATATCTTGTCGTTTAAGTTGGATTTTTGCGGTTTGTGGCCGCTGGGTCCGAAAAAGCCCTTGAAGGTTCTGCAAATCAAGCAAACCTTGTAAAAGACGATCCGGTAGAGCGAAGCATCTGACATCCTTTAGATGCTCCATCTGCCCCGAAGGAGAGGAGCACCGCACAGTGCCTTCATTTTCGAACACTTTAGAACAGGCCATTCATTCGGCCTTAGCCATGGCCAATGAGCGCAATCACGAGCTTGCCACGTTGGAGCATCTGCTCTTGGCGCTTGTGGATGAGCCTGATGCTGCCAAGGTTATGCGCGCTTGCTCTGTTGATTTGGAGAAGCTGCGCCAAACGCTTGTGACGTTCATCGACGACGATCTTTCGACGCTTGTCACGGATGTCGAAGGCTCTGAGGCTGTCCCAACAGCTGCCTTTCAGCGCGTGATCCAGCGCGCCGCGATCCACGTGCAAAGCTCGGGCCGCAATGAGGTGACAGGCGCAAACGTGCTTGTTGCGATCTTTGCGGAGCGCGAAAGCAACGCGGCATTCTTCCTGCAAGCCCAAGACATGACGCGCTATGACGCGGTGAACTTCATCGCACATGGTGTCGCCAAAGACCCGTCCTACGGCGAAGACAGGGCCGTGAGTGGCTCACCCGATATGGGCGAGGAAGCCGATGGGCCCACAGTGGAGGGTGACGCAAAAGAAAGCGCGCTCGACAAATACTGTGTCGATCTCAATGAAAAATCTCGCAAAGGCGATGTGGATCCCCTCATCGGTCGCGAGCATGAGGTAGAGCGCTGCGTGCAAGTGCTGTGCCGTCGTCGCAAGAACAATCCTTTGCTTGTGGGCGATCCCGGCGTTGGCAAAACCGCCATCGCCGAAGGCCTTGCGCGTAAGGTTGTGAACAACGAAGTTCCCGAAGTGCTCTCAGGCACGACGATCTTCTCACTCGACATGGGTGCGCTTTTGGCAGGCACGCGGTATCGCGGCGACTTTGAAGAGCGCCTGAAAGCCGTGATGACCGAGCTCGAAGAGCATCCCGATGCGGTGCTTTTCATCGACGAGATCCACACTGTGATTGGGGCTGGTGCCACGTCTGGCGGGGCGATGGACGCCTCAAACCTCCTGAAGCCCGCGCTTCAGGGCGGCAAATTGCGTTGCATGGGCTCCACCACCTACAAAGAGTTCCGTCAGCATTTTGAGAAAGACCGCGCGCTGTCGCGGCGCTTCCAAAAGATCGATGTGAACGAACCGTCCGTGGAAGACTCGATCAAGATCCTCAAAGGCCTCAAGCCTTATTTCGAGGATCACCACGACATCAAATACACATCCGATGCGATCAAAACCGCCGTGGAACTTTCAGCGCGTTATATCAACGACCGCAAGCTGCCCGACAAAGCCATCGACGTGATCGACGAGGCAGGTGCTGCGCAGCATTTGGTTGTGGAATCCAAGCGTCGCAAAACCATCGGCACCAAAGAGATCGAAGCCGTTGTGGCCAAAATTGCCCGCATTCCACCGAAGAACGTCTCGAAAGACGATGCTGAAGTGCTGCGCGATCTCGAGACTTCGCTCAAGCGCGTTGTCTTCGGGCAAGATCCGGCCATCGAGGCGCTTTCCTCGGCCATCAAACTGGCTCGTGCAGGTTTGCGTGAACCTGAGAAGCCCATCGGCAACTACCTCTTCGCGGGCCCCACAGGTGTGGGTAAAACCGAAGTGGCCAAGCAGCTTGCAGAGGTCTTGGGTGTTGAAATGCTGCGTTTTGACATGTCCGAGTACATGGAAAAGCACGCTGTGAGCCGCCTTATCGGTGCCCCTCCCGGCTATGTTGGCTTTGATCAAGGCGGCATGCTCACAGATGGCGTAGATCAAAATCCACATTGCGTGCTTTTGCTCGATGAGATCGAAAAAGCGCACCCAGATGTTTATAACATCCGGGTGCGCTTTTTCGATATCATCGAGCAAAAGCACGCAATGTGGATTTTGATCTACGCCATCTGTGAGCATGCCGCCTTGATCAAAGCCAACAT
>JBCDCE010000084.1:0-9716 GCA_039182515.1 Pseudomonadota bacterium | reverse complement strand
CAGGGGTGTCCTGGCAATGTACCACTTCGACCAAATCCCGGAGGTCGCGTACTTTGCAGTGCTGATCGCGTGGTCTTTGCTGCCAGCTTTTGCACCCTGGCTCAGACGAGGTGATTAACCGCTCAGGGCAGCATTGGTTGCCTTCTCGTGCTAGTGACTGTCTAAGACGAATAGGACATTGGCAGGAGTGGTACACGCGATTTCTCCGGTACGGCTCCATCGGAATGTCTGCTTTGGAAAAGTACTGTTTACTTGAAAGCGAGTTCAGCGAACTTCCACTTTCTCATCGTTGCTGTTTTTCGCTGAAGTCGCAAAGCGTGCAAAGCAGCCTTTCGTTTTGAAGGGGCCAAAGTCCGTTTTGTCCGCAAACCAGACATCCATTCTTCAAACCAACGACCCCTAAAACCATGCTAAAATCGCCCTCATGCAGAGCAAAGGGGCGCGTGGCGGTATGGTCAGCAAAATTGGGTGCCACGGGACCACCAAATTTCCTTAACGCAAGGGTTAATGCGCAGACGCAACTGCCCCTTGAATGCACAAGGCCTCGCCCCTGAGGCTTTACTTTTCTCTAGCCACTCCGCATCTTCCCCAAAAGGCCTCTGAGCCCCCACAAACAACAGGCAACCAAGATGAAAACGGCGCGTGTAGAGGCTTTTAGTGATGGGGTCATGGCGATCATCATCACGATTATGGTCTTGCAATTTGAACCTCCCGAAGCCGCAACTTGGGAGGCGCTGTCTGCGCTCTTTCCAACCTTTTTGAGCTATGTGATCAGCTTTCTGTTTGTGGGGATCTTTTGGAGCAACCATCACAATCTCATGCACAACGCCTCGCAGGTACGCGGGTTGGATTTGTGGCTGAACCTCAACTTTCTCTTTTGGCTCTCGCTTACGCCTTTCACCACCGCTTGGATGGATGCGCATGTGTTTTCCCATGTGCCCGTGGCGCTTTACGGTGGCGTTTTAAGCGCCTGCACGCTCTCCTATCTCGCCTTGAAAATTTCGATCAAACGCGGCCACGTGGGCCAGCAACCAAATCCTGATGCCACGCCCGATATAACCCACAACCGGATCCGGATTTCGATCTTGGGACAGTTTGCTGGGATCTTGGTGTCTTTTGTGGCGCCGCAGATTGCCGTCGGGCTTTATCTCTTCTCGACCCTACCTTGGATCGTGCCCGAGCCGCCCAAATCGCGGGCCTAAGCCACTGGCCCAGTCGCTTGCCAAAACGCCCATAGATGATCGTTCAGGGGTCAATTGCGCTTAACCGCAAAATCCCGCACTAAGTTTGGGCTACCGCTCTGCATTGCGGAAAATGGCAGCGTTGAGCCCAACGGAACAAATGCCGCACCCATCCTCAATGTCCGCTATCCTGCTAATACACTTTTGTGTAAAAAGTGTACTATGACATCAAAGCCAGATTTTGACCGACATGTATTTAGATACCGTTCAATGAAGTCGCTACTCGGCGAGCGGGCTGAACTCGAAAATCAAAGTATCTATTTCGCGCCTGCCGAAGGCTTGAACGATCCAATGGAAGGATTGCGTAGGGTTGTTTGGCGTGGAGATCGCATTACATGGCGAAATCTTCTTCGGCACTACGTAATCTGTTTGGAAAACCGCGTCGCCCAAGCATTGCTGCATAAGGATGATGAGACACTTGATCCGAATGGGATCAGTGTTTTTCAAACCCTAGACAACGCTCCGACACCTCAAATGCGAGACTTGCTGAAGCAATGCATCCACTCTGTCGAGCAGACTGAACTGCACGCCACATTGCTGAATTTCCTGGCAGGCGCAGAGCGTGATGTCTCGTTCACTGAGTTAAGGCAGCATTTGCGTTTCGTGCATTTCCACTGGCTAGAAACAATTCAGAAGGCCATGTCTGACCGAGGCCTTATGGAAGCCAGAAATAGCTTGGAATTCGATGAAGCAGGCATGGCTGCCAATCTTCGCGCGATGCAAGACCTACTTCCAAAACTGGCAGAGGACCATGGCGAGTCTGTGTTTGAGAGCGTTTTTGAAGTTCAAGAGATGAGCAATGCAAGCACCGTTCTTCTTACTGCTTTCAACAACGCTGAAACTGCTTCGAACAAAAAACAAAGCCTGATATTCGACTTCCCTTCCGAATATCTCAAATGCCTTTTGAAACTGGTTTATCCGCCTTGGTATGTAGCTTGCTTTTCTGAGCGTCACGACAACGTTGCAATGTGGAGCTACTACGCAAACGAGCATAATGGTTGCTGCTTGATTTTCAGGAAGCTGGGCGATCCGGATCACCAGACCCTTCGATTAAAAGGTGCACGAGGTTGGCAAGCAAACCGTAACGAACAGGGTAGAGTTTTTCAAGAACGGCAGGACCTAGCACTCCGATCTGTGGAGTACACTTCCGACCACCCTCGGTTGGAATTTTTCTCAAACCTTGGACGAATTACACAAAAAGATTCGATGGATAGCTGGTTCACCGATGATGATGGAAAGGTATCCCCACTTTCAAGTCATCTCACAGACCCAACTGCTACAGAAGAATGGCGTGGTAAGCACTGGGATAGTTTCTTGCCTCCACTACTTAGCAAACATCCAGATTGGCGGCATGAAGAAGAGCGCCGCGTCATTCTGCATGACAACTTAGGCATACACGATAAACCTGACGATCGCACTTTCACGTATGACTTTGACACTCTCGAAGGAATAATCTTCGGTATGAACGTAAAGTTGTCCGACCAGGTCAAAGCTCTTCAGATAATTGAGCGGAAATTGGTAGATAGATCTGCGGACCGTCCATTCAAGCTTTATCAAGCGCGGTATAATTCTCGCACGGGCAAGATGGATTGCTTCGAGTTGCACCTCATAACCGGCGCGCCAACCCTACCTAGTTGCTAGATTTTGGTAAGTGGTGTCAGGCGGCATCAGTCACCGCTTGCGATTTCTCAAAAGTGGAAATTGACGAAGGCGTAGAAAAGTCCGCTTTGTCCGCAAACCAGACCCAAGCCGATCCGTTTCGCTCGTCTTCCCAATGGCCTCTTTAGCCGCACAGCAAACCTCTGCTGTCCCTATCCACAACTGAACGGCTTTCATGAATCCCTCATCGGCTCATAAGCACGCTGCCTTGAAGCTTTGGTGAGACTTGCGCTTCACACTGTCCGTCAGGCGGTGCGTGCCTTGGTCTAAAGCCTCGTTAAGGCTCAGCGATGATTTCGCCTTTGGGTTGTGGAAAAACCGCCAACATGCATACGTTATGCATACGTGGTGGCGTACGTAAAACATACCTACATATACAGGGTCTAAGGCCTTCTAAAGTCACGATAATTCCTGCAATTTTCGCGAAGCGTGCTCAAAAACAGCCCCCGTTGCGCGTGCGCTGAGGTAAGCTTTGGGTCATCTTCGGTTTTCGCGCTCTGGTCTCAGCTTGGAAAATCCGCCAAAATCAAACGAAACGTCTCCGCTTTTTTGAGAAAGAGCCCCGGTGCCCAACATCCTTTTCATCATGTATGATCAACTGCGCTTTGATTACCTCAGCTGCGCCGGGCATCCGTATCTCAAAACCCCCAATTTCGACCGTGTCGCCGCCATGGGCGTGCGCTTTACCAATGCTTACGTGCAATCGCCCGTTTGCGGGGCCAGCCGGATGAGCTTTTACACCGGGCGCTATGTTGCCTCGCATGGCGCGGCTTGGAACGGCTTTCCTTTGCGCGTGGGCGAGATGACCCTGGGCGATCACTTGCGCGAGGCGGGCATGCAGGCTTGGCTTTTGGGCAAAACCCATATGAAGGCTGATGAGAAAGGCATGAAGCGTTTGGGGCTTTCGCCTGATAGCGAGATAGGAGCGCGCCAAGCAGAATGCGGCTTTGACGTTTGGATCCGCGACGATGGCCTTTGGGGCCAAGGCCCTGATGGGTTTTATGACGAGAAACGCTCGCCTTATAACGAATACCTCAAAGCCCAAGGCTATCCGTCTGAGAACCCCTGGGCAGATTTTGCAAATGCCGGAATTGATGAGGATGGCAGCAAGGCGTCGGGCTGGTTTATGGCTCATACCGACAAGTCCGCAAACATCCGCGAAGAGCATAGCGAAACGCCCTGGCTCACGGATCGGACCTTGGATTTCATCAACGAGGCCCAAGGCCCCTGGTGCGCCCATGTGAGCTACATCAAGCCCCATTGGCCCTACATCGTGCCGGCGCCTTATCATGATATGTTTGGGCCAAATCATGTGCCTGCGCCCACGCGCCATGAGGTCGAGCAAGAGGATCCACATCCGGTTTTTGGCGCTTACATGAGCAACAAAATCGCCGCTGCGTTCCAACAAGACGAGGTGCGCCAAAAGGTCATTCCAGCCTACATGGGCCTCATCAAACAGTGTGATGATCAGCTAGGTCGGATCTTAGATCATTTGGAGGAAACCGACCGTCTAAAAGACACGATGATCGTCCTCACATCGGACCACGGAGACTATTTAGGCGATCACTGGTTGGGTGAAAAAGACCTCTTCCACGAGCCATCCGTCAAAGTTCCGATGATCATTTACGATCCGCGCGCGCAAGCCGACGCCACACGCGGCACCACTTGCGACGCCTTGGTCGAAAGCATCGATCTCGCGCCAACTTTTGTCGAGGCCGCAGGCGGCACGCCACCAGATCACATCCTCGAAGGGCGCTCTTTGATGCCTTGGATTAGAGGGGAAACACCAGCGTGGCGGGACTTTGCCATCTCGGAATTCGACTTCTCTGTTACACCGCAAAGCGTCAAACTTGGGCTCGATCCAAAAGACTGTCGGCTCTTCATGGTCTTTGATGGCCGCTACAAAATGATGCATTCCGAAGGCGGCTTTCGGCCCATGCTCTTTGATCTTAAAAGCGATCCAGAGGAGTTCATCGATTTGGCCAAAGCGCCAGGACATGACGCAATCATCGATCAAATGTATGCCCATTTGGCGGAATGGGGCCGGCGGTGTAATCAGCGCGTCACCAAGTCCGACGACGATATCCGCGCCATGCGGGGACGCTCGATCAAACGCGGGATCATGCCCTTTCTGGTTGATGGCAGCGAAGTGGATGAGGCCCTCACCGCCGCCTACCGCGGCCCTGCGCCCGCGAAATACACGCCTGACTGAGTTGCCCAAAGGCTCTGGTGATGTAAGTGTGGTACGAAAGGCCGTGCCCCGATGACCCTTCGTTTCTTTTCTGACAAAAACCGCGCTTTGCATATGGGCAAATACCCCTCTGAGCTTTTAGCGCGCAGCTCGGGTTACCCGGATCTCAACCAAGTCCCGACAAGCCAGCAGCTCTCTTTCGATCGGTCTTCTGATCCCACTTCGATCGTCAATGCCATGCGCGAGCATCAGGCCATGCTTGACGCCATCCGCACGGGCATGCGCAACACCGGCGAGGCGGAGATTCCCGCAGATCCTCAGGCACGCGCGGATCATATGAAGGCGTTTTCTTATTTTACCGACGCCGCCGTCAGCGGCATCTGCGCCCTGCCCCAAGACGCTCTCTTGAGCACGCCTTATCAAAACCCAGATGTGGCGCGCCTCGCCGAAGATCTCAAAACCCGGCAAACCAAAACGCTCGCCACCGGCATCGATTTGGTTATGGCGGACCTCAAAGACACCGTCAGCGCCCCACCCACCAGCATCGAGGGGCACACCCATGCCCTGGTGCTTCTCTATGAAAACCCGCGAGACCCAAAGCCTGACGAGCCAGGAGCGGCTTGGATGCAAGACGCCCAGGCTCATCGTGCCGGGCTTTTGGCCGCTGAGACGGCCGTTGTGCTCGCGCATTACTTGCGCCTCCTGGGCTTTGATGCACGCGGCCATACGGTATCGACGTCCGACGTCGATCTGAACAAACTCGCGGTTGCTGCGGGCCTTGCAACTGTCGAAAAAGGCGCGCTCACGCATCCCTATATCGGCACACGCTTTGGGCTCGCGGCGGTCACCACAAGTTTTGAGATGGCCCCGGACCAGCCACTCAAAGAACTCAAAGACCAGCCCAAATCGGCCTTCGGGATCAAATGGAAACTGGGTCAAGGCTTTTCCAAGAACGCAGGCAATGCCAAGCCTTACAAATCGCGCCGCTTTGTGGACGGCGCCCACCCTTTTGAGACCTTAAAGCGTGTGGAGACCCCCACCACCTACATCGACGCGCCCAATGTGGCACGGGTACCGAAACGTGCGGATATGTTCGCGCGTGCAAATTTTGGGGACATGGGCAAAAACCTCCAAGAAGGTGCCAAGAACGGTCAATACGTGCGCAAAGCCGCCCCTGCCATGGCGCAACGCCGTGCTTTAGGGGCCTTTGTCCTTTTGCAAGATGGCGAACCGGAGCCCGTTAAAGCAGAGATTACCCCAGAAGAGGCCACAGACTTGATCAAAGCCACGTCCTATTGGTTGGGCGTGGATGCGGTTGGGATGTCGGCCTGCCCCGATTGGAGCTGGTACAGCCATGACGCGCGCGGCGAGGTGCTCGATCCGCCCCATGATCAAGCCGTCTCCATGGTGATCGATCAGGGTTTCGAGACGATGGAAGGCTCCTCGGGCGACGATTGGATTGCCGTGTCGCAATCCATGCGCGCCTACCTGCGGTTCTCGCTCTTGGGCGGCGTCATTGCCAAGCAAATCCGCAACCTGGGCTATTCGGCCAAAGCCCATACGGTGATGGACGGCGAAGTGCTCCAACCGCCGCTCCTGCTGCTCTCCGGTTTGGGCGAAGTGAGCCGCATCGGCGAGGTGATCCTCAATCCGTTTTTAGGACCAAGGCTCAAATCTGGTGTTGTGACCACAGACATGCCTTTGGCCCACGACAAGCCCATCGATTTTGGCCTGCAGAGCTTTTGTGAGAGTTGCAACAAATGCGCGCGCGAGTGCCCAGCCGGGGCCATCACCGCCGGGCCGAAGTTGATGTTCAACGGCTATGAGATTTGGAAATCCGACAGCCAGAAATGCACCACTTACCGCGTGACCACCCCCGGCGGCGCCATGTGCGGGCGCTGTATGAAAACCTGCCCTTGGAACTTAGAAGGTCTCTTTTCCGAGAAGCCTTTCCGATGGGCGGCGATGAACATGCCCAAAGCGGCACCCCTGCTGGCCAAGCTTGACGACTATGCGGACAACGGCACGCTTAATCCGGTGAAAAAATGGTGGTGGGACATTGAGATCGATGAAGACGGTGTCTACCGCGCGCCAAAAGCCCCTGTGAACGCCCGCGGGCTACAAAAAGACCTCGATCTGAAGTTCGAAGACCAAACCATGGCGGTCTATCCTGCCCCGCTTGCGCCGCACCCCTACCCCTATCCCTTCCCGATGGACCGCGAAGCGGGGATTGAAGCCTATCAGGCCATGATCACGGCCGAAGAGTATCAATCTCGCGCCGAAAACGGCACGCTTGATCCTTATCTGCACCGCTACACAGCAGATGGCGAAAGCCCCGTTGTGCAGGTTGTGATTTCCAAGGCGGAGACCATGGCGGAAGGCATAACGAAATACGAGTTCACGCCGGTCGATGGCCAACCCCTGCCCGAATGGCAGGCGGGCGCGCATCTCGATATTGTCGTGAGCCCGGAGTTTTTGCGTCAATACTCAATGTCAGGTGATCCAAAGGATCGCTCAAAGTACCAGATTGCCGTGTTGCTCGAGCACGAAGGTCGAGGTGGCTCAAAACTCTTGCACCGGATCTTCACAGAAGGGCGGCGGGTGTTTGTTTCGAAACCCATCAACCACTTTCCTTTGCATGAGGCGCCGCACAGCCTTCTCATGGGCGGCGGGATCGGCATCACGCCAATGCTGGCCATGGCCCATGAGCTGCATGCAAAAGGTCAAACGTTTACGATGCATTATTCAGGCCGTTCCCGCGCCACCATGGGCTTTTTGGATGAGATCGAAAGCTATCCGTGGGCCAGCAATCTGAAAGTCCACATCACGGACGAAGGCACCCGCCTCGATCTGGACCAAGCCATGAGAGATCTGCCCCAGGGCACGCACGTCTATACTTGTGGAGCGGACCGTTACATGACCAGCGTCATGGAGGCAGCCGAACGCGCCGGCATCCCCGAAGAGCACAGGCATTTGGAGTATTTCTCCGTGCCCGAACAGCCCGAATATGAAAACCACGCCTTCACGATGCGTCTGGCAAAATCAGGCCGTGACATCGCTGTGTCCGCCGAGGAAACGCCCGCAGATGCGCTCATCGCGGCTGGTATACACGTGGAACTGAAGTGCTCAGATGGGATCTGCGGCGTGTGCAAATGCGGGATCGTCTCGGGTGAGGTCGAGCACCGCGACTTCGTCCTCTCCAAAGCGCAACGCGAAAAAGAGATCATCTTATGCCAAAGCCGGGCCGCGCAAAAAGACGGCCTGATTGAACTGGACCTTTAGACCTCTTGATTTCAATCCAATAGGCTGCTTGGCTAAAGCGAAGTCAGCAAAGGACAGCCCTTGGCCCGCACAGAATGGAATCATACGCCGGACAGCCTGCCTTTGCAGGTCAATCCGCTTTTTACCTGGCCTATAAAGCCGCTCGCGGTGCTGCGTTGGTATTGGGACAGTTGGTTCCCGCTCACCCAAAACCTCGCGCTCGTGGCATTGGCCTGTGCCGCTTATTTTTGGGCGAGCCCCAGCTTGGATCAAACGGCCACGCCAGGCCTGTGGATCCTTGGGATCTTCTTGCGCAACCTCGTCCTCGCAGGATGTTTGGCACAAGGGTTACACCTGATTTTCCATGCTAAGGCCTTGCAAGGCACGGAGCACAAATATGACCCTCGCCCCTTCCCGCGCGAAGGGCGGATGTTCAGCTTTGACAGCCAGTTTTGGGACAATGTGTTTTGGACCCTTGCTTCGGGCGTCACGATCTGGAGCTTGTGGGAAGCCCTGATCTGGTGGGCAATGGCCAACGGCTATGCGCCGCTTTGGAGCTGGAGTGACGGGGCCTTTTGGTTTGTCGCCGTGTTCTTCCTGATCCCAATTTGGGAGAGCTTTTACTTCTACTGGATGCACCGGTTGCTGCACACGGATCTCTTCTACCGCTTCCACGCTCTCCATCACCGCAACACCGATATCGGCCCGTGGTCGGGCCTCTCAATGCACCCGGTTGAGCACGTGATGTACTTTGGCACGGCGCTTATCCATTTTTTTGTGCCCACACATCCTGTGCATGTTGTGGCGCATTTGATGTTCTTTGGTCTTTACGCCATCACGACGCACACGGGGTTCGAAGGTCTATGGGCCAAAGGGCGCAAACGCCTTCACTTGGGGAATTTCCATCACCAGATGCACCACCGTTACTTCGAGGTGAACTACGGCACGTTGGAAGTTCCTTGGGATGCTTGGTTCGGCACATTTCACGACGGGTCAGAGGCAGGCAAAGAGCAAATGAAAGCCCGCCTCAAAACCCGGACGCCGCGCTCTTAGAGCTTTTGCACCAGACAGTTTTGGCCGCGGGCCACCCCAAACTGGCCAGTAATGCGCAGGCGTCGAACCAGCGCCTTCGGCGCGATGGGGTCGCTGATGGCTTGGGGGGGACATAGGACGCGTGAGCCGTGGCGACCATTCGAACGGCACGCAACGAAAGTCTGGAATAAGCCGATTCTGTGGAAAAACAACGTGTTGCTAGCGCAGAAAGTAGTGATTTCGATGGTGCTCGATCGCCTTTCTGATCAGGCTTTGCGCGTTTGCTGCGGTGCAGGAAAGATCTTGGCAAGTTTCCGGAGGTTCTGGGCGGT
>JBCDCE010000083.1:0-10644 GCA_039182515.1 Pseudomonadota bacterium | reverse complement strand
GGCAAACGACTCGCCAACCGCATCAAATCAGAGGACCTCTTCGAGCTGGAGGACCCAAGCTTAATGGACCGCTTGATGAAGGTTTTAAGGTAGACGCTCAGTGCCAAAAGAAAAAGCCCCGCGATTGCGCGCGGGGCTTTGCAAATTCAGAAGGAGCGAGGCGCTCAGCCTTTCTCTTCCACAATCTCGACGAGATGTGAGATTTTATTGATCATGCCGCGCACAGAAGGCGTGTCTTCGAGCTCGCGTGTGCGGTGCATTTTGTTAAGGCCCAAGCCCACAAGGGTCGCACGCTGGTCTTTGGGGCGACGAATGGGGGAGCCAACTTGTTTCACGACGATGGTTTTAGCCATTGCTTTGCTCCTTAGGCGTCTGCGTCAGCGGGCGCGGCCGCAGGGGCCTCATCTCGCTTGGGCAGAATGTCAGCCACTTTCTTTCCACGACGCTGAGCGACGTGACGCGGTGAGGCTTCTTTGCCAAGACCGTTAATCGTGGCGCGGATCATGTTGTAAGGGTTTTGCGAGCCGATGGACTTCGCAACAACGTCTTGAACACCGAGCATCTCGAACACGGCGCGCATTGGGCCACCTGCGATGATACCTGTACCGGTGGGTGCTGTGCGCATCACAACGCGACCTGCGCCCCAACGCCCATCAATGTCGTGGTGCAAAGTGCGGCCTTCGCGAAGCGGCACACGGATCATTTGGCGCTTGGCCTGCTCGGTGGCTTTGCGAATGGCCTCAGGGACCTCTTTCGCTTTACCTTTGCCGAAGCCAACGCGGCCTTTTTGATCGCCCACAACCACGAGGGCTGCAAAGCCGAAGCGCTTACCACCTTTTACGGTTTTCGACACGCGGTTGATCGCAACCAAGCGATCGGCGAATTCTGGGGTCTCGTCCTCGCGGTTGCGACGCCCTCTGTTTTCACGTTCAGCCATATGGCATCCCCTTATTTGATGTGAGCGCTTAGGCTCTGTTGTCCGATCTCAGTGCACGAGAGTGCCCCGCACCTGGATCATCGAGGCCGCCTGAAGCGGCGGCCTACGCTTTAGATTTTCAAACCGCCTTCACGGGCTGCGTCGGCCAGGGCCTTCACTTTGCCATGAAAGAGGAAACCGCCACGATCGAAGTAAGCTTCCGACACGCCAGCTTTCTTGGCGCGCTCGGCGATTGTGGCGCCGATCTTTGTGGCCGCTTCGATGTTGTTCTTGCCAACAAAACCCAAGCTTGGCTCCATGGTTGATGCAGAGGCGATTGTGCGGCCTGCGACATCGTCGATGAGCTGAACTTGGATGTTCTTGTTCGAACGGTGAACAGAAAGACGCGCGCGCCCTGCGTTCACTTTGCGGAGTTTGTTCCGGACGCGCAGACGGCGCTTCAAGAACAAGGTACGCTTGTTGTTTGCCATTTTGCTGGTCCTTACTTCTTCTTACCTTCCTTGCGGAAGATATATTCGTCTACGTATTTGATCCCTTTGCCTTTGTAGGGCTCAGGTTTGCGCCAGGCGCGGATCTCTGCAGCAGCTTGACCCACAGCTTGCTCGTCGATGCCTTCGACGATGACCTGGGTTTGCTTTGGTGCTGTGACCGTGACGCCAGCAGGCGCCTCATAGTTCACATCGTGGCTGAGACCGAGGCTCAGTTTCAGGGTGTTGCCCTGCATCTGTGCCCGGTAACCAACGCCGTTGATTTCAAGCTCTTTTTTGAAACCATCGGTGACACCGATAACCAAGTTTTGCACCATTGTGCGGCTCATGCCCCACTGTTGGCGCGCACGCTTGGACTTACCGCGCGGCTGTACGCTGACTTTGCCGTCTTCGACAGCCATCGTAACATCATCTGTCGCTGTGAAGCTGCGGGTCCCTTTGGGGCCTTTAACTTCAATCGACTGACCAGAAAGGGTCGCTGTCACACCAGATGGCAGATCGACCGGTTGTTTACCAATTCGAGACATTGCCTTCTCCTTAGAATACGGTGCAGAGCACTTCGCCACCCACACCATGTTGGCGTGCGTTTGCGTCGCTCATGACACCTTTGGAGGTGGTGACAATCGACACACCCAGGCCCTGACGGACGGTTGGGATGTCATCTTTGCCCAAGTACACGCGACGGCCAGGCTTGGAGACGCGCTTAAGCTCACGAATGACGGGCTCGCCTTCGTAATACTTGAGGCTGATCTCGATGGCCGGGTGACCGCGCTCGTCTTTGCTGTCTTCAAAGCCACGGATGTAACCTTCGCTTTGCAGAACTTCGAGCACGCGCACGCGCATTTTCGACGCCGGGGTCGACACGACGGACTTGCCGCGCATCTGACCATTGCGGATACGAGTGAGCATATCGCCGATAGGATCGTTCATAAGATCTGCCCTCCCTTACCAGCTTGACTTGACCATGCCGGGGATCTGGCCGTTTGAGCCCAGTTCCCGCAGCGCGATCCGGCTGACTTTGAGTTTACGGTAATAGGCATGCGGACGACCCGTCAGCTGGCACCGGTTGTGGATCCGAGTGGCCGAGCTGTTGCGGGGCAGTTTCGCCAATTTCAGGTGCGCTTTAAAACGCTCTTCCATGGGCTTGCTTTCGTCGCTCGCGATCTCTTTGAGTGCGGCACGCTTCGCGGCGTATTTCTTCACCAGGCGTTCGCGCTTCTTTTCGCGCTCAATCATGGATTTTTTAGCCATAACGCTTCTCTCCCAGACTTAGCTGTTGAAGGGCATGTTGAATGCTTTCAACAGCGCCTTGGCTTCTGCATCGGTGTTGGCCGTAGTGCAGATGATGATGTCCATTCCCCAAACTTCATCAACTTTATCGAAGTTGATCTCTGGGAAAACGATGTGCTCTTTGATGCCGATGGCGTAGTTGCCACGTCCGTCAAAGCTCTTGCCGGATACGCCGCGGAAGTCGCGGATACGAGGCATCGCAATGGTGATCAGGCGATCAAGAAATTCATACATACGGTCGCCGCGCAGCGTGACTTTGGTGCCAAGCGGCATGTCTTCACGAACACGGAAACCCGCGATGGATTTCTTAGCTTTGGTCACAACAGCTTTTTGACCCGCGATGGCTGTCAGATCTTCCTGAGCGCCACGGGCTTTCTTGCTGTCTTTGACCGATTCAGCACCGGCCCCGATGTTGATCACGATCTTATCAAGCTTCGGGATCATCATGGCGTTTTTGTAACCGAATTCTTCGGTCATGGCCGCCTTGATGGTGCCGTTGAACAGGTCTTTCAGGCGCGGGGTGTAGTTAGCATCATCAAGCATCGATTACGTCCCCTGTTGTCTTGGCAACGCGTACCTTCTTGCCGTCTTCCATTTTGAAGCCGACGCGGGTTGCTTTGCCGTTTTTGTCGAGCATCGCGAGGTTGCTGAGCTGAATAGGCATCGCCTTAGGGACGCGGCCCCCTTGGCTTGTTTGGCTCTGACGTGTGTGGCGGATCGCCATGTTGATGCCTTCAACAACGGCCTTGCCTGATTTTGGATCAACGGAAGAGATAGTCCCCTCTTTGCCTTTGTCCTTGCCGGCCAATACAACGACCTTATCGCCTTTGCGGAGTTTAGCAGCCATCTTAGAGCACCTCCGGCGCAAGCGAGATGATCTTCATGAAGTTCTTAGAGCGCAGTTCGCGAACGACTGGGCCAAAGATACGGGTGCCGATGGGCTCGCCGTTGTTGTTGAGGATCACGGCCGCGTTACGGTCAAAACGGATTGCGGTGCCATCTTCGCGGCGCACCTCTTTGGCAGTCCGCACGACGACAGCTTTGCGTACGTCGCCTTTCTTCACACGACCACGAGGGATCGCTTCTTTCACGGAGACGACGATAATATCGCCAACGGATGCGTACTTCCGTTTGGAGCCTCCGAGAACCTTGATGCACTGAACTCGGCGTGCGCCAGAGTTGTCAGCAACATCCAGATTTGTTTGCATCTGGATCATATGGTTTCTCCCGACGTCCAGCGCCGCCGTTTGAGGACATTGACGCTGGGGTTTCGATCAAACCGGGTGTGTTGGCCTTAGTCGGTCAACACCTCCCAGCGCTTGGTTTTCGACTTCGGTGCGCATTCCTGGATGCGGACTTTGTCACCGACGTTGAATTGGTTCTGCTCGTCATGCGCCCGGTACTTCTTGGACTTACGAACAGTTTTCTGAAGCAAAGGGTGCTTGAAGCGACGCTCAACGGAGACGGTTACAGTCTGCGCGTTTTGGTTCGAGGTCACGGTGCCCTGGAGGATACGCTTTGGCATGGTCTTACGCCTCCGATGCAGCAGCGGCTGCTTTTTCGTTCAGAATGGTTTTTACACGGGCTGCGTCACGGCGCACTTGGCGCATACGAGCGGTGTTCTCAAGCTGGTTCGTGGCCTGCTGAAAACGCAGGTTGAACGCTTCTTTTTTCAGGTTTTCGAGCTCGGTTTTGAGCTCATCGGGGCTTTTGCCCCGCAAGTCTTCGGCCTTCATCGGCGGTTCTTCCTTCAACAGTCACCAGACGGCCCCGCAATTGGTGTGGGTCACCGTGATTCTGGTGGAGATCATGATGAGTGCCGGTCACTAGTCCCAACTGCGTTATAAAGCAAGGGAAAACCTGCGTTTTCTCGCTAATGATCCAGAAGTGTGCCGAAGCATGAGCCCAACCAATCTCCTGGGCGTTCACTCCGCTCTGGCACAAACGTGATTGGCCGCGTGATCGCTCCGCGCTCTACACTGCGTCAAGTTTTGAAGAAAGGCCCCTTATGCGTCTGACGATCTCCGCCCTGCCCCGCTCGATGTTTCTTGCCGCTGCAGTGATTTGTGCAACTCTTACAAGTGCACATGCACAGGAAACTCCCCAGGTACCGCAATATGTGATTGATGCCTACGGCGTGCCGCCCATGGTGCCTTCGGGCGCTTTGTCGAAAGACCTAGAGCGCGCGGTTGACACGGCCTTTATTGACGCGATGCGCCAAACCTCTTGGGGGCGCGACCAGTCTCTTGCTCTGAGCGAAATCGCCGCCTCTGGCGATCCCCGCCTGGCTTGGATCATCACAGATCTTATGCGCTTTGTGAGCGACGGGCGCTTGATGGGTGAGCTGACCATTGCCGCCTCGGAGCTTTTGGGCAAACAATTTAGCCCCCGCAACGCATGGGGCGTGGTGACAGATCACATGATGGCCTGGGACATCCCCGCCCCGCCCAACTACCTGGAGGCCAAGCGCGCGATCTTCACCTCTATCATTGATGGCTGGGACCACATCTTTGTGGAAGGCGACGTGGACTGGCGGCTTGTCTCCTGGGGCGGTGTGCCAATTGATGCGCGCCCCTATGACACCACGGATGATCTTTGCAATTGCATTCCGGCCGCTGACAACCCCGAGGTCACCTCTGCCAAGGCGGCCACTTGGCTCAAAGACAGTGACATCGTTTTCGGCATCGAGGTGAACGGCGAATACCGCGCCTATCCGCGCCGCATTATGGAAGTGCGTGAGATGGTGAACGACACGCTGGGCGGCCGTGATCTGGGCATCCCCTATTGCACGCTTTGTGGCTCCGCGCAGGCTTACTTCACGGATGAATTGCCCATCGGCATTGAGCGCCCGGTGCTGCGCACGTCCGGTTTGCTCATTCGGTCCAACAAAGTGATGTATGACATCACCTCAGGCTCCGTCTTCGATACCTTCTTAGGCAAAGCCGTCACCGGCCCCTTGGCCAAAAGAGGGATCACCCTGGAGCAAGCCAGCGTTGTCACGACCGACTGGGGCACCTGGAAAGCGCAATACCCGCAAACGACCGTGCTCGCCGAAGCCCTCGCCTTGGGCCGCGACTTTGATTTCCGCAACGGGCGCGACGCCAACGGCCCCATCTTCCCGGTGGGCGATGTCGACCCACGCCTACCCGTGCATGAGGACATCATCGGCATCGTGACAGCCTCCGGCCAACCCGTCGCCTTCCCCCGCAACACAGCCTTCGTGGCCCTGAGCCGAGGCCAAGAGATCAAGGTCGAAAACGTCTCCCTGGTCATCTCCGCTGGCGGGATCAAAGCCGTGGATGAAACCGGCGGCGACCTGGGCAGCCACCAGGCATTTTGGTTTGCATGGTCGCAGTTCTACCCAGAGACAGAGCTTTGGGAGGGATAAAATCCGTATCGCCGAAGTCCTTTTTCAAGGTGTAAGAAATGACTAGTGTCAGCCCAAGGTGATTGATGCTGCACCACCAAACGAACTTGTGCGGCCTTTTCGGTGGATATAGCCTTACGGCTGGGACTTGTGGCCGTTCGACATAGTAGGAATAAAGCTAATCGCGTTTTGCAAGAAAAGACTATTGTTGCTCTGGGTCGCGAGCACAATCTGCTTTGCACTATTGGTTTTTAACACCAAGTTCGCCTATCATTTTCTATCCCATAGCGCGTTCTCTCGTAGCTTGGAATCGCTGTCGCAAAGGGTTGGGTCTGAAGCTCGATTGACTTGGTTTCTTGAACGCCAAGGATTTGAAGTCGAAAAGGTGTCTGACACCTTTTGGGGCCAGGCAGCTTTAAAGGAATTCTTCACTGATTGCGAGCTTTCGACGTCAGATATTGGCTCCCACTCCGCCTGCACGGACAGTCAGTATCAAGCTTTCACTAGCGAAATTGGGTATGATCCCGAACAGCACGCTACCTTAGCGCATGCCGAAACAATCACCTACCTTATAGGCATTTGCGAGCGAAACCTGTTAATCGTTTGGATCGCAAGAACAGATCAAATCGAACACGTCAAAGCGTCCTCATCATGGTCATGTCTTTAAAAGAACCGCAAACGATTGAAATGTTGGCTTTTTCCGCATGTCAGTAGATCATCTGAGCCCAGCGCGACGATCCTCCTTGTTTGCCGAGCGCTGTGTTTGTAGGTCCAAGAGACCAACGCCACACACGAGCGCCATCGAAGGAATGAAGCGATGTCTCAACTTTCGTCTTTGTTTGTAACGCAGCTTTATCAAGCCAAGCTTTCAAAGCTTGGCCAAGATCTCAATGTCGCCGAGTTAGAGACCTCCTGCCTTTCGATCGCTCAAGATGATGAAGCAGGCCAAGACTGGTGTGAGGAACAAGGCTTTCCGGGCTATACCTCTTATGCCTCGCTCACAGATCTCCCCTGGCGCTTTCCGATCTTTGCCAGCCTCAAAACAGCGCTCGACGCCCATGTGGCCGCCTTTCTCAAAGACCTGGATTTTGATCTGGGCGACCGGCCCGTTAAGCTCGAGGATCTGTGGATCAACATCCTTCCAGAAGGCGGCATTCACACCGCCCATATCCATCCACATTCCGTGATTTCCGGCACCACTTACGTGGCCATGCCCAAAGGCACCTCTGCCATCAAATTCGAAGATCCCCGCCATGCGATGATGATGGCCGCGCCACCGCGCCTGCGAGACGCCCGCCGTGAGTTACAGCCTTTCATCTATGTCGAGCCTGAAGTGGGCGACGTGCTTTTGTGGGAAAGCTGGCTGAGGCATGAAGTGCCGATGAATATGTCAGAAGACGACCGCATATCGGTCTCGTTCAACTACAGCTGGGGCTAAAGCTCTAGGAGAGTTGTGATACACGAGCCCGCGCCCTGACGTATGACGGCGGCGCAGAGCGCTTTTCCGAGGCACGCGATGTGTTCCGTACGCTCTTGGAAGCCGCACAAAGCCACTTTGGCAGCGAAGAAACCCAGCTCAAAGACACCATCGGTGTGTGCTTCGGCGGCCTTTGAAACCGCCCACGAACTGCGCAGAACAAAAAGGCGGCGAGTTCATAACTTATGATGGCAATGGCGACGGCAAAGGCGTTCTTTACAGCGGTGGACTAAACGAGAGCGAAGTGGCGCCGGTTAACTTCACCATCGACAAACCCGGCAAAGTGCCGCTTAAGCACGTCTCGACTATTGAAGTGCACTACGTGCACACAACCGAACAGGTGACACCCGGCCCAACGCTGGGCTCTTGTCTAAGTGACGCCATCGGCAACCCGCAATTGCGCCTGGAGGGGCAGGTCTTTGTGCTGGTGAACGAGGAAAATGCCGCAGACTTTATGGAGTTGATGGAAGTGGGCATGATCAATGGTTATTACCAAGCGTTCAACATCCCTTCCGATACAGGCACGCCGATTGTCTATGCAGGGTCCACAACGGGACCAAGCTACAACGAAAAAGGATCCCCTTTCCAAGTGACCTGGAGTGTGCGGCCGGAAGTCGTAAAGGTCAGCGCCTCTTCCGTGGCGCGTTGGCTCGCGAAGAACATCTTTGAAGAGTTCAAAGCCCACGGAGTGCGCAACTTGGTGACCAACCCAAAACTGATTTCTTCGATCTCGAACTGATCTGAAACGATCTAATGGGCGCGCGGTATCTCTGCGCGCCCTTTTTTGTGGTCTCAGCCCTCTTCCGTGGGACCGCCAGCTTCTTTCCAGGCATTGAAGCCGCCGATATTCACGACGTTTTCGAAACCCATCTCTTTCATAGTTTTGCCCGCAAGCGCCGCTTGCCCGCCTGCCCCACAAATCAAAGCATAGTGTCCGTCTTTGGTGAGAGCTTTGTTATGCATCGGGCTCGCATCATCAGCCACAAATTCAAGCAGACCCCGCGGCAACCGAATTGCCCCTGCGATGGTGCCACTTTCTTTTATGGAGCCCGTATCGCGCACATCAATGAAGGTGGTTTTGCCGTCACCTACCAGCTTCACGGCATCTTCAGCAGATAAACGCGGCACAACAGCATTGGCCTCATCCATATAGTCTTTTGCGGTTTTCATTAGGAGGTCCTTTTTCGGCTTTAATCCAGAGATAAGCCGAACTTAACTTTGTTTCTAGAGTTCGGAAAAAAGGCCAAGTCCAACGATAGGCACGCTCCACCTAAGACTGAGTTGGAAGGAGGTTTGTCAGAATTTCAACACCTCCTATTTGAACTGATTTCAGATGGGATCTTCTTCAGCTAGTTGCTCTAGCGTCAATCTCGCGACCCCGCTAAAAAGTTCAATAACATCGAAGTCTTCACCATCTTCCACACGTTTAGAGATCATTGTGAGAGGATAGATCAAAACCGTGGAGCCTTCGAAACCAAGCGCTGGGTCGCGTCCATATTCGTCATTCACCATGACCCAATCACACTCAAGCTGTTGGGCGAACGCGTCCCCAAACACAATCCCAAGAGATTGCAAAACGTAGGTTTCTGACGGATCTATAACGTTCGATTTAAGAATAGAATTCAAAATTGACAGCTTGCCTTGGACCGAGTTTTTTACCTCTTCATCCACGCCTTGAACGTAGCCATAGACAACCGCTCTTTGTTCCTCAAGACGGGATTGATCTTGCTCCGTCAAAGAATCGATTGAATAATCCTGCGGCATCCTATGCTCCTAAAGCGCATCTAAAGATCGTTTTCACAGAAAAACCCGCTGACAAACAGCGGGTTTTCATTGAGTTATTTCCGGGTGCTGCTCTCATCGCTTTGCATACAAAGCGATTGACGCACACACGTCGGCGAAGCCGCCGTCTACCAGTCTTCGCGAACGACGACCCGTGTTTTCACGGGCAGTTTCATTGCGGCGAGGCGGAGCGCTTCGCGGGCAATGTCTTCGTTCACACCATCGATCTCGAACATGATGCGGCCAGGTTTCACCTTCGCGGTCCAGCGGTCCACGGAGCCTTTACCTTTACCCATCCGAACTTCGATCGGCTTGGCGGTCACAGGTACGTCTGGGAAGATACGGATCCAAACACGGCCCTGACGTTTCATCTGACGCGTCATGGCACGACGTGCCGCCTCGATCTGGCGCGCAGTGATGCGCTCAGGCTCAGTGGCTTTCAATCCATAGGTGCCAAAGTTCAGATCAGAGCCGCCTTTGGCTTCGCCCTTGATCCGGCCTTTGAACATCTTCCGGAATTTTGTACGCTTTGGTTGAAGCATCTCAATTATCCCCGGTTATCGCGACGGCCTTGGTTTGCACCGCGCGGTGCTGGGCCATCTTGAAGTTCTTGTGCACGGCGATCACGGGCAGCAGGATCGTGCTCCATAATCTCGCCTTTGAAGATCCACACCTTGATGCCGATGATGCCGTAGGGCGTCATGGCTTCGGCGTGGGCATAGTCGATGTCTGCGCGCAATGTGTGAAGCGGCACACGGCCTTCGCGGTACCATTCGGTCCGCGCGATTTCCGCGCCACCCAAGCGGCCTGCAACATTCACACGAATGCCCAAAGAGCCCATACGCATGGCGTTTTGCACCGAGCGCTTCATGGCCCGGCGGAACGATACACGACGCTCAAGCTGCTGTGCGATGCTTTCGGCTACAAGCTGAGCATCAAGCTCTGGCTTGCGCACTTCAACAACGTTGAGGTGCAGCTCGCTATCGGTCATCGCAGCAAGCTTTTTGCGGAGCGTCTCGATGTCCGCGCCTTTCTTACCTATGATGACACCTGGGCGCGCTGTGTGAACGGTCACGCGGCACTTTTTGTGCGGACGCTCGATGATCACACGGGCCACACCCGCTTGCTTGCACTCTTCTTTGATGAATTCGCGCATCTTGATGTCTTCGAGAAGAAGATCACCGTAGTCTTTTGTATTGGCGTACCAGCGGCTGTCCCAGGTGCGGTTGACCTGGAGGCGCATGCCAATTGGATTAACCTTCTGACCCATTAGGCTTGCTCCTCTACCTGGCGGACTTTGATC
>JBCDCE010000082.1:0-10919 GCA_039182515.1 Pseudomonadota bacterium | reverse complement strand
CGTCGAGGTTGCCCGCTGAGATCGAGACAAAGCGCAACCGTTCCAAAAGCGGCACACGTGGGTTTTGCGCCTCGCCCAAAACACGCCAATTGAAGCCTAGCCAGCTGAGCTCGCGGTTCACAAAGCGCTCGGGTAAGCTCACGTCCAGATCAAGCGCTTGCGGTTCAGGGAAATCCGCATTGAGAAAATCCGTATCCGCGATCGGCGTTTTGTTTTTAATCTTGGGCGCTTTTTTGGCGGAAGAGAGATCCGACATTTTGGAAATATTTGTCATATTCAGAATATAGGGCAAATGCTGTGACGAGGAAATGACAGGCTGTGAGTTGAGAGGCCTAAAGCCCGTCGCGGCTTAGAGCTTGCAAGGCTTCCTGCGCTATTTTGAGCGTTGGGGCTTTTTTATGGGCAAGCGCCAAGCGATCGATTTCTTTGACCAAGAGGGCTGCGGTGTCAAAGGCGCGGTCCATGTGTGTCAACAGGTGGCTCAGAACCTTAGGACTGGGCGTCAGTTGACGATCTGAGAACTGTTTGAGCAGCACAGCCGCAAGCGTTTGGTCGTCAGGGTCATTCAAGGTGCTGATATGTGTTGCCTCCAAACGGCTGGCGAGATCTGGTAATTTCAGGGGCCAACGGGATGGGGCCGTTTGGGCTGCGAGCAACAAGCGGCCGCCGCCATTGGTGAGGTGATTGTGGAGGTGAAAAAGAGCCTCTTCGTAGCCGTCGTGCTCAAGGCCCAGATCTGCATCGTCAATCGCAATTCGAGCGGTTGGCTCCAGGCTTTCGAGGGGCAGTTCAGCCAAGGCTTCTGGGCGTATGGCGCGGCCCCGCTGCTCGGCGCACCAGACGGCAACAAGATGACTTTTTCCGCTGGCGTTAGGCCCGATCACGAGAAGTTTGTTGCTTTGCCAGGTTACTGTCGTCTCCAATGCTGCGACGGTGGCTGCATTACAGGGGCCCACAAAAAACGCCTCGCGCCCCAGCGCAGGTTTTACGGGCAGATCAAAGCTGAGTTGTTGGGTCACGAGGTCTTGTTGCCGTCTTGATCGGCGTCGCTGGCGGTGCCAGCTTTCAATGCGAGGCCTTGGTAAAGCCTGCCTGCTGTATATTGCTCGATACCAAAGCGCACCAAAACGCCAATAAGGGCGGCCAGGGGAACAGCGATCAAAAGGCCGACGAAGCCGAAAACCGAGCCAAAGACCGACAAGGCCAACAAGAGCCAAACCGGGTGCAGGCCAACGCTGGACCCCACCAAGTTAGGCGTGAGAATATTGCCTTCGACAAACTGCCCCACCTGGAAAATGGCATAGATAATAAGAACATAGATCCAGTCGACACCGCGGCTTGCCCCCTCGACGCCATCTGCCACGGCCGCTGCGTTTTCGGACCAGGTTTGGAAGATGGCGAGACCAATGGAGAGGCCGCCGCCGACAATTGCGCCGACGTAAGGGATAAAGGTGACAAGGCCTGCAATGGCCCCGATCACCAGTCCAAAGTTCAGGCCTGCGATCATTAAAGAGGCGGCATAAAACACGCCCAAAATGAGACAAACCGTGCCTTGCCCACGGATGAAGGCGGCGAGGGTGCGGTCCATATCTGAGGCAAGGCGGCGGATGGTGGGGGCATGATCTCGGGGTAAAAGATCATCGATCCGCGCGATCATGCGGTCCCAATCCAACAGCAGATAGATGGTGACAATTGGTGCGATGACAAAGACCAGCGCAAGGTTCAAAAGGCTCGAGAAAGAGCTGAAGAGGCCAGTGATAAGTTGCGTGCCTTTTGACTCCAAAACGCCGACGACTTTGGAGAGTTGCTGACGGATCGCGCTGCCTTCGACCATAAGGTCTGGGAAGCGCTCAGAAAGATAATCGCGCAGGCGGGCAATGGCGGCAGGCAGGGTTTCGACCAGTTGGCGGCCTTGATCAATCAAAGTTGTAACGACAAAGATGACCACGGGTGCCAGGATCAAAAGGCCGACAAGGGTGATGATCGTCACTGCAATTGCGCGGCTCGTGCCCTGTTTTTCGAACCAATCGGCAACGGGATCTAAGCAGTAAGCAATTGCGCCGCCCAAGATGAAGGGCAAAAGCACGTCTCCCAGCGCCCAAAGGAGCCCTAAGAAAATGGCGGTTGCGATGCCCCAATAGCGGGCCTGATGTTCGATGGGTAAGGCCACGCGGCGCGCTCCTGATGCGATCTATGTGACTAGAGATCACCCGTGTGGAGTCGGAATTCAAGGGCGCAAGAGGGGCCCAAGGCATTATCCTGCGGTTTATTTCGATCAAAGGACCAGGGGCGCTGCCCCCGGACCCCCGGAGTATTTTTGACCAAGAAAAAGATCCGTAAAGAGATCTGGGTCTCTGTCTTGGCGGTTTAGTGGCAGGCTGGGCGTGTGCCTGGCAAAAGGACTTTGTCGATCACGTGGATCACGCCGTTGGACGCCTCGATGTTGGCGATCACAACATTGGCGGCGGATCCTGTGCCGTCTGCGATGGAGACGCCTTCCGCTGCATTTGTGATGCACAGGCGCTCAGAGGCCAGAACGGGTTTGAAGTAGTTGGAGCCCGCTGGGATCATTTCAGCTGTGAGTTTGCGGTTGTCCACGTGATAAAGGAGAACATTTGTGAGCTGACCTTTGTTTTCAGGCTCAAGCAGCGTTTCAACGGTACCGGCAGGCAGAGCTGCGAAGGCGTCGTTGACGGGGGCGTAGACGGTGAAGGGCCCTTCTGAGGCCAGAGTGTCGGCCAGGCCAGCGGCTGTGACGGCGGCCACGAGTGTTGAAAAGCGTTCATCGCCGGCTGCGATCTCAACGATGGTTTGCTTGTCTGTCATTGCTTGCGCTGCGGACAGGCTGCCAACAAGTGCGAGGGCTGCGACGGCGGATTTAACGAGTTTATTCAAGTGTTTGCTCCTTTGGTTTCAAAGCGGCTTGCTTTGTGATGAGGAATACGCAGGGAGCTAGCGAATTGGTTCAATTGATAACGGTTGCGTTACCGCGCGTGATCCCATTGGGCTGTTTTTCGCAAGGTTTGCGTGTTTTGTGACAAAGCCAGGGTGGTTCAACATGTTCAAATGTTACAATCTGTACCTGTGCCAGCTTGGGTGACGAGAGCCACTTGTTGTCTGAAAGCACCTCGCGTATCGCAAGAACCGACAGTGACACACCAAAAAGGACCCCGCAGCCATGCGTCTGAGCCGCTACTTTCTTCCCGTTCTCAAAGAGACGCCCGCGGAGGCCCAAATTGTCAGCCACCGGTTGATGCTGCGCGCTGGCATGATCAAGCAGGCCAGTGCCGGGATCTATTCGTGGTTGCCGATGGGCTTCAAAGTGCTCAAGACCATCGAGCAGATCATTCACGAAGAGCAGGCGCGCGCGGGCCATATGGCGATGCTGATGCCCACAATTCAATCGGCGGATCTGTGGCGCGAGAGCGGGCGCTATGATGCTTACGGTGCGGAGATGCTGCGGATCAAAGACCGCCACGATCGCGATATGCTCTTCACGCCAACGGCCGAAGAGCTGATCACGGATGTGTTTCGCGCGCACGCGTCGAGCTACAAAGACCTGCCGCTGACGCTCTATCAGATCCAGTGGAAGTTTCGCGACGAGGTGCGTCCGCGCTTTGGGGTGATGCGGGGCCGTGAGTTCTACATGAAGGACGGCTATAACTTCGATCTGACCAAAGAAGATGCTTTGCATGCCTATAACCGCCATCTGGTCACATACCTGCGCAGCTACGAGCGCATGGGGCTGCAAGCCATTCCGATGCGCGCGGATTCAGGGCCCATCGGTGGGGACGACACGCATGAGTTCCTCGTTTTGGCCGACACTGGCGAAAGCGAAGTGTTCTACGACAGCGCCGTGACCGATATTCGCCTCGGCGACCGCGAGATTGATTTTGACAGCCATGATCAGTGCCGTGCGGTGATGGAAGAGTTCACCGCGCTCTATGCACGCACCGACGAGACCCATGATGACGCGCTTTTCAAGGCGATCCCCGAAGAGCGGCGTCGCTCAGCGCGCGGTATCGAAGTGGGGCAGATCTTTTACTTCGGCACCAAGTATTCGGACGCGCTGAATGCGCTTGTCTCAGACGGCGAGGGCGGCAAGGTTCCGGTTCACATGGGCTCGCATGGCATCGGTGTGAGCCGCTTGCTGGGCGCGATCATTGAAGCCAGCCACGACGACAACGGCATCATTTGGCCGGAAGGTGTCACGCCGTTCCACTGCGGGATTGTCAACCTCAAGCAGGGGGATGCGGAGGCAGATGCGGCTTGCGAGAGCCTTTACCGGAGCCTCACCGCGCTGGGCCTTGATCCGCTTTATGATGACCGCAACGAGCGCGCGGGCGGCAAGTTTGCGACGATGGACCTTATCGGCTTGCCATGGCGGATCACGGTGGGGCCGCGTGGGCTCAAAAACGGTGTGGTGGAGCTGACCTCGCGGCGCACTGGGGAAAGCGAAGAGTTGAGCCCGGAGCTCGCTTTGGAGAAAGTGGCCCAGATCTATGGCAAGATCGTTTCGTGAAAGCTTTGAGCGCAGCCTTGGGTGCGCTCTTCATTTGGGCGAGCTTTGGTCTGCCAAGTGCGGCCCAAGACGCAGGCTCTGCGGTTTCAGAGAGGGCAGAGCGCGCGATTATAGCTTGGGAAAGCTGGGTCGAGACGTCAGGGATCGAGACGGGCGAAGCGGTTCTTTTTTTCGAAGGCAACCCTGTGGCCCGCAAAGCCATTGGGGTGGCACCTGGGGCGGCTTACGAGATGGCTTCGCTTTCAAAGGCCGTGACCGCAGCTTGTGTGCTGGACCTGGTCGAGGCGGGGGCTTTGTCCTTTGACGATAAAGTGGCGGACCTCCTGCCTTTTGACATTAAAAATCCGGTTTTAGCGCAGGCAACGCTAGGGGATTTCATCACGCATCGGTCCGGCCTGCGCTCTGACAGCACGCAGCGGCGCATGTATTTCTGGCTCGGTGATGCGGAGACCCGTCACACTCAGGTGGCACGCAAAGTGCTAGAGCGGCGTCACGCAAGCGTGCGTAAACCGGGGTTTACCTATTCAAACGACAGCTACGCGGTTTTGGGCGCTGTGCTCGATCAGGTGAGTGGTCGGCCGTTTTTAGAGCTTTGCGCGCCAGACGGCTTACGCGCCTCGCCGGAAACGGGCGGGTTTGCTTCCTGGGGCGGCTGGGTTGCGCCTGTCGAGGCCTATGCTCAATTTGCCCACCGCGTGTTTGGGAGCAAGAGCCCAATCGCGCGCAATCCAGAGGCCTTTCCGATGGTGCGCATCGAAGGGGGTGCGTTTTACGGCATGGGCATGTTGGGCCGGATGCGCGACGAGGGGGCTCTCTTTTGGCATCATGGGGCCTATTGCTTTCCGCTTCAGTTCGATGCGGGCAGTTTTGTGCTGGTTGCCGGAGATTGGACCGTCGTCGCGGCGTTTGATGGCTGTATCTCAGATGCGCAAACCACCGATTTGGAAACCGCCTTTGCGCGTGCGGTGCTCAAGTGATTTTGCGGGCTCTGGCCGTTTTGACCGGTCTGTGTTGCGGTGCGGGGCTGGCGCAGTTTCCGGAATATGCGCAGCAATATACCCAACGCCTTGGCGGCGCGGTGGATGAGATCGCCCGCGTGGTGGCCGACTTTGACCGCTCCGCTGCCGCCACGGGGCTCACGCGTGAGGCGGCTTTGTCGCAAATGACCGGCAATGCGCTGCAAGAGCGGTTGGCCAGCGATATGCGCTTTAACATCGCGCGCTCAGAGCAACTCTCTTCGGACTATGAAGCATTGGCCGGAGCCAGCACGCTCAAGCGGCTCACGCTTTTGCCAAAGCTCACAGATCCCAGCATTGCCGCGCGGGCGCTTGAGGGCTTTGAGCCGGCGATCAAACTTGACTTAGAGGGTATTGGCTTTGCCCTGGTGGGGTATTTTGCCGGATTTGGATTTGTGCGCGGTCTGGGCCGTGGGGTGCGCGCGATTTCGCCCAAGGCAGCTAGACCATCCTCTTAATGCGGGTGCTTTAGGCCCTTTCGGCTGGGGTCCGGCTCGCGTACATACGTGGCAAACAAAGATGAGCAGACACATGTCCACCCGACCGTTTTCGAGCTTCGAATGGATGATCGCTTGGCGCTATTTGCGGGCCAAGCGCAGCGAAGGGGGCGTCAGTGTGATGACCTGGATCTCGCTGATTGGGATCACGCTCGCTGTCTTTGCGCTGATCGCGACACTGGCGGTGCGTGAAGGGTTCCGCTCGGAGTTTGTAAACACAATCCTGGGCTCTAATGCCCATGTGACCCTCTATCAGTCGCAGCAAGCCAATGCTCAAGGGGCAATTTCAGCTGTGATCACGGATTTCGACGAGATGGCGGAGCGCGTGCGCGCCTTGCCGGGTGTTGTCCGTGTGGCCCCCTTGGTCAAAGCGCAAGTGATGGCGAACTTGCGCGACAGAACCGTCGGCGTGCAGGTGTTTGGCATAACGCCTGAGAACCTGATGACCATCCCGCGCGTGGCGCAGGCTGAGCAGCAACAAGGCGACATCGCGCGGTTTGGCGAAGGCATCGCGATTGGCTCTGGTATTGCCCGCGAACTTGGCGTGCGTATTGGCGACAAGATGAAGCTCATCTCCCCCAATGGCGCGCGCACCGCCTTTGGCACGAAGCCGCGCCAGGGGGCTTATGAGGTGGTCTATATTTTCACCGCCGGACGCTACGACATTGACCGCACACGGGTCTATATGCCCTTTGAAGCAGCCCAAAAATTCTTCAACCGAGACGGTGTTGCCGACGAGTTGGAGATCATGGTTGAGGACCCAGACACGGTCGAACGCTTCAGCGCAGCCCTCTATGAGGCGGGTGGCCCGAGAGCGCTTTTATGGACTTGGAAAGACGCCTCCGGCAGCTTTCTCAACGCGCTAGATGTGGAAGACAATGTGATGTTCATCATCATGTCGATCCTTGTGTTGATCGCAGCGATGAACATTGTCTCGGGCCTCATCATGCTTGTGAAAAACAAAGGGCGCGACATCGGCATTTTACGCACCATGGGGCTGACGGAAGGATCAGTGTTGCGCGTCTTTTTCATCTGCGGCGCAGTCACAGGCCTTTTGGGCACGCTTTTTGGGGTCATCTTGGGATGCCTTTTCGCGCTCTATTTTGAGGATATTTTCACTGTGCTGAACGCCATGATGGGGGGCAATGCCTGGGATCCGTCGGTGCGCGGCATTTCGCAATTGCCGACGAAATTGGAACTGGGTGACGTTCTGACAGCCATTGCGCTGTCGCTGGGCCTCTCTTTCACAGTGACATACTTTCCGGCTGCCAGAGCGGCGCGGATGAATCCAGTGGATGCCCTGCGCTATGAATGATGTTTTGCGACTTGAAGGCATTTCCAAGTTTTATAACAAAGGTTTGGCAAACGAAGTTTGGGTGCTCAAAGAGGCCAATGTTGCGGTGCGTGCCGGAGAGCTTGTGGCGCTTGTGGCGCCATCAGGCTCGGGCAAGTCGACGCTTTTGCATATCGCGGGGCTCTTGGATGTGGCTGATGGGGGCGCTGTGCATGTGATGGGCACCAATGCGAGCAATTTAAGCGATCGTAAGCGGACAACGATGCGGCGCGCCAACATCGGTTTTGTCTATCAGTTCCACCATCTCTTACCGGAGTTCTCTGCTTTGGAGAACATCGCTTTGCCGCAGCGCGCAAATGGTGCTTCTCAAGCCGAGGCGGATAAGCGTGCGAAGGAATTGCTAAGGCGCGTGGGCTTGGACGCCCGGGCAGGGCATCGCCCCGCGGCCTTGTCGGGTGGCGAGCAACAACGGGTTGCACTCTGCCGGGCCCTGGCCAACGCACCGGCGCTTCTTTTAGCAGATGAGCCCACAGGCAACCTCGATCCCGCAACCTCAGATGCTGTGTTTGAAATGCTCGTAACACTCGCCCGTGAAACCGGACTTGCTGCGCTCATCGCAACGCATAATCTTGAGCTCGCCGCCAAAATGGACCGCGTCGTGCGGCTTGATGCAGGCCAGCTCACCGACTCCACAAAGGACCTCTAGATGCCCCTCATTCCCGTGCCTGAGATCGAAGCTGTCACTCTAGCGGCCTTGCAAGCCCATGGTGCTGCGCCCCGCGATGCACAGGCCCTCGCCAAAGCCACAGCGCATTCCGAGGCACATGGCAACGTGATTTGCGGATTGGCTTATCTCGAGAGCTATTGCCAGCAACTCGCCAACGGGCGTGTGAAAGGCCAAACTGATCCAAGCGTTGAGCGCCTAAAGCCTGGTGTTGTGCGCGTTAACGCCGGTCTTGGCTTTGCTCAGCATGCTTTTGACGCGGGCTTTGATGCGGCCTGCGCGGCTGCGAAAGATCAAGGCATCGCGCTTTATATGGTGACGCGCTCTCATACCTGTACGTCTCTGGGATATTTCACCGAACAATTCGCGCGAGCAGGGCTCATGGCTTTAGGATTTACCAATGCAGCTCCCTCGATGGCCCCTCCAGGCGGCAATACCGCAACGCTCGGGACCAATCCAATCGCCGTGTCTTGTCCGGCGGAAGGGGGCGGTTTGGCGATGCATTTCGACACGGCCACCTCAGCGGTTGCGCGCGGTGACGTGCTCCGAGCAAAGGCCTCCGGCACGCCGATCCCTTTGGGCTGGGCAGTTGATGCAGAGGGTGCGCCAACGGAAGATGCAGAAGCCGCGCTCGCCGGAGCACTCTTGCCGGCTGCGGGTCACAAAGGTTGGGGGCTCGGGCTTTTGGTTGAGGTCATGGCCGCCGCTTTGGGAGGGACTGCGCTTTCTGCAGATACGGATCCGCTCAAAGTGCCGGGCGGGGCGCCGCATAATCTGTCCCAGTCCTACATCCTGATCGACCCCACAACATCGCCTGTGTATTTCGAAAAGATGTCTCGTCTTAGCGCGCTTGTCACAGCGCAAGAGGGCGCTCGGATCCCGGGTGCTACTCGTAAAGCGATGGAGCAGGTTGATGTGCCAGAGGCGCTTTGGGCGACTGTTCAGCGACTTGCTTCGGGAAATCAGGGTTAACGCCAGCTTCTAGCTTTGGATGAATAGCGCTTTCTAAGTCACAGATTTAGATGGGTTTTGGGTCAAAAATTCGCCTTTGATTTGAGTTTGCATCGAATGCGAAAGGCAATTTCCTCGCTTTAATCCCAGGGTTTCGCTTCCAGTGCTGTTAAACAACTGGAGTGGTAACAATGAAGAAGTGGGCGATGCTGGCTTTGGCCAGCGGGGTGGCGCTTTCTGCGCCAAGCGTTGAGGCAAGCGAAAGCGGCTTTTGGCGACTATTTGTGAAATCGGATCGGTCGACAAGTCCCACACGCGTGGGATCAAATATTATGCCACCGGCGGATTTTTTGGGCCAGCGTTGGGTTCACCCAAACGGATGCCAGTATTCGCGTGCTGGGCGCCCAGGTGAGACGGTTTGGTTTCTTGTGGCAACTGGGGCCAAAGGCTGTGCGGCTTATATCGTGCAGCAATCGCCCTATGCATCGCCGTATTAAGAGCCCTACTAGGCGCGTTGTGTGAGATATACACCAAAGGCCATCGTCAAAATTCCCGCGGCGCGAAGCGCTGTAAGGGGGCTTTTGACGGCCCCAAACAGACCGAAATGATCGATCAAAGCCGCCGAAATCAACTGGCCCAAAAGCACAAAGAAAACAGCGTTGCCGATCCCAAACCGGGGCGCGATGGCCGTGATCGAGAGCACATAAAAGGCAATCAGAACACCTCCGAAAAAGAGGTGTTTCGGAGCCGACGCCATTGCCGCAATCCCGTGACTGCTATGGGTGAGGAGCATGGCCACAACTGAGGCAATCATCGCGATTGCAAAAAGCGCCACAGAAGCCGCAAAAGGCGCGCCGATATGTTTACCAAGCGCGGCATTCAAGGCGGCCAAAATGGGGATCCCGATGCCTGCGGTGAGCATGATTGCGGCGTAGTGCAGCGTGTTGGGCATTTATACGCTCATAGCCAAAGTGCGGGAGATTTGGCTCAAGCCGCGGCCTGATTGGTCCATCCAGGTGTTGAAGGCGGCTTGAACCGCTTTGAGGGCTGTTTTTGACGTAGCAGGTTTGTCAATCACGCCTTCGGCGGTGAGGCGCGCGGTGACGTCTTGGCTCAGGATAAAACTGTCTTTTTCGAGAAACCGCAGGGCATAAGAGGCGGACGCGCCGCCCAAATGCGCGCCTTCTTTTTTCAAAAGATCCAAAAGGCCAATGTAATCCGTTGACGGCCAGCCCCCTAACACTTTGCCTGCACCCCCTTGCTCGCGCAGGCTCAACAGAAAGCTCGCGTTTTCGCGCACCGTGGCGATCTTTTTGCCGTTGCGGACGATGGCTGTGTTGCTGAGCAATTGATCGAATTTCTCGTCATCCATGAAGGCGCATTTGCCTAGGTCAAAACCGTCAAAAGCCTCTTCAAACCCGTCCCATTTTGCGGCGATGACCTTCCAATTGAACCCCGCTTCAAAAATCGAGCGGGTGAAGCGCGAGAGCCATCTGTCCTCGGGGAGGTCGGCTAGGTCTTGAGGAGTTTTGGGGGTGGGGAAGGTGGCCTCCAGGGCCGCCGCCCCACCATGCCGCGCGGCGGCGATCTCGAATATCTCGTCAAAGCTGCGCATCTAATCCCCCTCAGTTTGAGGGGAGTGTTGCTTGGGACGGAGGGCGGCGCAAGGGGCGGATAATTGGGTATGTTCGACGTATGTTTTGCGTATGCCTAACGTATGTAAGTTGAAGGAGGGCGTGGGCGCGTTGATTTTGCGCGCGATTTTTCTGTTTTCCTCGGCGAGGAACAAGCCGAAGGCGCCGAGCATCGCTGGGCCGACCCATCGGCGCAGCGATTTGGTTGGGGCTGGTGAGACGCATATTCGTTGCACTATCTTTTCTAAGATAAATCAATAAGAATAATTGTTAGATCGCTG
>JBCDCE010000081.1:0-11419 GCA_039182515.1 Pseudomonadota bacterium | reverse complement strand
TCACTATGGCCTCGAAAAGGTGAAAGAGCGCATCGTTGAGTATCTTGCGGTACAGCAGCGCTCCAAGAAGCTGAAGGGGCCCATCATGTGCCTCGTTGGTCCTCCAGGCGTGGGTAAGACATCGCTTGGGAAGTCGGTTGCCAAGGCCACTGGGCGCGAGTTTATCCGCATCTCATTGGGAGGCGTGCGTGACGAGTCCGAAATTCGGGGCCACCGCCGCACGTATATCGGGTCGATGCCGGGTAAGATCATCCAGGCTCTGAAAAAGGCTAAAACCACCAATCCCCTCATTTTGCTCGATGAGATCGACAAGATGGGGCAAGATTTCCGTGGTGATCCCGCGTCTGCGATGCTTGAAGTGCTCGATCCAGAGCAAAACGGAACCTTTGTGGATCATTATTTGGAGGTGGAATATGACCTCTCTAACGTCATGTTCCTGACCACAGCGAACTCCTACAATATGCCAGGCCCGCTTTTGGACCGGATGGAGATCATTCCTCTTGCGGGATACACCGAAGAAGAGAAAGCGGAGATCGCGCATCGCCACTTGATCCCAAAACAAGTCAAGAACCACGGTCTCAAAAAAGACGAGTTCGTGCTTGAGCCTGAGGCGTTGCAAGAGATGATCCGTGTTTACACCCGCGAAGCTGGTGTTCGGAATCTTGAGCGTGAAATTGGCAAATTAGCGCGTAAAGCCGTTACAAAGATCATCAAAAAGGAAGAGAAGACCGTTTCAATCACGCCTGAAAATTTGGATGATTTCCTGGGTGTGAAAAAGTATCGCTATGGCTTAGCGGAGCAAAACGACCAAGTCGGCGTTGTGACAGGCTTGGCCTACACCAGCGTTGGTGGTGATCTCTTGCACATTGAAGCACTCAAATTGCCGGGTAAAGGTCGCATGAAAACGACCGGTAAATTGGGCGACGTTATGAAGGAGTCGATTGATGCGGCTTCGAGTTATGTGCGCTCGATTGCCCCGGAAATCGGTGTAAAGCCTACAGCCTTCGATCGTATGGACATCCATGTCCACGTCCCAGACGGCGCAACACCCAAAGACGGCCCTTCCGCGGGTCTCGCAATGGTGACGTCGATTGTGTCGGTGCTCACTGGCATTCCGATCAAGAAAGACATTGCCATGACGGGCGAAGTTTCTTTGCGAGGGAATGCCATGCCAATCGGTGGTTTAAAGGAAAAGCTGCTAGCCGCGCTTCGGGGAGGGATCAAAACGGTGCTGATCCCCAAAGATAACGAAAAGGATCTGCCCGAAATTCCGGAAAATGTTACCGAAGGGCTCACCATTATTCCTGTTGAGCACGTGTCAGAAGTGCTCAAGCTCGCGCTTGTTGGTACGCCTGAACCGATTGAGTGGGATGAGGCTGCAGAAGAAGCTGCTGCCGCTGCCTTGGCCGCGCAGAATAAAAGTGCTGAAGCAACGGCTCATTAGATCCGCGCATTGAATGTTTGCAAACGAAGAAGGGCGGTTTGATTAAGCCGCCCTTCTTTTTTGTTCCGTGAGGTTTAGTTTTTAGGCCTTGGATCGACGCAGGCTTAGCGCGCCAAGGCTGCCGATCAGCATCAAACCTGCTGCCGGAAGCGGAACAGGGGCTGGCTCAGAATACTCGATCACATATGCGGGCGAGTATTTGCTCCAGGTGCCTGGCAGGTCATTCCACCGATCACCTGACCACCACGCTGTAGCATGGTGCTCGGCCACGCCACCTGCGCTATTGTTCGGCTCTCCTGGGGCCCATTTTGCATAGCTGACAACCTCGCCGGCTTCTGGGCCAACGACCCATTTCCAAACACCTTCTTCTTCTTCATCGGATGCGCCAATCCACGCGTTTTGCTGCGTTGGGTTGAGGCCATTCAAGAAGAGCTGTTCGCTAAGAGAAGTGATTGTCGCAAGATGTCCTGCCCACCCATTGTGGGTTTTTGCAGCCGCTGCGTCGTGAGCGTCGAACCAAGAGACATTGGCGTTGAATACGATTTCATAGTAGTGGCCGTTGCCGCCTGAGGCTTTTGACCATTCCATAGGAGTTGCGTTAACGGAAGTGCTGCAGGCCAATGCGGCTGCGGCAAGCAGAAGATGTTTCATCTCGATACCTTAAGACTGATTAACGTTACTGGAGGCGGAATTAGATCTGGAATCGGTAGCGGATGGGGCCTCTCCGAGATGGAATGAGACAGAATTTCAGACCATTTTGAGGAATAATTTCTGTGCTTTGGACAGTTCCTCCAGCCAAAAGGTTTTGGTTCGGCAGAGCGCTTTGTGCAATTTGGTCAATGCGCAAGAAAAAACGCGCCGGATTCGGTGATCCAACGCGTTCATCTTTGTAGTTTGTTCGCAGGAGCAGGGATTACCGAAAACGGCGGTGCAGACCCAAAACGCCAAGTGCTGCGAGCACAAGCGCGCCTGTGGCGGGCAAGGGGACTGCCGCGGGAACTGAATATTCCACAATGTAGCCAAAACGCGCTGTCCCTGGGATGTCATTCCAACCAGTGGCCCACCATCCAACAGCATAGTTTTCAGGGTTTCCGCGCCATTGGTTGGGTTCGTTACCATACCAGTTTGTGTAAGTATCATCGAGCTTTAGCCCGGTTTCTGGCCCAGTTACCCAACGCCAATCGCCTTCGTTCGCGGCATCAGAGGCACCCAACCAAAGGTCCCGTCCAGATGGATTGAGGCTATCGAGAAAAGCTTGCTCACCCGCTGAAGTGATCGTAACCAAATGCCCGTCCAGCCCGTTATAGGTCATTGCTGCCGCGGCGTCGCGTGCCTCAGCCCAAGTCAAAGTGGTTGCTATGATATCATAGAAGTGATCATTGCCGCCTGAGGCAACATCCCACTGTACAGGAACTGCTTGCGCAACGCTCCCGGCAAAAAGCACCGCCATGGCGCACAGAGTCTTTTTCATTTTTCTATTCCACACACATTACTATTGCGGCTGTTTATGCCGCTAAACTTGGCCGCGTGTGTGGAGTGCATTCGATTTTCTATGGTCTTGTTTGCGGTCATTTTCTGTTATTTTTTAACGAACCGCAGCAATCTTTATAAGACGCGGAGACTGTTTCTGGTTTTTAGTCAAGGGGGCAAGCGCGCTCTACGCGCGGCGACTCCTGGCCAAACCAATCAATGCGCCTGCCAAAAGAAAGGCGCTTGCGGGCAACGGAACACCTTTGGTCGTGGAATATTCAACAAAAACTGCGCGATTCCAGCCGCGGGATCCGCCGTTGAGATCGTTCCATTGGTTGGAGCGGAACCAGCCATGCAAGTAGTCTTCGCCGCTTCCCCAGTCATTAGGCTCATTTCTCGCCCAGTTCGTGTATGAGATCACTTGACCCGTTTCGGGGCCTGCAACCCACTTCCACACGCCCTCCGTCTCCCGATCAGAACCGCCGAGCCAACTGCGCAAGCGCCGTGGATTGAGTTGATCTAAGAAAGCTTGTTCCTGTGCTGAAGTGATGGTGGCCAAGTGACCTTCAAAACCAGCATGGGTGCGGCTGTTGGCGAGCGCTTCGGCTTCAGCCCAAGTCAGGCGGCTTGTGGAAATAAGTTCATAATAATGCCCGTTGCCGCCGTTATCGACCGCCCATTGCACAGGGGCGGCCTGAGCAGTGCTCGCAAGGCCAATCCACAAAGCGAAAAGGCTATTGATCCATCTTGTCATAGGTCGCATTCCCTCTAGGCGTGAAAAGGGTGCGCTATAGACCTGTCGCGGCTGCGGCTAAATTGTGGAAATTTAATGAAAATACTCACAAAAAAAGCGTGCCCTGTTGTGAGGACACGCTTTTGAGCGATTTGTTTATCGCTAAATTTAGTTGCTGGCAGTTGCCGCAAGCATAATCAGGGCAAAGATTGGCACCAGGATACCGTGATCACTGGTGGAAGCTTTTTCCATCATTGTGTCTTTTTCCATCACAGGTGGCTCAACCTCTGGATCGGACAAACCACCTGCGAGGGCAGGCGCTGCCAAAAGAGTAAAGGCCAGTGATGTTACCGCGAGAAATTTGGTCATGTGACTCAGTCCCGTATTTTGTTACGCTCGATAGCCGAGCGGAACCTGAAATGGTTAACGGTGTCCAGGGCTCGAGCGGAAGATTTGCATGTTTTTTTACAAAATGTTGCCCTATTGCGTTGAAATTGAGGCTACATACAGTCAATCACGCTGAAAACGAAGAAAACACCAAGAGCAGGAGCCTTACAATGGCGACTAAAGCACCCACAGCCAAGCCGTCGAAGCAGACCGCCCGTAAGTCCGCAAAAACCTCTCGGAGTAAGCGCACTGTCACACCCAAGCTCAAGCCTGAAGCGACACCGCCGCAAGCCGCGGCTAAGCCGGCTTCTCAGGAGGCTCAGAAGAGCAAACCCGTTGCCCGCACACCTATAAAAGTCGTGCCAAATACTGTTGCGCCGGACGCATCTGGCCAAGCGGTATTAAAGAAAAAGGACTTGATTGATGCCGTTGTAGGTCGTTCGGGTCTTAAACGGCACGAAGCCAAAGCCGCGACGGAAGCACTCTTGGCTATTTTGGGAGAAACCTTGGCTGAGGGAAAAGACGCGCAACTTCCGCCTTTAGGCAAAGTCAAAGTTGCGCGCACTAAAGATGTCACACGCGCAAGAGTCATGGTGTGTCGCATACGCCAACCTTTGGGCAAATCTTCAGGTAAGTTAGGTGATGTTAAAAATTCAAAACCAACCCTTGCGGGCTTGAACGCAGACGACTAACTACGCCCCCGCGGGTGATTAGCTCAGTGGTAGAGCGCTTCGTTCACATCGAAGATGTCAGGAGTTCAAATCTCTTATCACCCACCATCGAAAGCGCGCTGAACTTCTGCGCGCTTTCGATGTTTGAAAGGGATTTCAATGGTCTATTATCCGATTTACGTCATGCGCCATGGCGAGACTGAATGGAACTTGGAGGGCCGCTTTCAGGGCGCTCTTAACTCGCCTCTCACGCCCAAAGGGCGCGCTCAGGCTGAGATGTTGTCGAAGGTTCTGTCAGCTTTCGATCTAACCAAGTTTGATATCCGGGTAAGCCCGCAAGGCCGTGCTTTCGAAACCGCTGCAATCGCCTTTGCACGTCATGCTTCTTTTTTGCGCACAGATGACCGCTTGCGCGAGATTGAAGTTGGTGATTGGTCGGGAAAATTACGCTCTGAAGTGACGCCTAAAGGGATCGTGCTTGAAGACACGCCGGATGGCCCGCTGGGGCTGTACGAGCATGCACCTGGCGGAGAAGGCTTTGCTGCGCTGAGGGCTCGATGTAAGGACTTTCTGGAGGATTTGTCACGTCCGACCATCTGCGTGACCCATGGGATTACGTCTCGAATGTTGCGTACCGTAGCGCTCGGGCGGGCATCTGCATTTGTTGGTGATTTGCCGGGTGGGCAGGGGATGGTTTACGCTGTTGAAAACGGTGAACACCATCGTGTGTAAAAGATGCTTGCACCCGACTAGAAGCTTGGCGTACATACCGCCTCGACGGGTCGTTAGCTCAGTTGGTAGAGCGCTTCGTTTACACCGAAGATGTCGGGAGTTCGAGCCTCTCACGACCCACCATTTTCCTCACAAAACTGATTTGTAGCCTTCCTGCTCTTGGAAATACGACAGATCAATTTGTGTGAATTGGAACGGCCGAAGTATGCTTTCCAGGCTCCCGCAGGAAAAACCTAGAAAGCTTAGAGATAGCGCTTGACGGGCTACAGCCTCACGCCTAGAACGCTCGCCACGGTGACTGCGCGGTTGTAGCTCAGTTGGTTAGAGTACCGGCCTGTCACGCCGGGGGTCGCGGGTTCGAGCCCCGTCAACCGCGCCACCGATGCAAAGCCCGCCACTGTGGCGGGCTTTTGTGATTCTCGGATACATTGGCGTACCCCTCGTTAATCAGAGACAGCATCCAAAATACGCGCCCAGCTTCGAATGCCTTTGTGAAAGCTCTCTAGGTCGTATTTCTCATTTGGTGAATGGATCGAGTCGTCGTCACGTGCAAAGCCAATAAGCATCGCATCGAGATCCAGCTCAGATTTGAAATAACCGGCAACGGGGATCGATCCGCCAGCTCCAACAAAAGCTGCGGGTTCGGGCCATTCTTCGCTCAAGGCTTCGCTGGCTTTGGTGAAAAACGTGCTCGACGTGTCCATGTGCACCGCTGGGCCTGCTCCGTGATCTTCGAAAATAACGTCACAATCAGGGGGAACCATAGCGCGCACTTGGGATTGAAAGGCCTCACGGATCTTTAGCGGGTCTTGGTTGCCTACAAGGCGAAAACTTATTTTTGCGTTGGCCTGTGCTGGCAGGACCGTTTTAAAGCCCGTGCCCGCGTAACCACCGGCGACACCGTTGATCTCGCAGGTTGGCCGAGCCCAAATCATGTCGAGTGGTTTGCGGTCCGTTTCGCCTGCTGGATCTGCTAAACCGACCTCCCCCAAAAATGCACCTGCATCGAATTTCAAACTGTCCCATTGCGCGGATTGCTCAGCTGAGACTTCCGGTACGCCGTCGTAAAATCCGGGGATAGTTACACGGTTTTGATCGTCATGAAGCCCAGCCAGGATTCCCGAAAGGACCTTTAGGGGATTTGCAGCGATCCCACCGTACATTCCAGAGTGCAGGTCTTTTGATGCAGCTTTGATGGTGATTTCTTGACCGAGAAGGCCGCGCAGTTGCGTGATAATCGCAGGGCGGTCGTGGCCATAAAGGCCGGTATCACAAATGAGAGCGATATCGCCCTGCAATTCAGATGCTTTTTCGCGCAGGTAAGGAACAAGCGAGGGTGATCCGCTCTCTTCTTCGCCTTCGAAAAAGAACGTGACACCACAGGGCAAGGCGCCGTGCTTCGCGATCCAAGCTCTGCAGGCTTCTACAAAAGTCATCAATTGGCCTTTGTCGTCCGAACTCCCCCTTGCGCGGATCACCTTGCCATTTGGAGTGTCTTCAAGCTGTGGCGTGAAGGGACTATTGTCCCAAAGCTCAATTGGGTCCACTGGTTGAACATCATAGTGGCCGTAAAAAACGAGGTGAGGGGCCGGGCCGGGGATGTGTCCTATGACCATCGGATGGCCCGGTGTTTGATCGACACAGGCTTCAGCGCCTAGGCTTTTGAGATCTTCTGCCAGCAGTGTTGCTGCTTTTTGACAGTCCTGTGCAAAGTCTGGATCTGTTGAAATGGACGGTACCACGAGAAGCTCAAAAAGACGCTGTACTGCGTCCTCTAAAGTGGCGTCGATTTGGTCGAGAACGGGTGAAAGGCGGGACATTCGGGTTCCTTTGTGATTAAAGGTTGGCTTAAGGAAGGTCGGATCTCAGATTTGCCTTTGAGCCTAGGAGACGAGACGAAGGAATTCCATGCTTCAATTGTCAAAATTCGCGCTAGCTATTGCCGCGTTTGCCGTAGGATTTGCGTCTCCTGTTAGCGAGCCGGCGTTGGCAGACCCTTTGTCAGTGCGAGAAGCAAACCGCGCCCTTTATTCGACCCGCGGTAGCGAAGTTGAGGTTGTAAAATGGTCTTTTATGACTGAGCGCGACCCTGATCTTCTTAGAACTGTTGCTGAGGCCTTAATCTACTACGCAGCCATTGCAGCCGCACCAGATGAAGGGATATTTTCTCCCGCCACGCTCGGAGCTGCCAATCACCATCGCATGGAAGATGCGGAAGTTGCGGCCAAAGCTGCCTGCGATGCGGCAAAAAATAGTGAGGCGGCTTGCGTTGTGGTCACGCGTATCAGGCCACGTGGTTGGAGCCCCAAATCACTTCAGCTCAGCCATGATGCCACAACTGTGTTCCGCAAAGAGTTTCGGCGCGCTAATGGGCCTAAGGCCTTTGCCGTGGCTCGTGGTGCGAGCCGGTATGGCTATTCTGTAAGCGCCAGTTCTGTTTCAGTCGCAGAACAACAAGCCCTAGAGAGCTGCGGAGATCCCGCCTGTGCGATCGTTATTTTGGGAGAATAATCAGTGCGGCAAAGCGCGCAGTAGGTAAGCCTTGCTTTGCAAGGAAACTGGCTATTTATAGCGATAGGGGCGTTTAGAAGGAATCTAAGTTGCACTTCGAGTACCAAATTGACCAAGCTTTATCGCGGCTTCACGACGAAGGTCGGTATCGTACCTTTATCGACATTGAGCGCGAGGCTGGGCATTTCCCGCACGCAACTTGGACCGCGCCCGATGGAACAGCGAGACCAATCACGGTTTGGTGCGGGAACGATTATCTTGGCATGGGACAGAACCCAGAAGTTCTAGCCGCCATGCAAGATGCTTTGCAAGCGACCGGTGCGGGCTCGGGTGGCACGCGTAACATTTCAGGTACAACCGTTTTTCATAAACGTCTTGAGGCGGAACTCGCTGATTTGCACCATAAGGAAGCAGCTTTGCTGTTTACCTCTGCCTACATCGCCAACGATGCCACGTTGTCAACGCTACCCAAGTTGATCCCCGGCTTAGTTATCCTGAGCGATGCTTTGAATCATGCCAGCATGATCGAAGGGATCCGCAGAAACGGTGGCGAGAAGCGTATTTTTAAACACAATGATCTCGCGGATCTACGCGCCCAACTTCAAGCTTTACCAAGCAATGCGCCGAAGTTGATCGCGTTCGAATCGATTTATTCGATGGATGGAGACTTTGCGCCGATTGAAGCTATTTGTGACCTCGCCGATGAATTTGGTGCCTTAACTTACATCGATGAAGTGCATGCCGTCGGTATGTACGGGCAAACAGGTGGTGGCGTGTGCGAGCGCGATGGCCTTTTGGATCGCATCGACATCATCAACGGAACTTTGGCCAAAGCCTACGGCGTTATGGGCGGTTATATCGCGACGTCAGCAAAGCTCGCAGATGCGATACGGTCTTACGCACCTGGCTTTATATTCACGACTTCTTTGCCGCCTGCCGTGGCCGCAGGCGCAGCAACATCCGTGGCACTGTTGAAGTCTCGACAAGACATTCGAGAACAACATCAAACCCAAGCCTCAATTTTGAAGACAAGGTTCAAAGCGATTGGTTTGCCAATTGTGGATCACGGAAGCCATATCGTCCCCGTGATGGTCGGAAATCCGGTGCACACAAAAAAGCTCTCGGATTATTTGTTGAACGATCACGGAATATACGTGCAGCCGATTAATTTCCCGACTGTTCCAAGGGGTACAGAGCGCTTGCGGTTTACGCCATCGCCCGTCCACGGTCCTAAAGAGGTTGATGCTCTTGTAAGCGCGCTTGACCAACTATGGTCACATTGTGCGCTTAATCGTGCTGATCTTACCGGATAATAGTTCTCTAACCTGTGCAATGTAGTGTGATGTATGTTATCCAACGATAAGTCGTTGGGGCGACTCGAATCGCGGCACCACACAGGCAAGACGTGGACGTAGGGGCAGAGAATGATTGGGCCATTTGACCGAGCCCAAGGCAGCAGTAGTAGTGAAGAACGCCAAAAAGGGTTCGACGATTACGAGGTTAGCCTTGGAGATTTGCTAAGGGGCGAACGCGCCACCATGGGCAAGTCGTTGCTTGATGTTCAACGAGAGCTGAAAATACGGGCCTCTTATATCGCTGCTATCGAAAACTCCGATCCAACGGCATTTGACTCCCCGGGGTTCATCGCGGGCTATGTCAGGTCTTACGCGCGGTATCTAAAGCTGGATGCTGAGTGGGTTTTTGAAGAGTTTTGTAAAGAGAGTGGTCACGTTACGGCTCATGGAATGTCTGCTGCTGCGTCGAGCCCGCGTATGGAAGCGCCACTCACAATAAACGCATCTGTTGCACCCAACCAATTCGAGAACACATCGACTCCGTTTGTCCCGGTTGATACTCGCTGGAACGCGCATATTGATTTGGGCGCTTTGGCATCCGTGATTGCTCTGCTGGCAGTTCTGGGAGGTCTCGGCGTCGGTGGCATGAAGCTCTTGCAGGAAGTGCAAAAAGTGCAGGTCGCGCCGGTTGAACAAACTCCCATCGCCGCCTCTGACATTGATCCCTTGGCTCCAGCCCAACAATCAACCGAACTTGATACAACAGAAGATTTTGCCTCGACGGAAGCGCTCGATCGACTTTATCGTCCACCTGCGCTCGATGTGCCTGTGTTGGTGTCCCGAGATGCTCCAATAGCAACACTGGATCCTCGCTCTGTTGGTGTCTTCGCGCCTGAGCTGGTCACTGCAGATGCAGGCCTTTCAACTGAGGCGCAAGAGAGCGCAGTGCAGGTTGTTGAAGGTCCTAGGCCAGAAGTTGTCCTATTCGCTGCAGCGCCTACCTGGGTGCGTGTGCGCGGAGCTGACAGCAGTATTTTATTCGAAAAGGTCTTGGATAAAGGCGAAGAATACACCATCCCAGTTACCGAGGAGACGCCGATTTTGCGCGCTGGGAATGCGGGGTCTCTTTACTTTAAGGTTAACGGAAAAATTGTTGGTCCAGCTGGCGAAGGCACAGAACTTGTTAAAGACGTATTGTTAGCCTCTGAAGATCTGAGCGCTCTCTACACACAAGCAACGCCAAGCGAAGATCAGGCCCTCTTTGATCTTCTCGATACTCTTGATGCACCGGCGTTCCCAAGAAATGAAGCGATAACCTCGGATCAACCGTCAGCGGTAGTTGATGGCGCGACGCTGGACGCAACGGTTCAAGTCGAGACGGTCACGCTTTTTGCAATCCGGCCCGCATGGGTTCGCGTTCGTGATGACAATGGTCGCTCTATTTTCGAGAAAATTATGGAGGCGGGCGAAATTTTTGATGTGCCAGCGGGGATTGCTGAGCCTGTCTTACGTGCGGGTAATGCGGGCTCTGTTTTTGTTCGTACGCCGGAAGGTGTGTTTGGGCCTTTGGGGACAGGCGCGTCCGTTGTGAGGAACGTCAAACTCACGAATGAGGCATTGGAATTAGACTTTACGCCGGTAGATGTCGCTGCAGATCCTGAGTTCATGGGTGTCTACAACACCATTTCCTGGGAAAACTGAGATCAATCCGTTATTAGATTTTTAAATTTAGACGTGACCTTCGCGTTCGTCTAAGTGTAAACTTGTATGGACACTTTGGGCTTTAGCCCGCATCAGACATCCAAAGAGACTCGATATGTCCCTAAACTCCGTCCGACCATGGAAAAATATCTACCGGCGCAAAAGTCGGCAAATCATGGTGGGATCCGTACCGGTCGGTGGCGACGCGCCGATTGCTGTGCAAACTATGACAAATACCGATACATCTGATGTTAAGGCAACGCTTGCTCAGGTTTTGGCCGCGGCGGAAGTCGGCGCTGATATCGTTCGGATCTCAACGCCCGACCAAGCCGCAACGACCGCGCTCAAGGAAATCGTGCGGGAAAGCCCCGTTCCAATCGTCGCGGATATTCATTTTCACTACAAACGTGCGATTGAAGCTGCGGAGGCGGGTGCAGCCTGCTTGCGGATTAATCCGGGAAATATCGGTAACGCG
>JBCDCE010000080.1:0-11668 GCA_039182515.1 Pseudomonadota bacterium | reverse complement strand
GCTCGGTTTCCGAGCCGGGATCTCCGCCCGCATCGTCGTTGAAAGCCAGCACTTCTTGGCCTGCATTGTAAACATTGATCCAACTGTCGAGGTTCGCGCTGTCATCAAGGTCCAAAATGAGAACCGTGCCGCGGGTGATGGTGATCGCGTAGTATTGTGCGGGCACAGTTCCGCTGCCCGGTCCGGTGAAACTGAGGCTGGTATGCGCAAGCGTGGTGGCATCCGCGATATTGGCGTCGTCATCAAAGCTAAACCGGTCCGTGATCTCAAAGGCATTGGCAAAACTGCCATGGGTGTTGCCGTGGCTATAGGTGCTGGTTCCCAATGAAATCCCAGAGGCTGCGCCGGGGCCCGGGGGCGCGTCGTCGCCGTAGAGAATGTCATTGCCGGCTCCTCCAAGGAGGGTATCAACCCCGCCGCCACCGTAGAGCATGTCTTTGCCCAAACCGCCTTCCAGCCGGTTTTTGGCGCGGTTGCCCACGATGATATCATCCGAGCTACCCCCCACGGCGTTTTCGATCAGACTACGAGCATCTTCTTCAAAAAGCCGCGCGTTATACACGTTGGCCCGTGCCAGATTACCGTTGCCCAGATCCACACGTTGCGCGTCGTCCAGCTTTGACCAGCCGCCGGGTGTCAGATCAATCTCAAGCGCTTGGGAATAGTTCGAAAGATCGTAAGTATCTGTGCCATCGCCATCCCAAAGCGTGCGGAAAATTCGGTTGTCACCTGGCGTGCCTTGGCCAACGCCATCCACAAACATCTCGCCGGTTGTGGTGCTGAAGGTATAGACGGTATCTCCGGAATTCATCGTGAAATCAGCGCCATAGAGATATTGCATGGCCGCGATATCATCCATCATGAAGCTCTGGGCAAAGCCGTAGGTCTCGTTGCGGTAGCCCGTGGTGGGCGCGTTTTCATAAGACCGATAAGACATCACGGTAAATTCCATGTTGTCGCGTTCTCTTGGCTGAACCTGCCCAACAAAATCGCCCGAAATGCTGTCAGCACTGTGGGCATGGGCGAGGCCCAGCGTGTGGCCTGTTTCGTGCAGGATCGTTGCCCAGGTGTAGCTGCCCATCGTGGGCGATTGCTCGTAGATATGATTGCGGTACCACTGATGGCCTTGGTTCGCACCATAGCTGGGAAAGCGGCCACTGGCGGTGCCGAGATCGGTGTCGGTGGTGCGTGCGAACACCAGTTCAGCATCGGTATTGGCTGTTTCAACAAAGGTCACAGCCAACATGCCGTCTAGGTCGCTCATCATATCCCGAACAACCGTTTGGAACGCGGCAGAGGTCGCAACAAAGGAATTTACGTAGCCCGTATCCATTTGGCCAGGGGCGATCTCATAGGGCGATGTGAAAAAGCTTGAGTCGCTCGGAAAGGCAAAGTTCAGTGTGGGTTCGGCCCAGGCTGTTCCGATCAACAAACCGTCGATTGTGCTATCTCCGGAGGCAAAAACCGTAGAGTGATTTCCGGCGGATATTAAACTGCTTTGGGGCTGGGAAAGCGTTCCGGTGTTTCCAGGAGACCCCTCCATTCCACCCAAGCCTGGCAGCGTTTGGGAGGTTTGACCAAAGCCTAACACCGCAGGATCGAACAGATCCGCTGTACACAAGAGACACATATACGACCCTCAAAAAGGTGTCGCCCCGACCGGTGTTTGGGATACGTTCACAGCTCTTAACGCGACATGAACAAAAACGCGAAAAGCGCCCTCATCGAGAGCGCTTTTCTCAAAAGTTTTACGGATCTTTAAGCCGGGATGAAGGCTCGGTTAAGAGCCCGAGCCCGTCTGGCAGACGCTAGGCCGCGCGCGCTTTGCGGCGAACAAGCCCGGTTGCGCCCAAGGCACCGATCATCAGCACCAGGCCAGCTGGAAGCGGAACGGGTGCGACATTGAGGTTGATGTCTGTGTGCATCAGGTTCGAACCGCTGAAGCTTGGGATGAAGCTATAGTTGGGGTCTTCGCCCGTTTTTGTTGTTTGTTTCAGGTCGTACCAAGCGGAAAGGCCCAGATCGTTGGGGTTCACACCGCGGTCGAAGGCATTTGCGCCGTCGCCAAACTGTGTCGGACGGGCAGGGTTTTTATCGGTCAGTGCCCAGGTCACAGATTCCAGAGTGCTGGAAACGGTCATTGAACCAGACAGAATGTCGAAGTACTGCCAATCGCTGGTGTCAAAAACCGGACGGTGGCGACGATCGAGCGTGCAGTCGTTGTTGACGTACCCCATACAGACGCCGTTGAAATCGCTGTCGTTGATGTTCATGGTCAGATCCATGGATACCGACAGGCTGCTGTCAGCAAGGTTGGTGCCGGTCATCGACAGGGAGGCTGTGCCGTCGGAGTTCAATGTCCAGCGGCTTGTGCGATTGTCCACGCTCCATTTTTGATAGGCGCCGCCAAGGTAATCGCCATTGCCATCACGGACCAAACCGTGGGTCAAAATGCCGTCGCCCGTGGCACGGTCGGAGACAACATAGGTGCCAGTGTTGCTGACGGTGGTGGCCTGCGCCATGAGCGGCAAGCAGAGCCCAACAGCCGCAATGGCGGCGGATTTAAGCAGGGTTTTCATGATACTGTTCCTCTTTAACGGTGATACTCGTGACGCCCGACGCCCTCTCATGTGTGTCGGTTTGAGGTCGTTTCTTGTTGCAATTGAAACTCTAGGGATGGAGGCGCGATGCGAAGCGCGCCTCCGATACTCATTTAAAACAGATACTTAACTTTCGCGGTCGATTGGTATCTTAGGCCGACTTACGACGAACCAGGCCAGTTGCGCCCAATGCGCCCAACATCAAAACCAAGCCAGCTGGAAGTGGCACGGGCGCCAGTTGGATGTTGATGTCGCCATGACGTGCCGAGTCCATCGTCGAATTGTCGAGGAAGCTGAACATGGAATCGTTGTCGAACCCAGATGTACGTGTCCAAGCCAACCAGGACGAGAAGCCGTACTCGTCAGGGTTAAACGCGTCACCACCGGTGCCGAGCTGTGGCTGGTGGTTGCCATTTGTGTAGTCAGACAGTGCATATGTGACGCTTGCAAGCGTGCTGCCTGCACCGTCTTCGCTCTCGATTGTCATCGAGCCGGACAGAATATTGAAGTACTGCCAGTCCGATGTGTCAAACACCGGGCGACCGCGTGGATCTGCGGTACAATCGTTGCCGGCATAGCCTTGGCAGTAACCGTTTTGATGCGCGTTTGAGATATCAAACGTCATGTTCAACGCGATGTTCAGATTATGGCTGCCTTTGTTCTCACCCATGATGGTGAGGCTGGCAGTGCCGTCGTTGTTCAGCGTCCAGCGGCTGTTGCGGCTGTCCGTATTCCAAGAGCGATACTTGCGGTTGTTGCCCGAGCTGTCGCTGACCAACTGGTTGGTCCAAACCCAGCCACCATCGACGACATACTCGCCTGCACCGCTCACGGTGGTTGCATTTGCTGCAATAGGCGCAGCAAGTGCAAGGGCTGCCGCAGCAGCCGTTAGTTTCAAAGTTTTCATAGTTAGGTCCCCTCGACCATTAACTCACACACCTGGTCACGTTAACCTATTCGCCCGCCACAAATTACCCGGATTTTTGGAAACAATGTGTCAGCAATCTGACGTAGTTTCTTTTAAATAATTGATTTACAATGGTATTTTCGGAAAATTGATAGATGATGCCTGCCCAAAATGTGCCGCTCTTTTGCCAGAATTCCAAATACTGAGCCCGAGTGATGCGGATTTTGTTAATAAATGAACGAGATCTTTATGCACCGAATCGGAGCGCTAACTCTCTCGAAAGGGCCACTGTGCAGACTGGCTAAGGTCGTGTTCAGAAAGCCCAAAATGCCTTTAGAATTGCCCAAAACATCCGCCCGTGTTGAGGCCTACTTGAAAGGTCTGGAGCCCCTTATCGCGCTTGAGCAAAACGCCTTTGATCTGACCGCTTTGGGCAGTGTCATTCCTTCAGATTGGGCGGCTCTCGAAGATGCAAATGGGCCCGCTTGGCAAAAGCGGACGCGCATCTCGCTTTATGTCGACGACGCTGTTTTGAAGTATTTCCGCGCGATGGGGCCAGGCTATGGCACAAAGTTAAATTGGGTGCTCCGCGCATATGTACAATTTCGGTTGAGCAAAGTGCTCAAAAGTCAGCGTGAGGCCAAACGACTTAAGCAGTCTGAAAACGCCAAAACCAACAAGCGGGCCGAAGAACCTGGTGAAGAAAGCTGGGATGCGCTGCGAAAGGCTTTGATTGAGGCGGGAATAGATCCCGATTTATCACCCACTCAAACCGGCAAATCCGGCGAGGCGCGCCGATAAAAAGACAAACCAGAAAAAGAAAGCCTAGAAAAAAAGAAAGCCCAGAAATAGATACGCGCGCGCCCGTCAAAACCAAAGGCGCGCGCGCAAGTGTGCGGGACGAAGCCGGTCGGAGCTTAGACCCAGCTGCGACGCCGCACACCCATCAGTCCGAGAAGCCCTAGGCCTGTCAGCAGCGCCAGGGAGGCCGCTGGCAAAGGCACAATCGAGGGCTGCAGGGTCAAGTTGACGTTGATATCACCATGAATGCCGGTGATCAGGGCGTTGTTGTCTAGGATGCTGTAGTTGGGATCTGCCGGTGTGGTGCCGCCTGCGTCCCAGGCAAACCAAGTTGAAAAGCCCAGTGTGTCGCGCACGCGCGCATTGCCCCCGATGCCAATCTGGGGCGGGTGAATGCCGAGCGTGAAGTCGGACAATGTCATCGAGACACCCGCCATGCCACCCGCGCCGGTCATCGTTCCGGAGACAAGGTTAAAATACCTCCAGTCAGAGATGTCTTGGGCCGCTGAGGCTTCGGAGCCATCACAGGCTTGGCGGCCGCCATCATATTGGCAATAGCCCGCTTGCCCCACCGAAGAGATGCCTTCGAGCTCCAGGGTGATCATCAACTGCAGGGAGCTATCGGTGTCATGGCTTGCCAGAGCTTCGAAGCTGGCGGTTTCATCCGCACGGTACGTGAAGGTGCCGCCCGAGATATTCCAACGCCAATCGTCAAGCGATGTCAGCGTGTTGCCCATGCCATCTTGCAGAAATGAGTTGAACCACAGCCCGCGCGGCGATGCTGGATCCACAGCTTCATTGTATCCGGTTGTCGCGTAGGTCCCATAGGTCACGGCCAGTGCCTGCGCTGGCAGAAGCGCAAGGGCTGCCGCGCATGCGGCGTTCCTCCAATGTCTCATCTGTCTCCCCCTCCGATTGAATGCACGTCAAGGATGGTCTCCTAAACGTGTCCAATCAATGGAAAATCGGCTGATTGTCGCTCATTCGTGTTAAATGTGGCGAATTGTGGCCCAAATGTGACGGCTGTAAAATCCACCAAAATGGGTGGTATTGAGGCCGAACCGTGCCTATCTGAGAGATGTAAGAGGTTCCTGAGCCGCTGTGCTCACAGATGCCGGGCCACCCCTAAAAATGCCAAAATAGCCCAATAGGCTAGGGCGAAATCTCGATCTGAGCGCCGTGTTAAGGGAATTTCGAGAATTTTCCCCGACAATCCGCGCGCAAGATTTAGCAAAAATTGACAGGATTACAGCAATATGCGACTCATAGACGCAATGATAAATATAACGCTGGGGGGGCCTTCCGTTCTGCCGCTTGCTACGGAGACGGGTAAGTCGTGGGTTAAGTTGCGGACCATGGAGGCGTTGCTATGGAATTAATTGCATTTGTCGTAGGCGCGCTGGTCGCGTGGTATTTGCTTAAGAAGTTGTTTTCTGCCGAACGTATCAAGCTGAACTCTGCGGAGGTTCGTTTCGCCGAGCACAAGCCTATTCGGAAAGAGTATCTCAAAATCGTTGCGTGTTCTACTGACCTGAAGCTCCGGCTTGATGCTTTGGAGTTAAAAAACGCCTTTTGCAAAATGGTCGGATACGATGGGTCCTATTTTAAGACCGTTCACAACTTGGTCTTGCTGAACGTGCTGCGCAAAGCGACGGCCCGCAATGGCAGGCTGTCCTATGTCTTTGTGGCGCGTGATCAACAGGCAATCGCCCAGAATATTCTCGAGGCTGCAAAGGTTGTTGAGCGTGAAAACCTTGCGATCGAGTTTTGGCTTTTTGATTGGGAAAATGCCAGCGAAGACGCGCAGGACATTGCAACGGAATTCTCGACCAAGCATCCGACGGTTGCCTCCTCAGACCAAGGAGACGTTTTGTGGTTGGAAGGGAACCATCCCCCAGGCGCCAAACACGCCTATGGTGTGCTCTTTGTTCCCCCGGTTGACATGCAAGGCGATGACCGTGTGCTCTTTGATGAGGTTGACGCTAAGGTTGCAAAACTTCTTGAAAATTCCACACAATTCAATCTAAACGAATGGACTAACAGAGACGTGCCTCAAGCCGCGTAGCTATCCGTTCGGGGGGTATTTTGAATTTAACAGTTTTTATTTCCGTAGCAGCGGTTGTTGCTGTGGTCATCACGCTTTGTATTTTGACGGTCGGATCCTGTTCGCTACTTGGAACAATGATGGCCGCTCTTTTCGCCAAACCCGACCCAGCTAAAACTGGCCCAGAGGTCGAATACAAGTATGAATCCGACGCTGCACAAACCCTGAGAGACGAAATCTGCGGCTATCCAAAAGCCATCAAGAAAGCGGCGCTCTTTACGATTGTGCTCTATCTTTTCCCTGTTTTCTTTGCCCTTATCTTGGCAATTTTAACAGATTTAGATCCGACGATTAGTGATTGGGCAATCGCACTTGGGGACCGGGCTGACTGGGCAACTCAGAAGAAAATCTCCGGCCTTTTGACCCTGGCATCCTTAGGCGCAATCGCCTTTTTCTCCGTCTATATCATCCACAAGGTAATTGGTGTGAACGCCCGCTTTGCCTCGGTCGTTTACGACAGCTAACGCACAAACTTTTTGTATTTAACGCGCTTGGGTTCCAGAGCATCCGGGCCGAGACGGCGTTTTTTGTCTTCTTCGTAGTCTTCAAAATTGCCTTCGAACCATTCTACATGCGCGTCGCCTTCAAAGGCCAAGATATGCGTGCACAAGCGGTCCAAGAAGAAGCGGTCGTGCGAGATGATCACGGCGCAGCCAGCGAAATTTTCCACGGCGTCTTCAAGCGCGCGCAGCGTTTCCACATCCAAATCGTTGGTAGGCTCGTCGAGCAGGAGTACATTGCCACCAGACTTTAAGAGTTTGGCCATATGAACACGGTTGCGTTCCCCGCCCGAGAGCAGACCCACTTTCTTTTGCTGATCGCCGCCTTTGAAGTTGAACGACGAGCAATAGGCCCGGCTGTTCATCTGCGCCTCACCCAGTTGGATGATCTCGCCACCGTCGGAAATCTCTTCCCAGACAGTTGCCTCTGCATTCAAAGCGTCGCGAGATTGATCCACGTACGAGAGCTGAACTGTGTCGCCATAGCTGACTGAGCCGCTGTCGGGCTGTTCTTGACCCGTGAGCATGCGAAAGAGCGTGGATTTACCCGCGCCGTTGGGGCCAATCACGCCCACGATGCCGCCCGGTGGAAGAGAAAAGCTCAAGTCTTCGATGAGGAGCTTGTCGCCGTAAGCTTTTTGTAGGTTTTCGACCTCAATGACCTTGGAGCCCAGGCGGGGCCCGTTTGGAATGATGATCTGCGCCCGGCCAACCTTTTCTTTCTCAGACTGATTGGCCATCTCGTTATAGGCATTGATCCGGGCCTTACCTTTGGCTTGGCGCGCTTTGGTGCCTGCGCGGATCCATTCAAGTTCGCGTTCCAGCGTTTTTTGTTTGGACTTGTCTTCTTTGGCCTCGCGCTCCAGCCGTTTGGCCTTTTGTTCGAGCCAGGCGGAGTAATTGCCTTCGTAAGGAATGCCAGAGCCACGGTCGAGCTCGAGGATCCAGCCCGTGATATCGTCTAGGAAATAGCGGTCGTGTGTCACAATCAGACAGGTGCCTTTGTACGCAATCAGGTGATTTTGCAGCCATGCGATGGTTTCAGCGTCGAGGTGGTTGGTGGGCTCGTCGAGAAGCAGCATATCGGGTGCTTCGAGGAGCAATTGGCAAAGCGCCACGCGACGTTTCTCACCCCCAGACAGGCTCTCTACTTGCGCCTCATCAGGCGGGCAGCGCAGGGCCTCCATGGCGATGTCGATCTGGGCGTCGAGATCCCAGAGGTTTTGGGCGTCGATCTCATCTTGGAGCTGCGCCATCTCATCGGCCGTCTCATCGGAATAGTTCATCGCCAGCTCATTGTAGCGATCCAGCACGTCTTTTTTGGCTTTAACGCCCAGCATAACATTGCCGCGCACATCGAGGCTCGCATCAAGCTCGGGCTCTTGCGGCAAATAACCGACCTTTGCGCCTTCTGCGGCCCAAGCCTCCCCTTGGAAGTCTTTGTCGAGGCCCGCCATGATGCGCATCAAGGAGGACTTACCCGTACCGTTGACCCCCACGACGCCGATCTTGACCCCAGGCAAAAAGCTCAGACGGATATTTTCAAAGACCTTTTTGCCACCTGGATAAGTCTTGGACACTCCATCCATGTGATAGACGTATTGATAGGCGGCCATGGGTTCGCTCCGGTAAAGGTCAGGATTTGCTGCTAGCATGTAAGACAGCCGCTTGCACCCGGCAATGCCCATCTGCAAGCTTTAGCAAAAGCGATGCGAGTCGCTTGGCGTATTTTAAGGAGCGATTTGATGCGGAGTGTTTTGCTTGCTTTGGTTTTGCTGTGTGCCTTTAGCACGCAAAGTACAGCGTTTTTCTTTGGCGTTGGGTCTGCGCCGGACCTGCGCGGCGTTACAGCGCCAAAAGCGATGTTTGATCCAGCAAAAGGTGTCGATCTCTTGGGGGACGGGCGGCTTGTGCTGGAGATGCAGAGCAGCCTCCAGCCTTACGTCTCGGGGGATCCCTACATTGTGGAGAATTCCCCAAATTTGCTGCGGAGCTTCTTTCTTCGATCTGAGACAAGCCCTGGCGGCGTCACGCTGAGAAAAGTCTCAAAGCAAGGCGCTCCCGCCGTACATCCCTACCAAGATAAGCGCGGAGGCGGGGCTTTTGATGGGCGTGCCGTGAGCTTTCACCGCTATGGTGATACGCCGGGCTACTACATTGCGCAGTTTGCACCGTCCAAGGCCGATGGCAGCTATACCTACACCTTAGCGCGGGCCTTTCGCGATGATCGCAATTCGGGGTTTCGGTTTGTCTCCGTACAGCTGTCGTTTTTCTTTCGAGACTATGAGGCCATGGCGACTGCACAAAAAGCGGCGGGTATTTCCGATACGACGGGGAGATCCCTGAAGGCCAACACAAGCGCACAGGTTTTAGCGATCTTGGATGAGATTGTGCGTCAGGATAGCCAAATTGGCATCTTCACACGACGGGGGTTTGAACGCAGCGCCGGGCGTGAGGTTTTCATGGTCGCGCGCGAAAAGAGCGAAACGCTTGAAAAAATTATGGTCGCGCAAGCCATGGCGTCTATGTGCACGCAACTCGCGGGCGTGACAACCGATCCCAACTTGCCAAAATCTTACTACGCATGGCCCTGGGACGCCATCAACACGACACTGGCGCGGCCGGTCTGTGAGGCTGCTCCCTTAGGGTTCAAACAACAGCCCTCTGCCTTGATTGCCGCCTGGCGCGTGGCCGCGAAACGCATTCAACAAGGCGATACCAGTGCGCGCGCGCTCAAACGGGTCGAAGGCTTAGAGGCCGAAATGGCGCGGCGCGATATGGATTGGGCGGTGCTTGCCTACTCCAGCCGTTTGAGCAACGGCATCGGTGTTGCTCGCAATGTGAAAGGGGCGGAAGCCCTGTTGCGGCAGGAAGCTCAAAGCGGTAATAATTTTGCGCGTTTTGGCCTAGGGCTTAACCTCTATCTGGGCGTCTTTGGACCCAACCGAGCTGACGAAGGCGAGCCGTTTTTGCAAGCCGCCGCCAAAGATATACCGCATGCATCTTATTGGTTGGGTCGATATTGGTCGCGCTCACAAGCCCAAGATGCAGAGGCGCGGATGGTGAAGGCCTACCAAGACGGCCGCCGCGGGCGTGACCCTTTTGCAAGGCTCGCTTTGGCAGAGCTACACATCTCTGGGCAGGGTGTAGAGAAGAACAGAGAATTGGCCAACAAAGCGCTTCAAGGATTAGGATCCCTGACCCGTTTGCACCGTGCGCAATACTTGCAGGGCTTCTTCAAGCTGCACGGCCAAGGCACGCGGCAATCCACCGCCCTCGCGCGCAACCATTTTGAATCGGCTGTGGCGCTTGGGTCCCAATCGGCCAAAAGTGAATTGGCTGGGATCTATCTCACCAATTCCACCGCCAAGGATGATGTGTTGGGGCTTAAGCTGTTGCGTGAGGCGGAAGCCGCCGGTCTTGCAGATGCCAAACGCAAATTGAGTGACCCGCGGATTGCAGCAAAAATCAAAGAGTTGGAGGCGCAATAGCGCGCGGCCATTTAATCGCTCAACTCTCTCCCTTAAGCCTAGCGACGTGAAACACGAGCTTCCATATGCGCCGTAACGGCAGTTAGAGAGATGTGGTGAACTGCGTGATCGCGTCTAGCATTGTGCGACGGTGGTGGTGTTTTTCGTATTCGAAACCAAACGACTCCGCTTCTGAGTTTGATCGCGCTGAATAGAAATGACGCCAAAACTCAATAATCCGGTTCGTTGTTTTGTCCTTGATCAACAAATCACAGTAGAAATCGGCTGGCAGTGTGTCGTCGATAAACCTTTGAAAAAGGGCGGGTTTTGCAACCCTTAGAATTAAAAGGCCGGCAGCTACAGAATACCAGGCATCGCGTTTGTTTTTAAAGGCTACCTCGATGATCTTTGCATTCGCTACAATCTGTGAAGTTTCTCGCAAACTCAGCCGATGCTCTGGACGCAAGCGTACAAGGTAATGGCGGATCGCATCTGAAAAACCAGGTGAAAGTTCGTAAGCGAAAGTTCTTTGTTCTAAGACTACAAGTTCTGCTCGTGCGTTGTTTCCAGACAAAAGTTCACTGGGCAATTGCATTGCGACATCTATAAACTATGTAAGGTATCCTTCCGCCCCATCTCCCAAGCCGTAGACGCTGGAGACACTTTTGGTTAGGATTTTCAAATTGGTGCCCAAGACAAAATGTACGCCTGGAATGGCAAAGAAGTGTTTTATGGTTTCCAACACCGACAGCGCATAGTCTGGCCTGCACCGATCCAGTTCATCCACAACAAAAACGAGTTTCTTTGTAGGCTTTGGATCATTTTCATTTGGTTCAGTGAGGGCAATGAGCGAGGCTCGGAACGCCTGCATCGCTGATTTTTGCTGTTTGTCGCGTGCGATGTAGGCAACCGCTGCTTTTTCAAATTCCTTTTCACTTGCTCGAACCGCAGCTTTCGCGATTTCGTTTTCATTTTCGTCTGCGCTAAGTTTATCTAAAATTTCCTCGCTTACGCCTCTTGAGAGTGCTTTTAGCAATATGCGTCCGCCAACAACCGCGATTTTTGCGGCATTCTTCAACAAATCGTTTTGTTGCGCTGATTTGCCTTGTTTTGTAACCGCGGTTTCGAGTTCTGAAATGAGGCCAATTAGGGCGTGTTAACACTTAATCATGTCTACGATGAGGGCGAAGTTCAGGAAAGCTCTGTACATGACATCGAGCTTTTCGAACCTTGAGAAGATGCGGCGGTAGCCTTTGAGCCTTTGAAAGAGGCGCTCCACCTCGTTG
>JBCDCE010000079.1:0-13112 GCA_039182515.1 Pseudomonadota bacterium | reverse complement strand
CCCGGCTATGTTGGCTTTGATCAGGGTGGCATGTTAACGGACGGTGTGGATCAACACCCCCACTGCGTGCTGCTGCTGGACGAAATGGAAAAGGCGCACCCGGATGTTTACAACATCCTGTTGCAGGTCATGGACCACGGCAAACTGACGGATCACAACGGTCGCACAACCGACTTCCGCAATGTTGTGCTCATCATGACCTCCAATGCGGGTGCCGCAGAGCAAGCCAAAGAGGCCATCGGCTTCGGTCGGGATCGTCGTGAAGGCGAAGACACCGCCGCGATCGAGAAGACCTTTACACCGGAGTTCCGGAACCGTCTTGATGCGGTCATCAGCTTCTCACCGCTTAGCCGCGATGTGATCAGCCAAGTTGTCGAAAAATTTGTGCTTCAGCTTGAAGCCCAGCTTATGGACCGCAACGTCTCGATCGAACTCACGTCTGCCGCCGCTGCTTGGCTTGGTGAAAAAGGCTATGACGACAAGATGGGCGCGCGTCCTCTGGGCCGTGTGATCCAGGAGCATATCAAAAAGCCGCTCGCCGAAGAGCTGCTCTTTGGCAAGCTTTCCAAGGGCGGTCTTGTCAAAGTTGGCGTTAAGGACGGCAAGCTCGAACTGCGCATTGAAGAGCCGGACAAGGCTCAGATCTCAACACGCAAGAAGCCGCCGCTTCTCACAGCCGAGTAGCGTGCTTGCGCCGGTCAAACACAATCAAAGCGTGGGCAGGTCTCTTGCCCGCGCTTTTTTGTTACGCACTCCCCGCCGCAGCCCAGTCGGAGCCGAGGTTGATCTTCCCAGTGCTCTGCGAGATCGGCGAAACCTGTGTCGTGCAGCGGTATGTTGACGTCGAGCCAGGGCCAGAGGCCATGGATTTCGCTTGCGGCGCAGCCACGGGCCACAACCACCGCGGCACGGATATCGCTGTGCCCCATCTGAAAGCCATGCGCGCGGGAACCACCGTGGTGGCGGCTGCTGCAGGCGTGGTGCGCGGCACACGCGACGGCATGGCCGATCAGATCATCACCTCTGAAACCCTTGAGAGCTTGCAAGGCCGCGATTGCGGCAACGGTGTTGCCATTGATCATGGGGATGGCTGGGTCACGCAATATTGCCATATGGCCAAAGGCAGCGTGACGGTCACAGAAGGTCAGCGCGTTGACGCTGGCACACCTCTAGGGCTCATTGGGCTATCTGGAGCAACAGAGTTCCCCCATTTGCACTTCTCCTTGCGGCGAGAAGGGCATGAGATCGATCCCTTTGATCCCGATGAGGCCTCCTGTGCCGATCCAAATCCGCGCCAGCTTTGGAGCGATCCAATTGCTTACCAACCCGGCGGGGTAAAACAGATCGGCTTCAGCGCAGGAATTCCCACCTATGACAGCATCAAAGCCGGAACGGCTCAGGCGTCTCAACTTTCCAGCCGAGGCCCCGCTTTGGTGATCTGGGGTGACTTTTATGAAGCTGAAACGGGCGACACATTGGGCTTTGAGATTGAAGGCCCCGAAGGCTTGGTGGTGTCAGATCGGATTGAGCAAGCCAAATCGCAAGCGGGGAATTTCCAAGCTGTGGGCCGTCGCACGCCCGCCGAGGGATGGCCCAAGGGCCTCTACAAAGGGCGGGTTTGGCTTGAACGCGCAGGCATCGAGATTGACGCACGCCGCGCAGAAATTTTGGTCGAGTAAGCCCCCTATTTCTCTGTGAACTTCAACTCGATCCGACGATTTTGTGCGCGCGCCTCATCCGTATCGCCCGTGTTGATGGGTTGAAATTCACCAAAGCCATTCGCGGAAAGACGACTGGCTGGAATCTCCAACTGTTCCGACATATAGCGTACCACCGACAAAGCCCGGCCTTGGCTCAGCTCCCAGTTGTCTCGGTACCGACCTGTGCCCGAGAGCGGCACGTTGTCTGTGTGCCCGTCCACTCGGATCACCCAGTCGATCTCAGGGGGAATATCGCGGGCAACTTCGCGTAAAATCCCAGCCACCTTCGCCACTTCTACCCGGCCATCGAGCGAGAGATCCGCGCCCCCGGACGGGAAAAGGACTTCCGAGGCAAAAACAAAGCGATCCCCTTCGATGCGCACGCCTTCTTGACCTTCCAAGATCCGGCGAAGTTCTCCAAAGAACTCTGAGCGATACTGTTCTAGATCCTCTTGTTGATTGGCCAAAAGGGCAGCCTCGTCTTCGAGCCTTTTTCGTTCGGCTTCTTCCAGAGCACGCCGCTGGCGTTCCTCTTCGAGCAAAGCCTCAGCCGCGCGCGCGGCACGGCGCTCTTGAGCGGCTGCACGGGCAAGAGCCGCGTTGAGATCTGCCCCAAGCGTTTCGATTTGCACCTTGGCCGCCCCATCGGCCTCAGCAGCCGCATCCAAAAGCCCTTGGAGGGCCGACAACTGCGACCTGAGTTGCGCAACTTGCTCGTTCAAAAGAGCCAATTCGCGCTGATCTTCAGCCGATTTTGCGCGCACCGTGCTCAACTCGGCATTGGCTTGGCTGAGCAAAATATCGCGCTCTTGGGCCAAAGTGAATTGCTCCTCAGCATCGCGATCCGCTGCGACTTTGGCCGCAAGCGCCGTGGCCAACTGACGACGAAGATCGTCCTGCGTGCCAGTTTCAGCCGACTGTGCGGCCCGTAGGCCGTCTCGCTCAGCGCGGGTGCTGGCCAGATCTTCCAGAGCAGTTTCGAGCTTCACCGCCAAATCCGCTTGCTCACTGGCCGTGCTCTGCAAGCCAGCGATCTGCACTCGTAAATCCGCCAAGAGATCTTCCAGCCTCTGGCTTTCAAGTGTGGCCTCTGAGGCTTCTGCGCGTTGCGCGGCCAAAGCAGCTTCAAGCCCAGCCACCTTGGTTTCCAAGTCTGCGCGCACCTGCGCTTGACTGGATTGCGCCGCGCTAAGATCTCCTTGGGACTGCGAAAGAGCGGCTTGCAAAGCGCTCACTTCCAGTCGCAGCGCTTCTTGACTGGCCAAAAGGGCTGCTTGGGCGGCATCCGCATCCGCTTGGCGGCCTTCAGCTTCAGAGCGTTCTGCCAAAAGGCGCGCTTGCAGGCCTGTCAGTGCCGCGCGGGCCGTGTTGAGATCGGACACCAGCGAGGCCTGGCTGGTTTTCAGCGCGGCCACCTCATCGCGCAGGTCAGCTGCAAGTTTTGCAGAAGCACTCTCGAGATCGGAATTGGCCAAGAGGGCCGCGGCCAATTGGGTGTCGAGATCCACTTGCGCCGCCTTTGCACCGGCCAAAAGCGTGAGCGTGTCTTCGGCGCGTTGGCGCTGCTCTTCGAGAGCCAGGGTCATGGCTGTGAGCTCAGTATCGGCATTGGCAAGGCGCGCCCGCAGGGCGGCGGCCGCTTCCATTTGAGTGAGCCGCGCGGTTTCGGATGCTGTGAGCGCTTCGTCGGCCTCCGCCAAATCCTGAGCTTGTGCGTCTCGCGTGGCTTCGAGATCGGTGATGAGGGCCTCAAGCGCCTCTTGTTGAAGCGCAGCCAAGCGCGCTGCTTCCACTTGCGCATCGATTTCACCGCGCGCCGCCAGGAGGGCTGCATCCAAAGATTGGTTTTGCGAGGCCAACTCGGCCCCTTCCCCTTCGAGCGTCGCGATGCGGCTCTCTTTTGCGGCTTGATCCGCGAGCAGATTGGCAACCTGGGCTTCGAAAGCTGTGATCCGGGCAGTGGCTTCGGCCTGGGCCTGCTCTAGCCCAGAGACTTGGGTTTCAAAGCCAGCAATGCGTGCTGCGGCGGCCGCGAGGGCTGCCTCTTGCGCATCACGGGTTTCGCCCAAGGCTTCTATCTGTGCGCCCTGGGCGGCAATGCGGCTGTCGCGATCAATCAGCGTGGCCCGCAACTGCCCGAGTTCCGCATCTTTTTGAGCGTTCTGATCGCTGGACAAATTGAGAGCGCGGCTCAGAGCAGAGAGCTCAGCACCCAGTTCATCCAGTTCTTCGTTTTGGCCCGTGATCGTCTCGCGGAGCACAAACTGCACAACCATGAAAATGGTAATTACAAAAAACAGCACCAACAAAAGCGCTGTCATGGCGTCCACAAAGCCCGGCCAAATCGCGGCTTGGAACCGTCCGCTAGACCGCCGCGAGAGCGCCATCAGTAGCGCCTATCGTCGGGGCTTGAGAGATGCCGGATCGCGCGGGTCAGAGCTGCGATTTCATTGCGAAGATCGGCCGTGGTTTCCTGCCGACCCGCAGACATTTCTTCCAAAATGCGCAGCAGCTGAACGTCGATGGAGCGCAGACGCATCCGCGCCTCAGAATCGAGCCCTTCGCCACCGCCCGCGCCGCCGCTGCCCATGCGGGCCAGAAGGGCGTCTTGGCCTTCGGCAACACGCAAGAATGTGGCGCGCATTTCGTCGCCCTGGGCCATGGCGGAGGTCAGCGCGCGCATATCGTCCGCCAAATCGCCAAGGCGGTTTTCAAGCGCTGAGCGGTTTTGCTCTGATACAGCCACAATGTTTTGCAAGGTGGCCATTTCTTCGGACATATGTTGGAGCACCGCCGTCACCATGCTTTGCTCGCCCGAGCTATCGCCATCACTGTCCGCTCCCGCAAAAGACAGCCGGGTGATCGAAGAAAGCCACTCTTCCAGCTCGCGGTAAAAGCGCCCCTGCCCGTGGCTGACCAAAAGCTCCAAGAGCCCCACAACAAGGGACCCAGCAAGCCCCAGCAGAGAGGAGGCAAAGGCCACGCCCATGCCAGCAAGCTGCGCATCAAGCCCCGTCATAAGCCGGGAGAAAACTTCAACGCCGCCCTCGCCTTCTTCGGGTGCCAAGCCTCGGATTGTCTCAACAAGGGCAGGAACCGTGGTAGCAAGGCCAAAAAACGTACCCAAAAGACCTAAGAAAATCAATGTGTTGATGATGTAGCGCGTGAGCTCACGCTGCTCATCCATCCGGGTGGCCACAGAATCCAAGATCGAACGGGTCGAGGCCGTAGAAATTGCCATGCGGCTCCCGCGCGCATTGCCCATGAGATTGGCCAAGGGGGCCATCAGCTGCGGCGGCGTTACGATCTCATGGCCAATGCGCTCAGAGGTAAAGCCTTCGATCCAACCGACCGAGCGCATCAGCTGCGCCACCTGGTAAAAGCAGGCCAAAATGCCGATCACAAAGACCATGGCGATAAAGCCGTTGAGATAGGGATTTGCCAAAAAGACCGGCAGAACCCTGGGCAACGCCAAGTAAACCCCGCCCCCAACAAGGCCCAATGCCAAAAGCATGAGCACAATCTGTCGAAGTGGCCTGGAGAAATACGGCGCTTGTGCGCTCTCTGTCACCATGGATGTACCGCCCTGAGGTCTCTTTATTGTTGCGTGTAACCTTAGTTGGTCGCGCGCGGCTCGCCAAGCGTTAAGGTTTTTTCTGCCCGTAATTCCCCAACACGTTGCTCGAGCCAGTTCAGATCAGAATCGCTGAGGCCGATTTCACGCAAGTGTTGGGCTGTATTGTTAAGATATTCCCAGTTTGGCCCGCGCCCGCCATGGGCCTCTGCGATGATCTGGGCTTGCTCTTCTAAACTGAGCCCCGCGCAGTACTGCCAATGATCGCGGTTGATCACGTAAGTCACTGCTTGAACACGCCGGTTATCTTGCAGCGTAACGTGCTGCCAGGTCTCGACATAGGCTGAAGAGATCAGCTCGCGCGCACGCAGGGCTTCCAAGCAGGCAGCCTCATCGCCTGCCACGCGGAACGCAACGCCGTCGCAACTGGCTCCTTCGCTGGTGTCCAAAGCCAAGACAAGGCCAGGGTCTTCTTCGCTGCCCCTATGATGGATCGACCGCATACAAAAGGAGCGCGCAAAGCCGCCCAGCCGCGCCAGCGATTGCTCGGCCACGTCGAACTCGGGGTTCCAAATCAAAGATCCATAAGCAAAGACCCAAAGCGCCATCGGTGTGGTCCTTTCAGTTCAAGCGCTATAAACAGGACCAAGCGCAAAGAGGCAAACCAAAGGGTCTGATATGAAGTGGATTTTCGGCACTGCTGTGGCCCTTGCTGCGCTTTGGGGCGGCTTTTGGTTTGTGGGCGCGTCCACAGTTGAAAAAGAAGCTGAAACCTGGATGTCAGCGCGCCAAGCGGAAGGCTGGGCGGCAGAGGTGAGCAGTGTTGAAACGCGCGGGTTCCCGAACCGCTTTGACACAACCTTCACAGATATTGAGCTTGTGGACCCAGACACCGGCTGGGCCTGGCGCGCACCAATGTTTCAATTGCTGCGGCTGAGCTATGACGCTGAAAAGGTCATCGCCGTTTGGCCGCCAGAGCAGAGCATCGCGACGCCCCAAGGTCGCATCAATGTCACCAGCAAAGACATGCGCGCCTCTGCCGATTTCGCGAATGTTGAAGCCCTTGAGATTGACAGCGCAACCTGGACCGCCGAGACCCTCGGGCTCACACCAGAAGACGGCGCAGGCCTCACCATCGACAAAGCCCTGATGGCGTTGCGCCGCCAGGCTGAGACCAAGGCCGACTATGATCTGGCACTGACGCTCACAGGGCTCACGCCCTCCAAAGCGGCTAAGGCAAAGCTGGATCCAAGTGGGCTTTTGCCTCAGCGCATTGAAAAGGTCGTAATCGATGGGGTCGCGCGGTTTGACCGCGCTTGGGACCGCTCCGCTCTGGAAAAAAGCCGCCCACAACCCACAAGCCTTACCTTGAAAGAAGCGCGCGCCGCTTGGGGGCCGCTGTCTTTGCGCTTTGCAGGAGACGTTGAGATCGACGCGCAGGGGCGTGCCACAGGCAAGGTCTCGATCAAGGCGGAAAACTGGGTGGAGATGCTCGATCTGGCGCAAAACGCGGGCGCTCTCAATCCAGATTTGCGACCCCTCGTTGAGGGAACGCTTCAGCTCATGGCAGGCTTTTCGGGCTCCAGCAAAACGCTCGATGTGCCGATCACGCTCTCGGGCGGCAAGGCCTCTGTGGGTTTTATCCCTTTGGGCGAGGCGCCGCGCTTACGGCTTCGTTGAACCACGTCCAAAGTTAGGCGCGTCAGTATCCTGGCCCGCTTCCACAATGCCGCGTCGGATCGCGCGCGTACGAGTGAAATAGTCGTGCAGATGCTCACCGTCGCCTGTGCGAATGGCGCGTTGCAGCGCAAAAAGCTCTTCGGTAAAGCGCCCTAAGATCTCTAGCGTTGCCTCTTTATTGGAGAGAAACACATCGCGCCACATGGTGGGATCTGAGGCTGCAATCCGAGTGAAATCCCGAAAGCCTGCTGCCGAATATTTCACCACTTCGCTGTCGGTCACGCGGTTCATATCGTCAGCCACGCCCACCATTGTGTAAGCGATCAAATGCGGCGCGTGGGACGTGACAGCGCAAACCAGATCATGGTGATCAGGATCGAGGATATCCACATTGGCCCCCATGCCTTCCCAAAGCGCGCGCAGCTTTTGCTCGGCCTTCAAATTTTTCGGCATGCTCTCAATCAAAAGGCACCAGCGGTTTTCAAAGAGCTCGGGAAAGCCGGAGCGCGGCCCTGACTGCTCAGTGCCCGCCATAGGATGCCCCGGCACAAAGATCGCGTGCTCAGGCATATGAGGCCCCACCGCGTCAATCACCGCGCGTTTGACCGAGCCCACGTCCGTCACGGTCGCGCCCTCAGCGAGATGCGGTGCGATCTCTTCCATCACCTGGCCCATGGCCCCAACAGGCACACAGAGCACAACGAGATCCGCGCCCTCAACGGCCTCTATTGCGCTATCGCAGACCCGGTCACACAAACCAATCTCGCCCGCCACGTCGCGGGTCTCTTTAGAGCGTGCATAGCCTGTCACCTCGCCCGCAAGCCCGTCGCGTTTCATCGCCCAGAACATTGAAGAGGCGATCAAACCCAGCCCGATCAAGGCTACGCGCTCATAAATCACCGCCATCAGCTTGCCTCAACATGCCGAGTAAGAGCTGCGATGAGGCGGCTCGTTTGATCCGCGTCCCCCACGGTCATGCGCAGGCCTTCGGGAAAGCCATAGCCTTTCACCTGCCGCACAATAATGCCTCCGTCCAAAAGGGCGGCATAAACGGCATCTGCCTCCGACTCGCTGGCAAATCGCGCCAAGACAAAGTTCGTTTCGCTGTCATCGCACGCAATGCCGAGCTGGCGCAGCGCTCCAATGAGGCGCGCGCGTTGCTCAGCGTTGAGTTTGGCACAAGCCCGCACCCAGTCTTGATCCCGAACCGCTGCTTCGCTCGCTGCCAGTTGAATGCCAGAAAGGTTAAATGGCTGGCGGATGCGAGTCATCACATCGATCATCCATTTGTCCGCGTAGCCCCAGCCGATGCGCAGGCCGCCAAGCCCGTAGATCTTGGAAAACGTACGTGTCATCAATACGTTAGAGCGATCATGCACCAGATCAGCCCCGCCCACTGAGCCTTCCACATATTCTGTGTAAGCCCCATCCAGCACCACAACGATATGCGCGGGCACTGCCGCAACAAAAGCCGCCAAGGCGGCGTCAGAGACCTTCGTGCCCGTGGGATTGCCGGGGTTCGTCACGAGGATGATCCGGGTTTTATCGGTGATCGCTGCCAGGATAGCATCAAGATCCACCACGCGCTCTTTTTCCGGCACACAAACGGCCTGTGCGCCCGCCATGTTGATCAACACAGGATAGAGCGAAAACCCATGTTCGGTGTGGATGATCTCATCTTCAGGGCCCGCAAAAGCCTGTGTGACGAACTGCAAAACCTCGTCAGAGCCCACCCCACAAATGATCCGCTCGGGATCAAGCCCATGCACCTCACCGATGGCCGCGCGTAGGCGTGCGTGATCCGTGGGCGGGTAGAGATGCGCCGTACCCGCAACATCCGAGATCGCCCCTAGAGCCGAGGCCGGCGGCCCAAGCGGGTTTTCGTTGGAGGACAATTTCAATACGTCCGTACGCCCAGCAATGGCAGACCTACCGCCTTCATAAAGCGCAATCTCCATAATCCCTGGCTGTGGTGTCAACGCGGCCATAGTGATCTCCTGTCCCATCCCGATCCTTTTCCTTGTAAAAATACTCAAGGTCCAGAGGCTCGCACGCAGAGCCCGACTTTTGAGCAAAAGAAAAGGCCGCGGAGGTTTCCCTCGCGGCCCATCCAAATCCTGTTGCGCGAAGGCTTAGTTCTGCGCGTAGTATTCGATCACGAGGTTGGGCTCCATCATCACAGGATAGGGCACATCGCCAAGACCAGGGGTACGCACGAAGGTGGCTGTCATCTTCGAATGGTCCGCGTCGATGTAATCTGGCACATCACGCTCTGCGAGCTGAGTGGCTTCGATCAGAACTGCGAGTTGCTTGGAGCGGTCGCGCACTTCGATCACGTCGCCGTCTTTCACACGGTAAGACGCGATGTTCACGCGCTGACCGTTCACCTTCACGTGGCCGTGGTTCACGAACTGACGGGCCGCAAAAATGGTCGCAACGAACTTGGCACGGTACACAACCGCATCAAGACGGCGCTCCAAGAGACCAATCAAGTTTTCGCCGGTGTCGCCCTTCACACGTTCCGCTTCCGCATAGATGCGACGGAACTGTTTTTCGGTCAGATCGCCATAGTAGCCTTTCAGCTTTTGCTTGGCGCGCAGCTGAAGACCAAAGTCAGACAGTTTGCCTTTGCGGCGCTGACCATGCTGGCCGGGGCCGTATTCACGACGGTTGACGGGGGATTTCGGACGACCCCAGATGTTTTCGCCCATCCGGCGGTCAATTTTGTACTTGGCAGACGTGCGTTTGGTCACGGCTGATCTCCTTCCTTTATAAAGGCTTTTCAACTTGTCCGAAAACCGGTGCCCACTTTTCGGGTTGAAAACGCGTCGCCGCGCCCACCCAAAGCTCCAGTTTTCAAATCAGCTGATCGGCCGATGAAGGGCGTTGTCCTCTGGGCGAACCCTGACAGGCATCCCCTCGCGGGGGCCACCAACACCAATGAGCGCCGCGCATAGCTTGCGCAGGCACAGAGTGTCAAGCACCATCTTAAGCAAAGCATCCACTCTTGACCTTTGCATCGTCAGAACACGTGATGGTTACGAAACGCAGCGAGGATGATGATGAAAGTCTACGGTTGGTTACCCGGCGGCAATTCTGGATATGCCTGGTCCATGGGAAAGCGATATGAAGATCGTATCACGGGCCCATACGACCCCCGCGATTGGATACCCGATGAGCATATGACGTTCGAGATAGCAGAGGCGGAAAACGCCCATGGGCGCTACGCCATCGAGCGCTTCACCGACGAGACGCGGCAGATGCTTCCGCAATTTTGGATACTGGCCGCAAACCTTGCCGATAAACCCTTTGATCTTGTCGGACGGATGAGCTGGGTACTTCATTACCTTCCCATAGTTTCAGAACGCTTCAAAACGGCCATCGAGCGGGATTTTCCTGGTGTGATGGAGTTTATTCCAACCGAGAAACACTGGGACTACGATCGCAAAGAGCCCTTTGACGATGGGCTTTACTACTTTGGCAACATCCTCCCACGCGTCCCAGCTTGGGATCCGGAAAAAGCGATCTTCAGTGAAGGCAAAAGCCCTGTTCGGCCGCATTTTTCAATCCGCCCTCATGGACAATATATTCGCTACGCTAATTGCTGCGGGTTACCGATTTTTAGAGACGATAAAACGCTCGACCTGCTCTTCTCCCAAGACTTCGTGGAGTGGTTCCAAGACCATAAATTTGGATCTTGGGGATTTGAAGAATTCCACACAACTGACGGCGTATGACTCCGCCTAGGCCGCGTCCTGAAGCAAGATTGCCGTCTCAGCGGGGCTCAAAGCGCGGCGGGCCATAGCGCCAAAAGTGTGCGGGGCATCGAGGATGCCGGGCATGGCTTGGTTAAGCGTGGTTTGCTCGGCGCGCGGCATCGCGTGCAGATCCGCACTTTGCGGATGGAAGGTTTCCGTCTCCACGTTGTTGGCCCAGACCACTGCGTGACGGTCGAGCATCAGGTGGAGATAAATCGCCTCGCGTTGGGTATAGTCCACCACGATGGATTTGTCGTTCACAAGGCTTTTGGCTGGGGCCAAAACTTCCCGCTCCCCAAAGAGCGCTTGCGCCGCGCGACCTCTGAGCAGCATCTGGTGATCCGGCGATACAAGCAGATCCGGGGACGGGCAGTTTTTCAAAAGCGCTCCTGTCCGAAACCGGATCGGGCGCAATTGCGGCATCGCATGAAGCCGCGCGCCTGAGATGTAGCGTTGGCCTTTCCATTCGATGGGCTGGGGGCCGTCGTCCTTGGTCAGGAGAAGATCCCCTGGCGCCAAAAGCTCAACCGGTACATCGCCTCCAACGGTGCGAATGAGCGTGCCAGGCGTGAAACAGATCATGGCACTCTCAGCGGTTGTTTTCGGCTGAGGCGGTTTGAGCGCATGGCTCACGCTCACAATCCAAAGATCGGTGTGTTTGGGCGGCAGGGCGTTCAGAAATAGGAGGAGCGGCGGCCGGTTGCCGCCCGTTTGCACAAGCGAGGCGACGAAACGTTGGGCTCCGTCTGTGACCAGAAAACTGGCGTCGGGGATGTCATCGTCGTCGGGATTGAGCGTGCTCGCGTATTGAGGTTCGGACAAAGCTGCGCCCACGAGCTTGCGCACCGAGCGCGCGGCGCGCTTGCGCAAGAGCCCTTGGCCCTCTGCACCATCCAATTGGAGCACGTCGTTTGGCCCATCAACACGCACCGCTTCCCCGGTCCATGCCCAGCTCGCCCCTGCCTTGACCGCCTCAAGGGGCGCGCAGGGCAAACCATCCAGATCTGTTTGGGTCCAAGATATAACGTACGCGCCACGAAAGCCCGCTGTCATCGCTTTGAACTCTGCCTCAAGTTTATTTTTATTAAGATTTCCTTAACAGAGTCAGAGGCTTCTGGGAAGAGTCTAATGTTTAATGATAAGATTTGCGGTTTTTGCGCGGCAAAAGGTTAATTTGAGAGGCATCAGACCGCCATGCCACCACAAGTTGTGAAGCTTCGGATAAAGTTTCAGAAATCAAGTTGTAGGCGAATAGAGCCTAGCACTTGATCTTCTTCCTGGGCGGCAAATTCTTTGCTCATCCAAGTGAGCCCATAAAACATCGCACTGCGTTCCCCCTGCCAGTGAACACCGGCACGCAGCCGTGTGCGGTCCTCTAGGTCATAGCCTTGATCCTGTGGCAAATAGCGGCTTTTTCCAAGAGCTGCGAAGTCGGCACCCAGCACCAATCCCAAACCAGGATCCGCCTCACCTGCGCCGCGGATCAGGTGACCCGTGGCCGTGTCACGCACCAAAAGATTGTTTTGAAAGCTGCGTCCGACCATCACGTCCGCGCCAAAGCGCAGGCTGTCTTCAACGCCCAAGGTTGCTTCCACAAACGGGCGCACGCTCGCAAAACCGCCCAAAGGCCTGCTTCGGGCCACTTCGATCAAAGCCGTGGGGCGCAGAGCATCTTCGATCTGGTCTTCGCGCAATGCGGTATCAGGCCCCGCGATGCCGAGCCCATCATGCACGGCAGTTTGCACTTCATCTTGGGCGGTTTGAGGCCCTGTAAACACCAAGTCCAATCCAAAGCTTAGATCAAACCCGCCGGTTTTGGCATGGCTATGAACCCCAAAGGCCCGCATCCCAGCATAGGGGCGATCCCCTGGATCAGGGTTGGTTAAATCGTCAGGCGCGAAGATTTCGCTTCGGTAGCGATACTCGATGATTTCACCCAACTTTCCCGGCCGCTCGCCACGCCATTTTGGGCCGGTGATCAGCCCAAAGACATAGCTGGAGGTGCGCCAGCGGTCTTCGCCATCGCCAAGAAAGTCATTGCTGAAGAGCCGCGCTGTGCCAAGTTTTTGGGTGTTGGGCCGCGTCGGCCAGGCCATTTGAGATCTTTGGCGTGACACCTCTGGCGCGATCTGCGTGCCCCAACGCAGGACATCGCCGCCCTGATTTTCGCCCTGTGTTTCACTATGTGTTTCGGCCTGAGTTTTGCTGGCTTCAAGTGTCGTCTGGGTGCTTTGGGCAGAGGCCGCGCCACAAAAAAGTACAATGCATATCGCCGTGCAAAGTGCCAACAGACAAAGCCGTACCTGGAGCAGTATTCCTGGATGTAGAGCACGCAAGGCTCTTGGCGTCGAAAGCATATTGGCAGCTCCGGCAAAGATGACCGCCCCCAACCCAGCAGTG
>JBCDCE010000078.1:0-14021 GCA_039182515.1 Pseudomonadota bacterium | reverse complement strand
GCTATGATCGGACAGGATAATCGCTGAAGGCATCTAAGCGAGAAGCCCCCCTCAAAACAAGGTATCCCTGAGAGCCGTGGAAGACCACCACGTCGATAGGCCGGAGATGTAAGTGCAGTAATGCACTCAGTTGACCGGTACTAATTGCTCGATAGGCTTGATTTGATCCAGTAGAAGCTAGACTTCTGCCGCCACGCTCAAGTAGCGAAGCGGTAGCGTATAGATCTACGTATCAAAAGCATACACTACCAAACACAGAATACTTTAGTTGGATGTTAGTAGCCCTCTCATGAGAGGGCACAAACCGGTGATTTTCTCGGTTTGGTGATCATAGCGTCAGAGAAACACCCGGTCCCATCTCGAACCCGGCCGTTAAGCTCGATTGCGCCGATGGTACTGCATCTTAAGGTGTGGGAGAGTAGGTCATCGCCAAACCTAGTAAATCACCTGTTTGCATTCTCTCTACGATGTCTAAACAAAAAGCCGCTCTTCTGAAGCGGCTTTTTTGTGTCTATCTTCAGCTTTTGGAAACGCTCAATTCCTCTACTTTTGAGGGAATTATGGGAAACGATCACCTGTATGGTTGAGTGAATCAGATCTAATGCCGCAAAAATAAGGGTATTGTTTTAAAATTCGAAACATCATGTTTCTAATATCCCCTCTAATCCGTCGCCTAAGGCTTTGGTAGCGTGAGTTAACACTGGTGGGGTGAAAAGTATGGCGAACGTTGGCAATGGGACGGTGAGCGCACGCGCTTCCGTTGAAATTAATTCCAAAGCAGCAAAAGACGAAGTTGATTTCGCGAAAGAAATGACAGCGTCAACAGCCGCAAAAGGCGGCAAAATCCTGGTCACAGGGAGCGTCAATGGCGAAAAGATCCTCGGTGGTGACGGGGATCAATATATCGAAGCCAAGAAGGGCGATGATATCGTTCGCGGCAATGATGGTGACGATGTCTTACGTGGCAATGACGGAAACGACATTCTAAAAGGCGGCGCTGGCAATGACGTCCTGCGCGGCGGCAATGGCGAAGACACGGCCGTTTTCAAAGGATCGCCCTCCGATTACACCGTCTCACGTTCTACGGAAGGGTTCATTCAAATTCGGAACAAAATAACAGGCGAAACGGATACTCTGCGCGGTATTGAGCACGTCCGGTTTACGGGCGATGGCAGCCAAAGATCTACCTTTGCCTTGGACCAACTCGTACCCCAGGATGTGAACTACAAAAAGTTCAAGCCAATGGTTGTGCCGCAGGGAGCGGAGACGCTTGCACCGCAGAACACGTCACAACAAACCCCAGCACAATCGCCAACCTTTACACCGACGCTGCCTCCGCTCGATAGCTCCGTGCAACCGCGCTGGACGGCCCCATTGCCGCCCGTTCCGACGTCGACCCAACCTAGCCCCCAACCTTACCAGCAATCCCAGACAGAGACCCGGATCAACGGTTCTCTATGGGGCGAAAAGATTGAAGGGACTTACGCCGCAGATCACATTCGCGCGTTAAACGGAGGAGATCACGTGATAGCCGGCGCTGGAGATGACCTGATCGTTGGGGGCTCTGGCAATGACGGCATTCAAGGCGGAAAAGGCCGCGATCGCGCAATCCAATTTGGCGAGTCTCGTTATTGGAAAGCGTCCTTGACCCAAGAGGGCAACCTTCAGCTCACCCATATTCGAACCGGCGAGCGCGACATCTTCAACAGCGTCGAGCTGATCACTTTCGCTGACGGCACCTACACGCCCGAACAGCTTTTGAGCCGATAAAGAGTCCTTATTTTATTTCTGCATAGGGCAGCGCCCAAGAGGCGCTTTGCATCTCTTTGTCTCTAAAAGTGCCGAAAAAAGGAATGCCGACCCCACACACAGGAGCCGGCATCCTTTTGAAAGGTTTTGCGCAGCCACCCGCCACAAAACCCCGATGATCAGAACACGATCACTCTTTAACGATCCACCAGAACTCGTACTCGGATCCCACCAACACGCCAAATATCGGGGTTTCGACGCCTGACAAAAAGGGGAACCGCTGCGCAAGGCTCCCCTAAACCTTTGCTTGATCGGATATTTTTTTGCTCCCGCAGCTCATCTTTGCCACAGGTTATGTCCTTCAGCGCCCGGGCCGTTTTGCCCTTTTGCGGCAATGAGGACACGTTCCAGGTATCGCTTTGCTGCTCTCGAAAAATGTTGCGTTTTCTCTCTCGCGGCCCCTTGCGACTCTCTGCGAGGTTCAATAGACCGCTCAAACATTGGCGCGGGATGGAGCAGCCCGGTAGCTCGTCAGGCTCATAACCTGAAGGTCGTAGGTTCAAATCCTACTCCCGCAACCAAAAACCGCCTAGTCCATAATCGGACTGGGCGGTTTTGTTTTTGGAGAGCAGCGCAACTCTCGGACCCAATGACTTACTGAATGTAGGATCGTCTCAAGGATTGAAAGTGTCTCGTGCTGCTGCCGGCGTCATGCCGGTCCAGCTTTGAAAGGCGCGATAAAAGGAGTTTGGATCCCGGTACGCCAAAAGATAAGAAATCTCGTCTATGTTTAAATCGCCCTTCGACAGATACTTCATCGAAAGCTCTGATCGGGTTGCATCCAGCACAGATTGAAACGTGACGTCCTCTGCTTTTAAGCGACGTTGCAGGCTTCGCTTCGACATGCCCAAACGTTTACAGACAGCATCCGCAGTGGCCGCGCCCGAAGGCAAAATCTCAATCAGCGCCGCCCGCACACGATCCTGAATGGCGACATCCGACTCCCGTTCTGCAAGCTGGCGTTTCAGATCAATCTCTAACCAAGCCCAAAATTCGGAATTTTCCGACACGAAGGGGCGTTGGGCATCTTCGAGGCTCAGCACAAGCGTTGTAAGGGGCGCTTGGGTGATCGTAGTCTCAAAATAGCGCTCGAAAGCCTGTCTTTGATCAAGAGTCTCCGGCAGACCGACCGAAACCGGCACAACATGAAACCCGGTAAATTTGCGGATGCATTCCACAAAATAGACCGCCTCAAAAGCCGCAGCGGAGGGCGGCATAGGCGCATCGTCATCTGTCGAGGCAATGGTAATGACAACGCTGCCCTGGGCCCGTTTGGCGCTCAGTTCGACGGGGCCAACGAGGGGTTTGAAGAGCGCAAGTCGGCTCAACCCAATTTCTGCGTTGGGGCTCAAAGAGAAGGCAAAAACAGCCGGAACAAACGGGCTGCCTGCAAAGGCGATTGCCGCTTTCATTGGGAAGGTGGCGTCCCCCACTTCATCAAACGTCGCCTGCCACAATGCGTAATATTCCTGTGCCGTGACGCCGCGCCCTTCATTGTCGAGAAAATCAGGAGAAAGCCCGGCGCGGCGCAGCACGCGCGTCGCGTCAAAATGGAGCAACGTGGCCATTTGCGTTAAGGATTTGGCAATAGGGTAGCGCTTCACATTCGACACGGGGGCGGATCTCCCTTTTTATCCTCTCTTTACAGCGTTTGACGAAGTACCTGAGACATCGCTTATCAGCTAACGCCTTGAAACCAGGGATTTCAGGCAGCGTTAGGTGAGTCAGTGGTTTCGCCTAACGCTTTAAACGGCTCAAACGCGCCTAAAGCTAGGGTTCACTGCCAGTTTGGCGCTTTATGCATGTAGATTGGCGTTATTTGAGGTCTCAATCTCACACATGCTTTTGGAAATGCGCGCGGAATTTCTGAGCAAAGACCTCGGGAGTTTCTTCGGCAAAATAGTGTGAACCGGGGAGGGCTTCGCCGCTCACACGCTCCGCACGCAGGCGCCAAAGGGCCAAAGGATCAAAGCAGCGATCCACCACACCGTTTTTGGCCCAATAAACTTCCAAGGGCATTGTCAATTTGCGCCCCTCATCTGCATCGTCATGGGCAATGTCGATTGTGGCAGCCGCGCGGTAGTCTTCGCAGCTCGCATGGATCACGCTCTCTTTGCGAAACGCTTCCATGTATTCCGCTTTGGCGGCCTTTGAGAAGGGATGCTTGCCACCGCCAAGCCCGATGCATTTCTTTGTCCAAAACGCATCTGGATCCAAACCAATCATCTGTTCGGGGAAAGGGTGCTCTTGGATCAAATAAAACCAGTGCCAATAAGCGCGCGCGAAAGCATCGGTGGTATTGGCGTACATTTCCCGGGTGGGCGCGATGTCGAGGATTGTCATGGCTTGCACCACGCCAACATGATCCAGCCCCAAACGATGCGCCACTCGGCCACCGCGGTCATGGGCGCCGACACAGAACCGCTCGTGCTCGAGCGCGGCCATCACAGCCACCATATCAGCCGCCATCGCGCGCTTGGAGTAGGGCGCATGATCCGGAGCGCTCTTGGGTTTTTCGCTTTGGCCATACCCACGCAGATCTGTGCAAACCACGCGAAAATCCTGCGCCAAATCCACCGCGATGCGGTCCCACATGGCACTGGTTTGCGGATAGCCGTGCAAAAGCAGGACGGGTGGTGCGCTCGGATCCCCTCCAATACGGGTGAAAATATCAGCGCCAGCGCCGGCGATCATCTGCGTCTCAAAGCCTTCAAACATGTGGGTTGTTTAGCCCGCTTTGCCCCAAACAGAAAGAACCTGCGGGCGGTCTTTGCGTTTTTGCACAGGCATTGGTCTTGGCAAGGGCGTGCAGGGGCTCTAGCTGTGGCGACCAAGGCTCACACCGTGAGGAACCTGTTGGGGGACGTCTATGGCGCCGATTATTTCCGTGAACGCTGTCACAAAGACTTATAGGGGCGGTTTTCAAGCCCTGGGCGGGGTTGATTTAGAGATAGAGCAAGGTGAGATCCTGGCTTTGCTGGGCCCCAATGGCGCGGGCAAAACCACGCTGATCTCAACAATCTGCGGCATCAGCACCATGACAAGCGGCTCGATCTCCGTGGACGGCCATGACATCGTGACGGATTACCGCAAGGCACGTAGCCTCATCGGGCTTGTGCCGCAAGAGCTCACATTGGAGCCTTTTTCCAATGTGGCGGGTACCGTGGCCTTCACACGCGGGCTGTTTGGCAAAGGGCCCAACCGCGACCATATCGAAAAGGTGCTCAAGCAGCTTTCGCTCTGGGACAAAAAAGACGCGCAGATCAAAGAGCTTTCAGGCGGCATGAAGCGCCGGGTGCTCATTGCCAAAGCGCTCAGCCATGAGCCCCGCGTGCTGTTCCTGGATGAGCCCTCCGCGGGCGTGGATGTTGAGCTGAGAAAAGACATGTGGAAGGTGGTCGAAGACCTGCGCCAAAGCGGCGTCACGATCATTCTCACCACGCATTACATCGAAGAGGCCGAAGAGATCGCAGACCGTGTCGCCGTGATCAACAAAGGCCAGATCCTGCTTGTGGAAGAGAAAAAAGCGCTGATGGCGCGCATGGGGCAAAAGCAGCTCTCCATCGAGTTGACCGAGCCCATTACAGCCGTGCCAGAGAGCTTGAGCCAATACGCACTTAGCTTGGGGCCTGAAGGCACGTTGGTCTATTCCTACGACACCCGCTCGGAGCGCACGGGCATCACGCGCTTACTCAACGACATTCAAACCGCGGGGCTGCAGCTCAAAGACATCTCCACCGCGCAGTCGAGCCTAGAAGACATATTCGTGGGGCTCGTGAAAAAGGAGGCGGCAGAATGAACGCTCAAGCGGTTAAATCCATCTACCTCTACGAAATGGCGCGGTTCTTTCGCACGCTGGCGCAAAGCTTCTTGTCGCCTGTGCTCTCAACCTCTTTGTATTTCGTGGTCTTTGGATCTGCTATCGGCAGCCGGATCACGGAAGTGGAGGGTGTCAGCTATGGCGCCTTTATTGTGCCGGGCCTCATCATGCTCTCGGTTATGACCCAGGCCACGTCAAACGCCAGCTTTGGGATCTATTTCCCGAAATTCATCGGCACGATTTACGAGCTCCTCTCGGCCCCTGTGAACTTTTTAGAGATCGTGGTGGGCTATGTGGGGGCTGCCGCCACAAAAGCGCTCTTTATTGGCGTGGTGATCCTCGCCACAGCCTTCTTCTTTGTGGATCTGCAGATCGCGCATCCCGTGATGATGATCGCCATGCTGGTTTTGACCTGCGTGAGTTTTGCGCTTTTGGGCTTCATCATTGGCATCTGGGCGGGCAACTTCGAACAGCTTCAGCTGATCCCGCTTTTGGTGATTACGCCGCTCGTGTTCCTCGGGGGTTCGTTTTACTCAATCTCGATGCTGCCACCTGCCTGGCAGACAGTGACGCTCTTTAATCCGGTGGTCTATTTGGTCTCTGGGTTCCGCTGGACCTTTTTTGGGGAAGCAGATTTCCCGATTGCCGTGAGCCTTTTGGCGATTGCCATCTTTACCGCCGCCTGTTTGGCCGTGATTTGGTGGATATTCCGCACAGGCTATCGCATTCGCAGCTGATCTTGCTTTGATCTGGGCCAGATCTGGCCCTGATCTGACGGGCGCACCTTGTGAAGGGGCATAACGCGCTCTACATCGCATATTATGAAACGCTGGATCCCATTTTTGAAGTCTGACCCGCTTGTGGCCGTCGTGCGCCTCACGGGTGCCATCGCCGGCGGCCCGCGCGGGCTGAACGATAAAACCGCAGCGCCCTTGCTGGAAAAAGCTTTTGCGCGGGGCAAACCTGACGCGGTCGCCTTGGTGATCAATTCGCCGGGCGGAAGCCCTGTTCAGAGCTCGCTTCTCGGGGCGCGCATCCGGCGGCTCTCGGAAGAAAAAGAGGTTCCGGTATTTGCTTTCGTCGAAGATGTGGCGGCCTCGGGCGGCTATTGGATCGCAGCGGCCGCTGATGAGATTTGGGTCGATGCCACCTCCGTTGTTGGGTCTATCGGTGTGATCTCAGCGGGCTTTGGCCTGCATGAATTGATCGGGCGCTACGGCATCGAGCGTCGAGTCTATACGGCGGGCACCTCTAAAAGCATGAACGATCCTTTCCGCCCAGAAAAGAAAGAAGACGTGGAGCGGATCAAGGTGATCCTCGAACAGATCCATGTGAGCTTTAAAGACCACGTCAGCGCGCGCCGCGCCGGTAAATTGTCTGAAGACAAAGACCTCTTCACCGGCGAGATCTGGGTTGGTGCCAAGGCCATAGACGTAGGCCTCGCAGATGGTGTGGGGCACCTCGTGCCCACAATGAAAGAGCGCTTTGGCGACAAGGTGCAATTCCGCGTCTACGGCCCGCGCCGCTCGCCTTTTGCGGCCTTTGGGATGCGCCTTGTCAGTGATCTGAGCCATCAAATCGAAGAACGCGCCGCTTTCGCGCGCTTTGGTCTCTGACCTCATGGTGGTGAAGATTGTCACGTTTTTCCTGATCGGCATGGTCATCTTGGGCATGTTTGGGAAATTGCGCGTGCCAGGTGCCGCCAAACTCGCAAATCGCAAATGCAAACGCTGTGGACGCTATAAGATCGGGCGCGGTCCCTGCCAATGTGGGGGCAACGCATGATTTGGCCTTTTGCTTTGACGGCCCTGGGCCTCGTGATTTTGCTCCTGGCGGGGGACGCCTTGGTCAAAGGCGCTGTTAACTTCGCACTGCGCTTGGGCATTCCAGCTTTGATCGTCAGCCTCACAATCGTGGCGTTCGGCACCTCTGCGCCTGAATTGCTGATCGCGGTTAAGGCCGTGGGCGAAGGAGCTTCGGGCATCGCGCTGGGCAATGTGGTGGGCTCAAACACGGCCAATGTGCTCCTCGTGTTGGGCATCCCTGCGCTTTTGGCAGGCATGCACACCAAGGGCGTCGAGACCCGCAAAAGCTACCTCTATATGATGCTGGCGACAGCGCTTTTCATTGCCGGGTGTTTTGTGGGGCCCATCACTTGGGTGCATGGAATTGTCTTTCTGGCAGCGCTTACGGCCATTCTGCTCGACCAATTCTTTGAAGCGCGCCGCCACAGGGATGCTGGCAGCGCAGAGGAAGACGACGAAGAAGAAGTGGAGGGCGCAGATCCTGACCTGCCCTGGTGGCAGATCATCGGATACTTGCTCTTAGGCCTGGTGGGCCTGCCGCTTGGCGCCAATTTGCTCGTTGAAAACTCGGTTATTATCGCGCGCTCTTTTGGGGTCTCGGAAACGGTGATTGGACTCACATTGATCGCCATTGGCACCTCGCTGCCCGAACTGGCGACCACCGTGAGCGCTGCACTGCGTCGGCAAGCGGATGTGGCCATTGGCAATGTCATCGGCTCGAACCTCTTTAACCTCTTGGCCATCATTGGCCTGGCCAGCTTTGTTGGGCCTATTGAGGTGGAGCGGGCGTTTTTGCACTTTGACCTTTGGGTCATGGCGGGTGCGAGCTTGTTGTTGGTGCCACTGGTCTACAAATGGATCAATCTCGGGCGCATCTACGGGATCATTTTGGCGGGGCTCTATGGGCTCTATCTCTTTGTGCTTTTGGCCTAAGGAGGGCAGCGCATGGCAGTGGCACTGGTGACAGGAGGCGGCAAACGCTTGGGCCGCGCGATGGCGCTTTATCTGGGCGGTCGCGGTTTTGATGTGGCCGTGCACTATGCAAGCTCAGGCGAAGCCGCTGAAGAGGTCGCGGGCGAGATCCGTGCCATGGGCCGTTCTGCTCAGACGTTTGAAGCAGACCTCTTAGATGAGGACGCCACACAGGCGTTGGTGCCTGAGGTGCTTGAGAGTGTGGATGGGCCTCTGACCTGCCTTGTGAACAATGCCTCCATCTTTGAATACGACACACTCGAGAGCGCGACACGCACCTCTTGGGACAGGCACATCGCCAGCAACCTGCGCGCGCCTTTTGTGCTGACCCAAGCCATGGCGGGTCAGGAATTTTCTGCGGGCCAAGATGCCAATGGCGAGCCGGTGGCCACCGGGCTTGTGGTTAATATGATTGATCAGCGCGTGCGTAAACTGACGCCTGAGTTCATGACTTACACAATTGCCAAGATGGGGCTTTGGGCCTTTACGCAAACAGCCGCACAAGGGCTTGCCCCTCGCATTCGCGTGAATGCGATTGGCCCTGGACCAACCCTGCGCGGAGGCCGACAAAGCGAAGATCACTTCGCACGACAACGGGCGGCAACAGTTTTGGAACGCGGTGCAAATCCAAAGGATATCACAGCCGCCTTGGGCTATTTTCTCGACGCACCTGCCGTGACGGGCCAGCTGTTATGCATCGATGGGGGACAACACTTGGCCTGGCAAACACCGGATGTTTTAGGCGTTGAGTGATCGGCCTTTTGAAAAGTTTTGTACCGGGGCAAGCCACTGTTACAAAAGAGTTATAAAAACTTTAAGGTTTTCAATTGGTTGACTGGTCCAATTTATTTTATGGCGTTTTTTCAAAGGGTTATAAAATTGACTAATTATTAAGCAAAGTAACGAAACCTCTCAAATTACTGTGAAAATTCGGGCTCTCACAAAGCAATCCACGGAGTTATCCACAGGAATCGGGGATGTTATTGCGCTTGTCTCGGCCAAGCAAAGATTGCAGCAGGCGCATGGAATCATAAAGTATGGATCATGACCGACGCAGCCCAAACAGATACAGCTCCCGCAGAGACCGGCCATGGTGTTATTCAAGGCTACTTGAAAACGCTTGATGCCTCACCGGGTGTCTACCGTATGCTCGATGCACAGGCGCGCGTGCTTTATGTTGGCAAGGCGCGCAATCTGCGCGCGCGGGTGTCAAACTATGCGCGGCCCTCCGGGCATTCGGGGCGCATTGCGCGCATGATTTCCGAGACGGCGTCGATGATGTTTCTGACCACGGCGACGGAAACCGAAGCGCTCTTGCTCGAGCAGAACCTCATCAAGCAGCTCAAGCCCAAATACAACGTGCTTTTGCGTGACGACAAAAGCTTTCCAAATATTCTTGTCACCAAAGATCATGCCTTTCCGATGATCAGAAAGCATCGGGGTAAGAAATCTCAAAAGGGCAGCTTTTTTGGCCCCTTTGCCTCTGCTGGTGCTGTGAACCGCACGCTCAATCAATTGCAGAAAGTGTTTTTGCTGCGCAACTGCTCGGATGCCATGTTTGAAGGACGCACGCGGCCCTGTTTGCTCTATCAAATCAAGCGGTGTTCCGGGCCTTGTGTGGGCAAAATTAGCGATACAGATTATGCCAATTCGGTGCGTGACGCAGAGAAGTTTCTCTCCGGGCGCTCGACGGACATTCAAGAAAAACTGGCAGATGAAATGGCTGAGGCCGCAGAAGTCATGGAATATGAACGGGCGGCAGCGCTGCGTGACCGCATCCGAGCGCTGACCCAAGTGCAAACGGCTCAAGGCATCAACCCGCGTGGCGTCTCTGAAGCAGATGTCATTGCGCTGCATCTTGAGAATGGTCAGGCCTGCGTGCAGGTCTTTTTTATCCGGGCCAATCAGAATTGGGGCAATAAGGATTACTACCCGCGGGTTGGCAATGAAGTCTCCGAAGCGGAGATCATGGAAGCCTTTGTGGGCCAGTTTTACACTGAAAAAGAGCCGCCGCGGCTTTTGTTGTTGAGCCACCCTGTAGAGAACGAGGATTTGGTCTCCGAAGCGCTCAGCCAAAAGCTCGGTAAGCGTGTCGAGTTGGCGGTGCCGCTGCGCGGTGAAAAGGCGGAACTCGTGGCGGGAGCGGCGCGCAATGCGCGCGAAAGCCTCGGCAGGAAAATGTCAGAGACGGCAACGCAAGGCAAATTGCTCAAAGGGCTCGCGGAAGCCTTCGATCTTGATGCCCCGCCGCAGCGCATCGAAGTCTATGACAACTCGCATATTCAAGGGGCGCATGCGGTGGGAGCGATGATCGTCGCGGGCCCAGATGGGTTTATGAAAAACAGCTATCGCAAATTTAACATTCGCGGCGACGAACTGACGCCCGGCGACGATTTTGGCATGATGAAAGAAGTGCTAACCCGTCGGTTCAAGCGCTTGCTCAAAGATGATCCCGACAGGACCTTAGGGCTGTGGCCTGATCTGTTGTTGATCGATGGTGGCGCAGGTCAAGTGAGTGCGGTTCGCGAGATTATGGAAGATCATGGCGTGTCTGACATCCCCATGGTTGGTGTTGCCAAGGGCGTGGATCGAGACGCGGGAAAAGAAGAGTTTCACCGCACGGGTCAGCGACCGATGGCGCTCCGGCACAATGATCCTGTATTGTATTTTGTGCAGCGCCTGCGAGACGAGGCACACCGGTTTGCTATTGGCACCCACCGGGCCAAGCGCGCGAAGACGATTGGCGCCACCCCGCTCGACGATGTCCCTGGCGTTGGAGCCGGGCGCAAACGAGCCCTTTTGGCGCATTTTGGCTCCGCAAAAGCGGTTTCACGGGCGAATTTGGCGGATCTGAAAGCTGTGGATGGAATTTCTGAGGCAATGGCGGAAACGATCTATAATTTCTTTCATGAGCGCGGGTAATTTGGCGGCTCAATGCCAGGCAGGCGCGCGTTAATATTTGATTTACCAGCCGCGCCAGCCCTCTCCCTACCACCCTTTATTATTTGGCGATTCGGATAAGGTGGGGTGAAGACCGCTCTGAAAACGATCTGTCTTGAACGGAAAAAATGGGCAAAATTTAATGCAAACTTGAAGGACCGCACGCACTCGAAACCCGCGCCAGTGCTCTTGATCTACGGCCTTTAGGGCGAGCTAGACCGCTGCTTTGTCCCGCAACAATTCCGACAGGCGCTGCCCGCCTAGGCGCTCTATGCGTGTGCGCAACTTATAGGCCTTCGCATCCATTGCCAGCTGGATCAACGGCTCCAAATGGCCGCGCGACTTCAGTTTCCCGGCAAGGTCATGGCCAAGGCCTGGGAAAATAAACTGACGCATGGCGCGCGACGGTAAAAACCGCAAGGCATGCTGCAGCTCATTCGGGTGCGTCCCATGAAACAAAAAGACGGGTGGACCGTCGTCGCGCATCTTGCCGACATGGGGAAACCGAAAATCCTCAATATACCGGCGAAACTTTGTCCAGCGGTGCTCATAGGGCAATACGCTGGGATCGACTGAGAACTGGGGCGCAAAAGCGATCACCGCGTTAAACGCCAAGAATTCGGTCATCAACATCGCACTTGTGCCGCCCATGGAATTGCCCAGTGCAATCATCTCTTCCGCTTGCATAGCGCTGGCCACTTCTTCAGCGACATCTGCGATCTCTTCAGCCATGCCAGGGTGGTTTAGCCACGATCGGCTCTTGTCCGAGATATAAAGAACGGTATTGGCCCCGCCTTGAGAGGCAAGCCGAACAAATTCTGGCGCTGGACGCTCTTCGGGCAGACTGCCCGTACCTGAAAAACTGAGCACTACGCGTTTGGAGTGCCCTGCAACCCAATCAATATGAAGCGGGCCGTTTTGATAGAGCAGCTCCAACTCAGGTAGGCTTTCAGCCGGATCGCTCTGGCCCCCAAGGTCAGAGATCGTTACATCACTCATCATGTCTTGGACTCTACCCAATGTGCTCACGCTCTTTCGTTTAGTTGCAGCGCCCTGCGTGGCGCTCGTGTTCTTGTTTGTGCCGCGCCCTTTCGCGGATTGGGCGGCGCTCATTCTCTTTTTGTTTGCCGCACTCACAGATTTTGCCGACGGCTATTTGGCGCGTGTTTGGGAGCAAACCTCCCGGTTCGGTGCCATGCTCGACCCGATTGCCGACAAAGCCATGGTTATGATCGCTCTCTTCGCGCTTGTGGCGCTCAATGGGCTGCGCTTGGAGATCCTTTTGCCTGCTACAATTATCGTTTTCCGCGAAGTTTTTGTGGCTGGTCTGAGGGAATTTCTGGGCAACGACGCCAAGACATTAAAAGTCACATTCCTTGCGAAATGGAAAACGACGGCGCAAATGATTGCGATTGCCGTACTTTTCGCCAAAGGGATCGTGGCGCACGCGTTGATTGAACGCTCAATTGGGATGGACCCCGCCTTGATGGAAGCGATCCGCTTGGGCCAAGAACCAGATCTCTTTGGATTAAACCGCCTCGAGTGGCTTTTGGATGCCACGCGCTCAGGCGGCGAAGCGCTCCTATGGATAGCTGCGCTTCTCACTTTGATCACCGGCTGGGACTATTTTGCCAAGGCCCGCCCCTATCTCAAGGAGCCAACATGAAGGTTCTCTATTTTGCTTGGGTGCGGGAGCGTATTGGCGTGCCTGGAGAAGAGGTCACCACTTCTGCCACAACCGTTTCGGAACTGATTGACGAGCTTTCTGCGCGTGAAGAGCGTTATGCCTCAGCATTCGCAGATCTGACAGCTGTGCGTGTTGCGGTCGACCAAACCCTGGTTCCTCTTGATACCTCCATCGAAAACGCACGCGAAGTGGCGTTCTTCCCGCCGATGACAGGGGGTTAATCAGGTGGACATTCGGGTGATGGAAGCGCCGTTCGATGCAGGCGAAGTATTGAGCAGCTTCCAGGCGCAGCTCAACGGGGCAGGGGCCATGGTGAGCTTTACAGGTATTGTACGCGACACAGACCGTGGGGATCTCGAAGCCATGAAAATCGAGCACTACCCAGGCATGACTGAATCCGCTTTGACCCAAATCGCGGAAGACGCCAAAGCACGTTGGGATTTAAACGATCTACTGGTGATCCACCGCTATGGTCGGTTGGTGCCTGGCGAAGTCATCATGATGGTTGCTACGGCCAGTCGGCACCGAAAATCTGCCTTTGAAGCGGCCGATTTCATGATGGACTACCTCAAAAGCCGCGCCCCATTCTGGAAAAAAGAAATAACCCATAGCGGTGCGGAATGGGTGGCCTCCAAAGAGGATGACGAGGCGGCTCTGGCCTCCTGGACCACAAATTCCAAGACTTAGAGAGCCGTCCTGAAAACTTGAATCGCTCCGCTCACCAATAGTTTCCGGGAGGCGAAGCCGACCAGCCGCTGATCGTATCCTGGCCGCCCCCCCCTGGGCGGGCACAGGTCTTCGCTTTTGGAAAATACGTTCAAGATTAATCGAAGATGCTTAAACCAAGCTAGGGCGTGTTAACACTATTGTCCTGGCCTGATTTCTGCTAACTGTCTGTTATGAATGAGATAACAGAAGAGCAGTACGCGTTGATCTGGCCGCATTTGCCGGTTCAGCGTGGCAATGTGCAGATTTCCAATCTGACAAT
>JBCDCE010000077.1:0-15238 GCA_039182515.1 Pseudomonadota bacterium | reverse complement strand
GCGCGATGGGCGTCAGTCTGCAGGTGAGTTGAAACTGCTTTAAGTCGCTTCATCCCAGCTTTCGGAACAGACTTTCTCAGATATATATCGGTCAAGCGGGCCCCCTTTTTCAGGGAGCCCGGCTGCCTTCTTTGATTAGTTCCCCTGCGGATTACGCAGCATTTGCTGGTACGTCAGCGTTTGGTTCGGCACACCGCAGCTAATTGTGCCGTCAACGGTGACAGGTTGCGATCCAAATGGGCAGAGGTTTTCTTGCCCTGCCCAGGCCCAAACAACAACATCGCTTTCGCCAGTTGTGGTAGGAACTTCAGGGTTGGTGGCAGGTTCAGCAGGCTGTGCAGCAGCCGGCACAGCACAAAACGCCGCAAAAGCGGCGGTCAAACAAAAACGGGTCATGAACGTGTCCTTAGGCAGATTAAGGGTCAGGCGTCGTCGCCCTTGGGGCAGACATTTTTATGCCGCAATGGTGCCTAATTTCTGCCATAGGGTCAAATGGGCCGCCCCGAAACGACCAAACTGTATCTAAGGGCGAAACAATCAGGCACTCAGCCTTGAATTAGCGCCTGGAACTCGCGCCATTCCCCAGCACTCATGCCTGAGCTTTCTTGGCTGACCTCTTTGCCCGCGAGCATCGCGCGCACCGCAGCCAACCCGCGACCAGACAAATGTCCACCACCCAGGCGATAATCTTCAAAGGCACGATAGGCGAAGGGCACCCAGTCTTTCACAAGCTCACAAATCACATCAGCATAAACCCGAATTTCATATTGGGCATGCGCATCAGCCCGCAACCGCAGGAAATGAAACAGGTTATGCAGATCCACTTTCCAGTACCACTGCGTGTAGATGTTGGCGGGAAGATTCATCCGCGCAAGCTCGCGTGCTAGACCGTCTTGCCCGTCTTGGCTGATCATTTGTTCGTAGTGATCGTAGGCCCGGTTGCTGTCAGCTTTGAGCACCTCAAGAACACGCGCAGCTTCCGCGCCTTCAAGTGTCCCGCCCCGACCTTGATTGTTTACCACAGACTGCGCAGCAAGTTGTTCAGGTGCGGGGATGTAGAATTCACGGTCTAAGATGGAATATCGAGCCGAATATTCGTTCACATTTGCGGTGCGATGCCGAATCCATTGTCTCGCCACAAAAATGGGCAATTTCACGTGCAGTTTGATTTCACACATCTCAAAGGGCGTGGAATGCCAATGCCGCATCAAATACCGAATAAGGCCTTCATCGTTTTGAACCGATTTGGTGCCCTTGCCGTAGCTTACGCGCGCGGATTGCGTGATGGCAGCGTCATCTCCCATGTAGTCGATCACACGAACGAACCCATGATCCAAAACCTCATGCGCCTTATAAAGATGCGCTTCAATACCCGGCACAGTGGCGCGCAGCGTGGTATGCGGATCCTCCCGTTGTGCTTCAATTTCGGCAAGTTGGTCGGGGGTCAAAGCCATTGCATGCGTGCTCGCTCTACTTATGTCGTATCGGGTGAGTCGGCCTCCACTATATCTAGGAAATTGCAGCAGCGGAACGCCGATATGGAGTGTGCACGTCAAGCGTTATTATTGACTTTGCGCCGCAACTCAGCGATGGTCTTCTCAACAAAAATAGGCAAATCGAGCAAAAAAATGATGTCACGAAACGCAACGCTTTTGTTGGCGCTCGGCGCGCTATCCGCCTGTGGCTCCTCTGATGGGCAAAACCCCTTTACGGTGAGCCCTGATCCCGAGATTGAAGCGGAAATCGATGAAGTTGAGCTTCTCAACGAAAACGAAACGGCAACAAACAACTTTTTGTTTAACACCGGCCGGGGCTTTACGATGAACGACGTTCAGTACGACGCCGCGAACGATCAGCTTGTTATCAACAACCTGCCCTTTGATGGGCCAGAGGGTATTTACGACAACGCAAACAACCCGGCCGTAAACCTGGCAGTCTACGAAAGCCGTGAAACAACAACCACGGGTCAGCGGAAGTACTTTGCCGTTTTCGTAAACGGAGACGACTACGAAGCCACGGCCGCCGCAAGTCGCTCGTACAATGGCTATGGGTTTGGCGGCGCAAATATCCGCCGCACCCAAGATGCATTCAACCTGCCTGCGGGCGGCGAATATGTCTACCTCGGCACATACAATGCTGTGCGGACCTTTGATGGGATCAGCGGTCTAGAGGTTGTGCGCGGCGATGCGAGAATTGAGGTCGATATTTTGGACTTTGATCCTGCAAATGACGAGTTTGGTGCTGTCGAAGGCCAAATCACAAACCGTCAAATCATAGGATCGGCTGGTGAGTTGGGTGAAGACTTGCCAACGATTATTTTGTCCACAGCCTCCATCAACAATATCGGCGAGATTCTGTCGTCCAATGTGACAACGACCTTCAATGGCGCTGTACGCGACTCGGGCACCTATGAGGCCCTGTTGGCGGGTGAGAACAGTGAAGAAGTAACCGGGTTCCTCGAGATGGTTGGGCCGCGCTTTCAAGCTCAGATTCGGGTTCAGAACGTTACTCTGAACGACGGCACAATCCTAAGCGCCTATAACTCCACAAACTTCCAACTGATCGAAAATCAGATTAATCTCGGCATCAACCCAGCTGCGGCAGATGGCGGTGTGGACGACACGCTTTTGGAATTCCCAACATTGCCCGCAAACGTGGCGAGCCAATCCGTTGAACTCGTTGATCTTACCTCGGAGTTCACCGCGCAAGAAATCGGAGTATTTGGGGCGGACCAAGTTATTCCATAACGCGGAGTGTCTGGGGGTTTTGTGAGACAGCGCTTAAAGTGCGGCCTAGCGACCGCCGTAGTGATCTTTGGTTTGTCAGGTTTCTTGTTAGGCGCGGTCACAACCGGCGCTCATGCACAAGAGTTGCGCCTGTCTCCCGCCCAAGCCTTTGCTTTCGCCAATCAACTCATCGCGCAGAATAAACCGCGCGCGGCCGCCGCAATTGCCCAAGGCCTATTACAATCAAGACCAGAAGCGCCGGACCTTTGGCTTTTGCTTGGGCAAGCCGCACGGGCCACTGGTGAAAGCTCTGCGTCGCGCGAGGCGGCGCGAAAAGCGCTGGCATTCGCCCAGACGCCCCTCCAAAGGCACAACGCGGCTGTATTGGTTGCCGACAGCTATGTCGTTGAGAACCGTCTAACACTCGCGCAGGTTTGGCTGCGCAGGGCACGGCAAAATGCACCAAACGACGCCCTCAAGGCGCGCCTTGCACGGGATTATAAAATTCTCGATCGCCAAAACCCATGGAAATACAACTTCGATTTTTCCGTCCGCCCTTCCTCCAACATCAATAATGGCTCGTCCGAGGCCACTTTAAATGGTGAAAACCCGCTGGGGTCTGAACCCGTGGTTTTATCAGTCGACAGCCAAGCTCTGTCCGGCTTTCAAGCGCGCGGATTTGGTGCGGTGAGCTACACCAAGGCGCTCAAAGATGGTGCCTCTTGGTCTCTTTTAGGTCGGGCTGACCTGCGCCGATATTGGTTTTCACAGGATGCGAAAGACAAATTGGAGGCGGCCCGGGCGGCAGATCCAACGGCAGATTTGCCAGGTGCCTCAGACTTTAGCTTTGACGATCTCGGCCTGCGTGGCACTTATCGTTTTGCGCAAAACGCGCGTGGCCTTGGACGAGAAGTTGGATTGGAACTTGGTCGAAATTGGTACGGAGGAGAGCCCCTGAGCCGGTCCGCAATGGCTTTTGGTAGCCTGACATGGACACCAACACCGCGAAGCTTGGGGCAGGTTTCTTTGTCTTATGGGCGCCAAGAACGCAGCGATGCTGATAGCCGGTCCGCAACTCTTTGGACCCTTGGATATACGGCAGTTTTTATCCCGCAGAACGGAGGGCGCTTGCAGTTTGGGGTTTCGATATCTGACACGAATGCACGCTCTGCAACTGTTGCTCACAGTCGGTATTCAACAACCGTTTCTTACACTCTTGCCAAACCCGTCGCCGGAGTTGAACTGACCACGCGGGCAGGCTTTTCCCGTCGTCTAGACGATGCCGCTTACTTCGGCCTGGTGAATCCGGCGCTCCGCAAAGATACCCGCTACACTTTGGGCATAACCGCGTTCTTCCCAAATCGGGATCTTTATGGGTTTGCTCCGACACTGAATTTGGATTGGTCCCAAACCAACTCCACCGTCAGCCGGTTTAAGTCTGAAGAGTTTGCGGTCACAGTTGGACTGAGATCGGTTTTTTAAGGCCGTTCCTGCAAGCGGCGCGCCGTCAACATTTGAGTATTTTCACCAAAGAAAAGAGAGTGTTGCGCCCGGTATTGCACTAAAAGCCTTCGGTTCATTGGCTTGATCGCGGAACGCTGGCGACTACGTTTGGCACTGGCGAGGTGAAAGAACGCATTGGCAGGGCTTTACAAGACTGCGCCTGCAGATCACACCTCGATGAAACACAGTCTTAACTCAGCCAAGACGGCGAAACGCATCAACGGAGCTTTGTAATGTCCCTTAAATATTTGCACACCATGGTGCGCGTTAAAGATCTTGAAACGTCAATTGCCTTTTTTGAGCTGTTAGGTTTGCAAGAAACACGCCGTTACGACAGCGAAGGGGGGCGGTTTACCTTGGTTTTTATGGCGCCGCCTGATCAACCTGACTGCCCTGTTGAATTGACCTACAACTGGGACGGCGATGACGCGCTCCCGTCAGACAGTCGCCATTTTGGGCATTTGGCCTATCAAGTGGATGACATCTACGCGCTCTGTCAGCATTTGATGGATAACGGTGTGACCATCAACCGCCCGCCACGCGATGGGCACATGGCTTTTGTCCGTTCGCCCGACAACATTTCCATCGAATTGCTGCAAAAGGGTGAGAACCTTTCCCCAGCAGAACCCTGGGCTAGTATGGGCAACACAGGCCACTGGTAGGGGCGCGCTCTGCTCTTAGTAAATATAGCGGATTTGCTCGGTCCAATAACGTTCGACCCGTCGTAATGCTGTGTTGATATCTTCAACGCCCTGATGATCCAAAACAGACTTTGAGATCAGCCCATCCGCATGGCTCTCGAAGAGCTCGGTTACTATGTTACGGATATTGCGGCCCTTTTCAGTGAGCCGCACACGCACGGAGCGGCGGTCAATCTCGCAGCGCTGGTGATGCATGTAACCCATCTCGACAAGCTTCTTGAGATTGTAGCTCACATTGCTGCCTTGATAGTATCCACGGGACTTCAATTCGCCCGCCGTGACTTCATTGTCCGCGATATTAAACAACAATAGTGCCTGCACGGAGTTGATCTCCAGAATGCCAACGCGTTCAAACTCATCTTTGATGACATCGAGCAGCAGGCGGTGCAATCGCTCCACCAAAGCCAATGCCTCCAAATAGCCCGTTATAAAGCCGGACTTACTCCCGGCATCCATGCTATTGTGCATGCTCATGATAATTACTCCGCCAAAACTGCTTAAAGCGGGGTATAGGCATGGAGTTGCTAAGGCGCGGTTAAAGTGGGATTATTTTTTCACCAAGCCGTCAGAAATTTGCGCAATGAGCTCTTCAAAGGCCTCTGGAGGGGCCATTTGGCCGCTGACCCAAGCATAAAGATCGTGATCGTTTTCGCTCAATAGCGCGTCATAGCGCGTGAGTTCGGCATCGCTCATCGCATCAAGCTCTGTTTGCGAAAACGCCATCAGGATCACGTCCATCTCCTTGATCCCGCGGCGCATAGAGCGCATTTTCAGCCGCTTGAGACGGGCCTCAGAACTCTCAGACATCACGAGGTTTTTACAGCTTGGCGCAAGCGCTTTTCCACAACACCGAGGCGGTCCGCTGTGCGCAGCATTTGCGCTTTGAGCTGGCGCACTTCTGTGAGCAGATCACTCACCTCATGTGGAATGGTCAAATCATCCGGCGCGTCGATGCCCTCGCCTTCGCCGTTCAAAAGCCAGCCCAAAGAGACATTTAAAATCCCTGCCAGCATCGACAGCTTGTTGGCCCTTGGCTCATTGAGATCTTCTTCCCAAGCCAGGAGCGTCGAGAGTTTGACGCCGAGTCTTTTGGCCAAAACTTCTTGGCTCATGCCAGATTGTTCTCTTGCGCCGGCAATACGGTCGCCAAATGTTGAAATATCGCTACTAAACCAGTCGCTGGTGCCGTCTTCCATCTTGCAGCCTCCGCTTATCCGCCGTTTACGTAACCCATTCGCTCAAGATAGCCAAACATGGAGACGACAATGCCCTTTCTGTCCGCGACACTCGATGCAGTTCAGCCTTCTCCAACGATTGCCGTCTCCACAAAGGCGCAAGAATTGAAGGCCGCAGGCCATGATGTGATTGGGCTTGGCGCAGGTGAGCCGGACTTTGATACGCCTGATCACATCAAGGCGGCAGGCATCGAGGCGATCAATAAAGGGCGCACGAAATACACCGCCCCCGACGGCATGCCAGAGCTGAAAGACGCGATCATCGCAAAGTTTCAGCGCGACAATGGCCTGACCTATACACGTGATCAGATCAGCGTGGGCAATGGCGGCAAACAGATCCTCTACAATGCGCTCAAAGCCACGATCAATCCGGGCGACGAGGTGATCATCCCTGCCCCCTATTGGACAAGCTATCCCGATATGGTGCGTATGGTCGGTGGCACCCCCGTGGCCGTCTTGGCAGGCCAAGACCAGGGCTTCAAAATGACGCCAGCACAGCTAGAAGAGGCGATCACGCCCAACACCAAATGGCTGATTTTCAATTCTCCGTCCAATCCAACCGGCGCAGGCTACAGCCGGGATGAGCTTAAGGCTCTGACAGATGTCCTGCTTAAGCACCCGCAGGTTTGGATTATGACGGATGATATGTATGAGCATCTGGTCTTTGATGATTTCAAATTTTGCACCCCCGCCGAAGTAGAGCCACAGCTCTATGAGCGCACGCTGACCTGTAACGGTGTGTCGAAAGCCTATGCCATGACGGGCTGGCGCATTGGCTATGCAGGCGGGCCAGCGCATTTGATCAAAGCGATGAAAAAGGTGCAGAGCCAGGCCACGTCCAACCCCTGCTCGATCAGCCAATGGGCCTCTGTGGAGGCTTTGAACGGAACACATGATTTCATCGCGCCAAACAACAAAATGTTTAAGCGCCGTCGGGATCTGGTGGTAGGCATGCTTAATAAAGCACCCGGCATTTCTTGCGCGGTGCCGGACGGGGCTTTTTACGTTTATCCCAGCATCAAAGACTGCATGGGCAAAACCTCTAAAGGCGGAACTTTGATCGACACAGACGAAGCTTTTGCAACAGCGCTTTTGGAAGAACACGGCGTGGCTGTGGTGTTTGGCGCGGCCTTCGGGCTGTCTCCGTATTTCCGCGTGAGCTACGCCACATCTGATGCAGATCTGACAGAGGCCTGCACGCGGATTCAGGCGTTTTGCGAAGGCTTGACGTGAAACGTGACATGAAACGTGACGTGGGCTTTGGATTTTTCCCCTTTGCAACACCTTGCCAGCTCTCGTGGTGGCATGTTCCTATGACCTTGGGGAAAGCAGAGGCACACATATGAGCGTTAGCCTACCAGAATACTATTTCCGGGTGCGCGAGAACGGCGCTGTTGTGTTTCGGCTCGACACCGAAAACCGCATGCGGCGTATTGAGATGGACCAGATCGCTGTGATCAACATTCGCAACGGCGAAGTGAAGCCGCACGGCGATCGGATCTTAAGCGAAGAAGACGTGGCAGAGATCACCGACTGGGTGGCAAAACGCCAGGTTGAACTAGCGCGCCGCGACATCGACGACATTCACCGAACCGTGGATCATCTCAACCTCACGACCCAATGGGCGCAATCAAAAGCCACTCCGGCCCAGCTCGATGCCGTGACAGACCGACTTTTGCTCGCCATGCATGACCTGCGCACGGTTTTGGTGCGCAAGAAGGCCGACCGGCTTTAGCTGAATTCGCTTAGGGCTCTTTTGCCAAGGACGGGCCCACCCGCCTCCCTTCTCCAACAGGCTGCGCCTGCTGGGAACCATCGGTGGCGCGCGCTCCGCGCGCGGGGCGCCGCCTCACACCACATCGCCCTAATAGTTGCCGATACCACAGGTTAGGCCGATTTGCAGGCCTAAGAACGGATTGCGTTCTATGATTTGTTTGATCAAACGGCGATTGAAGGTCTGTTGGTGCAGATTTGGGATGACCTGCCGGCCTGTATTAGCCAAACATTGGCACGAACGCGCGCCATGCACAGGTGTGCAAGTGCGCACGAATGGGCCCTCTTCATTGCCCTTGAGAGCGGCCAAAATCCCTTTTGCAATCCGCTCGGACACAGCCCCGCAAGGGGTTGATTGCCCCACAACGGAGCCTGCAGCGAAGAGCGCTTGGCTTTGATAGGCGCTGCCGATGCTTTTGCCCAAATTAGGGTTGGAATAATCAAACCCCGCCATGGCGCCTGTCACGGAGGTTTGGACGAAGGCCGCAAGCCGCAACCGTTGAGCGGTGTTGCGTGGACTGCCGCAGCGTTCCATGAGACCGGAGCCTAAGCCGCCCATAAAAGGGATGTTTGCTTGGGTCAGCCGGATCGGCTTGCCCGCCAAAAGCCGGTCCACATCGCTGCGATGTTGGGACGGAACGCCAGAAAGCTTTGGCCTGCTGTCACTGCTTTGTGTTGACGGTCTGTTTCCGGTTTGACCCGTCCCTGTCTGTCCAGAGGTCGTCTGATTGCTTTGCGGTGCACGCCGCGACGCCAAATAGGTTTTGGCGGCTTTGGACCCTTTGCGTTCAGCTTCTCTGAGCAATTCAAGGCCCTTTTTGGTGTTTTTGGTCATGCCCAACCCATCGAAGGTCATGCGGCCAAGCTCCGCCCGGGCATTGTTGTCGTCTTGCGCCACGGCTGCTCGCAACCGGACAAGGGCTTTGCGCTCGTTCTTTTTAACCCCTTGGCCGCGCGCCAGCATGAACCCTGTCATATATTGAGCCCGCGCATCTCCGAGATCCGCAGCCTGCGTCAGATACGCGAAAGCCTCGTCATAGTCTTTCTCAACACCGCGCCCAAAATAGAGCGCCAGGCCCGCTTCCTTCCAAGCGGTGACATCAATCCCTTGGGCGCCGCGCTTATAATGCGCAAAAGCGCGCGCCTTATCCTCAGGCACACCAAGCCCGTAGTGATAGAGAAGCCCCATGACGGTGTGGCCCGGTGTGACCCCAGCCTCTATGGCGATCTTGGCCAAGCTGCGCGCGCGCGGATATGCGTCAGGCCCAAAGGTGTTGTAGGCCATATAATGCGCCAAAACATAAGCTGCGAAGGCGTCGCCTTTGGCCACCAAAGCTTCCCCCTCGGATCTGACACGCGCAAGGTCTTTTGGAAGGCCTTTTCCACCCGCTACCATGGCATCCGCGCGCAGCGCATATCGCAGCCCCGGCTCTTGGTCGGCAATGCGATCAATCGTTGCAAAGGCCGTCTTATAGTCCTTCGCTGCGAAATAGCTCCGCGCGAGCGCGACCTCTACGCCAGTGCTCTGGCGCATTCCGTCTACGTCCTGCTGCGCCCGCCGGGCCGCTTTGCAGACAGGCAGTGCCGTTTTGTGCGGCAGCTGCGCCATCAAAACCCCCACATTGTGCGGCGCGCGCAATGCCTTGACCTCAGCGTGTTGGCTGTGTCCTGCCATGGCCAAACAGCTTGTTGCCAAAGCGCGCGCAAGCCGTGTTCGGCCCTCTTGGGTGTCTTGCAACACGGCAAAAAGAGCGATGTCTTTGGCTGGATCAGGCTTTTCCGCCAAAAGCTTTAGCGCAATCTCAACATCTTGTTTTCGGGACACAAGAGCCGGGTCAGAAGCACCGGCTTTCTCAATCTGAGCACCACGCGCACGGACTTCTTTGAGCAACGCCGCGCCCCCTTCAAAGTTGCGCACCGTCAAACGGTCCTCATGGAGAACGCCCAGCAAATACATGCGCTTTGTGTCGTTTGGTCTGTCTTGCCTTTGAATGATGTAGGCCTGGCCCGATGGCACTGAAGCCTTGAGTGCGTGGAAAGACACCTCCGTGGCTTTCGCGTTGTCTTTGGTGATTTCGAAGGTGCGATAGCCGCTCGGCCCTTGTACGAGGGCCTGCACCCCAATGGCCCCTTTGGCGTTAATTTTGACCTCCCCTGTTGGCTCGATACCCAACAGCACAACGGTTTCATCAAAGGGTTGGTCTCCTGGTGTTGCAAAAAGCGCTTTATCGGAGCCCAAGTAACATCCGCTTAAAAGCAATACCGCGCAAAGTGCAAAAAACCGCCGGGCCATGTTTTATCCCTCCAATCAATACAGTCAGAGTGACAGCCTCGTTGGGATCGGTCAATTGTGGGCTGTGCCACGGAGCTTGCATCTAGCCTTTGATGCGGTAACCCTCTGCACGCCGCGCAAAGCGCCAAAGCAGGGTCACAGCTGCAAATCCAAGGCCAATCACAAGCCCCAACCATACGCCAACACCGCCCCACTCCAGTGTAAAACCAAGCACATAACTCGCAGGCACTCCGAGCACCCAATATCCAATGGCGGCAAAGAACATCGGAACACGCGTGTCTTGCACGCCCCTTAAGAGCCCGAGGGCAATCACTTGTAAGCCATCTGCAAATTGAAAGAGCGCAGCCATAATCACCAAAGAGACACCCAAAGGAATGATCAGGTCTCTTGCTGGCTCATCCTCACTCAAAAAGAGCGCAACGAGTTGTTCGGGCATCGCCAAAAAGACGATGACGGCCACCACAGATGTGGCCAAAGAAAACCCAACCGCCACCCAGGCGCCACGTTTGAGCCCCTGTCCATCCGCGCGCCCAAGTGCGCGCCCTGCACGCACGGTGCTGGCTTGGCTGATCCCGAGGTGCACCATAAACGTGGCCGTTGCCACTTGGAGCGCAATGCCATGCGCGGCAAGCGCCACCGTGCCAAGCCATCCCATCATCACAGAGGAGAATAAAAACAGGCCCGTTTCCGCAAGATTTGTCAGAGCAATGGGCCAGCCTAAGCGAAACACTTCTCCTAAAACAAAGCCGTCGCGCTTCCAGATCCGGGTAAAAAGCATATGAGCCGGATATTGGCCGCGCGCATAAAAGCCCAAGAAGAGGCAAAGCATGAGATTGACCAAAACGCTGGCCAAAGCCGCGCCTTGAATGCCCAACTCTGGCAGGCCAAAGCGGCCAAAGATCAACACCCAATTCAGCCCAACATTCAAAGCAACAACCACAAGCGTCGCCCATAGGATCGGCTTTGTGTTCTCCATAGCTGACAAATAGGAGGTCAACACACGCGCAATGAGCGCTGGAAACAGCCCCCATACCGCGACACGAAGGTAATCTTGAGCTCCAGCGGAGACGTCTGCCCCTTGCCCAAGCTTCAAAAGCCAGGGCTCAGAGAAAAACAAAAATGGGGTGACGAGGGCTGCAAACCCAACAGAAAGCCAAATCCCCATCCGCGTTGTGCGCCGAATGAGGGCGCCACGCCGCAGCTCAACCGCCTGCGCAACCATCGGCGTAACCGCCCAGGCAAACCCAGATCCCACGATCAGAATGGTGTGAAAAAAGCTGCTCGCCAGCGTGGCAGCAGCCAGAGCCTCCACGCTAAACCAGCCCAGCATCACCATGTCGGTCAATCCAATGGCAAAGCTCGCAAGCAGGCTGCCGACCAATGGCAGCCCAAGCTTCATAAGCGCCCGGCTGTGCTCCGTATATGTAATTGCTGGGGTCATGGACGTCCTTTGCATCAGGCCGGGCAGCGAGCGCAATGCCCGGTTTTGCACACGCCAGGTTCATTTGGACTTAACGGCCACCTCGAACTTTGAAAAAGGCAGCCTTGCCCAAATGAGGATAGCTCAACGCAGTGTGTGGAATTGCATGTCATAATTTCGCCCACTAGGGCGCGCGGAGGGTCAGAATCTGCGGTTCAACTATGACGAAAGATTCACGAATTGGGCGCAACCAAGGCATTCCGAGGCACTGAAAACCCCCAACTTAGGCCCAATTTTGCTGTAAAACAGTAAGTTATTACTATTGTTTCTATTTTAAGAACAAACAATTTCCACAATCACATGCGATGCCACATTTTTGACAAAGTTTCTGCCAAAACGCGCCGAAAATGTAACGGTATTAAGGCGGCAAGACTTCTGCTTGCGCCACTCCACACTGGGAAAAGTATTCATGTTCAAGAGTTGCCGCGCACCACATGCGCGACCGACATCTGTGTTCCCCAAGCTTCCAAACGAGCCGTTCGGCACCGTGACACTGAGCTTACTGGACAGGATGACAAACACATGGCGCACATTAGCTGCTTCCTTCACTTTCGCGCAGCCTGCGCCATTGCTGATTAGGACCTTAGACGCAGCGTCGTCCGTACAGTTTTTTGAACATGGCACCCCGTCGCAGCAGCGCCAATTGGCCTCTGTCAGACGCACCAGACACGGCCCGCCCCCGCGCCGCGTCTGACGCCATATCCGCACTCACTCTCCGTGGCCCACCAACGCGGAGGTGATAGATGCCCCGCAACGGCCCACCCGTTTGCGGGGCATCGCTTTTCTGAAGCTTTGCTGCCTCCAAGGCCTTGGACACGCATAAAGTCGATAAAAGTCACACCATATCGGCCGCCTCAAAGCGCCAAAAAGACCATGATCTCTTTGACAGCCTCCCCCCTGCCGGGCCATACTTGGCGTCAATAACAAACACAAAGAGCGGTTATGCCTGAAGATCTCCTCCAGTCTGCGGAGGCGCAGACCTATGATGCGTCATCAATCGAAGTCCTTGAGGGGCTTGAGCCTGTGCGCAAGCGCCCCGGTATGTATATCGGCGGCACCGATGAGCGCGCGCTCCACCACCTTGTGGCCGAGGTTCTCGACAACTCCATGGACGAAGCCGTGGCAGGCCATGCCACCCGCATCGAAGTAGAACTACACGCAGACTATGCGATCACGATCCGCGATAATGGCCGTGGCATCCCAATTGATCCGCACCCCAAGTTCCCAGATAAATCCGCGCTTGAAGTGATCCTCTGCACGCTCCACGCAGGCGGCAAGTTCTCGGGCAAGGCCTACCAAACCTCTGGCGGTCTGCACGGCGTCGGGGCCTCAGTCGTGAACGCGCTGTCAGACAGCATGGTTGTGCAAGTTGCCCGCGATCGCAAACTTTTCGAACAACGCTTTTCGCGGGGCATCCCGCTTGGGCCAGTGGCTGAGGTCGGCGCTGCTCCAAATCGGCGCGGCACCACGGTGACCTTCCATGCGGATGAGCAGATTTTCGGCTCCCATAGGTTCAAGCCCGCGCGCCTCTTTAAATCCATCCGCTCCAAAGCTTTCCTCTTCTCAGGCGTCGAAATCCGCTGGAAGACAGAGAGATTGAGGACGGTGAGACCCCCCGCGAGGCCACCTTCCGCTTTCCAGGCGGCTTGGCCGACTACCTCACGGAAACGCTGGGCGAGGCCTCTACCTACGCCGACGCGCCTTTTTCCGGCACGGTCGATTTCCAAGAAAAGTTCAACACGCCTGGCAAGGTCGAATGGGCCATCAACTGGACACCAAGCCGCGATGGCTTCATCCAATCCTTCTGTAACACCGTGCCCACGCCTGAAGGCGGCACACATGAGAGCGGCTTTTGGGCAGCTATTCTGAAAGGCATCAAAGCCTACGGCGAGCTTGCCAACAACAAAAAGGCCGCGCAGATCACCCGAGAGGATCTCACCACAGGCGGCTGCGCGCTGGTAAGCTGCTTTATCCGCGAGCCCGAGTTCGTCGGCCAAACCAAAGACCGCTTGGCAACGATGGAGGCTCAAAAGCTCGTCGAAAACGCCATACGCGACCACTTCGACACATGGCTCGCCGCAGATACAAAATCCGCAGGGGCCATTCTCGATTTCCTCATTCTACGCGCCGAAGAGCGTTTGCGCCGCCGCCAGGAGAAAGAAACGGCCCGCAAATCCGCCACAAAGAAGCTCCGCCTCCCCGGCAAACTCGTGGATTGCTCCGCAACCGCGAGGGACGGCACAGAGCTCTTCATCGTTGAAGGCGACTCGGCAGGCGGCTCCGCCAAAATGGCACGCGACCGCAAAACCCAAGCACTGTTGCCGCTCAGAGGCAAAATTCTCAACGTACTGGGGGCGGCCAGTTCTAAGCTCGGCAGCAATACAGAGATCAGCGATCTCACCCAAGCGCTCGGCGTTGGTCTCGGCACGCGCTTCAACGTGGACGATCTGCGCTACGATAAGATCATTATTATGACCGATGCGGATGTCGACGGCGCGCATATCGCCGCCCTTCTGATGACGTTCTTCTTCACCCAAATGCGCCCCATGATTGACGCAGGCCACCTCTACCTCGCCTGCCCGCCGCTCTACCGCCTCACCCAAGGCGCCAAACGCGTCTATTGTATCGATGAAGACGAACGCGACGCATGGCTTGAAAAAGGCCTCGGCGGCAAAGGCAAAATCGACACGTCTCGATTTAAAGGCCTGGGCGAGATGGACGCCAAAGACCTCAAAGACACCACCATGAACCCTGCCACACGCCGCCTCATTAAAGTGACCGTGGATGAGGATATGCCTGGGGAAACCGGCGATCTAGTGGAGCGCTTGATGGGCAAAAAACCCGAACTTCGGTTCCAATACATCCAAGAAAATGCCCGGTTCGTGGAGGAGTTGGATGTTTGATTGAACCACAATTCATCGTTGCTAGAGGTGCAATTTGTACAAAGAATACGTTGCTGGGCTTATAGCACACACAACCAAGTATTTCGAAGGCTCGCCGCAAATTAGGATTTGGGATGAAGATAGAATGCTGTCGTTTTCTGACGGCATCCGCACTTATGAATTTCACCCGAATGAGCAAGTCGAGCATTGGGTATATATTAGCGAAGGCGTCGGGTTGCTCGAGCCCGAACTTTTACATCCTCACGAATACATAATTTCGAGCGATCACTCAAACGGCGAGCATGCCGAACTCATAGCAATGCTCGCCTTCCTGATCTCAACGCGAAAACGTCTTTTTCACATCGGAGAAACCATTGATATTGGAAGACCATGGATTGCGGGATCGTCCATGTCTCGCTTGTTGGTTTCCACGCCTTATCCCTACGGCCCTAAACTCGAAAACGCCGAAATCTGCGGACGTCCCCTCAGCCTTATTTGGCTGTTGCCTATTCATGACAGAGAACAGGGATTCTTGGCCTCTGATGGGCTGGAGGCTCTTGAAGCAAAATTTGACTCAAATGCTATCGAATTTTTGGATCCAAATCGGGCTTCCGTTGTCTAAGCTACCTTCAGTTACATTTTTTT
>JBCDCE010000076.1:0-15256 GCA_039182515.1 Pseudomonadota bacterium | reverse complement strand
GCCTTCCATCAGAGCGTTCCAAGCGGGCTCAAACCGCTCTTTGATCTCCTGATCCAACGCGTCGCCGCCTTCGAACCACCGCTCTTGCCCAACTTTATCTAACCAAAAACTCAGTATCTCTTCGGGAGACGTCATTCGTCTTTCCTCCATGCACACACAACACTCACGACCCCTACGTTAGGGCGCTTACGAATCAGTGCAAGGCGTTAACGCAAACAGTTTTGAATTCATGCCGACTGTGCTGCGAAATCGGCATAATTTGACTTAAATGGCAGCGTTTGTTTCGCTGGTTTCCTCCAATTCGGTCTCGATATAGACCTCTTGAGCCACCTCAACAGCCACAGGCGACGCTGTAGCGGTAAGCGGGGCGTAAGATGTGGTGTCCTCGACAGAGGTCGTCGATGGACGGATCAACATCCGTACACAAGCGTAGCTCCCGAGCCCCCCCATCAAAAGCGCGATGAAAAGGAAGAACCCTTCCGGCCCAAAAACGCCCATCATCCACCCCACAACAAGCGGCCCAGCAATGGCTCCGATGCCATTGATGAAAATGAGTCCACCCGAGGCCGCGGCCATATCTTCATGCTCCAAAAAGTCATTCGTGTAGGCAATGAGCAAAGCATATAGCGGGTTGCTCAAGCCCCCAACGAGAAACGCAGACAGTAGCAAAAACTCAAACTGGGCATCGAGGATAAAGCCCATCGTTGCCCCAACCCCACCTGCGAAGGCGGCCAGAAGGATTAACAAACGCCGATCCATGCGATCCGACACCCAGCCTATGGGAAACTGCAACAAGACAGCTCCCACATAAAAGGACGCCACAAAAATCGAGATTTCACTCACGCTTAAGCCTCGCTCTGTGCCATAAACCGCTGCCATCCCGAACTGCGCAGCGAAGACCCCACCCAAAAGAAACATGCCAACGCACCCCAAGGGAGACGCGCTGACGAGCTCGCGAAGGGTCATGGGCTTTGCAGTATCAAAAGCCGGTGTTGGGCTGATCGACAACAAAATGGGTGCAAACGAAATAGAAACGAGAACCGACGGGATCACAAAAAGCAAAAAGCCGGCTGGATCAGCCCCTGTGGTGAGCAAAAACTGCGCGGCCACAATTCCGCTCATCTGAACAACCATATAAACCGACAAGGCCTTGCCACGGTTGTCATTTGTTGCTGCGTTGTTGAGCCAGCTCTCAGCCGTCACGTACACTCCAGAGAAACAAAAGCCGATGATGACACGGCCGATTGTCCACGCCGATGGGTCTGGGATTGCGGGATAAAGGATCAATACCGCTGAAATGAAAGACGCGAGCGCCGCAAAGACGCGCACGTGCCCTACCCGGCGAATAAGCTCCGGTGTGAGCCTCGATCCTCCCAAGAACCCCAAGAAATAAGCCGACATCACGACCGACATCTCAAAGGTCGAAAAGCCTTCTAACCCACCGCGGATACCCAAAAGCGTGCCTTGTAAGCCGTTTCCGACCTGCAAAAGTCCCATTCCCAGCAACAAAGCCCAAGATGTTCCTAAAACCTGAAGCATCACGCTCTCCAAAGGATAATTGGCCACATCGCTGCCTTAGCGGATTCGCACGCACCGCGACGATTTACACGCGACCGACCGCATGTCGTTTCTATTCCTTTAGCCGCCTATCGCCCCGTTTCAGGGAATGAGAAGTGACGCGTCTCCGTAGGAAAAAAACCGGTACTTTTTCGCTACTGCATGACGGTAAATCTCCAGGATTTCAGCACGCCCCATAAGAGCCGACACCAGCATCATCAGTGTGGACTTGGGTAAGTGGAAATTCGTCATGAGGCCGTCTACCGCTCTAAAATCAAATCCTGGAGTGATGAAAATGTCCGTATCACCGACCCACGGTTGAACGACGCCCGTTTCTCGGGCTGCGGTTTCCAAAAGTCGAAGGGCGGTTGTCCCAACCGCGATCACCCGCCCACCTGACGCTTTGGTTCGCGCAATCTGATCTGCCGCAATTTCGGAAACGCGCCCCCATTCGGCATGCATCTTATGCTCACTGATATCGTCAGTTTTTACGGGCAAAAACGTGCCTGCCCCGACGTGTAAGGTGACCTCCGTGCGCGCCACACCACGAGATTTCAACGCGTCCAAGAGCAATAGGTCAAAATGCAGAGAGGCCGTTGGAGCCGCGACTGCGCCTTTTTCCCTTGCAAAAATAGGCTGATAGTCGGTGTTGTCCTGGGCATCTGCTGGTCTGAGCGCTTCGATATAGGGCGGTAAAGGCATTGACCCCACGATCTCAAGAGCCTCATCGAAGCTCGCCCCCTGAAGGTTGAAGCGTAAGACTGCCTGACCGTCTTCACGGCCGCGCATCTCTGCCTCGAGCCCGTTTCCAAAGGCAATTACCTCTCCCAAAGCCACCTTCTTGAGAGGTTTCAGCAAAGCGCGCCAATCTCCCTCTGGCGTCGGCGACAAAAGCGTTACGGAAATTCCTGCTGTGACCGTCTCTTTGCCGATCAACCGCGCCCGCGACCCAAAAAGCCGTGCTGGCAAAACCTTCGTATTGTTTACAACAAGCAGATCACCAGGGCGCAACAGGTTTGGTAGATCTTCCACCAGGCGATCAACAACCTGCCCGTTTTCCGCATGCAAGAGCTTGGCCGAACGCCGCGGCACCATAGGGCGCGTTGCAATCAGCCCTTCGGGTAAATCAAAATCGAATTCAGACAGACGCATGGACAGACGAAACTTTGCGTTATTCTACGGTTGGGGGTGGCCTGCGGAAAATTTCCCGAAACATACCAGGTGTGAAGAGCGAAAACGGGTTCACCCCTACACGCGGCTGGCTCTTATCTCCTTTAATTGTGAAGTTAAAGCCAATAAGCCCCTCGCCTCGCCGGGTAAAAATTTGCCCAATGCCATTGAGCGCATAAATCGGCGACAAAACGCCCTGCATGTCCAAAGCGCCAGACCCAAGCGTATATTGCCCATCCATAGAAACCCCAATTGCAGGCCCGGTCGCAGAGGATGACAAAAGCGTTAGCCTATCTGGCGAAATTCTGAAGTTGGCGTCGACGTCGGTAAACAAAATCCCGCCTGCAGCCATCTGATCAAGCAAGCCGATGACGCTGACAGCACTCAAAAGACCCGCAAGAGCTGGAGCATCTTGCACGCGAATATCTTCAACTTTTAGCGTCCCATCATAACTGCCTTTGGCTTGAACCGGCCGCAAGATCAACTCAAGAGTACCGCCGCGCCCTTGCTTGAGCGTTTCCGCCGCGCTCAGCACAGACCCTGCGTCTTGCGCGATGACACGTATGGCTGTTCCCGTCCCACCGGGGGCCAAACTGCCTTGGATCGGCGCCTTACCATTAACCAATGCGGTGAAAGCGCCGTTAAAGGCCCCTTGCGTGCTAAATTGACCTCGCAAATTGGTTAACTCCAGGCCTTCGGTGACGATCAATCGATCAAGATTAAGCACCAAAGGCCCGCCTTGGCCTGTGCCCCCATCGCCCCCGAATGTGGTTTTGCGCAAATCAATCGTACCGCCCTGGAGCACAACCTCTGGCGCTCGTCCGGCCCCACGCCCTACGATGCTGACGCGCGCATCGAGCCAATCGCGCAGTTTCACATTCTCAAAGCGCGCAGCATCCAATTGACCGCCTGAGCGCAAGGCAACGCGCCCCGAGGCCTCTAACCCACTGGCGCGCAGAGATAATCGTGAAATGTCGGGTACAGCTCCGGTTGTCCCTTCGACCTCCAAGCGTCCTGTTTGTTGCGCAGATTTGGACCAACTGAGATCTGTTAAAGCCATTCGCAAACCTCTGAGATCAGAGCTTAGCACAAACTTTGGCGGCGCCCCTTTGGGCAAAGTCACCGTGAGGTCCGCTTGAGTTGATCCGCTGACACTTCCTGGAGGCAAAGACACACCAAAAGTCTCGAATGCATCTGCATCGAGCGCAACTTGGGCTGTGACGGTACTTCCTGCGCCTTTATTATTCTTGCCCATCGGCTGTCGCCATGTCGCTTGTGCGGCCACACCGTCGAGTTCAAGCGGGCCCGTGAGCTCAACACCTGTGTTATCCGCTCTAATGGAGAGTTCTAAAGCCTCAAGGCGCCGCCTTGGCATAAGTTTATCCGTTGCAACGTTTTTCACCACGCCGGCGAAATCGAACTTTACTTCATCAGGCGTAACGCGTTTTTTGAGCGGAAACCGCAAAACGCCAGTAAGCTCTGCTGTACCGTCAAACGTCTCAACACTTAAATTCGCCTTTTGCATCACCCGCAACGGAGGCTGATCCAAAAGCGAAAGAGCTGCTGTCACAGGGCCTTTTGTTACGAGATGCACTTGAGCTGGTGCTTGCGGCACCGTTGCATCCGGGATCACGAAATGACTGCCAGCTATATCTGTGCGCCCGCCCGAAGGCGCTTCAACAAACCCATCTGTCACTGTCACCGACAGGCCTTTGCCTTCAAAGCTCACAAACCCTGAGCCCTCCTCGATCGGCGGCATCGACTTCAAGAACTGCAGCTTAGTCGCTGTAAATTCTGAAGAAACCAAAACACGTGGTGGCTCGTTTGGATAGAACCGGATAGCGGATTGCGTGTTAAAAAACTGGCCAACTTTCAGATTATTCGCAAACCATTTGCGAACGTTTGGGCGAAAGGCCTCCGGCCAAAATCGCATGGCGTCTTCAATTTCCATACGATCATGAGCGCCTTTCAAGCCAACGCGCCAGCCATCTTGCGCCGCATCAATACGGCCCGACAGTTTCAAAGTAGAGCTGCCGCCCGAAACCCCTTGGGGACGCAGAATGGCTTCACCGATATCAACCGAGAACGGCGCAAGATTGAGGCGGAAATCGACACTTGCAACATCAAATTCTGTCTCCGTGGAGACCAATATACTTGGCTTGGCGCGAAGTTCTTCAAGCTGAAATTGACCTAAGACAGCCTGCGGCGCTTCGCCGATATCGGCGTCCAAGTAAGCCTTGCCTGTGCCCTGGGCAAAAAGCGCAGGACTGTCGATAAAAACCTCGTCAAACTGCAAAGCAGCTGTGCGTGGATTATAGGCAAAATAGGTGCGCGCTGCATCAAATGGGATGGGCCGGGTCGTTTGCGTAGGACGGACCGACCCTTGGGCGATCTCAAGCGTTCCAAAAAGCGGACCGAGACCGCCATCGTCCGAAAGCGAAAACCGCAGTGCGCCTGAAATCGGCGCATCAAGAACCGACAACCAACTCAATATGGCCGTTTGCCCGGCAAGGTCACGTGCTGGAACGTTTTGCACTTTTAAACCAATCGCCGCTCCGGGAGCATCTTTGGGCAGATCAATTGTGAGATCGAGGCTTGCTGCTGTATCCGCCCCGCTTAAAACAGCAATATCGGCTCGCAAGCGCGCATCGCTGTCAGTCTGGCTAAATCGAAAGCGCCCGCCGTCCGCCAAGTACGCCCGCCCTGTTTGCAAATCTTCATAGCGGATTGACAAAGCTTCGCCTTCAACGCGCTCCAAACCAGCAAGAACCGGGCTTTCGAAGGCTTGATCGAAACTCGCTAAAAGTTGTGACAAGTCCAGGCTTTCGCTCAGATCCGCGCTAGGGCCAAGGGCGATGTTGAATTGGCCATCGCGATTTCGGCGTATACCCAATTGAAGGCCGGAAATTTCGACAGATTTGGGATCAAGTTGGCGACTAAGTAAGCCAGATCGATGGATTTCCACTGAGACATCCGACAAGTCGGCGACCACGAGCCCATCACTGTCACGCACCTGCATATCCGCGGCCAAAACCTCTAGCCCAAGGTTTTCACGAAGAACGAAATAAAGCCGATCAATTGAGGCAGTGTGCCCAGGAATAGACTGGGCAATCTGTGCATTGAGCTCTGCCCGCATCCAATTTGGAGCGGCAATAGGCCGCCCCATACTCAGCACAATCGCCACCAAAATCCCAAGCCCGAAGAGTGTCACGAGCGCAAAAGTGTGACGCAAAGCCCAGAAACTCGTTTTCACAGCTTTCTTGCGGCGTGTTCCTTTTGGTCTTTGAGGGGGGGCTGGCGTCTCAACTGTGGGCGCAGGTCTTGCTCCGAGCGTGGCAGCTGCCGCGTCGGGGTTGAAGACCTCTGCCTCGCTTTGGGCACTTGCCGCGAAACTTTTGGGCCCATCTGTGTCGGGCTGGCTGCTCATGACCTTTATTCTCGCAAGCTCACGCCTAAAACAAAAGGGGTGCGTCGCGACGCAAACCAATTCTTACTAAAGGACCCATACCTCATGCTTCAAATCGGTGACACCGCGCCCGCTTTCACGCTTCCCCAAGATGGAGGCGACCCTGTTTCACTCAGCGACCTCAATGGAAAGTGGGTGGTTCTGTATTTCTACCCACGCGACGACACCTCGGGCTGCACAAAACAGGCCATTGGCTTCACCGAAAGCACAGCAGCCTTCGAGGCAGCGGGTGCCGTCGTTTTGGGCGTTTCAAAAGACTCGGTCGCCAAACACGGAAAATTCCGCGCCAAACACAACCTCGGCATCGGCCTTTTGAGCGATGAAGAAAGTGACGTTTGTGAGCGCTATGGTGTTTGGAAAGAAAAGAGCATGTACGGCAAAACCTACATGGGCATTGAACGCACCACATATCTGATAAATCCAAATGGCAAAATCGCGCAGATCTGGACCAAAGTAAAAGTTCCCGGCCACATCGACGCGGTTTTGGAAGCGCTTAAAACAGCGGCTTGACGGCCCCGCACCACATGGCACTAAGCGTTTTGGGGGCTTGTCTCCCAAAACCGCTGACTGACCTTTCCCTGAAAACGAGGCCTGAATGATACCTTTGACGGAAATGGCAACACAGATCTTAAACACGCGAGACGGCCGAGAAAAAACAGCATTGTCCAGAAAACACGCTGAGACTTGGTTCACGGCGCGTCGAGCGGGTGAAATCCCCAATATTGGAACCTCTTTGCCACCAATGCAGCCTGGCCGCCCTGACAAACCTGAGCTTTTGCACCCGCGGGATGTACCGCGCAGGCGTCCGGGCTCGCCAGCGGGGCGGCAAGCCATGTTGCATGCTGTGGCTCATATCGAGCTTAACGCCGTTGATTTGCATTGGGACATAATTGCGCGCTTTGGCGGCAGGGTAGAATTGCCCATTGGGTTCTACGACGACTGGGTGAAATCGGCTGATGAAGAGAGCAAACACTTCAACCTGATTTGTGATTGCTTGGAAGCACAAGGCATGCGCTACGGGGATCTCGCAGCACATGCCGGGATGTGGAAGGCAGCTGAGGACACTGCAGAAGACCTCATGGGGCGCTTGGCGGTTGTGCCGATGGTGCTCGAAGCGCGCGGGCTAGATGTTACACCAGGTATGATCGCCCACTTTCAAAAAGCGGGTGACGCACAGGCTATTGAAGCGCTGGAAGTCATTTATTCGGAAGAAGTCCACCATGTGGCTTACGGCTCCAAATGGTTTCACTTTTTGTGCGGTCGGCACAATCTCGATCCAAAAGAGACGTTCCACAATCTCGTACAGCGGTATTTCCACTCTTCGCTCAAAGCGCCTTTTAACGAAGAGAAACGCGCTGAAGCGGGGCTTGCACCAGATTTCTATTGGCCACTTTCCGACAAGGCCGAAACGCGCCCCCAGCACCAATAAGTCTTGGCGGTTTTTTGCCGATCTTACTGGTTAATTGCCAGATCATCTAAGGTCTGGCGCTATTAAGTTGCGTGAAAGTCGGACGGAGGCTAGGCATTTGGAAGGCCCGTGCACTGGGGGACGTGATGCGGGTTTAGAGGGAAACCACGGGGACAATTAATCGTGCAAACCGGTCGCCAACACCGCCTGGATCGCCTTTTGGAACGTATTCTGCCGGAGCGTCGGCTTTTTTTGCGATCCGAGAATTCCAGCCAAACCAAATTCGTCATTTTACGCCCAACCACGCAAGCGGTTGCTTGGCTGAGTGTTGCATTCCTTTTGGCGTGGGCCATCGTCTCAACGTCCATCCTGTTGATGGACAACATCGGTGCAGGAACCCTTCGTGCTCAAGCGGAGCGCGATGCTATTACTTACCGCGAGCGACTCAACGCACTGGCAGCCGAACGCGACATGCGCGCGCAAGAAGCCCTTACCGCGCAATCTCGGTTTAATGCAGCGCTGACACAAGTTTCAGATATGCAATCCGAGCTGTTGGCGGCAGCCACGCGTGCCACAGAGCTTGAGCTCGGCATGGAAGCCTTTCAGACGACGCTGTCGGAGGTCTTGGAAGAGCGCGACGCAGCGCGCGCGCAATTGGCCACTTTGGCTGAACAACAAACAGCGCCACAGGGATCCGAACCAGATCCTACGATCGCCTTGCCTGAAACGGTTGCTTTTCTGAGCTCTGCTCTGACAGCAACCGCTGCAGAGCGGGATGCTGTGTCGAGCTCAGCCCAAGAGGCTACTGAGTATGCCGACGAAATGGCCTGGCAACTTGAAACGATAGAAGACCGCAACGACGATATCTTCCGCTCATTGGAAGAAGCCATGACCGTCTCAGTTGAGCCGTTAGACAAGATGTTCAAAGCCGCAGGCATGAACCCCGATCTCGTGCTGCGCAAAGTACGTGCAGGATATTCCGGCCAAGGCGGCCCACTGACGCCGCTCACGCTTTCGTCCAAGGGAACTGACCCGAGTGAAGACGAAACCAGGGCCAAGCGCCTTTTGAGCCAGATGGACCGCTTGAACCTATACCGGATTGCGGCTCAAAAAGCGCCTTTTGCAACACCCGTCAAAGCAGCCTTCCGATTCACTTCGCCTTTCGGTGTGCGGCGCGATCCCAAGACAGGGGGCAGACGCATGCACAATGGAGTGGATTTTGCGGCTCCAAACGGCACTCCGCTCTACTCAACTGCCGATGGCGTGGTCACTCATGCGGGTTGGTCGTCAGGTTATGGACGATTGGTGAAGATTCAACACGAGTTTGGCATTGAAACTCGCTATGCCCATATGTCAAAAATCCGAGTACGGGTTGGCCAACGGGTCACACGCGGTCAACGCATTGGCGACATGGGCGCATCAGGACGCGTCACTGGGGTCCACCTTCACTACGAGGTGCGCGTTGGCGGTAAGCCCGTCAACCCAATGATCTACATCAAGGCTGCTGACGATGTTTTCTAAATCTAAAATGAACGAACCCGGCGCGAAGGCTGACGAAAAGCCCTCCGCAACCCCTGCTCCAAGCGCAGCGGAATTTAAAGCCTCTGCGCCGAAACCCAAAGCACCGCCGTCGCTTGTCTCTGCCGACCTTCACGTACAAGGCAACATTCGCACCGCCGGTGACATCCAGGTTGAAGGTGAAGTGGACGGAGATATACGCGCGCATCTGCTAACAGTAGGTGAAACCGCAACGATCCGCGGCGAAGTAATGGCCGACGACATCGTGGTGCACGGGCATATCGTGGGCCGTGTCCGGGGCCTCAAAGTGCGCCTAACCTCCACCGCCCGCGTGGAAGGCGATATCATACACAAAACGATCGCAATCGAAAGCGGTGCGCATTTCGAAGGATCTGTGCAGCGTCAGGACGATCCTTTGTCCAGCGGTGGTGCAGCAAAAGCAGCACCAACGCCAAAGGCGGCTCCGACGAAACCCGCCCCCGCTCCGACCAAATCCTAAGGTCTAACCAAGTATTCAGCAGCAGCCCGTCAAACCTATGTTTGGCGGGCTTCCGTGTTTGTTCATCTAAAACTAAACAGCCAGATGCGCACTCCCGGCTTCATACGCAGATATCTAGCCTTCTGCTTGAGCTTCTGAACGACTTTTGCCGGCCACATCCATCGCGAGCGTTGCGGCCATGAACCCATCGAGATCCCCATCGAGCACGCCTTTTGTGTCAGAGGTCTCATGGTTTGTGCGCAGATCTTTGACCATTTGATAAGGCTGCAACACATATGAACGGATCTGATTGCCCCAGCCCGCATCGCCCGCGTTTTCATGCACTTCGTTGACCATCGCTGAGCGCTTATCCAACTCGATTTGATACAGGCGAGATTTCAGAGCTTTCATCGCGATGTCGCGGTTTTGGTGCTGCGACTTCTCAGAAGAGGTGACAACAATCCCTGTGGGCGCGTGGGTAATACGAACAGCAGAATCGGTTGTGTTCACGTGCTGACCACCCGCGCCTGACGAGCGGTAGGTATCGATGCGGATATCCGCCGGGTTAACCTCAATCTCGATATTGTCATCCACAACTGGATAGACTTTGACGGAGGTAAAGCTGGTGTGGCGCTTGGCCGCGCTATCAAAGGGTGAAATCCGCACCAAACGGTGAACACCAGATTCGGACTTCAACCAGCCATAGGCATTTGGCCCACTGATTTTATAAGCAGCAGACTTGATACCGGCCTCTTCACCTGCGGTCTCTGATTGAAGCTCAACAGAATACCCTTTCTTTTCTGCCCAACGCACATACATGCGCGCCAGCATAGAGGCCCAATCACAGCTTTCTGTGCCCCCTGCCCCTGAATTGATTTCTAAGAAGGTATCGTTGCCGTCAGCCTCACCATCCAAAAGCGCTTCGAGTTCTTTTTCGGCGGCTTGAGATTGGAGCGTTTTAAGAGCCGCCTCGGCCTCAGTAACGACCTCGTCATCCTCTTCCAGTTCGCCCAATTCGATGAGTTCGATGTTATCGCTCAAAGCTTGGCTCAGGGATTTCTCCGTGTTCATCGCATCCACAAGCATTTGGCGGTCCCGCATCAACGCTTGCGCTTTGGCTGGATCATTCCACAGATCGGGATCTTCAGTGCGCGCGTTAAACTCTTCCAACCGATGCTCTGCAGTTTCAACATCCATGCGCTGCCGGATCAAAGTGAGAGAGCTTTCAATCGCCTCAACAACGGATTGGATTTCTGCACGCATAAGAAAGCCCTAACTCTTTGGTCCGGCCACGTGTAGCGAAGCGCTTCAAAGCCCGCAAGCAGCACTGATATGGAAGGCGGTTTAGTAAAGACCGCCCGAGCTTAAACTTCCAAAGCTAGCCTTGTTGCCAACGCGCCCGGTGGAGCCTGACGACGTGGTGACTTCTTTGACGACCTCTTCAACGCCTCGGTCAAACATCGGCAAATCTGCGCCCATGGCAAAACCACCATCAAAGGTCAGACCAAAGATTGGCTCTTCGCCCAAACGAAAGCACTCGGCCACAACATCCGCCCCAAAAGCTTCTTCCAAGAGACGCGCCCCCGTGAAGCGATCAATCTTGATGAATTGACACTCATCGGGCGCTTCAAAAGCGCCGCCGCCGTACTTCGCAGTGGCATTCTGCATAAACTCAGTAAATACCGGACCACACAGACCACCACCAGAAGCTTTGCGGCCCAAAGATCTTGGCTGGTCAAAACCAACGTAGCAGCCCGCGACGATATTGGATGTGAACCCAACAAACCAAGCGTCTTTTGCGTCGTTCGTCGTGCCCGTTTTACCGGCAACGGGAACACCCAATTTCACCGTAGAGTTGGCTGTTCCGCGCAACACAACGCCTTCCAACATTGAGGTGAGTTGATACGCGGTGATGTCATTGATCACCCGGCGGCGGTCAGACAACACTTGCGGCGCAAGGCCGGGGTCTAGGCTCGCGAGATCGCAGTCGTCACAGCGCCTTTGATCATGTTTGAACACGGTCTTGCCGTATCTGTCTTGAACGCGGTCAACAAGAGTTGGCAAAACGCGCTCTCCTCCGTTGGCAAACATTGCATAAGCTGCGACCACATTAAAAAGTGTGGTTTCTTCTGATCCAAGCGCGTTGGCCAAGAAAGGCCCCATTTCTTCGTAAACACCGAAGCGCTCTGCGTAACTTGCAACCGTACGCATCCCAACTTCCTCGGCCAAGCGAATGGTCATCAGGTTCCGAGACTGCTCGATGCCGGTGCGCAGAGGCGTTGGACCGTAAAAGCGATTGGACGCATTCTTGGGGCGCCACAAGCCGTCAGGCGTGTCGATCTCGATCGGGGCATCGATTACGATTGTCGCGGGTGTATATCCACTGTCCAAGGCGGCAGCGTAAACAAAAGGTTTGAATGCAGAACCAGGCTGGCGCAGCGCCTGAGTGGCTCGGTTGAACACAGAATGTTGGTAAGAAAACCCGCCTTGCATGGCCAACACACGGCCCGAATTCACATCCATTGCCATAAAGCCGCCCTGCACTTCGGGGACCTGGCGCAGGGACCAGCGCACAAAAGAGCCATCGCTGTCGCGGGTGATCGCGCGGACGTGCACAACCTCACCTGGCCGCACAAGATCGCCGGGCACTTTTGCTTGCGAGCCACGCGTGTCATCTGCATTGATACGGCGCGCCCAAGTAACGTCTCTGGCTTCAATTTCAGCCAGGTCTTCTCGCCCTTCGATCCCCAATTGCGCTGCATTGCCGTTGGTGCTCAGCACAACAGCTGGCAACCAGGGTCCATTGAGATCGATGTCGCGTGCGATCCGCAACTCCGAGAGCGCCTCTCTCCAGGCCTCTCCCTCCAAACTTGCGGTATCAATAGATAATCCAGTGGGGCGCCAGAGCCCTTGATTGCGATCGTATGTCTCAAGCCCACGGCGCAGTGCGGCAGCAGCTTCAATCTGAAGCTCGGCATCAACTGTAGCGCGCACAGCATAGCCTCCAGAGAAAAACTCTTCTTCGCCAAAATCACGGCTGAGTTGCCGTCGGATCTCGTCTGTGAAGTACCCACGCGGCGGCAATTGCGCACGAAAGGGTTCAAAATCTCCCGATTGTACAGTTTTCAAAGGAGCTGCGCGCGATGTCTGATAGGCCGCTTCGTCCAAATAGCCATTTTCAAACATCTCCTTCAGAACAAAGTTGCGACGTTCGATTGCGCGTTGTTGCTGGCGTACAGGATGATAGCGCGAGGGCGCTTTGGGCAAGACAGCAAGATAGGCCGCCTCTTCTGCGTTGAGCGCTGACAAGCCTTTGTTGAAATAGGTCTGAGCGGCCGCCGCAACACCATAGGAATTTTGACCCAAGAAGATCTCGTTGAGATAAAGCTCAAGGATTTGTTCTTTGTCCAAAGTGCCCTCTATGCGAGAGGCCAAGATCAGTTCTTTGATCTTGCGCTCCGCGGTGCGGTCACCCGACAACAGAAAGTTCTTCATCACCTGCTGGGTGATCGTTGACGCACCCCTGAGATCGCGCCCGCGGCTGACAACAGCGTCGCGCGCGGCGGCAACCATCCCGCGCGTGTCATAGCCTGAGTGTTCATAGAAGTTCTTGTCTTCGGCTGAGATAAACGCCTGTTTTACAAGATCAGGGATTTCTTCAGAGGGTGCAAAAAGCCTGCGCTCACGCGCAAATTCATCAATTATGTCGCCTTGGCCTGAGTAAATACGGCTGATCGTGGGGGGCGTATATTGTGCAAGGCTCTCATGGCTGGGAAGATCTCGCCCATAAAGGCTAAAAATACCCAATACCACCAATGCGGCTGCGATGCCCGCAAGCGTTAACCAGCTAAAAATCGCCCCAAAGAACGAAAAAAGGACCCTGACCATCTCAAACTCACTCCTGCTCGAAGACTAGAATATGGGCATTTTCCCTCAGGGTCAAAATCACAGTGGCGGGAATTTGCGGGATTTACGCCCCCCTTCTTCAAAATCGCAGTTTCACTGCGATGGCCTATTGGCGAAGGCCTGGAGCAAGGCTTTGATCGTCGGCCCACCAACCCATGACAGCTTCCGCGACCCCGCGCGAGGCGCGGTCCGCCCAAGCCGGGTTTACGAGATTGGCGGCATCTCTTTCATCAGACAAAAATCCTAACTCAATAAGAACACTGGGAATATCTGGCGCCTTCAAAACACTAAAAGCCGCATGACGCCGAGGGTTAGAATTGATGTATGGAAGATCCCTTTGCAAAGAAGAGATCAAAGAAGATTGAAGAGCTTTACTACGGGGCGTGGTTTCCGTGCGCGCCAGTCCAATCAGCGCTTGCACAACTGTGTCTTCCTCACCTTCCAAATCAACGCCTCCAACAAGATCATTTCGTTCATGGCGCTCGACAAGCGCAGCTGAGGCCTTGTCAGAACTGGAGGTGCTTAGAACATAAACTGTAACGCCCCGCGCCCCGCCTCCCTCAAGCGCATCAGCATGGAGCGACAAAAAGACGTCACCTGCCGCTTGATGCGCGTGGGTCAATCGCCTGGGCAGAGACACAAACTCATCTGAGTTTCTTGTTAAAACGACGCGATCAGCACCAGCACGCAAAAGATCTTCGCGCAATCGTCTGGCAAAGCTGAGCATAAGATCGGCTTCATTTAGCCCACCAAATTCCGCACCTGGATCCCGTCCTCCGTGGCCTGGATCCAAGACAACGACAAATTCTTGGTCAGCGTCGGTGGCATCTCCAACAACCTCGACTGTTGACAGATTTGGGAATTGTGGAAGTACACTGGTCTGGGCTCTGCGCTCAAACTCTGAAGCCTCAGCGAGTTCGAAATATCCGCTCAAAACAGCTCTGCCGTCTTCCGGTGATATATCCAAACTCAAGTCCAAAGGGATTGCAGGAGCGGCAAGCAAAAGCGTTAGAACTGTTTGCCGCGCGACCCGGTTGTCAAACGTGACACCCGTTACGCGGTTCGCGTTCAAAAAAGCACTTTCGCGCATGTCTCGAAAATCCAACCCGTCAAAGATGAAATGGAGCCTGTTTGGCGCAGTCTGATAGGCCAATCGAAAGGGCACACCCTGGCTCATGTGCAACTCAATCCGAAATCCAGGTCCTTGGTCTTCAATTATGCTGCGCGCAGGATCTGCTGTGGCTACCGCTCGAAAGGACTGGGCAAAAAGAGGCGCACTCAATCCAAAAGAAAGCACAAAGACCAGAATGATCCTCCAGACCATTTTAAGCACCCTCGCCCATCATCCGAAACAAGTCTCCCGAATGGGGATTTGCGACGCCATAAAATCCGCCAAGCGCTTGATGCCTTCACGTATCTCTTCTGAGCCCCGTGCGTAGGAAAACCTTACAGTGTGATGACCACGCACGGGATCGAAGTCCAAACCCGGGGTGATCGCGACGCCAGCCTTTTCTAAAACATCTTTGCAAAATGCCACGCTGTCATCGCTCCACCTCGAGATATTGGCATAGATGTAAAAAGCGCCATCTGGAGGGCCGATCTGATCGAACCCCATTGCGGGTAGCGCCTCGAGAAGGCTCTGGCGGTTTTGCCGATAAACTTTGAGGTTTTTTTCGAGCTCAAGTCCACCTTCCAAAGCTCCAATTGCTGCAACTTGGCTTGCATGAGGTGCACAAATGAAGAGGTTTTGGGC
>JBCDCE010000075.1:0-17370 GCA_039182515.1 Pseudomonadota bacterium | reverse complement strand
GCGAATTCTTTAAGTTCAACGCGGCCTTCCATTTTGTAGCCGACGTCGATGATGGCTTGGCCCGCTTCAATTGCGATGACTTTGCCTTTGACAACTGTGCCCTCGTCGGGCGTGTCCATTTCGAAGCTTTCTTGTAGGAGGGCTTCGAATTCCTCCATGGTTGCGTTCGCCATGTGGCTTGTGGTTTCCTTTAACAGTGTTTTCGGGCCGTGCGGTTGTCTCCGCCGGTCTTTGGGTTTCATCTGGTCTCTCGTCGAATGGTGGCGCAGAAACAATCAGGGCCGGTATGAAACCGACCCTGCTCGAAGTCCTACTGCCACGCCTGTCCCGACGTTTAACGCGGGCTGGTTAGCCCGTTGCGGCCTTTTTTACAAGGACTTTGTCAAAATTGCCCAAATGCGCGGTAGGATGCGCTTTTCTGCGCCATTGGTATAGATCCCAAGCTTTCGCGCCGACACACCGCTCGGCGACCGTGACCGACTGCTTTTCAGGCGTGTTTAAGCCCGGTCAACAAAAAATTGCGAGAAGCGCCTGCGACTTAACCTTTTGGTAAAACAGCCTGACGAGAAATGAGGTCATAGAAGAAAGGCCGCTTGATGACGTTTCCTTACTTTATCTACACATCAACCGCCCGCATTGACGCCCACAGCGCGCAAGAGCGTAGCCTGCGTGAGACCTCTGTGCGAAACAACGCTCGGGATTTCTTGACCGGATTTCTCTACCGCGAAAAAGATCGCTTTGTGCAGTTCGTCGAAGGCCCAGCGCTCTTTTTGATGGGGTTGGAAAACAGATTGCGCTGTGACCCCCGTCATTCCGATATGAAGGTGCTGCGACGTGGTACACTACAAGAGCGCGCTTTTCCGGACTGGCAAATGGCCTTTTTTGACACGTCGCAATTTGCGCTGAGCCCATTTCTTAATATCGAAAACCGCAAGAGCCGTTTGAGCGATCTCGAAGTTGATCACCTCATCCGCATGATGATCGCCAACTCAGATCATGCCCGCTACCGCCAAAACCTTCGAAGCGCTTAAGCTTTCAAGGGCGCTGTCCGCTCCTCCACAATCTCCAGAGCAATCTGCAACGCATCTGCAATCGACAACGCGGAGGTGTCCAAAAGCACAGCGTCCTCTGCTGGCTTTAAAGGGGCAGCCGCCCGATCTCTGTCGCGGGCGTCGCGGGCTTCCACATCGGCCATAACGCCGTCCATGGTCACGCTTGGGTCTTTTTCAGACAACTCTTTAAAACGCCGCTCCGCGCGTACGGCGGCAGAGGCCGTCACGAAGAGCTTCACTTCCGCCTGAGGATAAATGACCGTGCCAATATCTCGCCCGTCCAGCACAGCTCCCCCCGCGCGACGCGCAAAAGCCCGTTGAAAATCCACAAGCGCAGCCCGCACTTCTGGGATCGCCGCCACTTTACTGGCTGCCTGCGCAACAGGACCCGTGCGCAGAGCTTCATTTTGAAGATCCTCTGGGCTAAGTGCTTGCGCAGCCTCGATCGGGGCAACCCCAGCCAGCATCTTCGCCCCAACCGCACGATAAAGAAGCCCTGTATCGAGGTGAGCAAAGCCAAAATGCGCGGCCAAACCCCGGGAAATCGTCCCTTTGCCCGCCGCAGCGGGGCCATCAATTGCAATGGTGAAACGTAGCTGGGAGGAAGTCACACTCATGGTGTGAACATTTCACCCCAAAGGCGCTGCTGCAAGCCCAAAGCGGCCGCTCGGCCGTCACTCAAAAAGGCAGGATGTCTATCGCTTACGCATTGTCGCGCGTGAGCACTGCACCCAACCCCTGCATAAGCGCCTCAAAGACTGGGAAAGAGGTCGCAATCGGGCCCCCATCATCCACGGTTACAGGTTTTTTGGACGCAAATCCAAGGCATAAGAAACTCATAGCAATCCGGTGATCCAAACGGCTTTCCACGGTGGCACCACCAGGCACATTGCCAGCGCCTTGCCCAAGTACACGCCACCAGTCTTCGCCCTCTTCGACTTCAACACCGCAAGCCCGCAGGCCTTTGGCCATGGCGTCAATCCGGTCGCTTTCCTTGACCCGCAATTCCTTCACGCCCGGCATATAGGTCTCGCCGTTCGCACAGGCCGCAACAACAGAGAGAATGGGGTATTCATCAATCATGCTCGCTGCGCGTTCCGCGGGCACCTCGATGCCTTTGATATTTGGCGAGAACTTCGCGCGCAGATCCGCCACGGGCTCACCGCCTGCTTCGCGTGGGTTTTCAAACGTCAAATCCGCGCCCATGTCTTGCAGAGTAAAGAAGAGCCCCGCCCGTGTTGGGTTAAGCCCAATATTGGGCACCAAAACATCTGAGCCTTCGGTGATCAGAGCCGCACAAACAGGAAACGCCGCGGAGGATGGATCTCGAGGCACGTCAATATGCTGCGGTGTGAGCTCGGGTTGTCCTTGCAAGCGGATCACGCGCCCTTCGTTTGTTTCTTCCGTTGTGACCTGCGCGCCAAAACCTGCAAACATCCGTTCGGTATGATCGCGCGTGGCTTCCTTTTCGATCACCACGGTCTCGCCGGGCGCATTAAGCCCGGCAAAAAGAACCGCAGATTTCACCTGAGCAGACGGCACAGGCGTCACGTATTCCACCGGCATAGGATCGCGCGCGCCCACAAGTGTCATAGGCAAACGCCCTTGATCGCGCCCGTAAGCCCACGTGCCAAAAAGCGCCAAAGGATCGGTGATGCGCGCCATCGGGCGCCCGCGCAGAGAGGCGTCCCCGGTAAACGTCGCTGTGATGGGCGAAGTACCCATCGCACCCATAATTAGGCGAACGCCCGTGCCTGCATTGCCGCAATCAATCACATCTTCGGGCTCAGCAAATCCCCCAACGCCCACGCCGTGGATATGCCAGGTGCCGCTCTCGTCCCGGGTCACTTCGGCGCCAAAGGCCCGCATAGCTTGAGCCGTGCGCAGCACGTCTTCGCCTTCCAAAAGCCCTGTCACAGTGGTTTCGCCAACACAGAGCGCCCCCAAAAGCAGCGAGCGGTGCGAGATCGATTTATCGCCAGGCACCTCAGCGCGGCCTGTCAAAGGCCCACTCAAACGGGCCGTCATTGGAATAGGTTGGCCTTGGCCCGACATAAGAGCTCTCCTTCTTCGCAACGCACCTCTTAGCGAGACCCATCCCAGCCCACAATGGCATCCCTCTTTTTCTTGGCAAAAATACTCAAAATCCGAGGCTAGCCCTGCCGCACAAAGCTCAAGTAATGCGGCACCCGACCCTCCCGCAGCGCTTTTTGCTCATACCGCGTCGAGATCCAATCGGGCCAAGCCTCACGCCAATCGCGGGGCCCTTCAACTGTCCACTCAAATCCCGCTTTCGGCACTTCAAGCAAGGTTTGCCGCACATAGTCGGGAATATCGGTGGCCACACGAAACGCAGCACCTGGCGCCATCACCCGCGCCAAGGGCTCCAAATGCTCTTGGGTCACGAACCGGCGGCGGTGATGGCGTTTTTTAGGCCAAGGATCGGGATACAGCAAAAACGCACGGCCCACAGAGGCCTCCGGCAATACATCGAACATATGCCGCGCGTCGCCCGGATAAACCCGCACGTTTTCAACACCCGCCTCTTCGATCTTGCCCAAAAGCATGGCCACGCCATTGATATAAGGCTCTGCGCCAATAATCCCCACATCAGAGTTAGAGACCGCTTGATGCACCAAGTGCTCGCCACCCCCAAAGCCAATCTCGAGCCAAAGTGGTTTACCGCCAAAAAGCCCCTCAAGATCAAGCGGAACACGGCTCGGGTTCTCCTCCCAGCCCACAGGCCCCGGCGAGAGCTTCGCCAGATCTTCCTCCAGCCGCGCTTGCTGGGCCTCGCGCAGGCCTTTTCCTTTAAACCGGCCATAAAAGTTGCGCCATGGCGCGCCGCTGGGGTGTTTGCCATCCGTCATAAGTACGGACCTCGCATCATAGCGCCAAGAAAACCGCGATGCGGGCGACAAGCCCGCATCTCAATTGGATCAAATCTCGGATTTAAGCGCATCAACAAGATCGGTTCGTTCCCAAGAAAACCCGCCGTCCGCCTCCGGAGCGCGGCCAAAGTGGCCGTAGGCTGCGGTGCGCTGGTAAATAGGTTTATTGAGCCCAAGATGCGCCCGGATCCCGCGTGGTGTGAGATCCATCACTTTGCCGACCGCTGCTTCAATCTGCGCAGGCGGCACGTCGCTGGTCCCATAAGTATCGACGTAGATCGAAAGTGGCTTGGCCACGCCAATCGCATAGCTCAACTGCAGCGTGCAGCGATCCGCCAGGCCAGCCGCTACAATGTTTTTGGCCACGTAACGCGCCGCGTAGGCCGCTGAACGGTCCACCTTGGTTGGGTCTTTGCCCGAAAACGCACCGCCACCATGAGGGGCCGCACCGCCATAGGTATCCACAATGATTTTACGCCCTGTGAGGCCGGCATCGCCGTCTGGCCCGCCGATCACAAAGGTGCCTGTGGGATTCACCCACCACTCGGTGGCCTCTGTAATCCAGCCGGAGGGAAGCACTTCGCGAATATAAGGTTCCACAATCGCGCGGATATCATCGCTGGTTTGATCCTCGGAAGCGTGCTGCGTCGACAAAACAATAGAGGTTACATCCACAGGCTTGCCATCTTCATAGCGCAGCGAAATTTGGCTCTTGGCGTCAGGCCGTAGGCTGGGCTCCGCGCCAGATTTGCGCACTTCCGCCAACCGCCGCAGGATCGCATGGGAATAGTGAATGGGGGCGGGCATCAATTCGGGCGTCTCGCGGCAGGCGTAGCCAAACATGATGCCTTGGTCGCCAGCACCCTCGTCTTTGTTACCCGAGGCATTCACACCCTGCGCGATATGCGCCGATTGCTCGTGCAGAAGGTTCAACACATTGCAGGTGGCATGGTGGAACTTGTCTTGCTCGTAGCCAATGTCTTTGATGCAGGCGCGCGCAATGCCGTCAATCTCGTCTTGCATTTGGGCCAAGCGCTCAGGGTCCGACAGGCCAATCTCGCCACCAATCACAACTTGGTTGGTTGTCGCAAAGGTTTCGCAGGCCACGCGGGCCTCTGGCTCTACGGTTAAAAGCGCGTCGAGCACGGCATCTGAAATGCGGTCACAAACCTTATCTGGATGACCTTCTGAAACGGACTCAGAAGTGAAAACGTAATTTTGGCGAGACATGAAACGTGCTCCATTAGAGTTGCACCACCCCGTCAGGAAGCCGTTGGGGGGCGTTAAGATTTACCGCGCTTAGACCCCTTCTGCGGGCGGGTCAATAAGCCCCCGACCTGCGCGCGCTCCTGCGCCGAAAAGAACAACGCTTAATAGCACGGCAAGCGGCGCGTCTCCGATCCGGCTGTAGAGCGTTGCTGGGCTTGGAGGTGGCAGGCGCGCATCAAGCACACCTTCCGCGCCCAGGCCCATTTGCGCCACCAGCGCGCCTTTGGCATCGATAACGGCTGAAATACCGATGTTGTCGCCCCGGAGCATTGGCAAGGCTTGCTCGATGCTGCGCATCCGCGCTTTTGCCAGATGTTGGTGGGGGCCGGCCCAATCGCCAAACCATCCGTCGTTGGTGATCAACACCATAAGATCGGGTCGCACAGGCGCGCGGTTTACAAACTGCGGGAAGAGACCCTCGTAACAAATCAAAGGCTGAAACGCGCCAAGTTTGGGCAGGGTCAAAACACGCGCCCCCTCGCCTGGCGAAAAGCCACCGCCTGAGCGCTCGGTCAGCCCAAAAACATCAAACCGCCGCAAGAGCCCAAAGAAGGGTGTATATTCGCCAAAAGGGACAAGATGCGATTTGTTGTAGACGTGCTGGGGCATAGGAGAACTTGGCACAAGAGTGGCAAGACTGTTGAAATAACGCCCCGCCACATAGCTTTGCACGCCAAAGATCACTTCGGCCTCGCCAGCGGCCTCTTGCATACGGCGCATTTCTTCTTCTGCAAGATCGAGCCAGATCGTGACAGAAGACTCCGGCCAGATGATCACGTCCGGCACGCCCTGTGCGCTTGGGGCTGCCGTGAGGGTCAAAAGGCGTTCGAAGTGCTTATCGCGCAGGGTTGGATCCCATTTTTCCTCTTGGGCCACACTGGGCTGCACAAGACGGATGAGCGGCATCGGTTGTTGCGTTGCGGGCCCTTCGGCAGGCGTGGGCAAAAGCTCTATCTGGCTGAGAGGGCTAGCTAGAATGAGAGCACCAAGTCCGAGTAGCCCTGCCCTAGCTGCACCCTGAGACATCAAAATCTTTGCGGGGAGTGCAGCAAAGACGAGCACAAGCGTCGTGAGCCCATAGACCCCAACGACAGAAGCCATTTGCGCATACCCTGTATCCAAAAGCAGATATCCAGGTGCAGCCCAAGGAAAGCCTGTGAAGACATAGCCGCGCGCCATTTCGAGGGCTGAGAGTGCGAGCGCCCAAATAAGCGGATCGGCAGTCCCGCCTTTCCCACCGTTCAGTCGGGCACTGAGCCAACCTGCCAAGCCCCAGAAGAGCGCCAAGCCTCCGCACATGAAAAGCAGCGCAAAAGGCGCCATCCAGCCGTAGGTTTCGGGATCAACCAGGAACGGCTCCACGATCCAATGCAGCGCAGTTGCGAAATACGCCAAGCCAAAGAACCAGCCTGCTCGCGCGGGGCGCTTTGTGCGCGGTAGGATCCAGGCCATCCCAGCAAAGGCCAAGAGTGCGAGGAGGCTCCAACCAAGGGGCGCTTGTCCCGTTGCTGCCAGCGCGCCCAGCACCAGTGAGGCGAGCGCGTGGCGGCGCGGGCTGAGGGTCATGGGATGCGCACGCGCAGGCGTTTGACGCGCCTTGGATCCGCATCAACCACTTCAAATTCCGGGCCAGAGGGATGCGCCACAACTTCGCCCCGCAAGGGCACGCGTCCTGAGAGCATAAAGACGAGCCCTCCGAGCGTTCCGATGTCTTCTTCGTCCACATCTTCGTGGCTCGTTAAGGACGTGCCCGTGGCTTTTTCGAAATCTTCAAGCGGTGTTTTTGCGAGTGCAACGTAGAGCCCGGGCTTTTCTTCGAACCAGAGCGCGTCTTCATCCACGTCGTGTTCGTCTTCGATCTCACCGATGACCGTCTCGATCAGATCTTCGATCGTCGCGAGCCCATCGACCCCGCCATATTCGTCGATCACAAGCGCCATATGCATGCGCTCGCTTTGCATCTTTTGCAGCAACACATCGATGGGCATCGAGGGTGGCGCATAGATCAGTGGACGCAACATGGACGCGAGATCAAAAGTGCTTTGACCATTGAACCCATGGCGCAGTGCGAGGTCTTTGAGGTGCACAAGGCCCATAGGTTGATCGAGCGTTCCGTCATAGACAGGAAGCCGGGTTTTGCCGCTTTCGCGAAAGGTGCTCACCAGTTCTTCGAGCGTAGTGTCGGCAGGCACAGCCGTGATCTCGACCTTTGGAATGGCCACGTCCTGCACGCGCATCTGGCGCAGGGCGAATATGCCTTCAGCTGTGCCATTGGGCGCTAGGCTCTGCGACGTATCGGGGGTATCTGAGGGAGAGAAGGCGCCGATCAAACGGCTGAGAAGACCATCACTCGACGGTCGGGGGTCTTCGGCATCAGCAGGTACCTCAAGGGAGGTGCTCTGCGGCTCTGGAGATAACCCCTTAGGGGAGGCGTTCATTATCAACAATCATTGGTTACGCGAGCGTTGCTCGCCAGACGCATTTAATATGGGTTGTGCAGCCCCAAGCTTGCAAGGACTTCCACCTCGATTTCTTCCATTAGGTCGCCATCTGCCGAATTTATGTGATCATAACCCAACAAATGCAGGGTCGCGTGCATAATGAGATGCGTTACGTGGTGCTCAAAGGGAATCGCTGCGGCTTCGGCTTCAGCCAAGCAGGTTTCATACCCCAACGCGATATCGCCCAGTTCGAACGCCCCCCATGCGTCCGGTTGAGGCGGCTCAGGCCTTTGCCCCGGCTGATCCGCACGACGCTCTAGGCTCGGCCAACTGAGCACGTTTGTGGCCTTCGGTTTGTCGCGAAAGGTGCCGTTGAGCTCTGTTATCCGCGCATCATCGCAGGCCAAAAGCGCGAGTTCCGCGCTTGGGTCGATGTTCAAATGCTCAAAAAGCGCTTGCGTGGCGCGTTCCGCGATTTCAGCCAAATCTAGGCTTGCCCAGCGCGGGTCTTCTTGGGCAATCTCAACGCTCATGTGCGTTTGGTCACCACGATGGATCGCACCTCATTGCAGCCTGCACAAAAGCCTTTGGCATGGTTGCGGCCAAAGCCCCTTGTGCGGACGCCGCCTGCAGACCACAGATCTTTGCCGCGCCCACAGGTGGCACAGGCGACTTGCCATTCTTGGGTTTCGCGTTTCATGCGGTCAAAGCGCGGGCCCGAGACCGTGGCTTTGAGCATGCGCTGAAACCATGAATGGGTATCTGGCTCTGAGCTGTTTTCTTCAGCCACGTTCGGCGTCTTTGTCATAGGCCTTGATGATCGCCGCCACGAGCGGGTGGCGCACCACATCTTCTGCTGTGAAGTAGTTAAAGCTGATGTTGGGGATCCGACTTAGGAGACGCTCGGCGTCTTTGAGGCCAGATTGCACCCCGCGCGGCAGATCGATCTGGGTGCGGTCGCCCGTGATCACCATGCGGCTCCCCTCGCCCAGACGCGTGAGGAACATCTTCATCTGCATCGAGGTGGCGTTTTGCGCCTCGTCCAGAACCACAAAAGCCCGGCTCAACGTGCGTCCGCGCATGAAGGCCAAGGGGGCAATCTCAATGCGCTTTTCTTCGATGAGCTTGGCCACTTGCTTGCCGGGCAAAAAATCGTTCAACGCATCGTAAAGCGGCTGCATGTAGGGATCGACCTTGTCTTTCATGTCGCCTGGCAAAAAGCCCAAACGCTCGCCCGCCTCCACAGCTGGACGGCTCAGGATGATCCGGTCCACGTGGCCGCTGATAAACATGTTCACGCCCACAGCCACGGCCAAGTAGGTTTTGCCCGTGCCAGCAGGGCCAATGCCAAAAGCGAGCTCGTTAGCGAAAAGCCCGCGCACATAGGCCTTTTGCGCCTGGGTGCGCGGCTTTACCAGCTTTTTGCGGGTGGTTATTTCGACCGTGTTGGTCGGAAACATCTCTGTTTGATCGCCGTCGCGGGCGCCGGTGCCTTCTGCTGAGGCAGAGGCTGGATCGGCGCTCGATGTTGGGCTGGACGCAGAGAGACGCAACTCACCATCAACCTCGCCGCTGTCCAGCGCGCCGCCCGCCTCGAGCCGGGCGTATAGCGTTTCAAGCACCGCTTTAGCACGGTTGCGGCTCTCTTGCTCGCCAATAACCGCCAATTGATTGCCACGGCGCAGGATCTGCACGCTCAGCTCTTTTTCGATCTGGGCGAGGTTGCGATCATATTCACCGCAAAGGTCAATCAACAAACGGTTGTCTGGAAACTCCAGAAGGGTCTCTTGAAGTGCGGCATCGTCCTGAGGCGGCAATGTTCCGAGCGGCAATCGGCTCTCCCTGGTTCATAGGCTTGCAGACATCGTGACCGGGGCCGGAAGGTGATGCAAGGGCTTGCGGTAAAATGTAATCTGAATGTCAGAATGTTTGCCGCTTTGCGCAAAAATCAACCTACACTCTAAAAATCATCGTCCAAATCTGTGACTGGATCCAATACCAGCACAAGCCTTGTTTCGCCTGTGCCCTCAATCGGCGGCGAGCGGTGCAGCAAAGCTTTGGCAGGTGGTTCTGCTGGCTCTTCGTGCGCATCAGCGGGGTGACCCGACGGCCATAGAGTTCCGCGCAAGATCAAAGGCGCGCCTGTAGCGACAGTAGAAACCTCGTTTGGCTCTTCACCATACTCAGAAATACCGTACTGCGTGCCCGTGCCGCGATACGTGCACAAGAGGCGCGCGGTGATCGCATCGATGTGAAACTTACGACAGGCATTAGACGAGATCACGTCGAGCCTCAGGCGCAGGTAAGGAGTTTCCATGAGATTGGAAAAGCGCGCCGCAAGCGCTGTGACATCTGCCTCGAACCACGCCCGTTCCGGCCCTTTTGGCATCTCCGCGACATCGGCCAAATGCGTGATCATCTGCGACACAGCATGGGGCTGCAAAACGACCCGCGCGCGTGGCAAGGCATCTGGCTTGAGCGCGTCGAGCCAGCTTTGCACCTCCTTCGGCATGTCTCGCTGCCAAAGAGCCGCACCGATCCCGGGTTTAAGGATGGTTTTGAGGGCCTCTGGTGCATCGACCTGTGCAATGGATATTGCCTCGGTGGCGGCCGCTTCCAAAAGCGTAGTCTCAAACATATTCATGCCGCATCCTGCACCCTGCGCCACGCTGGGAAAGGATCGGGATAGTCGGGCAAATCATGTGGTCCATGCGCAGCAACTGCCGGCACAAGGCAAGCGTCCAACTCAGCCTTCAAGGCCGGCCAATCAATGCCCGCGCCGATAAACACAAGCTCTTGGCGGCGATCCCCCCAAGGCTCTTGCCAGTGCGTGCGCATGTAAGCTTGCGCGCTTTCATGGGTGGGGCGGCGCTCTTCAGGCACACAAGCCCACCAGTTGCCTAAAGGCGTAACACTCGACAGAGCGCCCGCCAGCGAAAACTCAGCAACCCAGTCTGGGCGCGTGGCGATCCAAAAGTGCCCTTTGGCGCGGATCACACCAGGCAAATCGCCGTTGAGCGTTTCTAAGATACGCTCTGGTACGAAAGGCAGCCGGGCGCGATATACGAAAGAGGCCACGCCATATTCTTCGGTTTCTGGCACGTGATCGGCAAAGCCATAAAGCTCTTTGGCCCACATGGGATGCTCGTGCGCTTTCTCGAAGTCAAAGAGGCCCGTGTCGAGTATCTTCTCGGCAGCAACCGAAGAATGGTTGGTCTCGATTATCTCGGCATCGGCATTGAGGCTTCGAATGATCTGGCGGGCCGACGTCACCTTCTCAGGACCGGCATCATCGACCTTGTTTAGAATAACCACATCGGCAAATTCGATCTGGTCGGTGAGTAGATGCACGAGGGTTCTGTCGTCTTCCTCGCCCATCATTTCGCCACGGTCACGCAGAAAATCCGAAGAAGCGTAGTCGTTCATGAGGTTGGCAGCATCGACCACCGTGACCATCGTATCGAGGCGAGACACATTCGCTAGGCTGTCGCCATTCTCATCGCGGAAATCGAAGGTTGCGGCCACGGGGAGCGGCTCGGAAATACCGGTGCTTTCGATCAAAAGATAGTCGAACCGTCCTTCAGCCGCGAGCCTGCGCACTTCGTCCAAGAGATCATCACGAAGCGTGCAACAAATGCAGCCGTTGGACATCTCAACAAGGGTTTCATCCGTGCGGCTTAGTTCCGTGTCAGCACGTACAAGATCCGCATCAATATTGACCTCGGACATGTCGTTAACAATCACCGCCACCCGGCGGCCGTCGCGATTGTTCAAAACGCGGTTAAGAAGCGTGGTTTTACCTGCTCCAAGGAAGCCGGAAAGCACTGTTACGGGAAGGCGGGACTCTGTCATTGGATGCTCCAAGCTGGAATGTCTAGGACGGTCAAGAAACGTTATAATATAACATTCTTAAGGAAGATCCAGATCACGCAACACATAAAGTTACATTAATTTCACACACCCCTCGCGACGAACGGCTTGCGCCCCACCAGCCTTTCGCGCGCACAAAAAAGCGGCAGCCCTGAGAGCCACCGCTTCAATTGAAGAAAAATTTCGGAACGCCGACCTACTCAGCTGCGACCTGCGCCAATGGGTCGTCTTTTTCCCCAAAGCCTTTCGGCACTGCCAGGTCCGGCAAGCCTGCAGCGCGCTTTTGCAAAGCCCGACCGATCACAACACGGCTGATCTCTGTTGTGCCGTCCACGATCCGGAGCATCTGCGCCAGGCGCGACAATCGATCGAGCCCGTAAGGCTGCAAAAGACCCATCCCACCCAAGACTTGCGTGCAAATGTTGGCGGCTTTGAGCGCGGCATCCGGCACAAAGCGCTTGGCATGGGCGGCCATGAGCGGGCCTTCGGGCGTGCCGAGCGCCTCAGCGGCTTTGCGGTAGAGCAGTTTGGACGCTTCAAGATCTGTCGCAACTTCGCCCAGCATCCATTGAATGCCATCGAGATCCAGGTTCTTACCGGCAAACATTTTGCGGTTTTTTGAATAGGAAAGAGCTGTATCCAGAGCGGATTGCATCAGGCCGCAGCAGCCCGACGCAATGGACACACGCGCAATATCAATCGCCATCAGCGACCCTTGCAGACCTTGGCCGATGGGCAGGATGATATTGTCCTCAGAGACAACCACTTCGTCGAGATACATCTCGGACATAGGCAGGAAGTTATACGATGGCGTGTCATACATAGGGCCAAAGCTGAGGCCCTCGGCATCCGCTGGGATGGCGATCATGGCCATGTCTTTGTGGCCTGGGGCGTCGCTGGTTTTAACCACTGTGAAGTAGATGTCGGCCTCACCCGCGAGGCTCACCCAGGCCTTAGAGCCGCTGATCGTCCAGGTGCCGTCGCCGTTGATCACGGCGCGTGTGTACATCTTCATAGGATCCGAGCCGGACTGGGGCTCTGTGAGCGCAAAATTTGCCAGCTTGCGACCCGAGGTGAGATCGCGCGCCCAGGCCTCTTTGAAGGCCTCTGTGCCGTAGCCGCAGCCTGCGAAGGTGCAAATATTGTGCATGGAGAGCGCAAAGGCGTAAGCACCATCGCCCAAGCCCAGTTGCTCGTAAACCTGGATACCTTCGGAAAGCGGCAAGCCTTGGCCGCCAAGCTCTTTGGGGGCGTAAAGACCGGTGAGACCGGCTCCCCCTGCTTTGTCAGAGGCGTCACGCGGCCATGTTTTGGAGGCGTTCCAAGCGTCCACATTTGGAAGGATCACCTCTTGCGCATGCGCGCGTGCGGCTTGGAGAATGGGGCTCAAGGTATCTGACATCTGGGTATCTTTCGTGTGCGCACTCTATTCACAATCCGCCAAACCTTATCCAAAAGGGGCGAACGGCAAAAAGATCGTGTTTTTGGGTTAAATCGCTTTCTAAGGGCGAATATGGCGAATTTTATGCGCGCAATCTATCTCGTGAGATGACAGCTTATTATCCTAAAGTGACAAATGAGCATTTATCGCTCAACCCGGCGGTAGGCCCTTGGCGTGGTGCCTGTCCACCTCTGAAAGGCCCTGTGAAAGTTTGCGGCCGAGGAGAACCCAACCTCCTGGGCAATCGCTTCGACGCTCATTTGGCCCACTTGCAGATGGCGGATCGCAATGTCGCGGCGCAGAGCATCTTTGATGGATTGAAAGGACGTACCATCGGCGTCTAGCTTGCGAATAAGCGTGCGGGTTGTCATGTTCAGCGACTGCGCCGCCGCGCTCAGAGTCGCGTTTTCCCATCCGACTTGGCTTAGGTAGCTGCGCAACCGCAAAGACTGCGTGTGTTCGCGCGAGCGGGTAAAAATCCAATCACGCGGCGCGTTCTCCAAGAAGAGATCCAATTCGCCGGTGCTGCGCACTTGCGCCGGGCCAAGGCTTTCCAATTCGAAAATTAGGCGCGTCTCGGGGCAATTAAACTGCACCTGAGCTGGGAATAGAAGCGCGTAGTCTTCCGCAAAGTCTGGGCGTGCAAAGGCAAAGCCAACCGTTTTGACAGGCACTTCCTCTTTGGCCAACCACGAGACCAATCCATGGGCCAGTTTGAGGATCAGCAAATGGCCGAACCTCTGCACCGGCGCTTGGTTAGGGGCATTGCCACGGGGTTTGAGGATCAACTCAACGTCACCACCCACCTCCACAAGCACAAACTGGTAGTCATCGAGCAAGAGGTTCCAAAAGGTCGAAAACCGGTAAAGCGCCGAGCTTAAAGAGGTTGCTTCCCGCACAGAGGTGAGAAGATGTTGCAGCGCACGCGGCCGGATCGGGCGACTCCAAAGCCCCATCATCTCATCTCCCGTTTCCACGGCGGCAAGTTGATATAGGCTCACGATCTGATCGAGCGTGACCCGACCCTGCACGAGGCTTTGGTCCGCGGCCAAGTCTGCGCGCTCAAGGAGGGATTGGAACTGCGCCTCGGAGCATAAAGACTGCAAGGCTGCGAGCCAATCCGCAATAAATTGGCGCGACACAGTGGAATAAAGCGTTGGCGCAAGATTGGAGTTCATGGCGCGGGGCTATAGCTGATTGTCAGGGGATTGAAATAGGTTAAGCCACCACATGCGCCTCACGTGCTAGATCCGTTGGGAGCCTGCCATAGGCCTAGAGGATCTAACCTGCCGCGATCTCGTGCGTCGATCAGCCAGTCAGCAAAGCGATGAGTCGCGGCATTTGCCGCTTTATTAAGACAAAACGCGAGATCAATATGGACATTCAATCCATGTGGACAAACGGCTTTGGCATAAACACCCGGCACCGGAGCGATATTGCTCAGGGGCAGCACCGCGACATCGACCTCCCCGGATAGCAGTTGCGCCATGGGAGCGCCGCCCGGCAGGGGCACAAGCTTTTCGGCAAGCGCAGCCGGCTCTTGGAGCTGTTCCATCAGTTGGTGGAACTGGACACCGCTAGTGCCTTGTCCGGTAAAGGCGATCCGCTCGGCGCTGTGCAAAAGCGATTCAATCTCGCTTAAGGCGCGCAAAGGCTTTGGAGCGTCCTCGCCCCGCACGCCAAAAGCAAGTGGGGAATACCCTAAGTTGATCAACCCAGCCGCGCACTCAGCCAAATCTAAAACTTGCAAAATATAGACAGGATTTGACGCAGCCACAGACCAGGCCGCTCCGCCGGCAATATAGCCTGGCACTTCAGGATTAAGCATCAAGGCCACATCAAACTGATCGGCCCAGCGCGTTGAGACCTCTGGTGCAATCACGTCAAAAATATCTTTGAGCGCAACAGGCATAACAAATTGAATTACATCACTTTTCAATGCAAGCCCCCCATGAACATCAAGCGGACTGAACGCATCGACGTGAGCGACGCTAGTGCTGCGCTGTGAAATTGGGCGTGCCATTTCATTCTCAGCCGCGCCAAGCCTGCGCCCAATCCAAAGTCTGCAGGCGCAAAAAACGCCGTATCAAAATAGGACCGAAACGGGCTTAGCCTGGCGGTTGCGTTTATTTTTCGTGCGATTTCTGCTATAAAAACAACCATAGCAAGAACCTTTTTTATCAAATTTCCTGAGGTCATTATGACAAATTCACACGGTTCCAGCAATTTTTCTGGGTTGGACGCTTATTGCTCCAGAGATCATCACTATCACGACGGCGACCGCTTTGGTCGGATGTTTCCCGAGCTTTCTCCGCTCTTCACCGACCCGCGCGTGCTGGACAATTTGGGCAAGCCCGGCGGCGTTATGGACGGCGACACGCAAGGCACAGTCTCTCATACTATTCCCGTCGGCATGACCTTCTTTGGTCAGTTTGTAGACCACGACATCACGCTCGATGTCACCTCGAGCTTTGATACGATCAACAGCCCTGGCGACACCCCAAACGTGCGCACTGCAACGCTGGATCTCGATTGCATCTATGGGCTCGGGCCCGAAGCGCAGCCCTACCTCTTTCACGCCTCGGGCGCTTTTAGGGGCGTCAAACTCGTCACAGGCGCCGAAGTTGGAAACGGACCCCACACCGCAGAGGATCTGCCACGCGCGGGCGACGTGGCGCTGATCGGGGATTTTCGCAACGATGAAAACCGGATTTTGAGCCAAATGCAGCTTGCGATGATCCGGTTTCATAATCGGCTGTGCGATGATCTGTCGTCGAATTACAGCGGGCATGAGCTTTATGAAGAAGCGCGTCGCAAATGCATGTGGCATTATCAATGGTGCGTCGTGCATGATTTCTTGGCCAGCATCTGCGGCGAAGGTGTTGTGTCGCGTGTATTGTCCGAAGGGCGGAAATTCTACACACCAAAAGTTCCCTTCATTCCGGTGGAGTTTTCCGTGGCAGGCTTTCGCTTTGGCCACACGATGGTTCCGATGAAGGTGCAAACGCAACAAGGCGGCAACCTCTTTGAACTCTTTGGCACTGTGTTGGGCAAAGGCTTTAGCCCAGTTTCCGATGCACGCGCGGTCACAGACATGCACGAGATGTTTGAAACACATGCAGGCCGCACCGTGCAGCGTTCGGGGCGTTTGGATACAAAGCTTGCCTCAGATCTTTTGGCCCTGCCTGCCCGCGTTGATCCTGAAGGTCGGTCCCTGGCCACCCGCAATATGATTCGAGGCCAATCCTTCTTGCTGCCCTCTGGAGAGACGGTGGCGCGGTCTCTTGAGCGCCCTGATACAGAGATTGACCAGGTCAGCGACGCCGCGCGCGCGGACGAGCCTGGCCTGCAAGGTGGCACACCGCTTTGGTACTATATCCTCAAAGAAGCAGAGCTTATTGGGCGCGAAAACCTAGATGGCACCCGCCTGCCTGGCGAAGGGCTTGGACCTGTGGGGGCAACGATCGTTGCTGAGACGATCATTGGGCTCATTGAGCTCGATGGGCGCTCCTGGCTTGGGTCCAATCGCAACTGGCGGCCCGACACGCGCAGCGACGATGCCAACCTAGAGCTGTCCTCTATTGGTCACATCATGACCTACACCTAGGGACCTTTGGTCTAAGGGGAAATTAACCCACCTACTCTAAGCAAGGGCACCTTTCAAAAGGATGCCCTTGTATGTTTCACGGTCAAGCCACGCCACGCCTCTATTCGCCAGATCCGAAAGCCGCCCGTATAGCGCAATTGTCTGAAGAGTATTTGACTGCGCATGCGGCGCGCAAAGAAGAGATTGGCGTTGAGATTTGCGGGCTTATGAACGAGTCCGTCTTGCCCTTTGATCCTAAGATGGCCTGAGGTCTTGGGTATTTGAGCGTGCCTAAAAGCCCTGACTGATAGCGCGGACAACGCCTCGCTGCACTGCTGGCACAGTCTAAGCGACAGACTTCCCGTTTGGTTAAGAAAGCAACACGCGGCTCTAATTTGGCAGATTTCCAACAACAGTGCTCTCGCGGTCTCGCTGATCTTAAGAAGATGTAGTCCGGTCTGCCAAAAAGACGGGTTTGCCGTGTGCCATACGGACCGAAATCAAGCCGAAAGCGCCGGTCCAACACCTGCCCGTCCCAGCGGGCTGGTGATTTGACTTCTGTCGCGACCAGAATTTCAGTGGAATGCACTTTGCAGCCAAAAACCGCACTGAATTAAACCTCGTACGCATCCACACGGGATGATATTGAAGCGGCCTGGGCTTATTTTGTAGGACAAACCTGCCGTTCCTTGCATTTTGCGCATAGCTTCCAATGCTTGCGAAATGGACAAACAACCAACCAAAAAGACATGAACACCGATACTCTCATTTGGGCACATAAATGCCTTAACGGTGAAATCACCTCAGGAATGAGGATGGT
>JBCDCE010000074.1:0-17818 GCA_039182515.1 Pseudomonadota bacterium | reverse complement strand
CAACGAACCGGGCGTTGCCGAAGCGGTTGAAGATGCCAAAAGGTATTTGGAAGGTTTGCTGCCCACAACACTATCGACTTACCAACCCCCGTTGGAAGCGTTCTGTAGAGCCAACTGTTCTGAAAATGTGGGCGCTTGTTTGGTTGTCGGAGACGCTAGATTGGCGCGCGCAGCCCCTTTCCCCATGCGCAGCCCCAGCGAGGCTTTGATCTCCGAAGACACCTATTGGAATAGCGCGCGGATGGACCGCGATATCGCACGGCGCGTGGCGAGTTTGGCAGGTCCTAAGGTGGATCTGAGCATGATCGACATGTGCTTTGATGAGACTGCCGCGCGTCTATCTGAATGAAAACCCAATGAATTCCGAACCATAGGTTCAAGGCCAGTCTTTGAGACAATGACCTTTTGCTTTGGGCCTCTTGTATGAACCCACGCATTTATAAAATTGCGTCATAGACTTGGACTGCGCTTTTTTGACGTTAACAAAAAACGCCGCCCCAAAGGGCGGCGCATTAAACGATCTAGCTGGCATTTTTGCCCGCAGTTTGCAGCGGGTAACCGCGCTGTTTAGCGGCGCAGGCCGAGCTTTTTAATCAGCGTCTGGTAGCGCTCTTCGTCTTTGGAACGCGTGTAATCGAGAAGTTTACGGCGCAGGGCGACCATCTTCAAAAGTCCACGACGACCGTGGTTGTCTTTCTTGTGGGTTTTGAAGTGCTCGGTGAGCGTGGCGATGCGTGAGCTCAGGATCGCAACTTGGACCTCGGGGGAGCCGGTGTCTCCGTCCTTGATGCCATATTCTTTGATGATGCGGTTTTTTTCTTCAGGTGTAATCGACATCGGGTTCTCCTATTGGTTTTGGTGACGGCTCAAGCCAGGATGTCGTCCAGCAAGGCCCTTGCGACTCGGATGCGCACACCCGAGCTGCGGCATTAGAAGAAAAAAATGCCTTTGGGAAGAGGGGAATGCCCCCATTAACCCCAAGCTGCTACCCGATTGGGCGCAGATCGCCTCCGTAGGCCTCTTCAAGACCTATGATTTCAATGGCGCTTGGATCGAATTTCAACGTGCCCTCCAACCGCACCAGTTCTTGCCCATTGAGCAAAACGCGTGTGTCGGCACTTGATTGGTTGATTTGTAAATGGGGGGCTTGAAGGGTCGTATCGGAGGTCAAAACAAGCGTGAGCTGATCCTCGGAACTGTCAAAGTCTTTGATAAGGCTCGAAAGGCCTTGGGCGGACCATTCGCCAACCACAAAGCGATCTCCGCCTTGCCCGCCTGTGGCTTCGTCGCCCGCACCCAGCACCAAAATATCGTCGCCCAGACCACCCTTTAGCAGATCAATGCCATCTGCGATCGCGCCTGGTTCAGCGGAGACAAGACCGATGATATGATCTGCGTCGGCGCCGCCATTGAGCTCTGCGCTGCCTGCGCCCGCGAGCAGCAAGTCTTTTCCCTCACCGCCAAAGAGCTGGTCCGTGCCTTCACCTGCCCGCAACGTGTCCGCTCCGGTGCCGCCGTCGAGTAAGTTGTCACCGCTATTGGCTGCGAGGTCGTCAGCCCCGTCACCGCCTAGCAGTTGGTCATTGCCTGTGCCTGCGCGCAGCGTGTCGTTGCCTGCACCGCCTTCTAAAACATCCGCCCCGCTGCCCCCCGACAGTCGGTCATCGCCACCCTGACCCAGCAAGACATCATCCCCGCCGTTGCCTGAAAGGATATCGTTGAAAGCACCGCCCTCGAAACGGTCATCCTCCTCATACCCGATTTGAGTAATGGGTCCGGTGACTGCATCGCTTGGCAAATCTAGAAGAAGGTTTTCAGTGTTTGGCCCAATTTCCGGCGGTTGGGGCTCTTCGTCCGTGTCATCCTGAGTGACTGTACCATCCGTTGTGCCGTCATCCCCGAAGGCAAACGCGCTGGCAAGAATAGCCACCCCAAACACTGACAAAAGCCCCAACACAGACCGAACTCACCTTCTCCACGCACGCGTTTTCAATACCATGGACTGGCCCAAAAAGGTGCGAAATCGGTGCCTATGGTTAATGGGCTAAAGAGCCCATAGCTGCGGCTGCTGCGCGTAGCTTATGTAAAGCGGGTGTTTGGGGTGACCGTCTTTGGTTAATCCAAGGTGATGGATTTCGAGGCCGCTGCTTTTAAGCAACTGGGCGACGGCAGGCCCGCGATCCAGATGGGCTCCATGTGTGCCCCAAGCTGCGATGATCTGATCAGCCCAAGTGAGGCTTTCTTCAATAGCGCTGTTGTTTTCCACGCCGACAGGTTCCTTTGCGGCACGCATTTTGCGCGGATCCGTATCGCGCCAGGCAAAAATGTTTGTCACCCGAAAAGCGCCAAATCCGAGCGTGCGGGCGCGGCGTTCGCAGCGCTCAACAGTCGGATCGTTTTGTACCTCAGTGGCCGTGGACGGATTGAGCATGATGAAGAGCGCACGCTTGCCAGATCTGTCCCAGGTTCGGGTCAGCATGTAGCGGTAGCGTTCGCAATCGGAATAGACCGCCACGCTGGGCGCATCATCTTTGATATGTTCGCGCGTGATCATCTACAAAAGCACCCGTTTTGGATGGAAGTGCCCAGCGCGATAGGTGCCAATGGCTAGGGCTTTGCCTGCGTGGGCCGCCCAAACGGTGTCGCCAAAAGAGACATCACCGGCTGCCCAAGTTGCAGCCTCACAAGGATTACCATTGCGCAGCTTGGCCGCGCCAGTTTCCGTCACACTGACGCACGCCAGGCGCTTAAGCCCAGCTTCCACGGGTAGGATGTGGGCGTCCAGCTCTGGTGTGCGCGCTTGCTCTTCAATCTGAGACAGAGAGATGGCCTCCGCCACATCAAAAGGACCAGAGGTCAAACGCCTGAGCCAAACCACATGGGCAAAACTACCTAATGTTGTGCCAAGATCCCGTGCGATGCCACGAACGTAGCCTCCTTTGCCACAAACCAGTTCAAGTTCGGCATTGGGCATATTGGCTTTCAAAAGCTCCAATTTCTCAACGAACAATGGCCGCGCTTCGAGGTCGAGGGTTTCCCCTGCACGCGCCAGATCATAGGCGCGTTGCCCGTCCACTTTCACGGCTGACATCTGCGGTGGGACCTGCAAAATGTCGCCCGTGAATTGCGGCAACGCGGCTTCCAGGTCCACTTGGCTTGGAACCACATCTGAGCTTGCGATGACCTCACCGCTTGCATCATCGGTGGTCGTTGCGGAACCAAATTTCATCTCAAAACAATAACTTTTTTGATCATCGGTGATATGGCCCAGCGTTTTGGTGGCTTCGCCAAGTGCAATAACCAAAAGCCCCGTTGCATCAGGATCGAGTGTGCCTGCATGCCCCGCTTTTTGCGCGTTAAAGGCCCACCTAACTTTGTTGACGACGCCCGCGGAACTGAGGCCAGCCGGTTTGTCGATCAGGACCCAACCCGACACCGGGCGGCCAGATTTACGACGACGTCCCATCTTTATGGCCTCACGGAAAGAATGGGGCCCATCGGCAATCCTGCATCTGAGCGCCCCAATTGGGGGGCGTGAAAGCGCGAGATCCGGCCGTCGAGGTAGAGCGCATTTGGCAGATCCAAAACGTCCCGGAAGAGCCGGGCGAAGGTGTCGAAATTCACCGGTTGGTTTGAGATTGCAAAGGCAACTCTCTGGCCATCTTGCGACACACCCACACCGTTGCGGATGTTGAGCGCGGTACTGCCTGGGATGAACCTTGGATGAAGCGCGTTTTCGATCACCAAAAGCGGCCCGGATTGTGTGGCAATCCGGCACTCTGGTGGTGCATCTAGGTAAGCACGGCTCTCGAGCACCAAAGCGCGTGTTTCGGTGACGCAGAAGACCCCATTGGGCAGCATGCCAAAGTTCCCGGGGCCCGGCGAGGTCACCACCCGCATGGTCTCAGTGCCCTCTTTCAAAAAGTGGCCGACGGGCCGGCGGTCGGGGTGATACATGCCCGCATTCGTTGCAAAGGGCAGGGGACCTTCCAGCGCCTCAAGGCGTCTAAAGCTGCCGATCACTTGCTCGCCATCTCGCAGATGCAGGTCAATTTTTTGCAGGCTTTGTGTTTCACAGACTGTGAAGCTCAGCTCTTCGAACACTGTGTCTTTGCAAGCTACGGATGCGCTCGCGAAGGCCGTGCTGACCATCCAAGCCAAAAGCGCAAAAGCGGATCTACTCATCCAGATCTTGGCGCACATGATCTTGGGAAAAGAGACGACGCGTGTCGTCCATCCGATCAAACGTTTCATCAATTTGAAACCGCAACTCGGGCGAAAACTTCAGGGCCAAGCCTTTGTTCACCAAGCGGCGCAATTCGTGGCGGTTTTTGCGCAGCGCACTCAGCGCGTCTTCCTTGCCGTCGCCCCCCAAGGGCAAAACATAGGCCGTAGCAACCTTGAGATCCGGCGAGGTCGTAACCTCGCCCACCGTGATCGACATCCGGTTGAGATCCGGGTCATGCACATCGCCGCGGCTGAGAACCTCAGAGAGCTTGCGCCTTATAAGCTCGCCCACGCGCAACTGTCGCTGAGAGGGGCCGCCGCCAGTATCGAACCGAGATTTCGCCATGTCTTTAGTCTCTAGGGTCTTTGAGGAACCTTGCCAACCAAACCTTGGCAATTTGTGGAGAGCTTTGTTAGGTCCGCAGGAGGTAAGACGCAAGCGTGACTTAATTAAAGGGCAGTGCAGATGGGAAATGAGCTGAAGATTGCGGTAACGGGTGTGTCGGGGCGCATGGGGCAAATGCTCTGCAAGGTCATTGACGATAGCGACGCTGCTGTTTTGGCGGGCGCGCTCGAGCGCTCCGGGCACGCATGGGTTGGCCAAGACCTAGGCATAATGATGGGTGGTGCCGCGCGCGGGCTTATGGTCTCGGAAGATCCGCTCCAAGTTTTTGAAGCTGTGGATGCCGTCATTGATTTCACGACCCCTGCGGCCACAGTTGCCTTCGCGAAACTGGCCGCTGACACAGAGACAATCCACATTGTAGGCACAACTGGGCTATCCGACGAGGATATCGCCGCCGTTGATGCCTGCGGAGCCACAACGACGATTGTGCGTGCTGGGAACATGAGCCTTGGTGTGAACCTACTTGTGCAACTGACCAAACAGGTAGCTGCGGCACTGGACGAAGACTTCGACATTGAAGTGGTGGAGGCGCATCACAATCAAAAGGTGGACGCCCCTTCCGGCACGGCCTTGATGTTGGGCGAGGCGGCCGCAGAAGGCCGCGGTGTGGATTTGCGCGACGTGTCAGACCGTGGGCGCGATGGCATTACAGGCGCACGCAAAAAGGGCGACATTGGCTTTGCCGTGGTCCGGGGTGGTGATGTTGTGGGCGAGCATGACGTGATGTTTGCTGCTCCCGGCGAACGGATCGTTTTGCGTCATCTGGCCACGGATCGGGGCATTTTTGCCCGAGGTGCTCTGAAAGCCGCGCTTTGGGCGCGGGGCAAATCGCCAGGCGCGTACTCTATGCTTGATGTCCTGGGGCTGTAGCTCAGCGTAAAAAGCGGTGATCCAACTGGGCTCTTGGTGCGTATCTGGGGTTCGGAGGATAGATCATGCGGTTTGGCTTTTTCTTTGTGGCCCTTTGGTTAGGGCTCGCCCCTAGTGCTTGGGCAGACTTTTCGAAAGTAGATGGGAAAGACGCCTTTGTAAGCGCGATTTCGGGCAAAACCCTGCGTCGCATGGGGATCCGTCTCGTGGTTGCCCCCAACGGTTCAATTCAAGGGCGTGCTTTTGGTCGCGACGTCACAGGCGATTGGACATGGCAAAACGGCTACTTTTGCCGCGACCTCACTTGGGGCAAACGTGAGCTTGAGTACAATTGCCAATGGGTTGGCCTGAACACACCAAAAATTCGCTTTAGATCGGATCGAGGGACCGGCATGTTTGCCGACTTCCGCTTGGAGTAAGACGGGTTATACCCCTTTAAGACTACGGATCAAAAATCGACCGCGATTCCTTTTCGTTCCCAATCTCCGTAGCGCACAGGCTCAGGTCCATCGCGCCCGCCCAGTTCGGTGGGCAATTCCTTGGCCTCCGCCTCGGCACGCTTGCGTCGTTCCTGGGCTTCTGCCAAGGCGCGTTGAGCAGCAGGGGGCAGATCTCGCTTTGGGGTTTCTTCCGTCATAGGCCCTGATATATGGCGCGAACCGAGCCTGGCCAAGGAGAATCCTCGTAAATGTCTGCGCCAAATAGCCTTGCGCCGCGCCGCGCGGCCCTTTCAATGCTCCATGGTGTGCTTGGAGAAGGCCGCTTGCTGTTTGAGGTTGATCGGGCGTTGAAGGGTCTTGAACCTGCAGATAAAGCCCGCGCCCAGCGCCTCGCCTCTCAGGTCCTGCGGGATCTTGGTCGGGCAGATGTGCTTTTGTCAGACTATGTCTCCAAAATGCCTCCTGAGCCGGTGCTAGATGTTTTGCGCCTTGGGACCGTGGAGCTTTGCGCCAACGGCGAGGCGGCCCATGGCGTTGTCAATGATGCTGTGTCAATCACGGGTAAGATCCGTCGAGCGGGTCATCTGAAAGGCCTTGTGAACGCTGTGCTGCGCAAAGTGGCTCGTGACGGTCCAGAGCGCTGGGCCACAATGACTCCAACAGAATTGCCCGATTGGCTCAGATTTCGCCTCATGCGGGTCTATGGCCGTGCAGCCGTTGAGCAAATGGAAGCCGTTTTCGCGCAAACTCCGCCCTTAGATTTCACCGCCAAGCCAGGTGTTGCGCTAGAGGGCGCAGTGGTTTTGCCAACAGGCCAGCAAAGGCTCGAACGCGCAGGCCAAGTGAGTGCTTTGCCAGGTTTTGAGACGGGTGATTGGTGGGTGCAAGACGCGGCCGCTGCCCTTCCTGTGATCTGTTTGGATCCCCAGCCGGGGCAAACCGCCCTCGATATCTGCGCTGCTCCAGGCGGCAAAACCCTTCAACTGGCCCAAGCAGGTGCCAAAGTGCGCGCCGTGGATATCTCTGAGCCCCGCATGGAACGGTTGCGAGAAAACCTGGCGCGCACGGGCTTGAAAGCGGATGTGCATGTTGGGGATGCCATTGAAGAAAAGGGCACTTATGATTTGGTTGTGCTCGATGCGCCCTGTTCAGCCACAGGCACAATTCGGCGCCACCCGGATTTGCCTTATGCCAAATCTACTACTGACTTTAAACCACTTCTCACACTGCAAATGCGCCTTTTGCGCCATGCAGCTGCCCGCGTTGCCCCAGGCGGCAAGCTTCTCTTTTGCACCTGTTCGCTCTTGCCTCAAGAAGGCGAAGATCAGATCGCTGCCTTTGTCAAAGATCAGCCAAAGTGGCAAACTATGCCCGAAACTTTCGACCGCCCAGGCATCGACGCCAGTTGGCGCACGCCAGAGGGCGGCTTGCGTCTCAGGCCCGATTATTGGGCGGATCAGGGCGGAATGGACGGGTTTTACATCGCGGTGCTCCAAAAGCACCCTTGAGCAGACCGCTGGCCCTGATTAGAGACAGGTGCCAATCGCATAAAAGTAAAGGGCTGTCTTTGGCTCAAGCATCTGCCAGATCCTCCAAGCGCGCTCCGGTGCCCGACCGGCCAGTAAAATGGTCGGACAGGTATACGGCTTGGCGCGCCCGGCGCGTGCCGGCTTGCGAAGGATTTGTTTTAGAGCCCGAACCCAGAACATTGGGAAGCTATGCCAGGGGGCGACAGCTGTTGGAAGGCCGGTTCCTCTTTGCTGGCGAGCTTGTGGAAGCTCAAGAAACGGCCCTTTGGGATCTGCCGATGCCACACGTGGCCTTTGAGCGAGCGTTACATGGATATCGTTGGCTCGACGACTTGGCGAGCTTGGGGGATGCAGAGGCGCGCGAACTTGGCCAAAACTGGTTTGATATCTGGGCGCGGCGGCATTTGGTCGGGCGCGGCCTCGGTTGGTTGCCACACCTGGTGGCCCGCCGCGTGATCCGCCTCATAAATCACTCAGATTTTTTGTTGCGGGGGGCGTCGCCCGAGCTCAAAGAGCTCTTTTACAAATCCCTCGCTCAGCATGGTGCGTTTCTGGAGCGCACTTGGTCCAAGGTTCCTGAAGGTCCCCGCCGGTTTGAGGCTTTGGTCGGTACAATCCAAGCGGGGGTCTACCTCAAGGGCTTTGACGCGCCCTTGGCGGCTGTAACGCAGGCTTTGGCCAAAGATTGTGATCGCATGATCGATCAAAACGGAGGCATTGCCTCGCGTAATCCTGAAAGCCTGCTTGAGCTTTTTGAGATTTTGGGATGGGCGGCGGAAAGCTTGAAAACAGCCGAGCATCCTGTTCCCGCTGGGCTTTCGGATGCTTTAGCGCGCATCGCACCCACGTTGCGCGCTTTGCGCCACGCGGATGGAGGCTTGGCACGGTTCCACGGTGGCGCACGCGGCGCAGATGGGCGCCTAGACCAAGCCTTGCTGACGTCGGGTGTACGCACCCCGCGGCGCGCGGGCCTCGTGATGGGCTTTCACCGCCTTCAAGCCGGGCGTACGACCTTGATCGCCGATAGCGCAGCCCCGCCAACAGGCCCTGGCTCAGAGATGGCCCATGCCTCAACACTGGCTTTTGAAGTTACCTCGGGGCGTCGGCCTTTGATCGTGAACTGCGGCCCTGGCGGCGCTTTTGGTATGCGCTGGGCCAGAGCCGGTCGCGCAACGCCAAGCCATTCGACCCTTAGCATCGATGGCGTGTCCTCTGCCCAACTTTCAGACGTTGGGGAGATGCTCGAAAAAGGGCCCCGCTCTGTTCAGCATGAAGTGCTGACCAACGAAGACGGTACGGTCTGGGAAGCAGCCCACGATGGCTATGGAGCGTCTCATGGTCTTACGCATATTCGCCGCATTGAGATGTCGAATGATGGGCGCAGTATTGATGGGACCGACACGCTCACAACGCTGTCAGACGAAGACAAGCGGATCTATGACAAATCCCTTACGCGCGAGAAAATGCGCACGGTGCCCTATTCGGTCAGATGGCATTTGCACCCCGATGTGCGCGCCTCGCTCGACATGGGGGGCAGTGCAGTGTCGCTTGAACTCAAGAGCGGCGAGCTTTGGGTCTTCCGCCACGACGGGCAATTCATGCTGCGCCTGGAGCCAAGCGTTTATTTGCAAAAGGGCACGCTCGAGCCGCGTCCGAGCCAACAGATCGTGCTGTTGGGGCGCGCGATGTCTTATGCCACCCGCATCCGTTGGTCCCTAGCCAAAGCCCAAGATACGCCCATCGCCCTGCGCGATGTGGAAGAACGAGACTTCAACACAGACGGCGCAGATGTTGACGCCACATAATCGAAAGGCCACGCAGTGAGCACAGATGTATACCCCATCAAACGAGCGCTTTTGTCTGTGTCAGACAAAACAGGCTTAGTCCCTTTGGGGCAGGCTTTGGCAAAGCGGGGCGTAGATCTGATCTCAACCGGTGGTACAGCCCGCACGCTACGCGAGGCAGGTTTGACTGTACATGATGTGAGCGAGGTCACGGGCTTTCCGGAGATGATGGATGGTCGGGTTAAAACGCTTCATCCAGTGGTACATGGAGGACTGTTGGCTTTGCGTGACAATGCCGATCACCAAGCCAGCATGACCGCACATGATATCTCTGGCATCGATCTTGTGGTGGTGAACCTCTATCCATTCGAGGAGACGATTGCGCGCGGCGCGGGCTACGACGAATGCATCGAAAACATTGATATAGGTGGGCCAGCAATGCTGCGCTCTGCCGCCAAAAACCACCAGTTCGTTACGGTTTTGACGGATGTCGAAGACTACGATGCCCTTCTGGCCGAACTCGAAGAGCACGGTGGGACGCGCTACCCATTTCGTCAACGCCAAGCTCAAATCGCTTACGCACGCACAGCCGCCTATGACACAGCCGTGTCCACTTGGATGGCAGGCGCAATCGGCGAACAAGCCCCGCGCCGCTTTTCGGTTACTGGCACACGTGCCGCAGAGTTGCGCTACGGCGAAAATCCTCATCAGAACGCGTCCTTTTACACCGATGGGTCGGGCGCAGTCGGCGTGGCCTCTGCGGAACAAATACAAGGCAAGGCGCTTAGCTATAACAACATCAACGATACTGATGCCGCCTTCGAGCTCGTGTCGAGCTTTGCCTCTGATGTGCCCGCCGTGGCGATCATCAAACACGCCAATCCCTGCGGAGCGGCCTCGGCGGCAACGCTCAAAAAGGCCTATCAGCGCGCCTTTGATTGCGATCGCACCAGTGCATTTGGCGGCATCATTGCGCTGAACCAGCCATTGGACGAGGCAACCGCGGAAGCCATTACCGAAATCTTTACAGAAGTTGTCATAGCGCCCGGTGCGGATGAGGCAGCGCGCGCCGTCTTTGCCAAAAAGAAAAATCTGCGCCTTTTGCTAACTGACGGCTTAGCGAGCGTTGGCGAAAGAGCCCAAGTGATTAAACCAGTCGCTGGCGGGTTTTTGCTCCAAGACAAAGACACAGGCGAAGCTTTGCGCGCCGAGATGCGAGTGGTGACAGAACGCGCCCCAAGCGAGGACGAATGGAAGGATCTGGTCTTTGCTTGGCAGGTTGCCAAACACGTGAAATCGAACGCGATTGTATATGTCAAAGACGGCGCGACAGTTGGCTTGGGCGCTGGCCAAATGAGCCGGGTCGACAGCACGCGGATCGCAGCGCGCAAAGCCATAGACATGGCCGAAGTGCTAGACCTCGATGCGCCGCTCACCCAAGGATCTGTTGTGGCCTCTGATGCCTTTTTCCCTTTCGCGGACGGTGTTTTGACGGCGGCCGAGGCGGGTGCAAAAGCGCTCATTCAACCCGGCGGATCCATGCGCGATGACGACGTGATCAAGGCCGCAAATGAAGCTGGTCTGGCCATGGTTTTCACTGGCATGCGGCACTTCCGTCACTGATGGCCCGCGTAATCTATATCTCAGTCTTGGTCTTTCTGGTCGATCAAGCGAGCAAATATTGGATCCTCAACGGGCTCCGTTTGCAAGATATTGGCATTTATGAAGTCTTCCCGCCCTTTCTGGTTTTCAAAATGGCCTGGAACCAAGGGGTGAACTTCGGCCTCTTGGCGGGTTTTGACGCGCGTTGGATCCTTGTTGGGGTCTCCCTTGCGATTGTCTTGGGCATTTTCATCTGGGTTTCTCGGGCCCCAATGAATTCACTGTCCAAGCTCTGTGCGGGACTGTTGATTGGAGGCGCTCTTGGAAATGTCATTGACCGCGTGCTCTATGGCGCTGTTGTTGATTTTCTCAACATGTCGTGCTGCGGGGTTTCCAACCCCTTTGCGTTTAACATCGCCGACGTCGCAATTTTTGTGGGCGCTTTGGGTCTGGTGTTCTTTGCGCCGAGCGGGCAATCTGACGACGATGGACCAGTGCTATGAAACAAGGCGGTAAGACATTGGCAACGGCGCAAAAGGCAATCTGGGTGGGTTTGATCGCATTAGCTTTGGCTGGGTGCGAGAGAGGTTCGCCTGAATTGATGAACGTGCGGTCTAATACAGGTGGACCGGATGAATTCACGATCCTTCCAAGCAAGCCACTGGAAACGCCAACGACTTTTGCCGAACTGCCGGAACCCACACCAGGTGGGAGCAATCGTACGGATCAGCGGCCTCTTAGCGATGCAGTCGCAGCCTTGGGTGGCAATCCTGGGCGTTTGGCAACGGATGGTGCAAGCCCCGATACAGCACTTTTGGCTCAAACGGATCGTTTTGGGCGCGAAACTGGCATTCGCTCAGAGCTGGCGCAACGCGATGCGGAATTTCGGCAGCGAAACCGTGGTCTTTTCCTTGAGCGCGCGTTCAACCTGACCGTCTACTATCAGGCGTATCGGCGCCAGTCTTTAGATCGCTATGCAGAGCTCGAACGCCTTCGGAAACTTGGCATCAAAACGCCGTCCGCTCCGCCCGACACAGCTGCAGATAACTAATTTCTGAAATTGAAAAGGCAGGTCTAAGAGCGTGCAAAAGGCACCTTTAGTGTTGACTTGGGCGCGACCATGCAATCGCCTTTTAGGCTGTTCATGGAATATTAATCTTAACGCCGATTAACCTTAACTCTGCGCGAAGATCGCGATCGAAAAAATTATGGTCTTGGATGGACGACATTCACTGTCATCACACATTCCAGCGATCACGCCTTGAAGAACCAAAAATTGGCCGTAGCTTACAGGCCATGTGGTGCACTCACGAAAAACACGGAGGCTTCGCAATGCGAGCGACCCTATCCACCTTGGTTTCCTTGATCGCCGGAATGGCAGCTGCGCTGCAAGCAAGTGCAGCGGAGGTCACAACCTTCTCGCTCGACAACGAGCTTGAGGTGGTTGTTTTGGAAGATCATCGCGCGCCGGTTGTGGTGCACATGCTGTGGTACAAAGCTGGTGCCGCGGATGAACCCATTGGTAAATCAGGCATTTCTCATTTCTTGGAGCATTTGATGTTCAAAGGCACCGATGAGATGGATGTGGGTGAATTCTCCGCAACTGTTGGCGCAAATGGCGGCACAGACAATGCCTTTACCAGCCAAGACTACACAGCTTACTTTCAACGCGTTGCGGCCGACAGATTAGAACTGATGATGACCATGGAAGCCGATAGGATGCAGGATCTGGCTTTCACGGATCTTGATATGCGCACCGAGCGCGACGTGGTATTAGAAGAGCGCAAACAACGCACTGACAGCGCCCCAGGCGCGCTCTTCAGAGAGCAATTGCAATCGGCGCAATACCTTAATCATCCTTACGGTGTTCCCATTATTGGTTGGCGTCATGAAATCGTTGATCTCGAGACAGAAGATGCCTTCGACTTTTACAAACGTCATTACGCCCCCAACAATGCAGTGCTGATTGTGGCGGGCGATGTGACGCCTGAAGAGGTCCGAAGCTTTGCCGAAGCAACTTATGGCAAAATTCCTGCAAATCCGGATATCGGGCCGCGCGTGCGGCCTTCTGAGCCCCCTCAGTTGTCGGAACGACGGCTTGTGATGGCCGATCCAAGGGTTGCACAACCCTATGTAACGCGCACCTATTTGGCTCCGGAGCGTAATGCAGGCGATCAGCGTGAGGCGGCGGCGCTCACCTTGTTGGCCAGCCTACTAGGTGGAGATAGTGCAACATCTTTTCTGGGCCGAAAGCTTCAGTTTGAAAGCTCAAAAGCGGTATACACCTCAGCCTTCTATTCAGGTCGGTCTCTCGATGATACAACATTTGGTCTGGCCATTGTACCCAGCTCAGGTGTGTCACTGGAGGAGGCTGAAGCCGCGCTAGATGAGGCTGTCGCTGCCTTTATGAAAAGCGAGATTGATCTTGACCAACTCAACCGCATCAAACGCCAAATCCGCGCATCCGAGATTTATGCCCGCGATGATGTGGGTTCTTTGGCACGCACCTATGGTGCTGCGCTCACAAGCGGCTTGACGGTACAAGACGTGCAAGATTGGCCAAACATTCTGCAAAGTGTCTCGCCCGAAGAGATCAAAGCGGCGGCCGCTCGGGTGTTTGACCGCTCCAACGCGGTGACCGGTTGGCTCACTGGAGCAACTGAGGAGGTTTCGCAATGATCCGTTTTCTGGCTGTTTTCTTTATCCTCGTTGCAAGCCCGCTCAAAGCCGCAGTCGAGATCCAAGAGGTCACCTCACCAGGTGGTTTCAGGGCTTGGCTTGTCGAAGAACATAGCATTCCATTTGCGGCCATCGAGATCCGCTTCAAAGGCGGCGCGAGCTTGGATGATCCTGATACACGCGGTGCCATCCACCTGATGACCGGGCTTTTGGAAGAAGGCGCTGCGGACAAAGATGCGCGTGCCTTTGCTCAAGCCCGCGATGATTTGGCCACAAGCATTGGTTTCGACATCTACGACGACAGCCTCTCGATTTCCCTGAAGTTCTTGTCAGAGAACCGGCATGAAAGCGTTGCCCTTCTTCGGGACGCATTGAACGCGCCTCGGTTTGATCCGAGCGCTGTGGAGCGCGTGCGTAGCCAAGTTCTGTCGATCCTGCGCTCGGATGCGGAAGACCCCAACGAGATCGCAAGCGCCACTTTTGACGAACTGGCCTTTGGCACGCACCCGTATGGCTCGAGCCTGGAGGGTACACTTGCGAGTGTCGAGGCGCTGACACGAGATGATCTTATCGACGCAAAGAACCGTATTCTTGCCCAAGATCGCGTTTTTGTTGGGGCCTCAGGCGACATCACCCCGGAAGAGCTTGCCAGCGTTATGGATATGCTCTTCAGTGATCTGCCGCTTACAGGCGCAGCCATGCCAAGCCGCGTTGAGGTTGGCCTCAAGGGCGGTGTCACGGTGGTGGACTACGACACGCCGCAGTCCGTTGCCCTCTTCGGCCATTCTGGGATCAAGCAAGAAGATCCGGAGTTTTTCGCCGCCTTTTTGCTCAACACGATTTTGGGCGCCTCGGGGTTTGAAGCGCGGCTCATGACCGAATTGCGCGAAAAGCGGGGGCTGACTTATGGGATCTATTCCTACCTGGCTCCCAAAGACTATGCCGAGCTCTATGTAGGGCAATTTTCGACCTCAAACGACCGCATGGCTGAAGCGATTGAGGTCGCCCGCGCTGAATGGACACGCATGTCCGAAGAGGGTGTGACAGAGGCAGAGCTTGCACGAGCCAAAACCTACCTAACGGGGGCCTACCCCTTGCGGTTTGATGGAAATGGTCCAATTGCTAACATCATGGTTGGCATGCAAATGCAGGGGCTCCCCATCGACTACATCCCAACACGGAATGATCGGGTCACAGCTGTTACCTTGGAGGAAGTTAACGATCTTGCCTCAAGATTGTTGCGCCCGGAAGATCTGCATTTTGTGGTGGTTGGACGGCCCGAAGGGCTAGCCAGCAGCAACTAAAAGCACAGCCAGGCTCATAAATTGCCTTGAAGATCGCTTGAGGAAACCGGGGAGAAATGCTTTCCGACTCAGGTCCGGTCATGCTACACCTTGTGGCATGCCTGAAGATCACCCCCATATACAGCCCATTATCCGGCAATTGGATGAAACCGCGATCAACCAAATCGCGGCAGGCGAAGTGGTGGAACGCCCAGCCTCTGCCGTCAAGGAGCTGGTCGAGAATGCGCTGGATGCGGGAGCCTCGCGTGTTGAGGTCTCAATTGCAGATGGGGGGAAGACCTTAATTCGTGTGACAGACGACGGCTGCGGTATTTCGGCCGAGCAATTGCCGCTCGCATTGGCGCGACATGCCACAAGCAAGATCGATGGCTCTGATCTCTTGGATATCCACAGCTTCGGCTTTCGTGGAGAGGCTTTGCCCTCCCTTGGCTCGGTGGGCCGCCTGACAATCCAAAGCCGAGCCATTGGGCAAGATGGGCATGAAATCTCAGTCGAAGGCGGCCATATTGGCCCGGTGAAGCCCGCTCCGCTGACCAAAGGCACTGTGGTTACGCTGCGCGACCTTTTCTTTGCAACGCCTGCTCGGCTGAAATTTATGCGCACAGATCGCGCGGAAGCCCAAGCCGTCTCGGATGTGGTCAAGCGCTTGGCAATGGCGCGTCCTGACGTGAGCTTTCTTTTACGCGACACAAGCAAAGATGGCCCAGGGCGCGTGGTCTTTCGGGCAGACGCAGAACGTGGGGATCTCTTTGCACAGCTCGGTGGCCGTTTGGCTCAGGTTCTGGGAAAAGACTTTGAAGAGAACGCCATCCCCGTGCGGGCTGAGCGCGAAGGATTGCAGCTCACGGGCTTTGCAGGCTTGCCGACCTTTTCCAAAGGCGCTGCTGTGGCGCAGTACCTTTATGTGAACAACAGGCCTGTGCGCGATAAGCTTTTGGTCGGCGGAGTACGCGCGGCCTATAGGGATGTTTTGAGCCGTGATCGGCACCCTGTGGTGTGCCTGTTCGTATCCTGCGATCCCAGTTTGGTAGATGTAAACGTACATCCCGCAAAATCTGAAGTGCGGTTCCGAGAGCCCGGCTTGGCGCGCGGGCTGATTTTGTCTGGCTTGCGCCATGCGCTGGCAGAAGCCGGGTTTCGAGCCTCTTCAACAGTTGGGGCGGCGACACTTGGGGCTATGCAGCCCGAAGGCAGCGGGCCACCTGTCTCTCAGCCCATCTACCAAATGGATCGTCCGCGCGATTCATATAGCGGGAATGCGTATCGGACTGCCGCGCCAGACGTTAGTGCGCCAATCGCACCCAACCAAACCGGATTTGCGGAAACCCAAACGCCTTTTGCCAAAGCCGACCCGCTTCCCGATGCAAAGGATGATGCTCCTCAACAGAGCTTTCCGCTCGGCGCCGCACGCGCGCAACTCCATGAGAATTATATCGTGGCGCAAACGGAACAGGGCATAATTCTCGTCGATGCGCACGCTGCGCACGAGCGGATTGTCTATGAAGGCCTGAAAGCCCAAATGGCTGAAAGTAACGTCACAAGCCAAGCCTTGCTGATCCCTGAGATCGTAGACTTGAGTGAAGACGAGGCACACCGACTTTTGGAGCACATAGACGATCTGCGCAGCTTCGGATTGATCATAGAGGCTTTTGGCCCTAGCGCGATAGCCGTGCGTGAAGTGCCTGCAATCTTGGGCACAACAGCCATGGAGCCAATGTTGCGAGATGTTTTGGACGAACTCGCAGACACAGGATCTTCTGATCTTGTGCAGGCGCGCATCGAAGCGATCTTGAGCAGAATTGCTTGCCATGGATCAGTGCGCACGGGGCGGCGACTCAATGTGGATGAAATGAACGCGCTTTTGCGCCAAATCGAAGAGACGCCAAATTCTGGCCAATGTAACCATGGGCGCCCCACCTATGTGGAGCTTAAAATGTCCGATATCGAAAGGCTTTTTGGACGCACATGATCACAGTCGATGGCATCACTTATTCTGTGGATCATCCCCTCGTTCTGGGCGCGATTGCCTTTGCTGTGCTGCTCATCGTGTTTTTCGTTTTGCTGGTCATGTCGCTACGCGCCGCGGATCGGTCGGCCAAGCTTACAGAACCCTTGGCCGTGCATATCCAAAATTTGGGCCAGCGCGTTGAAGGGCTGTCCAATGGGCAACAACAGCTCTCTGGCGGGCTTACCCACGTTTCGAACCTTCAAGCTGAGAGCCAGAAAAATATGCTGGAGCTCATGGAAAAGCGGCTCTCTGCTGTGACGCTTCAGATGAACGAAAACCTCTCTGGTGCATCGCGCCGGACAGCACAGTCGCTCGGTGAGCTGCAACAGCGCTTGGTGGCGATAGACAAAGCGCAAGACAACATTATGAAGCTTTCAGGCGATGTTTTGGGCTTGCAAGATATCCTGTCCAACAAGCAAACGCGGGGTGCTTTTGGGGAGATACAGCTGCATGACATTGTGTCTAAGGCGCTGCCCAAAGCCAGTTTCTCAATGCAGGCGACACTGAGCAATGGCAAACGTGCGGATTGTTTGATCCATTTGCCAAATCCTCCCGGCCCTATTGTGGTAGATAGTAAATTTCCCTTGGAGGCTTTCGAGGCCCTACGCGCCGCGGACAGCGAATGGGAGCTGAAAGAAGCTGCCCGTGATTTCAGACTGCATGTCAAAGCCCACATCAAAGCCATTTCGGAAAAATACATTATCGAGGGTGAAACCGCAGACGGCGCGCTGATGTTTTTGCCGTCAGAGGCGATCTATGCAGAGCTCCACGCCAATTTTGTGGACCTTGTTACAGCGAGCTTTGACGCGCGGGTTTGGATTGTATCGCCCACCACCTGTATGGCGACACAATCCAAACCCGCGCGTCAAAGCTCGCTGTAACAAGGTCCACAAAATTGGCGTGGAGCTCTGCATAGATCGCCTCTGACGGCAAAAACATCAGCGCGCCGTCTGCGGTTTCACCCTCGAT
>JBCDCE010000073.1:0-18147 GCA_039182515.1 Pseudomonadota bacterium | reverse complement strand
CGCTGAGGCGTCACGGCTTTCAGTGGCCCAGCACTCCGCCACCCATTCCCAGACATTGCCCCTCAGGTCATAAACCCCGGGCAGATCAAAGGGGAAAGACCCAACAGGCGCGGCTGCTTTAAAGGCATCGCGACACCCTTTTGCCTTGTGGTTAAAAACAGTTTCTTCCCCAGCTCCGTTCCAACTGCCGCAAAACTCTCTATCATAGAGTACTGATTGAAGATAACCGGAGCTATCAACGGAAGCCGACAGAAGGAACTCGAACTCGGCTTCGGTTGGAAGACGGTACTGCAGCGCGGGATCTTGGATGCCTGCCTGCTCGTTGAGCCAAGCAAGGTATGAAGAAACTTCGCCGCGATTCACACATGTGACCGGAGTTGAGGCTGCACCAAGATGACGACTTGGATAGGAAAAAACAGAGCTCACTAAGCGAACCTCAGTGCCAAGCTTTTGCCATTCAAAACAAGAGGGGTCGCTTTCAATGAAGAAAAAAGCACCGCTGTTCTCATGATGCTCCCAAAATTCTTTAAAGGACGCCCGCGTGACTTCCGTCGTCGAGATCGCAAAAGGAGCCACGCGCTTTACACGTTTGGGGCCGTATTCGGGCTTGCTGTCGTTAGTGCCCATGCGGAAGTTGCCGCCTTCAAAGTCCACCATTTCGGGGCATACGTCGCAGTCAGGAGTTTGGGAGGCAGCTTCATCGCCCCCAACCAAATCGCCCAAAACACCCACTTTGTTTGACTTCAAAGGCTGGTCCGCAGTTTCAACATCACTTTCGTTTTGCTCAAGCGCGAACAGTGCGTCGAGGAGCGCTTCTTGTGTTTCTGGGTCTGCCTTTCCCGTGCGTGCGAGGCCTTTGTCGCGTTGAAATAACGTCAGCGCGCGCCGGGTGGCGAAACTCAATATGCCATCTACCGACCCTGGCTTGTAGCCAAGGTCAGCCAAGGTTTGTTGAACAAACTTCATGTCCTCAGCGCTTGGCTCACCCGCGCCCATGGAGGTGATATCGCTGTCGCTTTGATCCGATTGAGGCGGCTGATCTTTGGGCTTTTCTGGGAAACGCTGCGCCACAGGGAAGAAAAAACCGCCCTCGCTGTCTCTGAGATAAGTGATCTGCGGCGTGATGGATTTGGTCCAGCCATAGTCTTTGCTCAGCCGCCCAACTTCTGTGCTGATGTAGGTTTTGAGCTCGCCAAAGGTCACGATGCCGTCGCGCACTTCGCCTTGATCCCCAAAAGACTGCCTGACATCTGCACGACCTCTCAGGCCCTTTAGGAGCGCGTGGGTGAAGATAGAGCCGCCAAGCTCGCCCACAGCGATCGTCTGCTCATCGCCAAGACCCGCCGCGATGATATGGCGGCCTGGGCCTGAAAGCTGCTCCCTGGTGATTTTGGCAAGATCTGCTGATTGCGGTGTGTTGCCAACGAGCCCTGAAAAGCAGCTGTCTAAAAGATAGAGCACATGCCGCGCATCTATAAAGCCATCCCACCGCTTCACGTCGGACATCGCAATCATCGTGGAGATCTTGGTTTTGTCGCTGTTGGCAAGCGGCAAGAACCCCTTCTCTACGCCGCGCACATTGACCGTTTCGCCATGCCCCGACCAGTAAAAGAGAAAGCGATCATTGGGGTTCACTTTTTCCCGGAACTCATCCAAGAACAGCCCTTCTAAGCGTTGCCGTGTGACCGCTTCACCAGTGAGCAGATGCACATAGTCAAAGCCGGCTTCTTCAAAGAGATAGGTTGCAAGGCGCTTTGGGTCTTCGGCCGTGGGCAGGTAGCTAAAGTCCGCAAATTCGTTGACCCCAATCACCAAGGCATAGCTGCGCTGAAAATCGCCAAACCCAGCGCGCGCCACGAGCCGGTTTAGAAAGCTCCGGTCGTCTTCGCGCTCAAAAACCTGGTCTATGCCGCCGCTTGCGCCTTCGGCCAAAGCCGCCGTGGCGAGGCTGAGGCTTAACCCGAGCGTGAGTGCAAAGCTCTGAAACGCCTTAAGCATCTTGCTTTTCGGCCAGCGCTTGGGCGCGCTCTTGAAGGTCAAGCTCGGCTTTTTTGATGTCGAGCTGGGCTTTGCGAAAATCGGTCCACTTGCTGAGCATGGCAAAGGCGGCTGTACCGAGCGTTGTGATGGCGCCTGCGATGGCTGCGATGTCCTTCACCCAACCGCTGTCTTGGGGGTCGCCCATCGGGGTCACACCGTTACTAGGCGGCGCGGGTTGCGCGCCGCTGCCGAACAGACCCAAAAAGTAAGCCAGGCATGCCAGGCCAATGACACAGAGGGCCACGATAACGGGCCAGCGCTTCAAAAACATTTTCAAACAACTCAGCTTAAAGGTTTAATTTGGAGAGCTTACGCCACTTTAGCGCAGTTTCAAAATGCTTCTTTTAAGCGGAGCTTTTCATATGGTTCTGCAACAAAAATACGGCGCAGGATTGCTCCCGCGCCGCTCAAATGATCTCGTTGTGCTGTCGCCGTTAAGCGCTGATCAGCATGCCTTTTTCTTTTGCAAGGACACGCATGCGCTCTTGGATCTTTTCGAACGCACGCACCTCGATCTGGCGGATCCGCTCGCGGCTGACGTCGAACTCCTCGGACAGTTCTTCGAGGGTCAACGGCTTGTCGGCCAAGCGGCGCTCTGTGAAGATCCGCTGTTCGCGCTCGTTGAGCACATCGAAGGCCTCTGCCAGCATGGCACGGCGCGCTTCGAGCTCATCTTGCTCGGCATAGTCTTCGGCTTGCGTTGCGTCTTCATCCTCAAGCCAATCTTGCCACTGAGTGGCGCCTTCGCCATCCGAACCAATCACCGCATTGAGCGAGGCATCACCGCCCGACAAGCGCCGGTTCATGGAGATCACTTCGCTTTCAGTCACGTTGAGATCATTGGCAATTTTAGCCACGTGCTCAGGGCGCAGATCCCCATCTTCCAGCGCGCCAATCTTTGATTTGGCTTTGCGCAGGTTGAAAAATAGCTTCTTTTGCGCAGACGTTGTGCCCAGCTTCACCAGCGACCAAGACCGCAGGATGTATTCCTGGATCGAGGCACGGATCCACCACATCGCGTAAGTCGCCAAGCGGAAGCCCTTTTCAGGGTCAAAGCGCTTCACCGCCTGCATGAGGCCCACGTTGGCTTCAGAAATCACTTCCGCCTGTGGCAGGCCATAGCCGCGATAGCCCATGGCGATTTTGGCCGCCAAGCGCAGGTGAGACGTCACCATTTGGTGCGCCGCGTCAGTGTCTTGATGATCAACGTAGCGTTTGGCGAGCATGTATTCTTGCTCGGGCTCCAACATTGGGAACTTACGGATCTCTTGCAAATAGCGGTTCAGCCCCTGTTCGGGCGATGGTGCGGGTAAATTTGTGTAGGTACTCATTTTAAATGACCCCCGTGTCTTTCTGTGTATGTGGCCGGACTATGTTATCCGGGTTAACATTGATATGGGGAGGCGATCCCCAAACTACAAGTGGTTGATCCCGTCTTTTCAAAGGCCTTGTTTTTGAAACCTCAGCGATTGAGCTGCCGGAAAATCGTTAACTCTAAGTTAATGCACCATAAGGGGGTATGCACGGATAATTCTGCGCATTCACGCACAGGTGAGGCTCAGCTCGAAGTTTGTAACACTTCGACCAATTCTGCCATGTCAGAGGGCAATGGCGCTTCGAAGCGTAACATTTCCCCTGATTTTGGATGCTCAAATCCTAAATGCGCCGCGTGTAGCGCTTGGCGTGGAAAGGCTGAAATTGCCTGCAAAGCCGCATCAGAGAGAACGCCTTTGGCGAAGCGGCGCTTGCTGCCATAAACGGGATCTCCCACAAGCCCGTGGCCCACATGGGCCAAATGGACCCGAATTTGATGGGTGCGCCCTGTCTCTAACCAACACGACACCAAAGCAACAGCTGGCGATTTGCCAAACTGCGCATCCGTTCGCACGCGCGTGACAGCATGGCGACCTTTGTCGAAATAGACCGCTTGTTTTTGCCGGTCGGTTTTGTGCCGCGCCAGAAAGGTCGAGATCTGCAAGATATTGCCCGCCTCAAAGCGCGTACCCCGGATGCCGCGCAAGCGCGGATCATTGGCATCGGGCACGCCGTTGGCGACCGCTTTATAGAGGCGCTCGACGCTATGGGCTTCAAATTGTTTCGCGAGCGCCTGATGTGCCGCATCCGTTTTGGCAACCACAAGAAGGCCGCTCGTGTCTTTGTCTATACGGTGGACAATCCCAGGCCGCGTGTCTCCGCCCAAATCGGAGAGCCCTGCCCCGAAGTGATGCAGCAAAGCATTCACAAGCGTTCCATCCGGCGTGCCGGGGGCGGGATGCACCACCATGCCTGGCGCTTTGTTCACAACCACCAGGCTGTCGTCTTCAAAGACGATATCTAGGGTGATGTCTTGCGGCACAATGTGGCTGGGAGCTGGATCCGGCAGACCGATCTCAATGTGAGCGCCTTCTGTGACGCGCGTTTTGGGCGCGCTCACCACTTCGCCATTCACCCGCACAGCGCCTTCGGCCAAAAGCTTTACGATCCGCGAACGGCTCAACTCGGCTTCGGCTGGCGCATCCCGCGACAAAGCCTTATCCAAGCGCGGCGGCGGATCGGCTGCGATTGTGAATGAAATGAGCTCTGTCATGGAAGACCCGATTTTGCCTGAGCCCGCGAACCTAAGGTTTTTGCGCAGGCTTGTCACGCTTTTGACCGCAACGATGATCCTGGGTGTTCTGGGGATCTTTGTGTTGCTGTTTCTGCGCCTGCAAGCGCCCAGCATAACCTTGCCGGAAGCGCTCACCTTACCCTCCGGCACCGTACCCGCGGCCTATGCTCAGACGCCCACGGTGATCACAGTGGTGACCCAGGACAATCGCATCTTGGTCTACGATCCCACGAGCCTAGAGATCGTGGACGAGATCGAAATTACATTTGGGAAGTAGCATGGTACCGCCTGGTGGGTTCGAACCACCGACCTCTGGTACCACAAACCAGCGCTCTAACCAGCTGAGCTAAGGCGGCAATGCTGAGGCGAGATAGCCTTTGCTTGGCGCGCGCGCAAGAGCCAACTGACTTGTCAGCGCATTTCTCATGGGTTAGCTCCAACCTCTCGACTTGCGGAGCCAAACATGAGCATCAACACAGAACGCGACATTGAAGCCAATCTTCAGATCGGGCCAACCGATGCGGGCATGGTTCGGCTTTATGTCGAGGCCGGCAGCACGGAAATTCCAATGGACTTTTCAGCAGAAGAGGCCCGCGAAATTGCCGAAGAAATCTTGGCAGCGGCAAAAGCCGCTGAGGCCATTAAGCCGTAAACCGCAAGCCAGGATCGCGTGCTGTGTGCCATCTCAGAGCGGCATGTCGGGCGAACTTTTGTACCATGACTTTGCGTCGCGGGGCTTTGAGCTTCGTCTCTTCGCCCATGCGCAGGATCTCTGCGTCATAGCCGTCCGCCACAATGAGACCGGTTTCTAAAGGCAGAAGTTCGCTTGGAAAATCCGCATCCACGGCCCAGAAATACCGATCGCACCATTCCAAATAACCTTGCCATTTGTGATCGGTTTGAAAATCGGCGCGAGACGATTTGCACTCGATGATCCAGATTTCCGACTTTGGCCCCAAGGCCATCACATCCACGCGCAGGCCGGAAGTGGGGACAAGTTCCTCCACGCTCACGAAGTTGTGGCTCAGCAAATGCCGACACACACCCCGAGCCAAAAGCTGGCCAGGTTTGAGGTCAGGGACAAGATTTGGGGTGGCATCATCGGGCATGAGGTATATGTGAACGAAAAGTGAACATAATTGCAAGAGTTTTACGCATGCTCTTGCCTTACAGAGCGACCTACCCTACCTGCAGGGCGTGGCGGTTTCTGCCCTTCTCGTCAACATGGGGTCAAATTCCGGTGGCCTTACGCAACTCCGAGGGCGCTGGCTCTGTTCGGATCCTGGTCCGTTTACCTGGCACCCACCTGTATCTTCAGGTCCTCGGGAATTAGCGTGCCCCGACGGTTGCGCCTGCGGTTCCGCCACACCTTTTCTTTTTTAAAAGCAATTTTTTCTCGACAGAAATGAGAGCGCCCTACGTATCACTCAAAGATTAACGCAGGAGCACTCACATGAAATCGTACATGAAAACCATGTCCCATCCCCTAACAGCTGTGATTGCTTCTGCGTTGATCACCTCATCCGCCCATGCGGGTGACTTGATTGTAAGTTTTGTGGAAAGCGCTCCAAAGGACCGCTTCACAATAGCCAATCAAACCGGCTGCGACTTAAGCGCCTCTGAGATTGTCCTCGACCTCAGCCAAAGTGCGGCTGGTTTGATCTTCGACACCACCGGCGCTGGCGCAGGGGTGGAAGTGTTCCAACCCTTTGAAATTGTTGCAGGTGCAGCTCTGCTGGCCAGCGTTCCTGATGTGTCGGACGGTCAAAACGCCGTTGCTTTGAACTTTAAAGACTTCCCGGCAGATGCTGAGTTGCGCTTCACAGTTGATGTGGACGACACGCTGAAAGCCTCAAGTCTCGGGCAAATTCGCGTCTCCCGGTCAGAGATTAGCGGAGCCGTGGTGCAACTGGGGACAATGACAGCACAGTTTGATGAAACCGCGACAGCGCGCTTGCCTGTGAGCTGTGAAAGCTAGGGCTTAAAACGCCTCTGGGCGCGCTGCGCGGGCCATGTGATCGAGCACAGCGTTGACGAAACTGGGCTCCTTGCCTTCGGGGAAGAAGGCCTGTGCGATGTCTACAAACTCTGAAATGATCACCTTTGGCGGTGTCTCACCCGCTTTCAGCTCAGCCCCTGCAGCTCGGAACAAGGCCCGCAGGGTCGGATCGATGCGGTCTATGGGCCATTTGGCAACAAGCGCTTGATCCGTGAGCTTGTCGATGGCCGACTGTTTTGCAACGGCCCCTTCTAGCAAAGCTCGAAAGACCTCCACGTCCCCTTCCGCAAAGGTGTCCCCGTCGTAATCGGCCCCAAATCGGTGATCTTCAAACTCAGCCGTGACGGCATCAATCGAGAGGTCCGAATGCTCCATTTGAAACAGAGCTTGAACCGCGTAGAGGCGTGCGGCCGAGCGCATTTTGCGTTTTTGGTTATTGGAGAGCGTCATGCGGTGGACGATCCTTTGGCATCACCCGCGAGTTGAATTTCGTCGCCGAAAGGTTTGAAGCCCGCGCCTTTTCTAGCGGAACTCCAGCGCCGCGCCAGTGCAATCAGGTGCAAGGCTGCCGCAGCAGCACCGCCGCCCTTGTTCATCTCTTCCACTTTGGCACGCGCCTCAGCTTGGGCGTAGTTCTCCACCGTGAGAATGCCATTGCCGATGCAAAGGCCTTGTAAACCAAGCAGTTGCAGAGCGCGGCTCGAGTCGTTGCACACGGTGTCGTAATGCGTGGTTTCGCCCCGGATCACGCAGCCCAGCGCCACATAGCCATCGAAGTTCGACATGCGTTCAGCGATGCCAATGGCCGTTGGCACTTCCAAAGCGCCCGGCACATCGATGCGCTCATAGGTGCCGCCCGCGGCCTCGATCTCTGCGATGGCGCCCGCCACTTGCTGGTCTGCGATGTCTTTGTAGTAAGGTGCAACGACGATGAGGAGCTTAACAGGGTCCTCAAAGCTTGGGCGCTCTAAGATGTAGTGGGACGGTCCAGCCATCAGCCGATCTCCGAAATTTTGCGAGTTCCGATAATTTCAAGCCCGTAGGCTTCCAGGCCAACCACTTTGGGCTCGGGCGAATTGGTCAGCAGGATCATTTGCGAGATGCCAAGCGAGCTGAGGATTTGCGCCCCTACCCCGTATTGCCGGAGCGTTTGCGGCGAGACTTCCGCATCCGCGGCCAGTTTCATGTGCAGATCGCGCAAAAGCACCAAAGCACCGCGCCCCTCTTCGGCAATGAGTTTCATCGCGTCGCCGAATTCCGCTGTTCGTCCGCTTGGACCAGTGCCCACAATATCGAGCATTGGATCTAGAGCATGCATCCGCACCAACACGGGATCATCACCCGAGATATCACCTTTGACCAAAGCGATATGTTCTGCCCCTTGGGTTTCATCCGCAAAGATCCGGAGCTCCCATTCGCCACCAAACTCGGATGTGATGATCTGCGTGTCGCGCACGCGCACCAGATTGTCATGGCGGCGACGATAGGCAATCAGGTCGCTGATCGTGCCGATTTTGAGCCCATGGCGCTGTGCGAAGGCCACAAGATCAGGCAAGCGCGCCATGGTGCCGTCTTCGTTCATGATCTCGCAGATCACGCCAGAGGCATTGAGACCGGCCAGGCGGCTTACATCCACGGCAGCTTCTGTGTGCCCCGCCCGCACCAATACACCGCCTTCGCGCGCGCGCAGTGGAAAGACGTGGCCCGGCGTGGCGATATCGGAGGCTGTGGCCGAGGAATCAATGGCCACCGCAACTGTGCGCGCGCGGTCAGCCGCTGAGATGCCCGTGCTGACCCCTTCGCGCGCCTCAATGGAAACCGTAAAAGCCGTTTCATGGCGAGAGGAGTTCTGTGTGGCCATAAGCGGCAAGCCCAGCGCATCGATCCGGTCGCTTGGCAGCGCAAGGCAAATCAGGCCGCGCCCGTAGGTGGCCATGAAGTTGATCGCATCTGGCGTGGCCATTTGCGCAGGGATCACAAGATCGCCTTCGTTTTCGCGGTCTTCATGGTCGACCAGAAGATACATCCGGCCATTGCGCGCCTCGTCGATGATCTCTTCGATCGACGAAATCGCATCACGCCAGGTTTCTTCAACCGGTCCAGGTGTTTCAAAAGGGGAGACTGTGGCAGAGCACATGAGCAGGGCCTCGCGTTAATTTAACGCCACATAGCCCTGCTTGGCCGGGATTGCCAGACGAAGCGCCGCGTCACGGGTACGCAGCGCTTCTTTTTACGTTACGCAGACGCGCGCCGGCGCATGAAGCCCAGCCCCGCCAGAGCAAAGCCCATCATCGGCAAAGCCGCAGGAATTGGCACGGCGGCAATCGAGATTGAGGCAAAAGCGCCTCCAGCGGACGGCACGCTGCCCACAGCACCACCGGCAGCACGCGGCAAGCCGATCAAGAAATCCAAGGTCGGCAAAAACGCGATGTTTTCGCTGGTGTCTGTTGACGGACGGCCATTGGAGAAGGCAGCGCCTTCGCCGTCGTTCGCCTCTGTGCCTGCGTCATAAGCGCGGGTTACGTCAAAGGAGACGTCGCCAAGATAGGATCCTGCGTCAAAAAGCTTGAACACGTCAGGATCAGAATTGCCGACGAAAATGTCATTGGATGGAATAACCATGGACAAATAGCTGAAGAACACATCGCCTGTTGGGTTGATGGTAAAGCGCGCTGTTGCTGTTTCACCTGGGTCAATCACAGGTGCACCGCCAAAGCCTGCGGCATTCAACACAACGCCAGAGGCCAAAACGCCAGAACCAGGTTGGTTGGCGAGCCCCAGCACGCCGGATGCGTCGCCTTCTTCGGCCACTGCCTCAAGTGCTGACTTCGCGCGTTCTCCGGTATCGAAGGTGTCGAAGGTTCCATCATGGAACAAAGACACGAAGGGCGTAAGGAACAGTCCGTCCGCTTCGGCATTGTTGGTGACCGACACCTCGAGGGTGATCGCGGACGCCGCGGAGGCACAGACCGACAGGGCGCAGGCCGCGACGCCTGCGCGCAAAACTTTTGAAATCATTGGAAAACTCCCTTGAACAGAGAGGCAGAATTGCCCCGCCATTTCGCTAGCACGCTGTCTGACAAACGCGCCAATCAAGAGGGATCACGGCTTCGCGCGCAAATGTGAGTGGGCAGAGAATTCGCTACATTTCGAACTTGAATGTGGATCCGGCCTCACAGCCCGGCGCGCGTTAGCCCCAGTCTTGCAAGCGGGCCACATAGCGCGCGAGTGTATCAATCTCGAGATTGATCAAATCGCCCACCTCTGCGTCGCCCCAAGTGGTAACTGCTTTTGTATGCGGGATAAAATTGATCCCGAAGCTGCAACCCTCAACTTCATTGACGGTCAAAGACGTGCCGTTGAGGGCAACCGAGCCTTTGGGCGCGATGAACTTTGCCAAAGCTTCTGGGGCCTCTAGTGTGACCCGCGTGCTATCACCTTCGTCTCGCATTGCCGTGATTTCGGCCACACCGTCGACGTGACCTGACACAATATGCCCACCCAACTCGTCCCCAACTTTGAGCGCGCGTTCGAGATTGAGCTTGGTGCCCTCAACCCAACCTGATTGGTGAATGTTGGTTTTGGAGATCGTTTCCGCGCTCACGTCCACATCAAACCAATCCGGACCTGTTTCAACTGCCGTTAAGCAAACGCCGTTGCACGCGATAGAGGCCCCAAGATCAATGGTTTGCGTGTCATATCCCGTTGCGATGCGAAATCTGAGATCGCCGCGCTCTTGGCGTATGCGCACTTCGCCAATATCGGTGATAATTCCTGTGAACATATTGCTCTCCTTTGCCACAAGAGAACTAGGTCAGCTGTGCGCGCTCGGCAACGCCTTAGTTTTGCCAATGCGATAGGGTAGTGCGAGCGTGAATTTCCCCTCTAGGCCCCCTAGACAACTGCACCGAACTGGCGTCGTGTATCACGCAATGAAACCCGCTCTCGCAAAATCCTATTTGTTTTTGCAAGGACCCCATGGGCCTTTCTTCTGGCAGCTCGCCAAAATGGTGCGCAGCGCGGGCGCCTCTGTGACAAAGATTGGCTTTAATGCTGGTGACCGCTTTTTCTGGCGCGAGAAGAGGAGCTACACCCGGTTCAGTGGCACCTTGGCAGAATGGCCCGAGACCTGTGCGGCAATTCTAACTGAACACGCCATCACAGACATTGTGCTGTATGGCGATGCTCGCGAGATCCACGCGCAAGCAATCAAAATCGCCAAAGCGCGCGGCATCACGGTGCATGTGTTTGAGGAAGGCTATCTGCGCCCCTACTGGATCACCTACGAGCGAGACGGCGCCAATGGGCATTCCAAGCTGATGGATTTGAGCGTCGCGCATATGGAGGCTGCGCTCTCAAGTGGTGCCGCAGACGTGCCGCGCCCTCCTGCGGAATGGGGGGATATGCACGCGCATATATTTTACGGGGCGGTCTATCACTGGTTCGTGTGGTTCTGGAACCGCGCCTACCCGGGCTTTCAACCGCACCGAGCCTTGACGGTGCGCCAAGAATTTTTGCTCTACTTGAGACGCTTGCTTTATTTGCCCGTGCATGTGGTGGAGCGGCGCTTGGCAACGTCTCGGATCCGGCGGGGCGGCTATCCTTATCACCTCGTGCTCTTGCAATTGAGCCACGACGCCAACTTCCTGGCCCATTCGACGTTCGATACCATCGAAGACTTCGTTCACCTCGCCCTTGAAGGCTTTGCCGAAGGCGCGCCTGCGCACCATCACTTGGTGTTTAAGGCCCATCCTTTGGAAAACGGAGCCAAACCTTTGCGCCGTATCATCCGCCAGCATGCGGAACGGCTGGGGATTACCCACCGCGTACACTATGTGCGCGGTGGCAAGCTCGCGCGTTTGCTCACAGACACACGCTCGGCTGTCACAGTGAACTCCACGGCAGCGCAACAAGTGCTTTGGCGCGGCTTGCCTTTGAAAGCCTTCGGGCAAGCGGTGTATCGCAAATCTGCTTTCGTCTCAGATCAGACCTTGCCTGCGTTTTTCAGAGCTCCTGAGCGACCCGATCAGCAAGCGTATGAAATTTATCGAAAGTTCCTTCTGGCGAGCTCCCAATTGTCGGGCGGCTATTATTCGGCCAAGGGGCGCAAACAAGTGCTGCGCCAGGTGGTTGATATGATGCTCAGCCCGCAGGATCCCTATGATGCGGCCCAAGGGACAACCGCAGCCCTGCAGCAACAGTTGCGCCTGGTCAAAGACTAGCTATTCCTTAAGACACTGGATTTTATCCACAGACTTTGGCACCATGCCCAAAAAATACGAGGCAGTGCAAATAAGGTCGAAAGGACCAGAGCAGTGAACACTAGCGCATTTCGTGTTGCCAAGGGCTTTGCCTTGGTAGCGGCTTTTACAATTGTGTCCAGCTGCGGGCTTCCGAGGTCGGGGCCCAACAAAGCTGAGATCTTCGAAGGATCCGTGCAAGAAAGCGGCGACGCATTCATCGTATCAGTCAATGATCGCGTGACACGCGCCACCGGCATAACGCCAGGGCTAGGTTTTTCGGATACGTTTTTGAACGCGGGCCTTGTGGGATCAGATCTTATTCGGCCTGGTGATGTTTTGGGTCTTACGATCTGGGAAAACGTAGACGACGGATTGCTGGCCTCTGATGGGGCAAACGCGACTTTGCTTGAAGAAATCCAAGTGGACGGCGCGGGCAAAATCTTTGTGCCTTATGCTGGCTCTTTGACGGCCGCAGGGCGCACACCTGAGCAGTTGCGCCGGTTGATCACCAGCCGCTTGCAAGATCAAACCCCGGACCCGCAAGTGCAAGTTCGCCGCCTCGCAGGCGATGGTGCAACGGTCACTGTTGCGGGCAATGTGGGCGCACAAGGCGTTTATGCGATTGAACGTCCAACACGCACCTTGTCGGCCATGTTGGCGCGTGCGGGCGGTGTTGGGCCAGCCCCAGACATTGCGCGCATCACAGTTTTGCGTGGCTCAGAGCAGGGACAAGTGTGGTTTAATGATATTTTCAAGGATCGTCGCTTAGACATCGCGCTGCGTTCAGGTGACCGTATTCTAGTGGAGCAAGACAATCGCTCTTACACATCTCTCGGGGCCACTGGCGCTCAGACCCGTGTCACTTTTGAGAGCCAAACGCTGTCAGCTGTTGAAGCCATTGCGCAAGTGGGGGGGCTGCAATCCAACATCGCTGATCCCACGGGCGTGTTTGTTTTCCGCAACGAACCTGCCGAGATTGCAAATGTTGTGATGGCGCGGACCGATCTCGTTGGCGATCAGCGTTTGGCTTATGTTTTGGATCTCACGCAGCCTAATGGCGTATTTTTAGCCCGCGATTTTGCGATCAAAGATGGCGATACCGTCTATGTGACGGAAGCTCCGTTTGTTCAGTGGGATAAAACCATCGGTGCTCTGACGGGTTCTTTGGCCACAGCAAATACCCTCAGCACTCTCGCAAACGGCGGCAATTAAATGGCGCGCGGATACTCGCGCCCTCCCCTCAGCCCGAGGCAAAAGCTCTTTGTCTACAACGGCGGATTTTTAAAAGACCGGCGGATCGCCCATATTTTAAAAAGCGCCGGGTATGATCTGAGTTTTGGTCTGCCGAAGGCTCAGGATTTGGTGGGGGTTTGGGGCCATAGCCCAACGTCGAAACGCGGTGAAGCCGTCGCCGCCCGGCAAGACGTGCCAATTGTGCGCGTAGAGGACCCCTTTCTGCGCTCGCTAAAACCGGGTCGCATGGGCGAGCCGAGCTTTGGTCTCTTGGTCGATCATCGTAGTGCGCATTACGACAGCCGTGTCCCATCAGATCTTGAGAAGATCCTCACTGAGCACGCTTTGGACGACACTGCCCTTTTGGATCAAGCGCGCGCGGCCCTCGCCTTGATCCGCCGCGCCCATCTGTCAAAATACAACCTTACACGGCGGGATCTGCCTCTGCCGGAGCTTGGCTACGTGCTGGTGATCGATCAGATCAAGGGCGACGCATCAATCTCTAAAGGCGGCGCAAATGCAGATCGCTTCGCAGAAATGCTGCTCGATGCCCAACTTGAAAATCCTAACGCCCGGATCGTCGTCAAATCCCATCCCGAAGCGGCAGGTGGCCTGCGTGCGGGCCATTTCACGCCCAAAACAGATGTCGAGCGCATCAGCTACGTGACCCAAACCCCGTCTCCTTGGGATCTTTTAGACGGGGCGACCAAAGTCTATACCGTCTCGTCTCAAATGGGGTTTGAAGCCATCATGGCGGGCCACAAACCGATCGTGTTTGGCCAGCCATTTTATGCTGGATGGGGCCTAACCGAAGACCGTTTTCCAGTCACACGGCGACAAAGAAAATTGAGCCGCGCGCAACTTTTTGCAGCGGCTCAAATCCTCTACCCCTATTGGTACGATCCACATGAAAAGAGCCTGTGTTCGTTAGATCAAGTGATCTATGGGCTTGAGGCGCAAACCCGCGCTTGGCGCGAAGACAGCGCTGGGTGGCAAGCTTCCGGGGTGAGGCTCTGGAAGCGCCCGCATTTCAAAGCCTTTTTTGGGACACACGCCCCAGTTCGCTTCTCAGATAATTCGGCGGAAGGTTCTGCCAAAACAATGCGGTGGGCCAAAACAGAGCACAGCCAAGCCCCTGCGCCAGATGTCTTAGTGGAAGATGGTTTCTTGCGCTCAAAAGGCTTGGGCGCAGAACTCGTGCCACCCTTATCTTTGGCCTTGGATGATCTTGGGATTTACTATGATCCCAGCAAACCGAGCCGCTTGGAACGTCTGATCGAGTTCAGCCCCAATTTGCCCGAAGCCTGCTTGGCGCGTTCTCACCGGTTGATCCGGCAAATCGTCAAAACACGGGTCACGAAATACAATCTTCCTGGCCTCGTTCCAGAACTCAAAACGGGGTACAAAATCCTTGTTCCTGGCCAGGTCGAAGACGATGCATCCGTGCGTTTGGGCGGAGGCGAAATTCAAACCAATCGCGCATTGCTTGAGCGCGTGCGCTATGAAAACCCTGAGGCGGTCCTCATCTACAAACCGCACCCCGATGTGGTGGCAGGTCTGCGACCCGGCGCGCTCAGCGCAGATGCTATTGGGTTGGCGGACCAAATCGTTGAGCAAGGGGACCCAATTTCGCTGCTTCATGAAGTGAATGAAGTTTGGACACTCACCTCTCTCTTGGGCTTTGAAGCGCTTATCCGCGGTATGAACGTCACGACGCTGGGTCAACCGTTTTACGCAGGCTGGGGTCTGACACGAGATTTAGGCGCCCCTGTCCCGCGTCGCACAGCGAAGGTTACTCTCCCGTGTTTGGTGCACGCAGCGCTCATCGACTATCCTCGATATTATGATCCCGTACTGCGGCGCGCGGCTTCACCGGAGACCGTCGTACGACGGTTGAGTTCGGATGCCTCCACCCACGCGTCACCAAGCTTGCGAATTTTGAGCAAAGCACAAGGTGTTGCGGCCTCTATCAAACCCATTTGGCGCTAGAGCCTTATGCGAAAAGCTTGAAGCACCACATGTCACCTTACGCGCTGAAGCCAAAGGTTCAGGCAGCATTGGGTGGTTCAGGTGTTTCCATAGCGCTATAAACATTTCTGCGCTCCCAAACGTGCATCAAATCCTGGCCCCATTGAGACGCCCCAGCGAATTCAAAGCGTTGGGCCTGTTCTAAGCGATCTAGCCCCAAAGGCCCAACGCCCGGGCGGCCTTCCGCCCCGAGCGCCATACCCGCCGTCACCCACTGAATTCTATCCACGAGATCTGCGTGAAGCAGGGACGCGGCCAACATCCCCCCCCCTTCACATAGGACGGTGTTTACGCCTTGCCGCCCGAGGGCAATCAGCATTTCCTGGGCGTCCAATTGTTGGCCAGCGAGTGGGACCTCCAAAAGTAACGCACCAAGTGCGCTCCAGCGTGCATGTCGTTCTTCAAGCACATCTGGTCCATGGCACACCCAAAGAGGCGTTTCTCGTGCTGTGCGCGCCAAATTGCTGGTTTCGAGCAAGTCCAACTTGCGAGACGCCACCACCCGGATAGGGGCACGACCCAAATTGAAGCCACGCACCGTAAGGCTTGGATCATCGTCCCTTGCGGTCCCACCCCCGATCAATATCGCATCGTTTTTTGCCCGCAACAAATGTACCCGCTTGCGTGCAAGAGGGCCCGTGATCCATTGGCTTTCACCCGATCCTGTTGCGATCCGACCGTCCAAAGACGTCGCAAGCTTCAGCGTCAAAAATGGGCGCCCTCGCGCGTTTCGAGAGTTAAAGCCCGCGAGGTCGCGTTGAGCTTCGTGCTCCAAAACGCCGGTCGTAACTTCTATGCCAGCCGCCCGTAACTTTGCAAATCCGGCGCCGTTGACCCGTGGATCTAAATCAGATTGCGCTGCGACCACCTTAGCAACACCAGCCTCGATCAGCGCGTCAGCACAGGGCGGTGTTTGGCCTTGATGTGCGCAGGGTTCCAATGTGACGAAAACCGTGGCGCCTTTGGCACGTGCGCCAGCTTGTGTCAGTGCCATTGGCTCAGCGTGGGGGCGGCCTCCCTTTTGCGTAAAACCTCGCCCAACGATGCGATCGTGTTGATCAACGATAACGCAGCCGACAGCTGGATTTTCATGTGTTGTGCCTTGAGCACGCCGTCCCAACGCAAGCGCGAGGCGCATGTAGCGTTGGTCGCTGCTCAAACTCACTCGTCCGATGAACCAGTGTCTGGGCGCAGCTCGCTGACAAACTTGTCGAAGTCATCTGCAGCTTGGAAGTTTTTGTAAACGCTGGCAAATCTTACGTAGGCAACGGTATCAATGCGCGCGAGGGCCTCCATCACAATTTCGCCAATCTGCTTAGAGTCGATGTCCGTTTCGCCCATACTCTCCAATCGTCGTACGATGCCAGAGATCATTTGATCCATACGTTCGGGCTCAACAGGCCGCTTTTGCAAAGCAATACGTATCGAACGCTCAAGCTTGTCACGATCAAAGTCTTCTCGACGTCCGTTGGATTTTATCACAACCAAGTCGCGCAATTGTACGCGTTCATAGGTCGTAAATCGGCCTCCACATGCAGGACAGAACCTGCGACGGCGTATAGCTACATGGTCTTCGGCGGGGCGGGAATCTTTTACTTGCGTATCAATGTTTCCACAAAACGGACACCGCATCGTGACACCTTCTTTCAACTGCCTCTGGGGCTATTAACTGCCTTTTGGGGTCTCCGCCCCACTTATCCACAGGCAGTATAGGCCAGCCGCTAGAGTTTGGGTAGAGGGCAATTGCATCCCCCTAGATGAAGGAGGTGAATTTCTCAAAAGAGAGAAAAAGCCCGAAGCGCAGATGCGCGCTTCCAGGCACCGAGCGCGGACTAAAAGCGCTCAGTTTAGTGATCATTGGGTCTTTAGCGCTACTGCTGAGCGACTGTTTCTTCGCTTGGCGCTGCCGTATTCGCCTGGCGATACGCTTCTACAAAAGCAAGTATCGCTGTTTCAGCCGCATCGAGTGGGCCAAAGTCGACGTCTTCCTCGCTTTGTCTTTGCGACGCGCTCCACGTTGTCCCTTCCAGCATCATGCGCGTGTCGCGGGTCAAAACCATGGTCTGTTTTACCGACAAAGAGACAGACCAAGGGCGGCATCCCTGCACTTCCGGAGAAAATCGAACCGTCAATTGTGGACGACCTGGCGTTTCTTCCATCTGTTCACGGGTCAATAAAGGGATGCCCGCTTTCGCAAGGGCTTTGCGCATAAAAAGATCAACCGTTTCCCCAAAGTTTTCTCGCATCCAAGATGGGCCACGCGCGCCCCTAAAATCTGCAAATATCCCTTCAAGACCTCGTAAAGTCTCAATTTTTTCGACCAACGCGCGCTCGCTTTCCGCAAGCGTGAAAATCTCTGGCTCCTCCTCCGCCGTACACGCTGGCATCGTTGAATGCGCAATGTCGGCAGCACCCGTCAGCCGAGCGAGTGGGGTCCAATCATCAAAAAGGGCGCGCGCCTCAGCTTGCGGCAGACCTTCTAAAAAGTGACTGCGAAATTCTGATTGCGGCGCACAGTCTTCCCCGTCGCACAGCGCCGGTGTGCCTAAAACACGCTCCCACATGACCCAAATTGTATTTTGCTCGATGGCCGCCGCTGGAATGGCGTTCAAAAGCAAGATGCTCAACCCAAAGATAAAACGCATTGCGCCTCCTTTTGGGCTCAAAGTGCAAGCTGAGGCGTAAAAAACCTATGAAGACATGCCCGAATTTCCGCCGTTAACCTTAATGGAAGGTTAAGATCTCACCGCGACCGAAGTTTCGTTAAGACTTTATTAATGTCTATGAAAACTTCGGAGCGAATTTGTGAACACATTCTCTAAAATATGCCTATCCGCCTTGGGAGGGCTCGTTTTGGCTACATCTGCGCAGTCTGGTAATTTTTTTGACACTTTTCGATCCGTTGGATCTGAGTGGCACGTTGCAGAATATGAATTTGCGCACCCGATGTTCGATACGGATTGGTCCACGTCGCAAGTCACAACTCAAAACCGCCT
>JBCDCE010000072.1:0-18248 GCA_039182515.1 Pseudomonadota bacterium | reverse complement strand
CTAAGGCAGAAAGCGGTTCATCAAAAAGGACCAAAGGCGGAGCTGCAATCAATGCGCGCAAAATCCCAACCCGCTGCGCCTGCCCTATGGAGATCCCCGTGGGCCGACGCTCCAGCAGGTCAAGAGGCAGCTCGAGCTCACCGCAAAGCCGCTCAAGCCTGCCCGGGGCCAAAGAAATGCCTTGGGCTTTCAAAGGTTCCATGACCGATTGGCGCAAAGGCAAAGCCGGATTAAACGCCGCGCGGGGTTCTTGCATCACAAGCGAGGGGCTGCACATCTTCACGGGCGCGCCGGTCCAAGTCACTGTGCCTTTGGACGGGCGTAAAAGCCCCAGCACAGCCGCAATCAAAGTGGATTTACCAGCCCCACTTTCGCCCACGACCGCAAGCGTTTTGCCCGGCTCAATCGCCAGAGAGATGTTGCGCAAAACCTCCGTTCGGCCCCGCAGGACACTCACGTTTTCGAGCTTTAGCATGGCACAGCCATCCAATTGCGATGCTGTGCAAGAGCCTGTGCGGCTTGCGTTTTGGGATGGGTGAGGACCTGCTCCATAGGACCTTCCTCGACGATGCGCCCGTCGTGCAGCACCATCAGGTCCGCAACCCGTGCGGCCGCCAGGCCTAAGTCATGCGTGATCAAGAGCATCGCCGTGTCCGTGCCTGACAGATATTCGTCCAAGAGATCCATGGTTCCAGCAGCCACAATTGGGTCCAAGGCTGATGTTGGCTCATCCAGCACAAGCAAATCAGGCGTGCCAATCAACGCCATCGCAATCACGAAGCGCTGTTGCATCCCGCGGCTCCACCCCCAAGGGCGTTTGCGCAGATCCCCACCGCTGATTTTCAGCGCCTCAAAGAGCGCAGCTTGTTGCGCAGGGTCGTAAGGCAATCCCTGAGCATGGAGCGCCTCAGACCAATGAAACGAGAGGCTGCGCAAGGGATCCAACGCCTCATCGGGGCTTTGCGGCACATGAGACACAGACTTACCCTGAGCCCGCAGATCATCCACCAGGGCATGACCCAGCGTTGATTTTCCGGAACCAGAAGCCCCTACAAGCGCAATACGAGCGCCTTTAGAGATCTCTAAATCTGTTGGATGTAAGATGGTCCGGCCCGCGCGATCAACACGCAGGCCGGAGACAGATAATGTCATTCGGCCATCTTGGTTTCGTGGGTGATCCAATAGGTTTCTGTTGGGTGTACCGCGTAGCCTGTGAGGCCGGGCTTGGCGACGTTCACTTGGCTCACGTGAAAGACCGGGATCAAAGCCCCATCAGAGGCGATGATTTGCTGGATCTCGTCGTAGATCTCAGCGCGCTTTTCAGCCTCGAAGGTCAAACGGCCAGCGTCCAGCAACATGTCCATTTTGGGGTTGTTGTATTTGCCGATGTTGGAGCCACCGTCGGATTTGAGAAGCGTCTCGAGCACGCCACCTGGATCCCCTTGCGGCGTTGTAACCCAAGCTTGCAGGAACATGTCTGCGGAGCCATCTGCAATGGCATCGCTGCCCGCACCATATTCACCCACGCGCACGGTGGAGGTCACACCAATGGCCTGCAAGAAGGCCTGCGTGAGTTCCGCTGTGGGCGGCAAAGCGGCCCGCGACGAATAGGTCACGATGTCGATCTCAAGCGGTGTGCCATTGAGCATCCAGCGACCACCCGTTTTCACAGCACCCGCCTCAGCCAATAGGGCTTCCGCTTTTGCAGGATCGTAAACGGCAGGGATATCCGCCGCCCAGCCTTTACCGTCGGGGTAGATTGTGCCTGCGGCCTCACCGCCGACGCCAGACAAAGCCGCTTGCACGATGCCATCACGGTCAATCGCCGCAGAGACCGCTTGGCGGATCAGCGGGTTGGCCATCGGACCATTTGCAGCATTCACGGTGTAGAAATAGAGCCGCGCGGTTGGCGCAGTGAAGCCCAAAGCGCCTGTGCCTTTGATGCGCTCAAAGTCTGCTTCGGGGTAGTTGATTACCATATCCACTTCACCCGCTTCAAAGGCCAAAGCAGCAGAGGCCGGATCGCCCGCCACAACCACTTTCACCTCTTCCAAACCTGGGGTTCCCAAGCGGTAATCAGGGTTGGCTTCAGCGCGGTAGAGTTGGCCGGTGATGGCCTCTTTAAACACATAAGGCCCTGTTGCGTTGATCGGATAGGCGGCTGATTCTGCGCCTAGAATTGCGATGCCAGGCTCAGACAGGGTCCAAGGGAAGGCTGCATTGGGCGCAGTGGTTTCAAACACAACAACACTGTCGCCATCGGTCGACATACCTTTGAGCTTCAAGAGCTTGGCAATACGCGCGTTGTGGGCTGGGTCATTTTCATCCGAAATGGGGGTAATGGCATCGATCACCGCTTGGGCCGTCACAGGTGAGCCATCGTGGAATTTCAAGCCCTCGCGCAGCGTCACACGCCAGGTTGTGGGCGACGATTGCACGATCTCTTTGGCAAGGCGCGGATAGAGCTGAAGATCGTAGTCGATGCCCATCAGCGTTTCTGTGACACCCGTTTGGTTGGACAACCAGCCATTGTAGCGCGCCCGGGGATCGGGAATGTCAGCCGTGGGGCCAAAGCCAACGGAAATGGTCAAGCTGCCTTCTTGGGCAGAGGCTGGCAACGCGAGGCTTAAAGCCAACAGAGCTGCGCCCGAAAAACGTGAAACAATGGACATGAAAGTTCCCTTCAGGATTGCGTATTCATCATGAATTTGTTGGCGAGCGTGTCGCGCGCGAGGGTTCGCGCTTCGGCATCAGCGAGCTTTTGGACTGTTTGTTCTGTGCTAAGCCCTTCTCGGCGCGCTTTGCACCAGATCCGCCCGGCAGAAGACGGGGACCAGGGCAAAACCGCCTCTGACAACCAGTGCCGCAACTCTTGGGGCAAGGCGTCAAAGGTTTGCATGGGATCTAGAGAACGTCTTTTGCGGCGCAATCCAGTGGTTCCTAAATTGCAAGGTTTTGCGTAAGACATGAAACGAACTCAGCAGCAGCAAACAGCGACAAGACTCGCAACTAACGGAGTTACTAGAAACTTGCAACACGCGGTGTTACGAATAAAGCACCTGAGCGGAGACCCCCTGTGAAACGCAACAGTCGCCTATCTCTCGCCCTGCATACGTTAAGTCATATGGCAGGCGACCCAGACAAATTGCGGACCTCTGCAGACATTGCCGCGCATGCAGGAACCAATCCGGTTGTGGTGCGGCGCGTGCTCGGGAAATTGCGGGAATCCGGGCTTCTGCGCTCTGAAAAAGGCCACGCGGGTGGATGGCAATTGGCGCGCGCGCCTGAGCAAATCACGCTTGCGGATGTCTATCTTGCGCTGGACGAGCAATTCGTGGCCAGCAACATCGATCCAAAAACCCCCGATTGCTCGGTAGAACATGCCTTACAGAGACGTGTCACACACGTGCTAGAAGGCGTAGAGCGCAGCCTTGTACAAAAGCTGAGCGAAACCACGATCACAGACGTCGCCGCATCTTAGAGCGCCGTCCCCAAAAACCTAGAAAGCACCGCTCACCAACCGTTCGTAGGAGGCGAAGCCGACCAGCCCCTAATCGCATTCTGACCGCCCCCTCCTGGGCGGGGGCTTTCAGCCCGACGCCCGCGGTCGAGAGCAGGTCTTTGTGATTAGAAAATTCTTTGCAAAATAAAATGGATCATGCATGAGCCAAATCGCTTGGTCCGCGCATCCAGATCAGCGTAGAAGTTCACGGGCCAAGGCAATCTCCTGCAACTGATCGAGCTCGCGCAAGTGCCGCAGGTTCCGCAACACATAAGCCAGATGCTCGGTCATCGCAGCCCGCGCTTTGGGGCCGTTTCGCATCGTGATCGCATCCACAATCTGCTTGTGTTGCATGTGAATTGCGGATTGGTCACTGCGGATCTCTAAGTGCTTGCTGAGCCACTGATTGGTGGTTCGGGAAAACACAGGCGAAAGGGCGGCATCCACAAAAGCAAAAACCGGATTTTGCGCGCCTTCTGCAATTAGGCGGTGCAGTTCAGTATCGAGCTTACTGTAGCGCCGGGCCGCCCCGTCCTCAAAAGCCTTCATGTAGGTGAGATGAGCCTCTAGTTGGCCTTGCTGCTCCCCGCTTAGATGCTCAGCAGCCGCGGCCGCAGCATGGGTTTCTGTGATCAAACGCAGCTCATAGACCGCTTCCAAAAAGAGCGGATTGCGAGAGACAATATCAACAAGGGGAGAGGCATCCACGTCCTCTGGATCAATGTCTTTGCTGGCTGCGATCTCGTGAGCACCAGACGCCTGAGGCCGAAACCCGGGCTCTAATCCTTCATAGAGCGGCCCGACGTCAAAACGCGACTCGGCTAAGCCTTCTACAGATGTCAAAAGGTCTTCGCGCTTTGGCGATTGAGCCAAAAGAGCAAAAGATTGCTCTACATAGGGTTGCATCACACCCATCAGCGCGTGGTGAGTCTGGCTCAAAAAGAAGTTGTAACACCCGTCAAAAATCGCGCGACTAAGAGTGCTGAAAGCCTCAGACATGGCCTGTGGCTGACCCGATTTAAGCGCCATTTGAAGCTGCCCTGCAGCCTCATTGATCGCCAAGCTGTCTTTGCCTTGAGCCTTTTCGCGTGCCAGTGCCACAGCGTTCTCGAACAGCAAAACCCAATAGTCCAAAAGAGGCTTAGGGTCTTGCACCGCGATCTGGCCCAAACCCGGACCAAAAACATCCGCCATAATGTTGGTTGTGTAGTACCGCGTCCCCGTTTTGCTCAAAAGACCTCGGCTTAAAAGGCTCGCAAGAGCATTGCGGAGCGAGGTGCGCGATACGTCAAATTCCTCTGCCAAGCGCCGCTCCGAGGCGATCGGGCGATCGGGCCAAAAAGCACCACGCAAGATCATTGCCTCGAGCTTTTCTTCGAGACTTTCAGAAACGTTGGGAATTTTGATCGAAAGGGTCCGCATAAGCGCAGACCCTACAGACAGTTTTTTGGTTCGAAAAGAGACCAACGCCCTCCATGGACCCTCATGCCTAATCCGATCTAGATCGTCCGGTCAGGCACTGGAAAAGCCACTTTTTCTAGAGCACCCCGCGCTCAATTTGGTCCGCCTCTATGCTTTCAAAGAGCGCTTTAAAGTTCCCTTCTCCAAAGCCGTCATCGCCTTTGCGCTGAATGAACTCAAAGAAAATGGGACCGATCACCGTTTTGGAAAAGATCTGAAGCAAGATGCGTGTTTCGCCCCCACCGACAACCCCCTCGCCATCGATCATGATCCCGTGCTTTTTCATCCGGTCAAGCGGCTCTTCATGACCAACAACGCGTGATTTGCTTAACGTATAGTAGGTCTCGGGTGGGCCCTTCATGAACTTGATACCGCGCGCGGCAATTTCGTCTGTTGCGCCGTAAATGTCTTTGGCCCCCACGGCAATGTGTTGAATGCCTTCACCCTTGTAGCGCTTAAGATACTCAACGATCTGGCCCGTTTCTCCGCGATCTTCGTTAATCGGGATACGTATGCGGCCACAAGGTGACGTCAAAGCGCGACTTAACAGCCCAGTAAATTTTCCCTCAATATCAAAAAAGCGAATTTCCTTGAAGCCGAAGAGATCGCCGTAAAACTTAAACCAAGTGTCCATATTTCCTTTGTGGACATTGTGCGTGAGGTGATCGAGATAATGAAATCCCACGCCCTCGGGATGGGTCTTCGAGATCCAATCGAACTCCGCATTGTAAGGGTTGGCCTCGTAGTATTGATCAATGAAATAGATCAGCGATCCGCCGATCCCGATAATCGCCGGCACATCCATGGTCTTGCCGGAGCCTTCATAGGGCTTGGCCCCTTTCTTCACCGCATGCTCAAAAGCATGCTGGGCATCCACAACCCGCCAGGCCATCGACGGCGCGCAAGGCCCATGTAGATTAACGAAGGTCTTGGCATGGCTCTCGGGCTCATTGTTGATCACGTAGGTGATGTCACCTTGTTGCCAAAGCTCAATGGCTTTCGTCTTGTGAGTGGCGGTGTGCACATATCCCATCTTTGCAAAGAGTTCCCGAAGCTCTTGCGGTTCAGGATGGGCAAACTCAACAAACTCAAACCCGTCGGTCCCCGCAGGGTTTTCGGGCGTGATTTCGGCTTTGGGTGCGTCATGTGGGAAAGGGCCCATGGTCTACTCCTCTTGGCTAAGACCATCCTACAGTGCGCCTTATGCGAGCAGTGCCCAAAGATCCGCGTCTTTTTTTAAAATATCGCGCTCGATTTGCATGTTTGATCAATTTAGTGCGAAAAATGCGCATCATGACTTTGGATTCGAAAGATCTCGCCCTCTTGGCCGCCCTTCAGAAGAACGCACAGTGTTCGGCTTTGGATCTTGCCGAAAGCCTTGGGATGTCTTCCTCCCAGATCGGTCGCCGAAAGCAAAGATTGGAAGCGGAAGGTTACATCGAAGCAACCCCAGCGCGTCTGAACGCGGGGTTGTTGGGACTAACCGTTCAGGCCTTCATTCAAGTCCAGACAGAGGCTCAAACCGAGCGCACGCATGCCTCCGTAAGGGATCTCATATCCAGACAGCCTGAGATCGTTGCGGCTTGGACCCTAACGGGGGACGCAGATTATATTTTTCGCGTCTTTTGCACAGATCTGGCGCGGCTGAACACCTTGGTCCAACAGACATTGCTGCCCCATCCCGCAATTGGGCGCGTGCAAAGCCAAATCGTGATGGATCAACTGAAAGACGATACTGCTTTGCCCCTGCCGAGATAGTCTGGCGCTGTGAACTTCCTAAAAGCAATTTTGACCTGGTGCTCAAACGCTTGGGTGAGTAGGAGCAGCTAAATCAATGTAGAGCGTTTCTCAACTCCGATGGATCCGCTAAAAGAAGCGCTGTGTTGACGACCCAATCCAGAAGGACCCGCGAGAAATATGCCAAACCGCAACTTTGAACCCATGACGAAATCTGAAGTTGTCGCAGCGCAAGACGCTTGGGCGAAATGCGTAACTGAACAAGACGTGGACGGATTGCTTGAGCTCTATGACTTTGGCGACCCAGACGCGCCCGTTCTCTTCAAACCCACTTTGGCAAATGTGATCCGCTTGGATGAAAAAGGGGCTAAAGCCTATTTCGTCGGGGGCGATCCCGATTATCCGGGAGATAACGGGTTTCTTAAGAATGCATGGAAGGCCGTTGAGTTCAAAAGCGCGTCCGGCCCCGTTCAAAATGCAGGCGGCCTGGCCTTCCAAGACATGGGGCAATACGCCTTTGTAAACGGTGCAGGCGAGGCAACACATGCTGACTACACATTTGCCTATCACAAGCGCGAAGGGCGCGTTTTAATCTCGCTACATCATTCTTCTCTCACGTGGTTCCCCTCAAGCGACGCCTAGGTTCGCGTGACGATCCGCAACAACATTAGCCATACTGAGATCTAACCTCATGTCTCTCAACTACGTCATGCTTGGATCAAACGACGTTAAGGCAGCGCGAGGTTTTTACGACGCAGTTCTGCCCGTCATCGGCGGTAGACTTGTTGCCGAGCACATGCCGCACGCTTTTTGCTACGAATTGCGCGGCGGCGGGCGCATTTGGGTTGCAACGCCATTTGACGAGCGGCAGGCCGTTGCTGGAAATGGCAACATGGTTGGCCTTGCCTGTCAGTCCACCGACGAGGTCAATGCAGCCTATTCAGCAGCCCTCACCCAGGGCGGATCCAGCGAAGGAGAACCGGGGCTCAGGCCGCAATATGGTCCGGAATTTTACGCGGCCTATGTGCGTGATCTCGACGGCAACAAAATGAGCTTTGTCTACCTCGGCGAAGAGCAAGTCTAGCATGGATCACCCTCGGCCCAGCCCCTGAAACGGGGATAGGCCAAGGATTTCTTTCTTTTATAGCGTTTGACGAAATACCTGAGATATCGTGCATCAGCTAACGCGTTGAAACCAAGGGTTTCAGGCAGCGTTAGGTGATTCAGCTTTTTCGCATAACGCTTTAAGTCGGCACGATTTTGCCAGGAAGTGAATTGACGGTAAGCGTCTTCTCTGGCTGGAAATGGATCACAGACCGAATGGACTCACCTGCTTTGAGGAGGTCAAAGGCTGTATTGATCTGATCGTGGTGCATGTGATGTGTGATATAGGGATCAACACTGAAATCGCCACGCAACCATTCATCAACCATACCCGGCAATTGGCTGCGGCCAAGAACGCCACCAAAGGCAGTGCCTCGCCAAACACGCCCAGTCACAAGCTGGAAAGGCCGCGTCGAAATTTCCTGACCTGCGCCAGCCACACCGATCACGGTGCATTCGCCCCAGCCCTTATGGCACGCCTCAAGGGCCGAACGCATCAGCTCGACATTTCCAACAGCTTCAAAGGTATAGTCCAACCCACCGTTGGTCATCTCAATGAGCACTTCGTGGATGGGTGAGCTGTGGTCTTTTGGATTGACGCATTCCGTGGCGCCAAGGGATTTGGCCAGCGGGAACTTATTTGGGTTCACATCCACCCCAATGATCCGGGAGGCCCCTTTGAGAACCGCACCTTGGATCACCGCCATGCCCACAGCTCCCAGGCCAAAGACAGCCACTGTGGACCCAGGCTCAACCTTGGCCGTGTTGCGCACTGCCCCAATGCCTGTAGGCACAGCACAGCCCATCACCGAGGCTTTTGACAAAGGCGCTTCTTTTGAGATTTTCGCCACTGAAATTTCAGGAAGCACGGTGTACTCGCTGAAAGTGCTGGTGCCCATGTAGTGCAAAATCTGCTTGCCCTTATAGGAGAACCGCGATGTGCCATCGGGCATAAGCCCCGCGCCTTGGGTCGCGCGGATCGTCTGGCACAAATTCGTTTTACCCGATTTGATGTAGGGACATTCGGGATCTTCAGGCACGTAAAGCGGGATCACGTGATCGCCCGGTTTAACGGAAGTGACACCCTTGCCCACTTCCTCAACAACACCGCAGCCCTCATGACCAAGAATGCAAGGGAACAGACCTTCAGGATCTTCCCCTGACAGCGTAAAGACATCTGTATGGCACAGGCTCGTGGTGACAATCCGTACCAGGACCTCGCCGTCTTTGGGGCCCTCAAGATCAATCTCTTCTATCTCTAGGGGTTGGTTGGGTCCCCAAGCAATGGCAGCACGCGTTTTCAATTGAATTTCCTCCCGAAATTTAATGCAAGGTCTGGTTATTTAGTGATGGAGCGCCCTCACTCCGCGTGACCGCCTCAAGGGAAAGAAGAAGGCGAATGCTCGAAGCGTCGGGCTTTGAGGGGCCTTTAATTTCAAGCTTATCAAACCGCATCTCAACCTTTGCATCCGACCTAAACAAAATCGGAGCACCGAGCTGAACCTGCATAGAATTGTGAGGCGATGTTCTCTGCGCGCGCACCTTAAGGTTTTGTCCGCGGTACAAGCACAGCAATTTTACATCGGCATCTTTGTCGCCCGCAATGAGATCTGATGGCAGATCGCCAGCATCCAAGCGAAGTCTTATATATTGGGTCGCTGCGACGTCCGAAAACATATGGGCGAGCGCGGCAATATCCCCAATGAGCATGTCACGTTCGCGGCAATAGGGTGTGCCGAAATCTTCACACAGATGGCTGAGGGCCTCATGCACGGTCTCCGGGCGCAAAATAAGGCGGGCCTGCGGGAGCGCCTCTTTTTCGAGCCCATTCAACCAAGTTTGAAAAGACGCAAGGGGGTTTCTGTCCCAAACAGCGGCTTTGCATTCGCGCTTCTTGAGACTCAAAAACACACGCGGGCTCTTACCTATTGCGAGGTCTTCGTACGGGGTTGGTGAGTGCTGATATTGAAGTGTCACGAACTCTCCCCGATACGTTCTGTCACTATGCGCTTAAGCATTGAAACTATTCGAGTTACGTGATTCTCGCAACAGAGATTGTTACGAAGAAAGCCGGAGAAAATCTGCCACCAGGACCGTCAGCCGTGCCCGGAGATCACCCTTGTTTAGACCCCCCTGGGAGTGAGCCATGCAACCGCAGCCTCAGCAATTCGGTCGCTTGGTCGAAGATCTGTACGTCTCTGGCCGCACGTGCCGCAAGCTGAGCGCCTTCCAAAAGCGCCAAGGTCGATCGCGCCTCTTGGTCTGGCGCAGTGACAGACGCGATAGAGTGATCTTGGCGACCGCGCGCATAGGTTTGGGTCAGCCAATCCAAGATCATCTCACGAAAGGCTAAGATCTTCGAATTGAGATCTTCGGAGAGGCTTTCTTGGCTGCCAATAAACGCCACACAAAGGCACAGTGTTTGACCGCCCTTCAGCGCGTTGCGGTAGTAATCGAGCATGGCTGCCAAACGATCAGAAGCTCTTTCATATTTTGCGTCGATACCGGCGCAAGCCGATTGAAGCGCTTTGTGGTATCGCTCCATCAGGGCCTCTGACAGGCTCGCTTTGGTGGGAAAGTGGTAATGTATCGACGCTTTGCGAATGCCAACAGCTTCCGCAAGATCCGCATAGCTGAACCCATCGAACCCTCGCGCGCGCACCGAATGCTCTGCGAAATCCATGAGGGCTGTTTTTGTATCGGTTTCCACTCTGGGTCCCACGGGCGTCACACCTCTTCTTTTGAGAGCTGTGTTAACGTATTCGCTGCCGCTTCCAAAGCCCCTTCCAAGTAGCCGCCGAACTGCGGCGCAACCTCTGTCCCACTGAACAAAAGTCGCCCGTCCCACACATCTCTTAAGATATGCGGCAAACCATAGCTTGGATGGGCATAGAGCGGCTGCAAATCCAGGGCCATTGAGGAATGGGCATCGTATGCCCAGTCCTTAACCAAGAGATCCTTCGGTTCACGCGCGTCAGGCCCAAAAAGGCGGCCAAGCTGCGCGGTGATTTGAGCTTTGAGGGCTTGCGCGTCACCCCGTGCTTGGGGGGGCACACCAACAAAGCCAAAAAGCGCAAAGGGCCCTCCCTCAGCGGGAGAGGCGTCATGGATCTCAGCCAAAGGCCCACGACGGCTCATCGCATCCCCCGACAAGCCCTTTTCCCGCCAAAAGGGGCGATCATAGACCGCAACGGCTTTGGCTTGACCCGCCATCCATGTCGCGATCCCACGCATGGCCTGGAGGGCGGATTCAGAAAGAACCGGTTCAAACGTGAGATTTGACGCCAAGCGTGGCGGCAGAGCAAGGACGCAATGCTGTGCCTCGATTTGCTTGCCGTCAGCTGTTGTGGCCTCAACGCCGTGATCCTTGCATGCGATCTTTACAATCGGCGTTTTCAGCAAGACGCGTTTTGCCTCGAAGGTTTTTGAGAGCGCATCAATCAAGCTGCCAAGACCGCCTTTTAACCGGTAAGAGCCTTCCATCGATGCAAACCCCCGACCGCGTTGCACCTGCCCGCGCTCGTCCTCATAGGTGAGCGCGCCATCGGCAAATTGATCAAAGCGGGTCAAGCCAAGCGCGTCCACCAAAGCGGCCATGCGAGGTTGCCCTGGCCAGAACCAAGCGGGTCCAAGGTCAAAATATGCATCATCTACGGCGGTGCTCAAAATGCGCCCGCCGAGGCGGTCCCGCGCTTCAACCAACAAGAAATCGCGCCCCTGCGCCGCCAATTGAGACGCCAGCGACGCGCCCGAAAGGCCGCCGCCCACAATAAGTGTGTCCGTTTGCATGAGCTCAGAACCCTTCAGAGGCCGGGCGCAGGTCAATTTCATGGGACCAGGTGGAGCGCGATTGCTGCGTGATCTGCCAATAGACCTCTGCAATATCCTCAGGTTTCATCATTTTGGCAGGATCGAGACTGTGCAGATCGCGGGACCGCGCCGTATCGATAATTCCGTCAAGGATCACATGGGCGACGTGCACGCCTGCGGGTTGATATTCCCGCGCCAAAGACTGGGTCAGACCCCGCAAAGCAAACTTGGATGCCGCAAAGACGGAGAACCGAGCGCCACCGCGCAAAGAGGCTGTGGCCCCTGACACGATCAAGGTGCCACCACCACCGTGCACCATAGGTTGCAGGACCGATTGGCCAAGCACCACTAAGGTTTGGACAGTCGACGCCCAGGTGCGCTGATAGTCTGCAAGCGTCGTCTCCGAAAACGGCGCGATCACCAATTCGGCAGTGTTATGCACGACAACTTTGGGCGGGCCATGGTGCGCGATGAGATCTCCAAGAACAGCCGAGCTTGCCGCTTCATCCGCGAGATCAAGCTGAACAAAACGGCCTGTGGTGTGATCCGGAACACTGCGACCAAGGCCAACCACCTCCATCCCTTCGGCTTCAAACCGAGCAAGCAGAGACTGACCAAGACCGGAGCCAGCGCCCGCGACGATCGCCAACGATTTTCGAGTGGACATGGTCAGGCAGCCGGCGCCGAAGCAAAGGGCAAATGCCCCGTTTTCATCCAGATCTTCGCGCCGCTCGACCCTGCGGTTAAGGCCAGCACTTCGCCCTCAGGCAGGCGTAACCATCCATCTTTGCCGAGCACATCCCCTTCGGACGTCACCGAGCCACCAATCACCAAGACCTCAGTGCCGCCGGGCGCATCCGAGGTGAGCGTGGCACCGGCATCAAGCTGGCTGTAGGTCACAACCTCCCGTGCGTCTTGATGCAGCACCGCGGTGGCAACACCATCTATAGGTGCCGCTAATTCCGCCGCCATATCTTTGCGAAATTGGGTCCGATCTTCCGCATCAAACTGCCACAGTTTAACAAAGATCGTGCAGCCAAGATCTGATCCAGGCGTGTGTGACGTTGTCGGAGGGTTGCGCACATAGGTGCCGGTTGGAAAATCCCCATGCTCATCTTGGAAGACACCATCGAGCACGATGAACTCTTCCCCTCCCGTATGGGTATGGGCTGAAAACTTGCTGCCAGGCGCATAACGCACGATGGTCGTGGCGCGTGCTACTTCATCCCCAATCCGGTCCAACATACGGCGATCTACGCCTTTCATCGGAGACGCTTGCCAGTCTAATTTGTCGGAATGGACCACCACCCGTGAAGAAAAATCTGCGTTGATTTCCATTTGGCTTGCTCCGTTATGCTGCAATGGATGGGCGTGCTGCAACTTTTGCACGCCAGGCTTGAAGGTTACTCAAACTCTCAGGGATTTCCACCTTGGCGAAATCGGCAAAAGCCAAACCAGCAAAGGCAGTGATGTCGGCCATTGAAAACGTATCGCCTGCAACGAAGTCATTCTGTGCAAGCACGTCATCAAGATAGGCCATCGTTTGCTCGGCCACTTCTTTTTGCTTATGGCCCCATTCCGCGCATTGGTACGTTTCGAGATCAGGCCCGAGCCCGGGGGTTGCATGGTGAAAGTACGCCCCAACCGCGTTGAGCAACCCGTTTTCAGCGCGCAGGTTCATCATCGAGACCTGCGCGCGTTCCTTTGGGGTTGTGCCGGTCAGAGCTTCCCCTTCGAAGTGGCCGTCAATATATTCGATGATCGCATTGCATTGAGAGATGTGGGTGCCGTCTGGGAGCTCCATACACGGAACAACAGCATCAGGGTTCATTGCTCTGAATTCCGAGGAACGATGCTCGCCCCCCATCACATCAACGGGCACAAACTCCACGGCTCCCATTGCCCCTTTTTCCGCCAAAGCAATGCGGACACGGGCCGGATTTGGAAAGCCTTCGATATCGTAAATCTTCATGTTGTTTCTCCCTGAAGCACGACTCAATTCATTATCTACCTATCAATAGGTAGATAAATTCGCAAACCTTAATCTCCGTGGCTTTCAGGCAATCAGGTTAAACACTGAAAACGCTCCAAAGCGCTCCTGCACTCAGAGCGCTTCCGCAATCGGCAAAGGATCATTGGCTGAGTTCTTGAACTCAACGGTCGTGAAAATGAGGTCCGTTTGGCCGATGTTCTCCAGCGAATGGCTCATGCGCTCCCCGGCTTTGAACGTGAAGTGCTTGGTGTCACCCGTCTGATATTCCACATCGAAGGACGTACCGTCTGCGAGATGGTTTCGAGCCTTGCCCGGAGCATGGATTGTCCAAAAGTAGTCGAGAACATGCGTGTGCGCCTTCAGACGCTCGCCGGGTTTGGCATGGATGTGCCAGACCCGCACACGGTCCGTCTCAGAGACGAGGGTGTTGCCCACCTCACCGTTTTCGGCACGATCGATGAACTCTTGTCTGAGATCAAGCGGATCTGCCATGTCTACACCTCTGCCCAAAACACAAGGAGGGTTGCGCAATCGATGGGCATAGAAGGATTAGAATAAATCATCCGGGAATGCGCGCCTTTCTCGCCAAAGACTGTATTGATCAGATGCGACGCGCCATTGAGCGCCAGTGGCATATCAAAGAAATCTGGCGTCGCGCCACCGGTGCCTTCCAAGCGATGGATACGCTTGATTTTGCCAAGATCCCCCGTGATCGAGTGCAACAAAGACAGGCCGTTCAAAGCCGAAAGTTGGAAGGCCGCATAGCCCTGCTCTACAGTTAACTCAGCGCCCATCTCGCCCTTGAACTTCAGGTCTCCAGCGATCCACGGGAGCATTCCTGAGGTGTAAATGATGGGCCCTATCTGTGTATGGGTCACATAATCAGCAACGGCTTCTGGCACGGGAGGCAAGTCCAGCCCGAGCTCTGCGAGCCTGTCTTCTGGCGTTTCGGATGTAACAGTCTTGAGCTTCATGTTGTCCTCCTGTCCGGTGTTGTTCCCCCAAGATGACTTGGGCTTTGTGGTTAGCATACACCCATCGCGCAGATGCTTCGGATCACGGTCAGACGATCAAAAGCCTTCGAGGACGATCTTGCCTTTTGACTTACCACTCTCCAACAAAGCATGCGCCTTGATCAGATTTGCAGCATTGATTGTGCCAAAGCTCTCCGCAACGGTTGACTTGATCTTGCCCGCGTCAATCAAGGAAGAGACGTCATCCAGGATGTCTTTCTGCCGGTCCATGTCTGCTGTCTGGAACATGGAACGGGTGAACATAGACTCCCAATGCACTGAGAGCGCCTTGGCTTTAAAAGGCATGATGTCGAAGGTTTCGGGATCATCGATCAACCCGTATCTGCCTTGAGGCGTCATGATCCCAGCGACCTCGTCGAAATAGAGATGCGAGTGCGTTGTGGAATACACGAAATCAATACTCTCAATGCCCAAGGCCTCGATCTGTGGGCCAAGCGGGTCAGCATGGCTCACAACATGATGCGCGCCGAGCGCCTCAACCCAGCTTTTGGTTTCTGGTCGCGATGCCGTGGCGATCACGGTCACATCGGACAAAACACGGGCCAATTGGATTGCCATCGAGCCAACGCCGCCCGCACCGCCAATCACCAAAAGCGTCTTCGCCCCTCCTGGCACAGGATTGGCAATCTGAAGCCGGTCAAACAGCATTTCATATGCAGTTAGTGTTGTGAGTGGCATCGCGGCGGCCGCCGAAGCCGAAAGGGTGCGAGGCGCTTTTCCAACGATGCGCGCGTCCACGAGATGATATTCGGAGTTTGTTCCAGGCCGGTTCACGGCACCGGCATAGTACACCTTGTCTCCGACCGCGAAATCGGTGGCGGCCTCGCCAAGACCCACCACTTCGCCAGCGCAATCCCACCCTAAGATATCGGGTGTGCCATCACTTGGAGCACGCCGCTTTCGGATCTTGGTATCAATCGGATTGACCGAAATCGCCTCAACCCTCACCAACAGATCATGCCCCGCGGCGGTGGGCCTTTCCGCCTCAAAATCAATCAGCGCATCGGCGCGATCAATGGGGCCAGTCTTGGTATATCCGACAGCTTTCATGGCGTGCTCCTTTGGGTAAGTGATTAGCCTATAACGCTCATCTCATTGAGCGTGAATTCGTCAACGGCACCGTCCGTCGCTTCCATATAAGCGGCCAGGTGAGGCGCCCCCATATGGGTCTGCCACAGCTCACGGCTTTCCCAGTTTTCGTAAAACAGGAAATGCGCCGGATTCTCATTGTCCTGATGCAGATCATAGTTGAGGCAACCGGTCTCGGACCGGGTGATATTGATCAGCTTCAAAAGCTCGGTTTTCACAAGATCGATCTTGTCAGGGTTCGCTTTGATATTGGCGACGATCGTCAGTTTGGCCATGGGGCTCTTCCTCTGTTTGATGTTTCTCAAAGCAATTTACGAAGCCGCTACAACAGGATAAACAATCGATATCCAAAAACATAATCCGGAAAATACGGCGAATGCTACTCGATAATCTCAGACTGTTCATGATCATCAGCGAAAAGGGAAGTCTGGTCGCAGCGGCGCGTGAAACAGGTATGTCCACCACAACTGTCTCCGAGCGCCTCGCGGCTCTTGAGGCACACTACGGCGTGGTACTGTTCAATCGAACCACCCGCTCGATTAGCCTGACCGAGGAGGGCCGCACGCTCGTAGACGGCGCGAAATCTGTTCTGAGCGAAGTGTCGGACCTCGACACGCGCATTCGCCATGGCGCTGAAACGCTATCGGGTCCAATCCGTATCTCGGCGCCCGTTGACCTTGGACGCACACTTATTTCCCATGCGATATCGAGCTTTTCAGAAGAGAACCCTGCCGTCTCCTTCGAGCTGTCCCTTTCCGATGGATATGTTGATCTAGTGGGTCAGGGATTTGATCTGGCGGTGCGCTTTGGCAACGTCACAGATTCGACGCTGCGTGTGCGGAGCTTTGGATCTTTCCAGCGGCTTGTCTGTGCGGCACCTCGCTATCTCGAACAGCACGGAACCCCCAGGTCTCCCGAAGATTTGAGACATCACAACTGCCTCGTGATGCGCTTTGGACCGACCCTAAACAACGTTTGGGAGTTTGGCTCTGGGCCCAAGCGCCAGCGGGTAATGGTTCGAGGGAACCGCGTTGTAAATGACGGATGGCTCATTCGCTCCTGGGCGCTGGCCGGTCACGGTATCATCCTCAAGTCGGAACTCGATGTCGCACAGGATATTGCGAGCGGTGCGCTCGTGCCTCTTCTCGTTAAAGACCTGCCATCGCCGACCCCTCTGCAGATGATGTTCCCCCCCGGCAGAGCACAGCCAAGACGGGTTGCAGCCTTCGCCGAGCACCTTCGAAAACGCGTCCCTGCGCCAAGCTTCGAAGCAGATAAGGCGAGTCCTCAATCCTAGATGTATGGAAACCCGCACGCCGTAACTGTCAAAAAGAGTTCAGGCTTTGACAGCAGTCCACAAAATACTCCCGCAGTGTCTGTAGGGGTCTGCAATCAGTACTGCACACCCAATGTTAGTGCACCATGGACAACCAACTTTGTCCCTGAAACAAAGCTAAAAGCAGAGCTGGCCAAAAACACAGCGGCGCTGGCAACTTCATCTGGTTTGCCCATGCGGCCCATCGGGTTAGCAGCAACCTGCTTTTCAAAGAAATCTGGATTGTTCGCTTATGTTCGCCCCCAAACTCCATCTTTAAAATAGATATTGCCCGGCCGATCCCTCGGGTTCCGCCGACAACGGCCGCGTTCTTTCCTTTGAGCATGAGGTCCATGGGCGCGCTTCCTCTAAAAATATATCGTTGGCTTGTAATTCATCTGCCATTCCTCCGAGTCATAGACCGCTTTGTAGAGCTTTTCGCGGTGGGCTTCGTCGTTAAAGCGCCTGATCCAAATCTGCAGGTTTTCGTCTTCTTCACCCCTAATCATCGCTGGGATGACCATACAGCGCGCGATCGTAAAGGGAGCAACACGGGTTTCCATAAACTCGATGCAAGCGTCCATCTTTCCAGGATAGACTTGATATTGTCGAATTTCGAAGAGAGCCATCGGCTTAACCTTTTGCTTTAGAACGAGGTAAAACCTCCGTCGGTGCTTTAGATGCTTCCAATGATGAACTTGGCGTCGTCACGTGAAAGGAACGCGGTGAGCCCAAGAACCTCGCCAAAGACATGAAAGCGATTGGCGTTGCACCCAAATACGTCGTGACCCTGACCAACACCGATGACCACTTCGACACGATCATTGAGATGATCAAGCCACGCGGCCACATCGCAAAGATCGATGATTCGCAGAATGTCGCGATTGGTCCGCTGAAGATGAAAGCCTTAACCTTTAGTTGGGAGTTCATGTTTGCCCGGTCGCTGCACAAAGCGGACGACATCATTGAACAGCACACGTTGCTCAATCGCGTCGCGGACCTAGTGGATGCAGGTGACATCGTCTCAACGGCCAATAAGAACAACGGTCCGTTGAGAGTAGCTGTCTAGCCCGGTTGTTCATTACCACTAATTTGGCGTTTCTCTAATAAGGTTTCTGGGACGGTTGGCCGCATGGCTAGGGCATGATGAGGCCGGATTTTATTGTATTGCCTGAGCCAGACATTGATGGCGACTTGGGCTTG
>JBCDCE010000071.1:0-18373 GCA_039182515.1 Pseudomonadota bacterium | reverse complement strand
GCGCTGGTGTATTGGCAGACAGCCGAGGAGACCAAAGCGCGTATCGCAGGCAATATCGAAACCATGGGCGTGATCGACGCTGCCCTTGAGTAACCGTGATCAAATGGTGCGGCACACTTTTTGGGGGTGTGCCGCACCGCTTGTTGCAACCTTGCCCTTTCCCTGCTCTGCTGAGATCTCATGACCCGCATCAAAAGCCTGCAAGAGCTCTTCAAACGTGACAGACGCCCCGGCGACATCGTCTTTGCTTGGGTCTTTTTGCTCTTTGCGCTCTTTCTTTTGAGCCAACTGGGCAGCCAAGCGCCTTGGAACCCCCGCGCGAAGATCTTTTCGCAACCGGCCTTTTGGCCGACCACAGCCGTAGTGTTGATGGTGGGCTTCGCAGGCCTGCATGTGCTCTCATCAGCCCTGTCGCCGCGCCTCGTTGGCCGGTGGGCCGAAATCTGGGCCTGGGTTCGCTCGCTCGAATATGCGGGCTGGTTTATGGCCTATGTCTTTTTGGTCCCTTTTGTGGGCTACCTTCCGACAACAGTGGTCTTTGCCGTGCTTTTGGGCCTACGCGCGGGCTACCGCTCTTGGGCGAAGCTGGGCCTATTGGCAGGCCTTGGGCTCGTGATTGTGCTGGTTTTCAAAGGTTTTTTGCAGGTGAAGATCCCAGGCGGCGCGCTTTATGAATACCTGCCGGTCGCGCTGCGCAGCTTTTTCCTGACCTATCTTTAGGGGCACCGCGCGATGGAAGCTCTTTTTTCGGGTGCGGCGCTTTTGCTGGATTGGCAGGTGATCTTAGCGCTGCTGATTGGCTCGATGGGCGGCGTTGTGATCGGCGCTGTACCAGGCGTTGGCGCGGCGGTGGCCATTGCCATTTTGCTCCCCGCCACTTTCGCTTTGCCCCCGCTTGTCGGGCTGACGCTGCTTCTCGGGATCTATGGATCTTCGATGTATGGCGGCGCTCTTCCGGCGGTGCTGCTCAATACGCCTGGCACCGCCGTGAACGCTCTGACCACGTATGATGGGTATCCGATGACCCAAAATGGCCAAGCCAAACGGGCCGTTGCCCTGGCTTACTCCGCATCTTTTGTGGGTGGCCTTTTGTCGATCCTTGCCTTGATCGCACTCTCTCCCGCGCTGGCTGCCGTTGCGCCGCTCTTTGGCTCACGCGAGATCTTTTTGGCCGCCCTCTTGGGCATTATTTTGGTGGTTCTCGCCCACCGAGGTCAAACCTTCGCAGCGGGTATGCTCGCCAGCTTTGGGATCTTGCTGCAAACTGTTGGACTTGAGCCGGTAAACTACACGCGCCGTTTCACGTTTGGTCAATCTTGGCTCACATCCGGGTTTGACTTGATCGTGGTGGTGTTGGGCCTTTTCGCGCTGAGCCAAGCCTTTTTGCTCTTAAGTCAGCATGACAAAAAGCCCGAACCGCTTGATGAGGCCCGCGCGCTGAAAGGCTCCGTGCTCTCAGGGTTCAAAGAGCTTTGGCTTTACAAACGCGTCGCAGGGGTGGCTTCGGGCTTTGGAGTTTTGATGGGCATGGTGCCGGGCGTAGGTGAATTCACAGCGCAGTTTATGGCCTATAGCTACGCTCAAAAGACCTCTAAAACGCCCGAGGCCTTTGGCAAAGGTGCCCCTGAAGGCTTGATCGCATCGGAGGCGGCAAACAATGCAGTGCCAGCTGCTGCGATGATCCCGCTTCTCGCTCTCGGTATCCCAGGCGAAGCGCTGACCGCCATGATGCTGAGCGTGTTTTACGTTCACAATGTGATCCCCGGACCGCAGCTCTTTCAAAACCAGATGGATTTTGTCATGGCGCTCTACCTGGCGCTTTTGGTGCTCAATTTGATGGTCTTGGTCTTCTTGCTGGTATCAAGCACTTTGCTCACACGTATCATCGAAGTGCCTTCGCGCTTTGTTGGCATCCTAATTTTGCTCTTGAGCTTTGTGGGCGTGTATTCCTTGCGAAACTCGATCACGGATTGTGCGGTGGCTGCGGTCTTTGGGGTGTTGGGGCTTGTGCTCAAACGGCTCAACTTGCCGCTTGTGCCGATCATCTTGGGCATGGTTTTGGGTGGCATCATGGAAGTGAAACTTCGTTCGGCCATGCCGCGCGTGAAAACGCCACTCGATATGATCGACCGCCCCATCGCAATGATCCTATTTGCGTTAATCCTCTTGGTGATCGCGCTTCATATTCGTACGGTCATCCAAGCACATCGCGCGCGGTCAAAAGCCCGTGGAGGCTGACGGCACCAACGCGCGTTTGCGACGGGTTCAAGCTCGTGAAACCAGCTATTCGAAGGACTGACATGGCGCATTTCCATCTCGATTATTCACCGAACCTCAAAGCCCTCGTGGATATGGGGGCTCTTTGTGAGGCCATTCGCGCCTGTGCGGCCGAAATCGAGGCTTTGCCCACCCCTGGGATTCGGGTGCGGGCGATCTGTGTGGACCATGTCGCCATGGCGGATGGCAAGGATATTCATGGCTTTGTCGATATGAGCATCCGGCTCAGGGGAGGTCGCTCGCGGGAGGTGAAAGAAGACATCGTTACACGCACCTTCACCTGTCTCAAAGAGCAGTTGGCGGGTGTGATGGAAACACATTCTGTGGCGCTTTCGGCAGAGATCCGCGATATCGATCCTGAGTTATCCCCAAAGTTTGGGACTGTGCGCGCCCATATGGAGCCCAGCTCATGAACTGGGACGACTACGCGCATTGGGGCAAGAAGATCGCGGATTGGGGTGCGGAGTACCACAGCACCTTGCGCGACAGGCCCGTCCGCGCTCAGGTTTCTCCGGGTGAGATTGCTGCGCGCTTGCCGGAAGGCCCACCTGAGGGCCCAGAGGCCATGGAGCAGATCTTAGGCGATTTTGAAGAGATCGTTATGCCAGGCATGACCCATTGGCAGCACCCTCGGTTCTTTGCGTATTTTCCAGCCAATGCGGCCCCCCCTTCGATTCTGGCCGAAATGCTGGTGAGCACCATGGCGGCGCAATGCATGCTGTGGCAAACCTCGCCAGCGGCCACAGAGCTAGAAGGGCGCATGGTGGACTGGCTGCGCCAGGCGTTGGACCTGCCCGAAGGCTTCACCGGTGTGATCCAAGACAGTGCGTCATCGGCCACGCTTTCTGCTGTGCTGACCATGCGCGAGCGCGCCACGGGCTACACCAGCAATCGCGATGGGCTCAGTAGCAAAGGTCAGCTGCGGATCTATTGCTCGGATCAGGTGCATTCCTCGATTGACCGCGCTTGTTGGGTGGCTGGCATTGGGCAAGACAATTTGATCAAACTGCCGACGATTGGCTTTGAGGCCCCCTATGGGATAGACGTGGCAGCGCTGCGCGCTCAAATCGCAGCAGACCGAGCCGCCGGGCATCATCCGGCTGGCATCATTGCCATCACCGGCGGCACCGGTATTGGGGCTTGCGATCCAATCGACGCCGTTGGACGTTTGGCAGAAGAGGAAGACCTCTACCTGCATCTTGATGCGGCTTGGGCTGGATCTGCGATGATTTGCCCCGAGTTTCACGCTCAGTTTTGGCAAGGGGTTGGGCGCTGCGACAGTATCGTGTTCAACCCGCACAAATGGCTGGGCGCGCAGTTTGACTGTTCCGTGCAGTTTTTGCGTGACGCAGGCCCTCAGCTCAACACGCTCAAGATTGAGCCAGAGTATCTGAAAACCTCCCAAAGTGATGTGACGAATTATTCGGAATGGACGATCCCTCTCGGGCGGCGCTTTCGAGCTTTGAAGATTTGGTTTTTGATCCGGGCTTACGGGCTTGAGGGGTTGCGGATGCGGATGCGCAATCATGTGTCTTGGGCGCATGAGCTTTGTGAGGTGCTCCGGGCTTTAGACGGGTTTGAAATCGTGACCGACCCGATCTTAAGCCTCTTTTCCTTCCGTGTGCCGGGCGACGATGCCGCGCAACAAGCACTGGTGGATGCGCTCAACGAAGACGGGCGCATATACATCACGCAAGGGCTTTTTGAGGGGCGCAAAATCATCCGCTTTCAAGTCGGCCAATTTGATTGCACGCGCGAAGATGTGTTGGGCGCGGCAGAGATCATTCAAGAGGTTTGGGCGCGTCTTTGAGGCTGTGTCCGAAGCGTCAGGCAAGCGCGCGAACAGCCTCCGCGAAGGCCAACATTTTGGCCGGGCTTTTCACGCCGGGTGTGTCTTCAAGACCAGAAGAGAGGTCAATTTGCTGAGCACCTGTGGCGTGCACGGCGGCTTTGACCGTCTCTATGTTGAGCCCCCCCGCCAGCATCCAAGGGCGCTGCCACGCTCGGTTCGCAATGAGCGACCAATCAAAAGCCACACCGTTGCCGCCAGGCAGGTCTGCCGTGCTGGGCATTTTCGCATCGACCAGGATTTGATCCGCGATCTGTTCATACTGGGCGATTTTGGCAACGTCTTCGGCGCTTGCGATGCCCACAACCTTCATAACTTTGAGCCCCGTGAGCGCTTTGACCTCTGCCACGCGCTCTGGTGTTTCTGATCCGTGAAGCTGGATCATGTCGAGCGGGACTTTGGCGATAAGCTCGGTCAACATCTCATCGGTGGGATTGACCACAAGGCCAACTTTGATCTGCTCGGGGCTCACGCGCCGCGCCAGATCGCGGGCTGTCTCGAAGCTCACATTGCGGGGGGATTTGGCGAAGAACACAAAGCCCACATAGGCGGCCTGAGCCTGAGAAGCGGCCTCCATGTCTTCTGGGCGGCTTAAGCCGCAAAACTTAATTGCGATGGGGGCCATGCGCTGATTAGACAGCGTCGTCCAGCAAGGCCAAGACTTCGTCTTTGCCTTCGTTCTTTTGGTCTTTGAGCTTTTTGACCTCACGCTTGAGCTGACCGACTTCCCGGGTTTTGCGCGAGGCTTCTGACCGGTGCTTGTGCTCGCGGAACCATTCCCAAACGAAACCCAACAGCACGCCGATGCCGATACCTACGAAAATCACAATAAAGAGCGGCAGCTGGATTGTGCTTGCAAGTGCGGGCACTTGTGCCGCGTCCGCTAGCGTTTCGGGAAGAATGCGCAGCATCACCTCTTCACGGTTTGCCACCGCCAAAACGATTAAGCACAGCGCAACCGCCGCCAACACCAAGTACCGCAGATACCGCATCCCCTACCCTCCGTTGAGTCGGTCTCTCAAAAGCTTGCCGGTCTTAAAGAACGGAACGTGCTTTTCTTCAACCTCAACCGGCGCTCCTGTGCGCGGGTTTCGGCCCGTGCGCGCATCGCGCTTTTTCACGGAAAACGCGCCGAAGCCGCGTAATTCAACGCGGTCCCCACGAGACATTGCATCGATAATTTCGTCGAAAATCGTATTTACGATTTTTTCCACATCGCGTTGATATAGATGTGGGTTGTCGTCCGCGATCTTCTGGACCAGCTCTGACCGGATCATCCCCGTCCTCCCCAAGATGGTATCACCGCATCATGCACGCCGCCCCCTTGCTTTAAAAGGAAAATTCCGGCGCCAAGTTCCCCTTTGCCCAGGGAATTCGAGGTTTTTTAGCGTTTGTATGGGCGTAAAAGTCATTCGTCGGGAGGATCACTGGACCCACTTAGAGCACCGCGCCTAAGTTTATGATGCGTCTGGTGGGGCGATTCGATGCATTTTTCGCAACTTCAGAGGGCATCTGACAATGCTCCACCTGAAAGCGTTTATGTGCTGCTCTACGCGCTAGATGGACTGATCGCGGCAAAATGAGCATGGGTTTGGAGCCGTCCCGAGAATTCACGCGAAGGCTTAAATTGTCTCGTTAAGATCTGATTAACCCGCTCAAGCAACCCTCTCCCTACCACCCTTTATTGTTTGGCGATTCGGAGAAGATTTGGTGAAGCGGGCTGCGCAATTTTCGAAAGGTTTTCTTCAAATTACACGCAGCCCCACCCTGTTCAGACACGCAGGCTAAGGATGTGTTGTCGTCCATAAGAAATTATCAATCTCTTTGCGCGCCGCACCATCGTAAGCGTCATGGGCATAGTTCGTAGAGACCGAAAAGCCGTTGGACCACAGCCCCACATAGGCGCCAAACCGGTCGTTTATCCGCCCTCTCCAACGCCAGGATCCATTGTGCCAGGCATTATAGCCGTCGCCATCCCGGCGCAAAAACATGCCCGCACCATATTCTCGGCCGCGCCCAATATTGGACGTGGGCACAAACAAACCACCAGGCCGGTTCGGGCTGAATTCGCCTTGGAACCAGAATTGCGCGAATTTCAGATAGTCTTCTGAGGAGATTTCCCATCCGCCCCAGGACGACATTACAGTCCAATAATCATCCAAGCGGGCATTTTTCACACCTGCTGGGTCTAAAACCTCGCGGGTGCAATAGGTCTCATAATCTTCGCCAGAGAGGCTCTCGATCACGAGGCCTAGCGTGAGGAAGTTCGCATTAGAATAGTGATAAGGCGTGGAGCCCGGCTTGCCGTCTAACCCCTCTTTCACAATCTTGGAAAACTGCCAGGGCTTGTTCTCTTTTTGGAAGGTGCGCAGCACTTCGATGTTGCGATGATAGCGCGTGGTGATGCCGCTGGTTTGATTGATGAGATGGGCCACGGTTATGTCGGGAAAGCGCTTATCTTTGGGCGGGTACTTGGCCAGAAGATCCGGCAGAATCTCGCTCAGGGGCGCGCTAAAGCGCATCTCGCGCGCCTCGAGCGCTTTGAGAGCGCAGACGGCAGTGATCGCCTTAGAGAGGCTGGCAACCTTCGCGGGTTCAGCAATCGTATGATTGACCTCGCCTTTCGCCACGATCTGGCCCTCATAGGCCACCACCAGAGACCCTTCCTTGATCCCATGGCGTTTCATCCAAGCGCGCCATTCCTTCACCGTGTTTTGGCCGATGGAGGCTGGATCAAAGGCGAAGGTAGGTGTTGTAAAAACAAGTAGTAAAAGGAGCGATAGTAAGCAGCGCATCACAAAATCCTCAGCTTTAAAAAACCGTGTGTAATGCGTTTAAGTCTGCGCGAGAGCTTCACTTTGGATCAAGTCACATTTTCACTACTCAGCAACCTGTCTGGCGCTCAAAAGCCCCCGCGCGCAAAAAATCAACTGAAATGCTCGGACATAAACGCCAAAAGCGCTTCAGGGTGTGTGTTGAAATACTGATAGCCGTCAAAGCGCATGCCGGTGCCAAAAGCGTTGGGATGCTCCGGCCCGATCCAGATCACGTCATGCTCGGTTTTGGTCGCATCTATGATCCTCTGAATGTCGTTTTCTCCTGTTTTTGGATCAAAGGTATATTGGTCCTTTTCCACCTGCGCGAACAAGATTGGCACCGTCACGCTTGGCACTGTTTCAAGCGCATTGGCAAAGCCAAACCCATATTGCTCGATCTGGGTGTCGAGCACACGTTGGACCAAATCTAGCCCCATCATTTTGCTGCGAATGAAGCGATCCGTCATGTTGTAAGACAGCGTTGGCTGGTTGGCGACCAGCGCTTTGATCCGTGGATCCGCGAAGAGCTCGGGCGCGTTTTGCCAAGCCAGGAAGGTCGCATTGGCGCCCATGCATTGGGACATGAAGATGATCTCATCGTCGCCAAATTCGGAGTGATTTTTGACATGCTCCAATGAGGCCACCACATCTTTCCACTCCGTGACCCCAGCGCCAACGGGCGCTTCGACCCCTTTTGCCGCAGAGCCCAAACCGCCATCGCTGTCGCCTTGCCCACGGTGATCATACATCACAACATTAAAGCCCGCGTCGTGCATGTGGCGCACCATGGGCAGAAACTCCGCCTCAACCCCGTCCAGACCCTCGACCGAGCCGTACCGGGTGGTGGTCAGAGGATGGTTGAGGATCACAGTGCGGTCTGAGGGCGCGGCTGCGGGAATTTCCCAAGCGCTGAGCCTTACGCCATCCGCCGTGACGATATCTGCATCTTGGAAGGCCATGCCATAATCTGACGGCGTTTTGGGGTTGTCTAGCCGCGCAGGCGCCACGCGCATTTTCACGATTTGATTGGCCAACAAAGTGTCTCGAATGTCGAACGGGTTCAAGACGACAACCAAAGCCAAAAGGCCCAAAATCCCAACGAGTGTTCCAAGGCTATACCGGATCAGTTTACGCATTTTGTACCTCTATGTTTACAGTAAATATTTACATTGCATATTTGCAGTGTAAATATAACTAGCTTTGAGCTGTCATGGCGTCAAGAAAAAGTTTACAGTGCATATATGAGCGCAAATCCAGATCCTTCGAAGCCCTACCACCACGGCAATCTCCGCGACGCTTTGCTGACCGCAGCGCGCGACCTCTTAGAAGCTGATGGGCACAGTGCTTTATCGCTGCGCAAATGCGCAGAAGCGGTGGGCGTGAGCGCCACAGCGCCGCAAAACCATTTTCAGAATAAAGCCGGATTGCTCACCGCTTTGGCTGCGCAGGGCTATGCGGAGATGGCAGTTTACATGCGCCGAGGCCTGCACGAGGGCGCTGACAGAAAGCTGCGCCGCGAGGCCGCTTTGCTGGGATATGTGGCCTTCGCGGAAGACAACCCTGCCCTTTATGAATTGATGTTTTCGCGCAATCGCGTTTCGTCCCAAGACCCGGATCTTTTGCTGGCTGTTCGCGACTGTTTTGTGACGTTGGCGGACGTCTCCCAAGGGCTTGGAGACTTCTCGGGCACGCCAGAACAGATCGCAGCGCGCCAACAAATGTATCTGTGGAGCGTTGTGCACGGCTATGCACAACTCCTGACTGCGAACCGCTTCAAAAAAGACGACATGCAAGGCACGCGCATCACTGACATTTTGCCAGGTTTTTAAGTGCCAAGAGAGCGATCCCGTGCGCCCTATTTGGGTGAAACGCCGGTGATGTAGCGGTAGCTCTCTTCAATTAAAGCAATCGCGACATCCAATTCTAGTTGGTCCGTGGGTGTGAAGATCATCACGAAGCCTTCCCATCCTGCGCGACGGTTGGCCCAGGGGTGCGCTTCTGCCCACCCCAGCTCAACGGCGTCTTTTGCCAGTTGCGGATCCAATGCGGCGTGCAGGCTGCCATCCGGGTGCATATGCGCAATCTCGCGGCCCACAACGATGGCCTCTGGGTTCGCCAAGGGCAAGGTTTGATCTAGAACGAATGCGACGGAGCCAGGAAACCCAATTCGGGTTTCTTCGAGGATGATGCCGTTGAACGCGCCCACTGCCTGCAAGACACGCTGAGACAGTTCGGGATTTGTCTGAGCGTTGATCTGAACATGCGGCACCGAGCCCGTTGTCATTGGGCGCGGCCCTGGGCGCTCAGGCAAATCGATGGACTGGCTCAAAGCAACGGCGGGCAAAAGCCACATGGCCAAGATTGGTCCAGCCAAATGGGCTAAGCGTGTCATGGGCATCTGTCCTTTTTATTGTGTTCCGCAGTTGTGAGTGAAGGCGTGTTTTGGAACGGTCAAACGTGTTGCTTACGGCCCGTTGCGCGTGAGGCTCTCGTACCGCCCACCAAGCAGGCTGGCCCTTTTTCTAGTCGAACACCAGGCTGACAAACGACAGCCTGGGTTTGTTCTTTAAAAGCACACCAAAAAACTCATCGGCCGTGATAGGCGTTGCTCACGGCAAAGCTGTCTTCCAGCCAGTTCCAAAGGACAATTTTGCCGTCTTTGACTTTGACGCGCAGGCCAAAGGTGAACTCGCCAATGTCCGCGCCAGATTTGGTCATTTTGCCGTTCATTTGGCCAAAGACTGCGAGCGTATCGCCCCGCGCGAACACGTCTTGGTTTTCCCATTTTGTGGTCTGCCAATTCTCGCTGAACGTTTGCAAGAACGCGAGGATTTCGTCTTGGCCTTTCCAAGGGCCGATCCAAGGAACGGTCTTGTCGCCCCCGTTCAACCAGACCATGTCGTCATCCATGAGCGAGATCATGGCGTCCATATCGCCTTGGCCCATGGCCCCCATGAAGGCCATGGCTGTGTCGAACGTGGCTTGGCTCACAGGATCCATGTCTTGTGCTGTTGCGGGTGCGCCGAAGGCCAATGTGCCGATGAACGCTGTGGTGAGAAGAGCTTGTTTGATCATTTGGGTCTCCAGTCATGCTTTTCAGAAGCAGATCGGTTTGAGTGAATTGGGTCTAGCGGCCAGAAAGCTGCTGGAGTGCACCGGCCCAGTCTTCAACGTGGTAGGAACTCACAATCTTGCCCTCCACGACCTCGTGAATGTCGATGGTCATGATATCAAAGCTGCGGCCCTGACCATCCACGCCAAAGAAGGGCGCAACAGGTGTGCCTGTGGCGCGGCTGCGCACGATGACGAAATTGCCATCCTCATGCATCTCTTGAACGGCCCAATTCAGATCAGGGATCAGCTTTGCAAAGCCACCCACTTGGCCCAGGAACGCATCGCGGGATTTGTTCTTGCCTGAATAGTCGCCAACGCTCTGCCAGTCTTCGGCTGTGGCCGTGACGAAGGCCTCTGAGCTTTTTTGTGAGCCAGGGTTGGACAGCAGGTCATAAAAGGCCTGCACGGTGCTTGTGTTGTCGGCTAGGGCTGCGCTGGACATCAAAGACAGCGCAAAGGCTGCGCTTGTGAGAGATTTTGGCAAGTTGAACATTTTAGACCTCCAATGATCCTTCGAATTGGCTTGACTTCAGGCCCAGTTGTGAGCCCACTTGACGAGGACTTATGAAACAACTTGTATCGCTATGCAACACTTTGTTGCATAAATCTGAGAGATATCGTGACAGAAGACCCAAGGATCGCCTCAACGCGCGAAAAAGCCCTCGAAGCGTCGCAGAAAATATTGTTGGAAAACGGGGTCTTAGCGCTCAACCATGGCGCTATTTCAAAAGCCACCGGTATTTCGCGCAGCACCCTCTATCGCCATTGGGCGGATGTGAAAGCGCTGCGGGATGCGACGTTTTTGCGGATCGCAACCCCGCCAAACATCCCGCCCCGCACCGATGGGCCGCTGCGTGCAGACCTGCTTTGGCTCTTGAGCATTCTCGTTGACGCCTTGAACGAAACCCCCTGGGGGCGCGTCGCGCCACAAGTCATTGCCGCCTCAACAAGCGATGAAGACGCAAGGCAAGTGATCACTGGTTTTATGAAAGACAGGTTTTCTTTTGTGGAAGCTGTGTTTCTGGCCGCCAAGGATCGTGGCGAGATGAGCGCAGATGCCCCCATCCCGCAACTCATCGAATTTGCTGTGTCAGTGCCTTACTTTCGAAAACTCGTGCTGCATGAGCCTCTCACCGAAGACTGGCTGAAGCAACACGTCGACCTGATATGCCATATGGCTCTAACGCCTGCGATTCACCAATCTGAGTAACGTCAGGCAAGGCGCCTATTTGGCCAGAAGGAGACCGCTTTGTTCCGTTCAGTTACCCCCGTCATAAGAACCGGGAACTACGCCAAGGCCCGCGGGTTCTATGCTGATATTTTAGGCTTTAGCTGCACAGAAGAAGCGGGAGCGCCGCCGGTCTTTGGCATTTTCAAGCGGGACGGGATCGAGATCTTTCTTGATGGTCAAAATGGGGCTGATGCGCCCCATAACCACTGGCGCGCCTATTTCACTGTCGAGGATGCTGAGGCGTTGTCGCAAGACATCCGCGATGCAGGGGGTATTTTGTCGAAAGATCTCCACACGACGGTCTATGGCATGCGGGAGTTTGAACTCACAGATCCCGACGGCAACGTGATATGTTTCGGCGCGGATGTTTGAGAGGACGTCCGGCTCCTATTGTTTCGGCATCTTACACATCTCGTACCCTCAAAAACCGCGAGGCATAGAGCGTGTCAGCCAATGCATTTCGCGGATCATACTCTCCCGCGAAGGTCCCGATTGGTTCCTTGCCCACTTGCGCCAGCCACGGCAACTGCTCATCTAAGCCCACACTTGGCGCGGCTTTTGTAAACATCACACGGTATCTCAAGACATTTATCTCTGCCCCAGGACCTTGCGCCATTGGGTTTGGAAAAACCTCGTGAGCGGTGAGCGGGTTTGACCTATCCGTAAACAATACTGTCAAAGGCCAAAACTGGCGCGGCACATCGAACGTCCGCTGATCCATCAACCCGGGTAACGCGTCAAAAAAAAGCCGGGCATTTTTGCTGTTAGAGGCGCCGGGATCGAATTGGTGCGCAATCTCGGAAAGCAGAGAATCGCCGCTGGGAAATGTCGTGGCCAGAAGGCCTACTTTCTTTACTGGCGCGAAAGGCATGTGACCTTGAAAGACACCTCTTAGGTACGTGTTGGTTAATGGCCACCCCTCTGGACGGTAAGTGACCCGACATGCAACCACTGACGACAGATCGCTTTCGCCAGATGGTAAGCTCACGCGAAAAATGTGACGTAAGCCAAGAGTTGCAACATGTTTTTGCCCGCACCCCGAAATCAGCATAGGCGCTGCAAGAGCCCTCAAAACCAGGCCGCGGCGCGACAGCTTTGACTCATTTTTCATTTCAAAGGTCTCAATAACAAAGGCCTTAGCACCTTCCAGATGACTCCCAAGTATCAGAAAGTCTTTGTCTAAAATAAGAAACGCGCTCCGAATTGGTGCGCTATGGCAGGAGGAAAGCGTGATCACCGAGCAAAAGGGCAAAACGCGGGCAGATTTGGTCTTTGCTGCTTTCCGCCCCACACTTGGTCAAGTAACAAAAGCTGGAGCCCCCCTAATAAGTGAGCAATGTCGCAGTCCTCAAGCCCTGAGGTTCAACCTTTATAAATCGAGCTCCTCAAAACGAGCGGTTTTCCAACAACTTAACCTGATCGAGAAGCTCAAATCGCTTCGAACCCGGCACGAATGATTTGCTTCAAGATCCGCAGTGCGAGACCAAGCATCATTTCGCGGAAGCTGCGCCTATGGCAGCTTTTCTTTCAACACTCTCGCCCGAATTAACTTCTTGAACTGAAGTTCAAAAAAACGGGCGAGTGCACGAGTTACCAAATGTTTCAGGTTTTAACGCTCAACACTATTGATGACGCCATCCAGAAAAAGCCGCCGTTCTTCATCGGTTCCGGGCCTCAAAACGCCGGTCGTTGCGATGGTCATGTCGTTAAAGTTGAAGATCATCGTAATGTAATCTGGGCGGTCATCCTGTACCCAAGACATCAGATAGACGTTAGGCGCGATTTCACGCGATGAATATGGGATATTGCGATCCGAGTTGCCTTTTGGGCCCCCTGCAATCCACTCGTATTGAGCTAGTCCGCCCGCGAATGAGACGATCATTTGAGCGTCGTTATTATTGTACGTCCAGTTTACCTCGGTGCCATCCAGATTGTGGGTCCCTGTGCCAACCTGCGCCAGTGTAGGCGTGGCCGCTAATTGCAGAGCAAAGAGCATTGCAAAAGTCTTTGACAGTCTAAGAATTGGTTTCATGAGCGTGTCCTTTTTAAAGTTTCCACGCCGATCATCGCGGACTATGATAAGTTCACAAGATGGTATTGTGCAAATTCAGTATTCGATAAGATAGACCAATGATTGACGAGCTTCGCCAGATAGCAATCTTCGCCAAGGCGATTGATCACGGCACGTTCAAAGGTGCTGCGGACGATTTGCGCTTGGCTCCATCCGTGGTCAGTCACCACATCTCCCAGCTTGAAGCCAAACTGGGCGTGACGCTGATCTACCGTTCGACGCGCCAGTTGACCCTTACCCGCGAAGGAGAGCGGTTGCTAAAGTCTGCGCATATCATGAACCATGCGATCAATGCGGCACTTGACGATTTGCGCGGCACATTGAGTGAGCCGTCCGGGGTGCTGCGCGTCACCGCAACGTCCGGATTGTCTCAATCGCGTTTGATCAATCACATAACTGACTTTTGTGCGCGAAATCCAAAAATAGACATTGAGCTGGAGTTCAGTGACGCGCGTCGTCATCTCATTGGTGATGGCTTTGATGTGTCGATCCAGGTGGGCGCCAAGAACACTCAGGCGCCGAACCGTCAGACTCTATTTGAAGGCAGGCGGTGCATCGCGGCTGCCCCGACTTACTTGTCTCAGTTTGGGCCGATCAAGACGCCAAACGATCTGAAAGGGTTAAGCTGGGTCCTGTTGGCTGGCGCAAAAGGGTCCAGTCAAAGACTGAAGAAATCGGGGCAAAGACCGGTGAAGGTCGACCCGATTGGTCAAATAATGGCCAATAGCTCACTTGCAGTCTATCGATTTGTTAAGGCAGGCGCAGGCATCGCAATCGTCCCTGAGTTTTTGACTGAAGATGACGTTGCGAAAGGTGACGTGCAGGTTGTGCTGCCGGATTGGCAATTAGATGCCTTGGATGTTTTCGCGGAATGGCCCACTAACGCATCCAAGGACGGCATCATAAATTTGTTCGTTTCGGAAATTTGTACTTTAGAGGGTATGCTGGGCGTCTAGGTAAGCTGCCAATCGAGCGCGCCGCGGCATCGGGCAGCGCATGCAGGCCAGTGGGAGATGATCACCTCACTTTCGTAAAAAAGCCCCGCGCGCGTGGCGGGGCAATTGAGGCTGCGCGGTCCCATCCTTTGGGGCCGATGGGGCGTTTAGACCTTAAGTGGGGTCGGCCCGCGTTCCCATTTCAGCGGATGGAACACTTCATCAACGGGTGTGACCGCAACATGATTGACGTAGTTCGATATGGTCTTTTGCGCGATCCCCAAAATTACATCGAGCACAGCGCGGTGGCCATAGCCTTGTGCAAAGAAGGCCGCGATCTGCGCTTCTGTTGCGTTGCCGCGCGCGCTAACCATTTGGATTGTGAAGGTGCGCAGCGCTTCCAGTTTGGCAGTGGGCAGTGGCGTTTCATTGCGCAGAGCTTCAGTGATCTCATCTGAGACCTTCATCATCTTAGCAATGCCCGTGTGTGCTGGAACGCAGTAGTGGCACGCGTGCTCTACGTTGATGGCTTGCCAAACAACCGTGAGCTCTTCGGCGTCGAAGTCGGTTTCGGTGAAGAGCTTGTGCAGGAGCTGGTAGCCCTCGTATGCCTGAGGGCTTTCGGCCAGAACTTTGTGCAAGCCCGGCAAGCGCCCAAAAGCCTTTTGCGAGTTCTCGAGCAAGGGCTTGGAGGCCTCGGGGGCGGTTTCAAGATCATGGGAAGGGAAGGTCATGGGTGCGTCCTTTGTATCAAATGCTGGTGCGCTTTTAGGCTTTCTTGAGTGATCGCTCAAGTATATAATTGAGTGATCATTCAAGAATTGGTGATCGCATGCCACGCAAACCAAATTTCGACCGAGACGAGCTGATCGAGCGCGCGCGCGATCTGTTTTGGAAGCGCGGATGGGCTGGAACCTCTCTCAAAGATCTCGAAGCCGGTTTGCAAATGAAACCAGGCAGCTTTTACGCGGCCTTTGGATCAAAAGACGCCCTCTTCGCGCTGGCCTTGGAGAAATACGCATCGGACGGCCGAGAGCGCCTCAAGGCCTTAGCCGAAGAGCTCGGCCCCCTCAAAGCGCTTCAAAGCTTTCCCAAGATGGTCGTCGAGACCATCGACGCGCCCGCGAAGGCCTGCATGCTCTCCAAAACACTGCTCGAGCTGCGCGCCCATCAACACCCGCTTGAGCAGGACGCAAACCGTCACCTCTTGAAGATGGAAGCGCAATTTGCAGAGCTTTTTGAGCAAGCCCAAGCGCGCGGCGACATTGCTCCCGCGCTAAATCCCCAAAGGCTCGCGCGCAGATACCAGTCTGATCTCTTGGGGCTCAGAGTGTCCGCCGAACGCGAGGGGGTGGACGCAATGGCAATCGCTGATGAGATCGCGGAGGGGCTTGCATGGCTTTAGCTTGTTTTACTTTGCGCTCAGCCGACACACTAACGAGTGTTCCACCTCGGTGTGTACTCACGAAAATGATTTTTTTGCATGGTCAACTTGCCAAAATTTGGCAAGCACAACATGTCTAACGCAGTCTTTTTAAGGGAAATACTTAAAAGGGAAGCCAAACACTTTTGAATAACGAACTCGCCGTGCATCCTAGAAAATCACTCAAATTTTCACTAACGTTCGGCATTGTGACCCAAACGTGGGCGCAGTTGCAGTGCGAAAAATTGGATGAAAGGTAAACTTCTAAATTTCGAGGGCAAATTTCATTTCGTAGAAGCACTTCCGCTGCGATCGATGTCGCCAAGTTTTAACAGGGTAATGACATAGAAAACTCCGATATAAGCACACACGAACAAAAAGAGACCCAGTTCAGTTGGAAGAAAATGCCTTAAAAAGTCGAAACGCGAAAATATCGAACTCAAAAGTATTGCAGCTATTGGAACTACGACGGGGAGCCAAAACCATGTTTTTTTTGGTTGAAACTCCATTCTCCAAACCACGACTCCCAAAGTTAAGGAGACCACAGCCAAGCAAAATAGTGAACAATCGAAGTTGCCCGATAGTACATAAATGGAGGACGACTTAAACGAAAGCGCTGCTAATATGTCCGAGAGGTGCCTCAAGATATCTCCATTGGGTGGCAGAGCTCTCAATACGAGGTAGTCCAAGCAATATAAGGCGACGATCGCCCATAGCCCGATCGATGCAATCGTTGGCTTTCCATGAGTATCGCTTTGAATGAGTTCGTAAATCAAGGATCCCAAAATCGCTGGATAGATCAACGGGATAGTCAAGTTGTCGAGATGAGATTCTAGTCTCTTGAACACACTCTTCATCTAACTTCCTATGCGCTCGAAAACGATAGGTCTCAAATTGTTGCTGAGAAGACTTAGCAAAAAATCCGTAAATTGTAACCTCCGACATTTAAGGTCGCCAGAACGCTACAGCGCCTCACCCCAAACAAAGCGCAAAACAGAAAGAGAGCTAGCTAGTTCAAGCGGAAAAAATAAAGCGGCAGGCCTGCGAGCAAGAAATCCCATTTTCAAGCACTGACAATTCGAAAAACAAAAAAAAGCCCCGCTCGAATGGCGGGGCTTTTTCCTGGTGTTTTGAGAGACGGTTTATTCGTCGCCCTTCAGAGCGGCGCCGAGGATGTCGCCCAGGGACGCGCCTGCGTCGGAGGAGCCGTATTGTTCCACGGCTTCTTTCTCTTCTGCAATTTCGCGCGCTTTGATCGAGACGCCCAAGCGACGCGTTTTGGCGTCTACGTTGGTGACGCGCACGTCGATCTTGTCGCCCACGCCGAAGCGCTCTGGGCGCTGCTCGGCACGGTCGCGGCTGAGGTCCGAGCGGCGGATGAAGGACTTCATGCCTTCATAAGCCACTTCCACGCCACCGTCTTCGATCGAAGTCACTTCCACAGTGATAATCGAGCCGCGCTTCACGCCATCAACCGCCTCTGAGAACTTGTCGCCGCCCAAAGCTTTGATGGAGAGCGAGATGCGTTCTTTGTCGGTGTCGATCTCAGAGACAACCGCTTGGACCATGTCGCCCTTGCGGTAATCGCCAATCACATCCTCGCCGCGACCTTCCCAGGTCAGATCCGAGAGGTGGACCATGCCGTCGATGTCGCCTTCCAAGCCAACAAAGAGGCCGAACTCGGTGATGTTCTTAACTTCACCTTCGACTTCCGTGCCAACTGGGAATTGCTCTTCAAAGACTTCCCATGGATTGCGCTGGGTCTGTTTGAGACCAAGAGAGACACGGCGCTTGGTGCCGTCGATCTCGAGGACCATAACTTCGACCTCTTGGCTCGTAGAGACGATTTTACCCGGGTGCACGTTCTTTTTGGTCCAGGACATTTCCGAGACGTGAACGAGACCTTCGACACCTGGCTCCAGCTCCACAAACGCACCGTAGTCGGTGATGTTTGTGACGCGGCCCGTGTGGGTCGATTCCAGTGGGTATTTGGCAGCCACGAGATCCCATGGATCTTCCATCAGCTGCTTCATGCCCAGTGAGATACGGTGGGTTTCTTTGTTGATCTTGATCACTTGGACCTTGATCGTTTCGCCGATCGTCAGGATCTCGGAGGGGTGGTTCACACGGCGCCAGGCCATGTCTGTGACGTGCAAAAGCCCGTCGACGCCACCGAGGTCCACAAAGGCCCCGTATTCGGTGATGTTCTTGACCACACCGTCGACGCTGTCGCCTTCGGCCAGGTTGCCGATAACTTCAGCGCGCTGTTCGGCACGGCTTTCTTCGAGGATTGCGCGACGTGACACAACGATGTTGCCCCGGCGGCGGTCCATTTTGAGGATTTGGAACGGCTGCTTGAGACCCATGAGAGGGCCCGCGTCGCGCACAGGGCGCACGTCCACTTGAGAGCCTGGCAAGAAAGCCACGGCCCCGCCAAGATCGACTGTGAAGCCGCCTTTGACCCGGCCAAAGATCGCGCCTTCGACACGCTCTTCTTTGGCATAGGCTTTTTCCAAGCGATCCCAGGCTTCTTCACGGCGCGCCATCTCACGGGAGATAACCGCTTCGCCGCGCGCGTTTTCAGCGGCACGGAGGAAGACTTCTACTTCGTCGCCCACTTCGATTTCGGGCGCTTCACCAGGGTTCGCGAATTCTTT
>JBCDCE010000070.1:0-18468 GCA_039182515.1 Pseudomonadota bacterium | reverse complement strand
GTTATACTTCTCTCCTTGCGTGATCAGACCGTCCATATACTGCTGTTCGAACTCTTTGACCTGCTCACGCACGCCATCCACGATGTCCCATTTGTTGTCTGGGATCACCATGTCGTCCTTGCCGAAGGAGATGCCGGCCTTGAAGGCTTCGCGGAAACCCATGGTCATGATCTGGTCACAGAAAATGACGGACTCTTTTTGCCCGCAGTAACGATAGACCGTATCAATCACACGCTGCACGTCGCCTTTCTTGAGAAGTTGGTTCACAAGATCGAACGGCGCTTTTGCATTGAGCGGCAGAAGTGAGCCCAGCTTTACACGACCCGGCGTGGTTTCGAACCGCACCATGACCTCTTGGCCCGTCTCGTCGATCTGAGGAACACGGGCTGTGATTTTTGCGTGAAGATGAACGGTGCCCGCATCAAGCGCGTGTTGCACCTCTTCAATGGAGCCAAAGACCATACCTTCACCTGGCATGCCGTCGCGCGCCAGGGTCAAGTAGTAGAGCCCTAGGATCATATCCTGAGACGGAACGATGATCGGCGCACCGTTAGACGGCGACAGAACGTTGTTTGTCGACATCATCAAAACGCGCGCTTCAAGCTGAGCTTCCAAAGACAATGGCACGTGAACAGCCATCTGGTCCCCGTCGAAGTCCGCATTAAACGCGGAACAGACAAGCGGGTGCAATTGGATCGCTTTACCTTCAATCAGCACAGGCTCGAAGGCCTGAATGCCGAGGCGGTGGAGTGTTGGCGCGCGGTTCAACATCACGGGATGTTCGCGGATCACTTCGTCAAGGATATCCCAAACCTCGGGTCGCTCTTTTTCAACAAGCTTCTTAGCCTGCTTCACGGTCGAACTCAGACCCTTGGCCTCAAGCCGCGAATAAATGAACGGCTTAAAGAGTTCCAACGCCATCTTCTTGGGCAAACCGCATTGATGAAGCTTGAGTTCAGGCCCTGTCACAATGACGGAACGGCCAGAAAAGTCGACCCGCTTACCCAAAAGGTTCTGACGGAACCGACCTTGCTTGCCTTTAAGCATGTCTGACAGCGACTTCAGCGGGCGCTTGTTTGCACCCGTAATAACACGGCCCCGACGACCATTATCAAAGAGCGCGTCAACGGATTCCTGGAGCATCCGCTTTTCGTTGCGCACAATGATATCGGGCGCTCGTAGCTCTATGAGGCGCTTCAATCGGTTGTTTCGGTTGATCACGCGGCGGTAGAGATCGTTTAGATCTGACGTCGCAAAACGACCGCCATCGAGTGGCACCAATGGGCGCAGCTCTGGTGGGATCACAGGCACAACAGTGAGGATCATCCACTCTGGACGGTTACCGGATTCGATGAAGCTCTCGACAATTTTGAGGCGTTTGATGATCTTCTTCGGCTTCAGCTCACCTGTGGCCTCTTTGAGGTCCTCACGCAACTGCTGGGCTTCAGCTTCGAGGTCAATAGCGGCCAGCATCTCGCGGATCGCTTCGGCGCCAATGTTGGCGGTGAAGGCGTCCATGCCAAAGGCGTCTTGCGCGTCCATATACTCTTCTTCGGTCATCAATTGACCGTAGTTGAGGTCCGTGAGACCTGGCTCGATCACCACGTAGTTCTCAAAGTAAAGGATACGCTCGAGATCGCGCAGCGTCATGTCGAGCATCAAACCGATGCGGGAAGGCAGCGACTTCAAAAACCAAATGTGTGCAACAGGCGAGGCCAGTTCAATGTGGCCCATACGCTCACGGCGCACTTTCTGGAGCGTGACTTCCACGCCGCATTTTTCGCAGACAACACCGCGATATTTCATACGCTTATATTTGCCGCAAAGACATTCGTAGTCTTTGATTGGGCCAAAAATGCGCGCGCAGAACAGACCGTCGCGCTCAGGCTTGAACGTACGATAGTTGATGGTTTCTGGCTTTTTGATCTCACCAAAAGACCACGAAAGAATACGCTCGGGGCTCGCAAGCGAGACTTTGATCTCGTCGAATACCTTGGGTGGCGTCAACGGGTTAAACGGGTTGTTCGTCAGTTCCTGGTTCATATTTGAATCCTTAAATGAGGAGCGAATGGGAGAAGGAAGGGGCGAGAAAATTATTCAATTTTCTCGCGAGATTTTTGGAAAAAAATCTGCGCCCTTATTCCTCTTCCACCGCGTCCAGGAGTTCCATGTTCAGGCCGAGGCCGCGGACTTCTTTTACAAGAACATTAAAGCTCTCTGGCACACCTGCCTCGAAGTTATCCTCGCCCTTGACGATGCTTTCATAAACCTTGGTCCGTCCTGCTACGTCGTCTGACTTCACAGTCAGCATCTCTTGTAGGGTATAGGCAGCGCCGTAAGCTTCCAGAGCCCAGACCTCCATTTCCCCAAAACGCTGACCACCAAACTGCGCTTTACCGCCCAGCGGCTGCTGTGTGACAAGGCTGTAAGGCCCTGTTGAGCGCGCGTGGATTTTGTCATCCACAAGGTGGTGCAGTTTCAAAAGATACTTAATACCAACGGTCACCTTGCGCGCAAACTGCTCGCCAGTACGGCCGTCAAAAAGATCAGATTGGCCGCTTTCGGAGAAACCTGCACGGACAAGCGCGTCGTTTACATCCAGCTCTTTGGCTCCGTCGAACACAGGCGTTGCAATTGGAACGCCTCGGGTAACATTACCCGCAGCTTCCAAAAGCAACTCCTCTTCCATCGACTTAAAGCCTTCTTCGTATACGTCTTCACCGTAAGCGATCTTCAAAGCATCCCGGACAGGTGTCATATCACCCGAGCGGCGATACTCTTGCAGAGCTTCATCGACTTGGATGCCCAAGCCGCGCGCGGCCCAGCCCATGTGGGTCTCAAGGATCTGACCAACGTTCATCCGCGACGGAACACCAAGTGGGTTCAACACGAAATCAACCGGCGTGCCGTCCGCGAGGAACGGCATGTCTTCCATGGGCACAACCTTGGAAATTACACCCTTGTTGCCGTGACGACCGGCCATTTTATCGCCTGGTTGCAGCTTGCGCTTTACCGCCACAAACACTTTGACCATCTTCATCACGCCTGGGGGCAAATCATCCCCGCGACGGACTTTCTCGACCTTGTCTTCAAAACGCGCATCCAGGGCGCGTTTCTGCGCCTCATATTGCTCGTTAAGAGCTTCAATCACCTGCGCATCTTGTTCTGCTTTCAGAGCAAATTGCCACCAAGCTGAACGCGGGAACATTTCGAGCATCTCGGCATCCACCGAAGAGCCCGCTTTAATACCTTTTGGCCCTTTGGCGATCTCTTTGCCTAAGAGCATATCGCCCAAGCGCGCGTAGATATTGCGATCAAGAATGGCGAGTTCGTCATCCCGGTCACGGGCCAGGCTTTCAACCTCTTCACGCTCGATCTGAAGTGCACGCTCGTCTTTCTCCACACCGTGACGATTAAATACACGCACTTCAACGATTGTTCCAAAGTCACCTGGCGGCAGACGCAAGGAGGTGTCACGCACATCGGACGCTTTCTCACCAAAGATGGCACGCAAGAGCTTTTCTTCCGGTGTCATCGGGCTCTCGCCCTTCGGTGTGATCTTACCGACGAGAATGTCAGCCGGGCCAACTTCCGCACCGATATAGACGATACCAGCCTCATCAAGGTTGCGCAGCGCTTCTTCACCCACGTTTGGAATATCGCGCGTGATTTCCTCTGGACCAAGCTTCGTATCACGTGCCGCCACTTCAAACTCTTCGATGTGAACGGAGGTGAACACGTCGTCACGCACAATGCGCTCTGAGATCAGGATCGAGTCCTCGTAGTTGTAGCCATTCCAAGGCATGAAGGCGACAACGACGTTCTTACCGAGCGCCAGTTCACCCATATCTGTGGACGGACCATCCGCAATCACTTCACCTTTTTTGACGTGATCACCCACCTTCACCAGCGGACGCTGGTTGATACAGGTGTTTTGGTTCGAGCGTTGGAATTTACGCATGCGGTAGATGTCCACGCCTGCGTCGCCCAGCTCGAGATCTTCCGTAGCCCGGATCACGATCCGAGTGGCGTCTACTTGGTCGATGATGCCTGCACGTTTGGCCATATAAGCGGCACCAGAATCGCGCGCCACAACTTCCTCAATACCTGTGCCCACGAGAGGTGCTTCAGCTTGCAGGAGCGGAACCGCTTGACGTTGCATGTTCGAGCCCATGAGAGCGCGGTTCGCGTCGTCATTTTCCAAAAATGGAATAAGCGACGCCGCAACAGAGACGAGCTGTTTGGGGCTCACGTCGATCAGGTCCACGTTTTCCGTCGCGGCAAGCGTATATTCACCGGACTGGCGTGTATTGACCATCTCATTGACGAACTTGCCGCTCTCATCGAGCTGCGCGTTGGCCTGAGCCACCGTGTGCCGCATCTCTTCCGTGGCAGACATATAGGTCACTTCATCCGTAACCTGGCTGTTTTCCACTTTGCGATAGGGCGTTTCGATAAAGCCGTATTTATTCACGCGCGCGAAGGTTGCGAGCGAGTTGATCAGACCGATATTTGGCCCTTCCGGCGTTTCAATTGGACACATCCGACCATAGTGCGTTGGGTGCACGTCGCGCACCTCAAAGCCTGCACGTTCGCGTGTCAAACCGCCTGGCCCAAGCGCGGACAAGCGACGTTTGTGCGTCACTTCCGAAAGCGGGTTGGTTTGGTCCATGAACTGCGAGAGCTGCGAAGAGCCGAAAAACTCACGCACAGCCGCAGCAGCGGGTTTCGCATTGATGAGGTCCTGCGGCATCACTGTGTCGATCTCAACAGAGCTCATCCGCTCTTTGATCGCACGTTCCATACGCAACAGACCAACGCGATATTGGTTCTCCATCAATTCACCCACGGAGCGCACGCGGCGGTTCCCAAGATGGTCGATGTCGTCAATGTCGCCTTTGCCGTCGCGCAGCTCAACAAGCGCTTTGATGCACGAAACGATGTCTTCCTTGCGCAGTGTGCGCACGGTGTCTTCCGCATCGAGTGCCAAGCGCATGTTCATCTTCACGCGACCAACGGCCGAAAGATCGTAACGCTCAGAATCAAAGAAGAGCGTGTCGAACAGAGCGCTGGCTGCATCAACGGTGGGTGGCTCACCTGGGCGCATCACGCGGTAGATATCCATGAGCGCGCCTTCGCGGTTCATGTTTTTATCCTGCGCGAGTGTTGTGCGCATGTAGGGGCCAACATTAACGTTGTCGATGTCGAGCACTGGGATCGTGTCAAAGCCCGCATCAAGCAACTCTTTGACGGTGCCGCCAATCACTTCACCGTCCTTATCGACTTCCCAAGTCAGCTCATCACCGGCTTCCACGTAAATGGCACCGTTTGCTTCGTTGATGATGTCTTTCGCGGAGAACCGGCCAACGATTTGCTCAAATGGGACAAGCAGTTCGGTGACAACGCCCTCGTCGATCAGCTTCTTCACAGCGCGAGGCGTGACTTTCTTGCCGGCTTCGGCAATCACTTCGCCTGTTGCCGCGTCGATCAGATCGTGAGCCGGGCGCGTGCCACGAACGCGCTCTGGGAAGAACTTCGTAACCCAGCCTTTGCCCTTCTCATATTTGTAATCGACCGTATCGTAATACGCATCCATGATGCCTTCTTGATCCAGGCCAAGCGCATATAAAAGTGTCGTGACAGGCAATTTGCGGCGGCGGTCGATGCGCGCGTAGACGATGTCTTTGGCGTCAAACTCAAAATCGAGCCATGAGCCGCGGTAAGGAATGATCCGGCAGGCAAAGAGTAGCTTGCCAGAGGCATGCGTTTTACCTTTGTCATGATCAAAGAACACACCGGGAGAGCGGTGCATTTGGCTCACGATCACGCGCTCGGTCCCGTTCACCACGAAGGTGCCGTTGGGTGTCATGAGGGGCATGTCGCCCATGAACACGTCTTGTTCTTTGATGTCTTTTACTGATTTCGCACCAGTGTCTTCATCCACATCAAAAACGATCAGGCGAAGGGTCACTTTGAGCGGCGCGGAGTAAGTCATGTCGCGCTGCTGACATTCCTCCACATCATATTTCGGCTTTTCGAGCTCGTATTTTACGAACTCAAGGATTGCCGTTTCATTGAAATCTTTGATCGGGAAGACCGACTGGAACACACCTTTAATGCCCTCACCGTCAAGCGGTTCGAGCTGGTCGCCGGATTTTAGGAACAGATCGTAGGAGCTTTTCTGAACCTCAATGAGGTTCGGCATCTCCAAAACTTCTCGAATTTTACCGTAGTATTTGCGCAAGCGTTTCTGGCCAAGAAAAGATTGAGCCATGTGCGTTGTCACCTTTCGAAATTTCTCATCACCACGCTTGCATCGTCGGGCCCAATGCAAGGCGGCTGCCTGAGGTAAGGCGGTGCGATCCATTCCTGGCTCCGTCCCACAGGAGCCGCTCGATCCAAACCATCCTTAAAATCCGGCTCTGGGGCGAGCGGGATATTGAGAGTGGCTTTAGATTGTCTCGCAAGAGACAACAATAGACGAACCCCAGTTTTCACCGGAGTTCGTCTGATTTTTTATCCGGACCGCGTCCAGAATTAAGAACTTAGGCCAGTTCGATCTCGGCGCCAGCCGCTTCGAGCTTGCCTTTGATGTCTTCAGCTTCTGCTTTGTCGACACCTTCTTTGACCTTACCGCCTGCTTCAACGAGGTCCTTGGCTTCTTTGAGGCCCAGACCCGTGATGCCACGGACTTCTTTGATGACAGCGATTTTTTGTGCGCCAGCGTTTTTGAGAACAACGTCAAATTCGGTTTTCTCTTCTGCTGCCGCGCCACCTTCGCCACCGCCTGCAGGACCAGCCATCATCACTGCGCCGCCAGCTGCGGGCTCGATGCCATACTCGTCCTTCAGGATGGTTTTCAATTCTTGTGCTTCGAGGAGGGTCAGACCCACGATCTCTTCAGCAAGTTTTTTCAGATCAGCCATTTTGTGCTTTCCAGTTTCCTAAATGTGTTCCAACGCGTGAGTTTCAACCCCGCGAGGGTCCTCAAGTTGCTTATGCTGCTTTCTCTTCGATGGTCGAAAGAATGCTCGCGATGTTCGAAGCAGGGGCGCCAATTGCACCAGCGATGTTCGAAGCAGGGGCACCGATACAACCCACGATGGCAGCAATAAGCTCCTCGCGGCTTGGCATCGCAGCCACGGCTTTCACACCTGCTTGGTCCAGTGCCGTCTCACCCATGGATCCACCAAGGATCTCAAGTTTGTCATTCCCTTTGGAATAGTCCTGAACCACTTTGGCCGCGGCCACAGGGTCTTCGGAATAGGCGAGAACGGTCATTCCCGTCAGAAGGCCACCGATGCTTTCGCACGGTTGGCCCTGGAGGGCGATTTTGGCGAGCCTGTTTTTCGCAACGCGAACGGAGCCACCGACCTCACGCATTTTGGCGCGCAAGTCCTGCATTTCAGCAACTGTCATACCCTCGTAGCGGCTAACCACCACGACGCCAGAGCTTTCAAAGATTTGACCGAGTTCCTCGACCACTTTCTCTTTCTGGGCTCTATCCACAGTTTTACTCCAGTATATGGAAAACCTTGCGGTCCTCCGGCTCAATATGCGCCGGGCAGATGCCCGACAATCGGGTCCTAACGGGGAGAGGCGGCACCCAAGACCAGCCGTAGCTACGGCCTTCTTTGGATGATCGTCATTTCCCGTCTCTGGCAGGATTTAGAGCACTTGGCGATAAAGCCGCGGGCAAACCCACCGTCTTGGACAGAAACGGCCCAGTCGAATCTCAACCGCACCGCGCCTTGCGTTTAGGCGAGACCGCCGTGATTTCCAAGGACTTTTTGTAGGTAATATACCATCCGCACAGGCAGCTACACGAATTAGCGTCGCCCTGACCATTGCCTTTTTTCTAAGCAACCCGTTTGGGCGGGTTGGTTACGACCTCCAACAACGCACCTTTTTTGACAGGTTTAGGCAAAACGATATCCATCCCTTTAGCATGATAGTCGCGCACCTGTTGAGGCAAGACATTCGCCGTCACACCCGCAATAAAGGTCCGGTCTAGCCCGGCATCAATTTCCCACTCCCGGATAAGCCGCGTGGCTTCGGCCCCGTCGCATTGAGGCATCTGAACATCCATCAAGATCGCGTCAAACCTGGTGCGTCGCGCCGCTTCTTGCGCTTCAACGCCATTCACAGCTTCCTCAATTTCACAAGTCAGCGATTTAAGCAGATGTTTAAGAACCTTGCGGTTTGTTGCGCTGTCATCGGCGATTAGTATCTTTAAAGGCGCGTGAGGCTCAGCCTTAGGCGTTATATCTGCAGCCTGCGAAACAGTATCGAGCTGCGGCAATGCCTGCGGCGGGGCAAGCGGAATTTCGACAACAAAAGTGCTGCCTTGCCCTTTCATGCTGTCCACCTGGACTGTTCCGCCCATCAGTTCGCAAAGCTGGCGAACAATGGAAAGGCCCAGGCCATTTCCCCCAAATTCACGAGTTGTGTCGCCATCAGCTTGAGAAAAAGGGGCGAAGACAGTTAACTGCTTTTCCTGAGATATTCCCACGCCTGTGTCGGCGACTTCAAACCTGAGAACAAAGGAAGCTCCGGTCTCATGCGGGATGCTCCTTACCCGCATGTCGATCCGACCGTCGTTGGTGAACTTCACAGCGTTGCCCAGCAAATTATTAAATATCTGCGCCAAGCGGTCAGGGTCGCCCAGGGCATAGTGTGGGAGGTTGGGATCAATTTCCACAGCAAACACCAAACCCTTGTCTTCAGCACGGGAGCGGAATTTGTCTTCACAGCGCATAAGAACATCGCGCAGATCAAAATCAATCGGCGCGATTTCAAGTTTGCCTGCTTCAATCTTAGCAATATCCAGCACATCGTTGAGTGTATGAAACAGAATGTCGCCCGATCGATTTATTGTACTGAGCATTTGTGCTTGATCTTGATCAAGTTGCGTTTCCGCAAGCGCTTGCCCCATGCCCAAAATACCATTCAAAGGCGTGCGAACTTCATGGCTCATATTCGCCAAGAAGACTGTTTTCGCCGCATTTGCTGCGGTTGCGGCCTGCAAAAGGGCTTGTTCGCGTTTCTGCGCGCGCATCGAAAGGTAGAGTTCTGTTCCAAGGTAGAGCGGCAAACACAAACCGAAAAGCGCCAGGACAATATCGAAGCGCCGGCGGTTCTGGAACGCATCTAGGTCCGACAATGCGAAGAGCTGACTACGGTCCACAAGAAAATCTTCGATCCAAATTCGCCGCAACCCATCAGCTATTTTCGCAAAGTCGATTTCTAGCTGGTCAATTTCTGAGATGCTCATTGCGCCAGGCTCAAAAACTGCAGCCTCGTTTTCAATGAGAAATTGCTCGATCTCGTTCGCGCGTTCGCGCAGCCGAGTGCCGTCTTTGACTTCGCTGTTTTGAAGAATTCCGATCCGGCTCCAAAACACATCGTACGATGTGGTGACCGTATCGTGATCAACCTTTTTCAACTCATAATCTGCGAGGATTTGTGCGGTTCTTTGCGCTTCAAAAATCGTTTCGCTCACTTTCCACGCAATGGTGGACAGATTGAATGTGAGCTGTTCATTTTCACGCTGCAGCGATTGTCGGATCGAGACAAGTTGCCAAAGAACCAAGCCACAAAAAGCCAGGGCCAAGCCAATGCGCAGTTGGCGTTTGTCGAGCTTGGCCCAGAACGTGCGCATCGTTTATTGAACAGCGATCCGGTTGAGCTGCCAGATCATTTCGTTGTCGAAAGGCTTACGCGCGGCGTCTGCCGCTCCTAGCGGATAGACAACCCAAATGGGCCCTTTGTCCCGGATCCGCATGGGCTTTCCGTTCATATCCATGGCGAGGATCACGTTGTGGGCCTCTGCATGCTCAGCAGGAATTTCCACCGCATAGTCATTTACGGCAGTCGCGGTCAAAAGCGCGCCATCTGAGCCCACTGCCTCCAACAAAGAACTGAGCGTGGGTCCCGCAAAGACCTGCGGGCCTTGGGTAAAGGAGGTGTGGGTTTCGATTTCGCGCCAATCAAGCTGTTGGAGCATAGCGCGGTCAAATACGGCGGATTCATCGGTGTTTGTGGTCGAAATCGAGCCGCTCACCGTTAGCAATACCCGGCCTTCAGGTACAGCGAGGTCAGCGTGCGAAACAGCCGCTGAAAATAGCCAAAACACGGCCGCCAGTAGTTTAGGGATTTTGGACATACGAGAAACCTTCAAAAAGATGTGTGCCCCGCACCCTAGGCAAACATGTCTTAAAGCTTTCTTTTCGAAGTCGCGAAAAAACAAAAAAGGCCACCTTTTTAGGCAGCCTTTTGAAGTATTCTAAGATTTTGTGGATTAATTGCCCGCGGCATTGTCCACGTTGATCGTAACACCAGGGCCCATAGTAGAGCTCAGCGCAATTTTCTTCATATAAGCGCCTTTGGCACCCGATGGCTTCGCTTTGGCGACAGCTTCAACAAACGCACGGACGTTTTCGACAAGCTTGTCTTCGCCAAAAGACGCCTTGCCAACACCCGCATGCACAACGCCAGCTTTTTCGGCTTTGAATTGCACTTCGCCACCCTTGGCCGCTTTAACCGCCGCATCAACGTCCATCGTCACTGTGCCAACCTTAGGGTTGGGCATCAGATTGCGGGGCCCGAGCACCTTACCGAGACGACCAACGATTGGCATCATGTCTGGCGTTGCGATGCAGCGATCAAACTCAATCGTGCCGCCTTGCACAGTTTCCATCAGATCTTCTGCACCAACGATGTCAGCGCCAGCTGCTTTTGCCTCATCCGCCTTCGCGTCACGCGCAAAAACAGCCACGCGGACCGTTTTACCTGTGCCGTTGGGCAAGCTCACAACACCGCGGACCATCTGGTCAGCGTGGCGCGGATCAACACCGAGCTGCATGGCGATTTCGATTGTTTCGTCGAACTTCGCGCTTGCGTTGGATTTGACGAGATTTACGGCTTCTTCGACTGTGACAAGATCTTTGTCCGCAAAGGCTTCACGGGCCGCTTTGGTGCGTTTTCCAAGTTTTGCCATTGGTTTACCCTTTCACCTCGATACCCATCGAGCGCGCGGATCCGAGAATGATCTGCATAGCGCCATCGATGTCGTTTGCGTTGAGGTCTTTCATCTTCGCTTCTGCGATTTCTTTGACCTGGGCAACGGTGACGTGACCGACGATTTCGCGGCTCGGGTTGTTCGCCCCAGACTTAAGCTTTGCGGCCTTTTTCAAGTAGTAAGACGCAGGCGGCGTCTTGATGTCCATGGAGAAGGACTTGTCCTGATAATAAGTGATCACGGTTGGGCACGGCGCGCCGGGCTCCATTTCCTGTGTTTTCGCGTTAAACGCTTTACAGAATTCCATGATGTTGATGCCGCGCTGACCGAGCGCAGGACCGACGGGCGGGGATGGGTTGGCTTGACCTGCAGGAACCTGCAGTTTCATTGTGCCAGCGACTTTCTTGGCCATTGGCTTTCTCCTTTTTTCCAGCCACAGACGCGATCTGTAGCTATATGTGGATGTGGTCCGGTTCGGATCACGCGTGACCCTGGCCTCCCACATGGAATACCGAGACTATCGGCAGAACAGCGCATTAACGTCGATGATAAGATCTGGCAAGCAAAATGGCAGGGAACCTACTCACTTTCCGGCGATTGAGAAATTCGAACGGAGCTATAGCCTTGATCGTGCAAGATGTTGACGAGATCCCAAAAAGCCATTGTTGGCGCGCTGCCAAAGTCAATTTCGATCCAGGTCAATGCGTCAACATCCGTGAAAGGGTCGGACATAAAATGCAGAACGTTTAGAAAACCGGTTTTCCCCGAGCGCGCTGAGCCAAAATAATCTTCAAACCACTCCAATAAAAGTGCGCCTAGATCAGGCGTTTCGTAGGGCAGTTGGAGGGCACAGCTCTCCCAGGTGAACTCTTCAAGTTCAAGCTTCATTGACTGACTGCCATACTCAGCAACCAAAACTCCGTAGCTAAGCATCTGCGCTGAAGCAATATGAACGAAACTGCCTTCCTCAATTGCGTCAACACGCATGCGAGCACCAAGCTCTCCAGAGAACACGGGACTATTGTCTTGGTTGAGAAGCAATACTTCAAATTCGGTTTTTCCAGACACCCCATCAGAAATCACTGACTCAAAAAAACCGAGATAAAGACCTCGCATTTGGTCAATAACCTGCTCAATTTCTTTAATCGAAACAGATTTAGTAAAATTACCCATACCGAAATCTCCTGGAATTCCCGAAGTAATCAGAACTAAGGCCAAAAAGTCCAAGCTCTGAGCAAGACTATCCATCCGATTTGCGTAAACACAACCTGGTTTATTGCAGGTACGGTTTCACAACTCGCATAGAAGACAAGATTTGTATCAGCGGGAGCGCCTCGTCTCAAAACAGATTGTATTTCTCGCCATCAGTGCATGAGTTGCGATTTTTTGGGCTGGCCCCATTGGATGGACGCAATTAACGCAGACAAAAACTCATCATCAGGCGGTGGATTGCCAAAGCAATGACTTGAACCGTTAACTCAGCTCAAGTCTTTTTAGGCGGATTATATTCAAAACCAGCAAATTGGTTTTCCCTCCCTTCGTTGCCCGGATCCCCGATGAACTTGGCCCACACACCACCAGGGCGCCAGATTCCGTCCATCACATCAAAGAGCGCATCCGGATCATGCCCGCGCCCCTCTTTGGCATATCTGTACATGAAGGCTGAGACCCGCGCGTTGAAGATGCAATGCACGTGGAGCGTGTCATCTTGAGCCTTCTCCATCGCCTCACAAAAGGCTGCAAAGTCACTCTCTTGCGGCGCATCGAAGTCTACAGGGATATTCACATAAGGAATGCCAAGCGCAGCCAAAGAGCCCGCTTCATCCGCAAGCGAGCCTTGGTTGGAATGCGGCGCAAGGTTAATGACCTTGGTCACGCCGAGATCTTTCAAGGCGCCAAGCTGCGCCTCTGTAGGCTGACCGGATGTGGTCAAGTGCGCGGCAATCCGGCGCCAATTCAAAATATCAGTTTCAGACATGCGGCGAGCTTGTGACATGCGCTCGTCGGAGACAAGAGCTTTAGCTTTGCTTCGTCACCTGGGTGTATTCGAGCTCAACAGGCGTTTCGCGACCAAAGATCGACACAGTAACTTTCAGGCGCTGGTTGTCTTCGTCTACCTCTTCGACAAGCCCATCGAAGTCCTCAAACGGTCCTTCGTTGACCTTAACCTTCTCACCCACGTCAAAGGAGATGAGGAGCTTAGGCGCTTCTTCACCTTCTTGAACACGGTTCAGAATGCCGTTCACTTCTGCGTCGCGCATCGGCATGGGGCGGCCTTGAGGGCCCAAAAAGCCCGTCACGCGGTTGATGGAGTTGATGAGGTGATAGCCTTCGTCGGTCATTTCCATATGCACGAGCACATAGCCCGGCATAAAGCGGCGCTCCGCAGAGACCTTCTTCCCGCGACGGATCTCGATCACTTCTTCTGTGGGCACAAGCACTTCGTCGATCTGATCTTCGAGATTGGCTTCTTCGACCGACGTGCGAATTTGCTCAGCGATCTTTTTTTCAAAGTTCGACAGCACACTCACCGAATACCAGCGTTTCGCCATAGCTCATATCATCCTTCATCTCGCCGGGTGCGATAACCAAAAGTTCGTCGCGTTGGGATTTTGCAGCTTGGGGTTAAGCAACCGACCAGCCACACATTCATCTGCTAGCTGCGGCGCTTGGGGATTTCAAGCCCCATTTCGAAACAAGAGAGTTCAAAACAAGCGAGGGCCAAAGGCCTAGTTGAACATGCCCAGGATGCCCGTGAGGCCGGTCCGGATCAGCCAATCGACAAAGAAGAAAAAGATCGCTGTCAGCATCGCCATGATAAACACCATGACAGTTGTCAGCAGAACTTCCCGGCGTGTGGGCCAAGTTACGCGGCCAACTTCGGTGCGAACTTGCTGAATGAACTGAAACGGGTTGGTGCGCGCCATGTGATGTCCTTGGAATGTCCGTTGGATGTCCGTGCCTTTGAATGGCTCACATACGCGCAAGCGCGCATGCTTTCAAGGCGTGAGATAGGTAACCTTAGCAAGCTGGGCAATTTGCGAAACATCGCGGGCATAGCGCTGCGTGCTCGCCTCTCGTTCTTGTGCGCTCCAAGGGTCCCAAACCGAATGCATATCCCCCACAGGATACAGCTTGCGCATGTCTTGCGCATGCATTTTGCGGTTGTCTTGTGTGTCTTGACGCAGCTCATCTTTCGTAAGGCTTTCCGTCAGTTCCGCCATGGCCCTTTGAGACAAGGTTTGATTGAGCCGACGATCAGACCAAACAAACTTCGACCCGTCACATCGCGGGAAAAGATATTGTAATATGGCGCCTCTCAGCGCCCCATAGTCTTCAAATCGCCAAAGCACGATTTCCTTAACTATTCTTAGCGAGACGAGACGCGTCAGCATCTCAAGCCACGAACCATTTGGGTAGCATGCCTGGCGTAAAAACCCCTCGAAACTCATGACATGCCCCGCCAACAAGCGTTGAGCATAAAGCGAACGATAAAAGCGCGCGTAGTCTCGGATCGAAATCGCAAGGGTAAGGCGTGTCTCAGGCAGAATAAAAGACAGCTTTCTCACCCATTCGGTTGCATATGGATAGAGCACGCCAGGCATTGCACCATTCAAAGGATGCGCCTGCCGAAGAAGGTTTTCCTCAGAAAGAAACAGATGATTGCCGTCTTTTAAAAGGCCCGTGAAGGTGTTGCGAGCCTCTTCACGATTGCCGTCAAGATCCACAAGGTCCCAAATACCCTCGGTCCGATTTCGCAGATCTTTCGGGACATAAATATCGGTGCCAAAATCAGCAAGCAAAGCACGGTTGAGCCGCAAGGACCTCTGAAAATGGCTTGTCGCCGTCTTATGGGCTCCAATATGAAGTGTAAGGTCAAAAGCAGGAGGCATGGGCTTCGCTTCCTTCAAACCGGTCAGACAGGCGTCACACCCGTCTTTCGCGCTTGGCAGGGGCGGAGGGGATCGAACCCCCGGCCGTCGGTTTTGGAAACCGATGCTCTACCGCTGAGCTACACCCCTGCAGCGCTGGGACGGCGTAGTCGGAAAAGCAGCGCGGATCAAGCGGTAACTCGCCCGACGCGGTGAGTTTCAAACCACGCAGCATTGCGCAAACCCGCATCAGCCCCCATACTTACAACCAAAGGAGACCCGTTATGAGAGCCATGTTTGTCCTATGCGCAGCCCTCATCGCGCAGCCTGCGGTGGCGTTAACCCAGCTTGAGCAATCCGTTTCGCGCATCCTGAACGAATACTCTGTGCGCGCGGATGTCGAAACGCTCAGCAATCACCAACTGTCCGCCATCCAACTTATCGCCTATGGCAGCGGCTCGTTCGGCAAACGCAGGGATGCAATCCAACAAGAGTTGAGGCGCGACGAAAATGGGTGCAATCTCATAGATCGCCTCTTTGGATGCGGCTCACGAAAATAGACGCGCTATAGCGTTTGACGCAATACCTGAGACATCAGGCATTAGCTAACGCGTTGAAACCAAGCATTTCAGGCAGCGCTAGGTGATTCAGGTTTTTCGCACAACGCTTAGTTTGCCTCAAAAGCCGCAAAAAGATCCGACACGAGCACGCCATTGATCCGCATGCCAGTAAGGTCTGCATCCGTGATCTCAAGACCCGCCAGTGTCGCTCCTGAAATCTTAACCCGAGACAGGTTGGCATTTTCAATGCGTGCGTTCGCCAGCGTGACATTGTTGAACGACGTCTCACTTAGATTAACATCATCAAACACCGCACCTTGCAGATTGGTGTCCATGAATTGCGCTTTGGTCAAAACAGCAAAGAACTTCGCATCTGCAAGATTGACCCCATCAAAATGCGACCCAGGCATATCTGCCCGTTCGTAGTGCGTCTTTTGCATTTGAGGTCCAGAAAACGGATATGCGCTTTGTGACGACGACATGACCACTCCTTGCTCTTTAGGTTCGCAACACCTGTGGCACCTTAGTCTAACGTCGTAACATGGGAAAAAAGCGCCAAAGAAAGCGCCCCCGCCGACCAGGCGGGGACAATGAGATCAAGCTTGGCTTATTTGGCGCCGAGATCAATCTCGAAGCGCGCAAAGCCATCCGGGCCTTCCCCAGCGGGTGTAATCGATACGCCTTTCACATCAGCCGCATAGGCACTGGCCTTGGGCCCCGTATCGAATAAGACAGACGTGTCTGGCATCGCAGCAAAGGTCCAGTTTGCATCGGCTTGTGGACTGATTGTGCCTTGGTCCACGATATAGCGCACGATCACATCGCGGTTTGTATCGGGACCCTCAAAGATGATCGTATCTCCCATAGCTCCTGGGAACTTGCCACCACCAGAGGCCCTGTAGTTGTTGGTCGCAATGACAAACTTCTGATCCATATCGAGCGGCGCGCCATTGTAAGTGAGGTTCACAATCCGGTTGGCATCCGCGTTGATCAAATTGCCTTTTGGATCAAACATAGACGGCTGGCTGAGATCGATCTCATAGCGCACACCATCAATCACATCGAAATTGTAGCTTGGGAAATCTGGGTTCAGCAAAACCGCCCCTTTGGAGCCCGGCTCAACTTGGTTGAACATCCCCGCAGAGCGCTCCAGCCAGTTTTTCACCTCACGCCCCGTCACCAGCACAGCGCGCGCTGTGTTGGGATAGAGGTAAAGATCTGACACGTTCTTGATGGCCACGTCCCCTTTGGGAACATCCGTGAAATACTCTGGCCCACCTCGGCCGCCTGCTTTGAACGGAGCTGCCGCCGAAAGAACCGGCAGGCCTTCATACTCAGAGCCCGCAAGCATCTCCTTGATGTACCAACTTTGCGCAATTGAAACGATTTGAACCGACGGGTCATCCGCAACGAGCGCAAAATAGCTGTGCAGAGGCGCATCGGTTTTACCAACCGCGCGGCGCACGTATGACAAGGTTTCATCATGGTCTTTTTGCACAGAGGCCAGCACCGCTGGAACGCTTTCGACAAGCGCTGTGATCGAACGATCTTCGTTGCGCTTGGAAATGGGCCGCGCTTCAGCAGTGTGGGACACAACCTTCCATTCGCCGCCCGAGGTTTCCAGCATGAGATCAATGACACCCAAGTGCGATCCCCAAAAACCGCCCATGGCGGCAGGTTTGCCGTGAATTGTGCCTGCGGCGGTATCAACACCCGGCACCTCGTCATAGGCTGAACTCGGGAAAACACGGTGATGGTGGCCGGTCAAAAGCGCGTCGATTCCGTCGATCCTAGCCAGCGGAACGGAGGCGTTCTCCATACCTTCCGTGGCCTCTGCGGCCCCAATCCCAGAGTGGCTCAGCGCTATGATGATGTCAGCGCCCGCTTCTTTCATCTCAGGCACATAAGCCTTGGCCGTCTCTATAATGTCGCGGGCCATGACATTGCCTTCCAGATGGCGCCGGTCCCACTGCATGATCTGAGGCGGCACAAATCCAATAAGGCCGACTTTGACCATATGGATGTTTCCCGCACCGTCTGTCACTTCTTTGTCGACGATGGCGTAAGGCTTAAAGAGCGTCTTATCGGCACGCGGGTTGGCGCCCATTTCAGAGACGACATTGGCCGAAACAACTTCAAAATCCGCGCCAGCCATGGATTTCATCAAGAAATCGAGCCCGTAGTTGAACTCGTGATTGCCCATCGTTGTGGCATCGAATCCAAGCGTGTTCATCGCTTGAATGATTGGGTGCATGTCACCCTCCTTCATGCCGCGTTCATAGGCGATGTAATCGCCCATCGGATTGCCTTGCAGGAAATCGCCGTTGTCGATGAGCAAAGAGTTTCCAGCCTCAGCCCGAATATCAGCAATCAATGACGCGGTGCGCGCAAGGCCAACTGTATCTCGCGGGCGGTCCGCATAGTAGTCATAGGGAAACACGTGCACGTGCAAGTCGGTCGTTTCCATGATGCGGAGATGGGCCTGATTTTGTGAGGCATTGGCAGCAAAAGGATGCAAAGCAATCAAGCCGGTGCTGGCCGTGGTGGCCAGAAAACTGCGGCGGGTAAGATCAAGGGTCATAAAGCACTCCGAAATAAGCTCTGAATTAAGATTTCGATGGCGGCGCCACGTAACACTAACATGTCACTTTCATGATCGTCTCATGATGACGCTCCGAAACCAACGAAACAAAAAAACGGCTTGGTTTTTGGCACCAAGCCGCTCTCTTTGCTTATTTTATAGGCCGGGTTTTGGCCCGGCCTAGGACGTGTTTTGCAGGTTGCTCCCAAATTGTCTCCTGGGTGCTGCGCTGGGTACGTGGATCTGAGAGATCCACTGCCACCCGGCCCCCACTATAAGGACCCTAAAGGATCGTTACTCGATGATTTTGGAGACGACGCCGGCGCCGACGGTGCGGCCGCCTTCGCGGATCGCGAAGCGGAGGCCGTTTTCCATCGCGATGGGCGCGATCAGCTCAACGTTGAACTTCAGGTTGTCGCCCGGCATCACCATTTC
>JBCDCE010000069.1:0-19854 GCA_039182515.1 Pseudomonadota bacterium | reverse complement strand
CGCCGAAGCACCATCAAATTCAAACCGAGGCGATCGATCCCTTGGCACACCAGCTTAACCATTTCCTCGATGTAATTGAACGCCGTACACCTCCAATTATCTCGGCAGAAGATGCCACCAAATCATTGAAATTGGCGTTAGAAGTGGAAAAAATTTTAGCACACACGCTATACACGCCGTCTGAATTGACCCCCGCCAAAGAGTTAGGACACGAAGTATGACACAGCCTCGCATTGGATTTATTGGCTTAGGCCTTATGGGGTCAGCGATGGTAAGCCGCTTGCTGGATAAGGGCTATCCGCTTACCGTTTTGGCAAATCAAAGCAGAGCGAATGTAGACGCGGCCATCGCGCGAGGCGCAGTTGAGGTCCAGACGGCGAAAGCTCTGGCGACGCAATCAGAGATCGTGATGCTGTGCATGGACACCTCCAATAGCGTTGAAGATCGCATGAAAGGCGAAGACGGCATTATCGCTGGCCTCGCGCGAGACGCGGTCGTTATCGACTTTGGCACTTCGCTGCCGAGCAGCACTCGTAGCTTGACTACAGAGGTTGCCCAAGCAGGGGGCGCGTACCTTGATGCGCCTTTGGGGCGCACGCCCGCGCATGCCTTCGATGGTCTTCTCAACATCATGGCTGCAGGCGACAAAGCCGCTTATGACAAGGTTGAACCTGTGCTAAAAGATCTCGGCGAAAACGTCTTTCACCTCGGCGCGTCTGGCGCGGGTCATACGGTTAAACTGCTCAACAACTTCTTTGGCATGACAGTGGCCAATGCAATGTGCGAAGCCTTCGTGATGGCTGACCAAGCCGGAATTGAACGCCAAGCACTCTACGATGTGATGTCAGCAGGCCCGCTCCATTCAGGCATGATGGACTTTGTCAAAGGTTACGCTGTGGACGGCGACCCGTCGCAATTGGCCTTTGCCATCAAAAACGCCAACAAAGACCTCGGCTACTATTCTGAAATGGTCAAAGACACTGGCAACGAAAGCATCATGGTGCAAGGTGCGCTGACTGCCCTAGGCAACGCCACAGCCGAAGAGCGCGGAGACGATATGGTCTCTCAAATGGTCGATTTCTATGCGTCGTATTACGGCAAGCCGCCTGCGTGACATCTGAACTCGCCCAATCAGATCAAGATCCTCATCACCAGACCTATTTAAGACTGGGCATAGGTATGATATTGATCGCTTATGCTTTTTTTGCCTTTGTCGACACCTCAGTGAAATGGTTGGCTTTGGCAGGCTTGCCTTCGCTACAATTGGCGTTTGCGCGATACTTTACGCATTTTGCGATAAGCCTGATCGCCCTCTTGCGTGAAGGCATAGACCGCAAAACCTTCCACACGGCAAAGTCTGGCCTGGTCATTTTGCGTGGTATGTTGCTGGTGAGTGCTACGGCTCTGAACTTTGTTGCGCTTCGCTATCTCTCGCTCTCTGTCATTTCAGCCATTATGTTCTCTGCACCGATTATTGTCTGTGCACTCTCCTGGCCGCTGCTCGGTGAGCGTGTTGGAGCAAAACTATGGGCAGCAATCATCTTAGGGTTCGTAGGTGTTTTGGTGGTGATCCGCCCCTTTGGCGACAGCTTTCACTGGGCAGCACTATTGATTTGCTACAATGCCCTAGCGCTCGCTCTTTACAGTATTCTTACTCGCAAACTCACCGGAGTTGTACGGACGGCAACCATGCAGTTTTATGCGGGGTTTTTGGGCACCATCACGTTACTGCCATTTGCGATCATGGGCTGGCAAAGCCCCGCTTCGCTTTTTGAGCATATCTTAATGTGGGCCTTGGGGGCTTCAGCTTGGGCTGGCCACGAATTGCTGACACGCGCGCATGCCTATGCGCCCGCAAATATATTAATGCCTTACACCTATAGCTTTCTGATTTATCTGACCGCGACGGGCTATGTCATTTTCGGAGAGATCCCAGATGTATGGACTGTCTCTGGCGCAGGAATCATTGTGTTGTCTGGCATCATTATTTGGCGCAATTCAACGAAGAGCGCCACTCGGCTTCCGCGACAAACACCATAATGCAGCTTAGACAAGCCAATCTGGCTCCACGTTGACCAGTGCCGCCAATGCATCCCTGGGAACCTCACGCGATAGCGCTTTTGAAATTTCGTCGTTTAGAGGATCGTTGAGCGGTTGTTCCGCTTCTATTTCTGATTTGCAAAACGCACACCAAGCCTCAAAAGCCGCGGACAATGCGGGTCGCGGCGCGCGCATATCCTGCAGAGCCTTCAAGCTATCTCCCCAGCGATATGGGATTTTCTGGCTCCCATCCATCGCGATTTGTATAAGCGCATGCCGGAGAAGAGGGTTCTCAAAGCGCTCAATCAGAGATTTGGCATAGCTGTCCGCTTGATCCTGCACACTTTGCGGCAGTGTTAAGGACGCCTCCGCCATTAAATCTCTAGCGCCTTGACGCAAAATAGGATCACCAATCGCTTCGTGCACATAAGAATGCCCAGCCAAGATGCCTGCGTAGGCAAGATAGGAATGCGCGCCGTTCAGCAGCCGGAGTTTCCGCATCTCGTGAGGCGCGACTTCCGAGACCCATTGCACACCCGGCCAATTGGGCTTGGCCCCTGCAAAGCGATCCTCAATGACCCATTCAGAAAAAGGTTCACAACACACGACCATGGGATCTTGATATCGCATGCGGTCTGCTTCTTGAGTGGCGGGTGTAATCCGATCAACCATTGTGTTCGGAAAGCTCAATGTGCTCCAAGGCAATCTCAGGCCCGCGGCTTCGGCAAAAGTTTTGACCGCGTTTTCCAAAGTCAACCCGTTTTCAAGCCTATTGTCGCAACATAAGACGGTCACCGGATCGTCGCGCTTTGCAAGGCCATAGGCCAAATATCCGATTATGCTGCGCGGCACGGCGCTTTGAAGGTCGTGCTCAATATCAGGCGCGGTCAGATTGAGCGATCCATCTGCATTCAAATGATATCCCTTTTCTGTAACCGTTGCAGATATCACCTGGGTTTCAGGTTCTCTTAAGGACGCTAAAACCGCATCTGGATCTTCCGGCGCAACAAGGACATTTCGCACAGTATCTATTATCCGCGGTGCTTGGCCCTGCACCGCTAAACGATACTGAAAGCCCTGTGCTTTAAGCCCATCTCGCACAGTCGAAGATCGCAGGCTTACGCCCAAGATATGCCAGTCTTCTAAGGAATCTGTATGGGCCGCAATGTGAGCTCTCGCGAAATTGCCAATTCCAAAGTGAACGATCTGCATCACGAAGCCCCTAGATTATATGCTTTGCGCGCCAAATCGACCGCTAAAGCTGGGGCCAATGCACGTGCGTTATTTAAGTCGAAAAACCCTTTTTCTATTTGCCCAGCCAGGTGCAACGCCACACCGCGCCGCCAAAGATCATGCCGTGCAGGGATCGATAAAAAGGCCCGCGTATCGTCGTTGAAACCCGCGAGGTTAAAGTAGCCTGCAGTCTCCACGACTTGATCGAAATATCGCGCAATCCCGGCAGCGCTGTCATGAAACCACCAAGGTGGCCCGAGCCTAAGACACGGCCAGTGGCCAGCCATTGGCGCCAATTCGCGTGCGTAGCTGGCCTCGTCGAGCGTAAAGACAATCAACTTGAAACGCGGATCATTCCCAACCCGATTGAGCAAGGCCTCAAGACCCAGAACCCAATTGGTCCGTACTGGAATATCAGCCCCCTTGTCGCGACCGAACTGTTCAAAAATGACCTGATTGGTGTTGCGACGGCTGCCGGCATGCAACTGCATAACCAAGCCGTCTTCTAACGACATCTCCGCCATGACACAAAGCATATGCCCGTAGAAAGACGCACGCTCAGCATCACTGGCCTGACCTTGCAAAATGCGCTCAAAGACGGCCGAGGCATCCTCTAAATATCCTGTGGTCAGCGCCTCTATCGCATGATCACTCGCTGTCGCCCCGAGTTCAATGAAGGCTGCGCGCCGGCCTCGCAGCGCTGCTAAGTAGCTTGCATAGCTGTCTATCTCTGACCCAAGGTTTTGTAGATTTGTGCGAAACTCTGGATCGCTGGGATCAAGAACACCGTCCGGCCGGAAGGTTGGGATAACCCGGCCCTGCCAAGGGTCTTCTAAAAGCGCATTATGATGTTCCAACGGATCGGTCGCCGCATCCGTCGTGGCCAAAACCTCTATGTTGAAGCTCTCAAAAAGGGCGCGCGGCTTAAACTCTGGGCTTTGAAGACGCTCGGCAATTTCATCATACAAATAGTCTGATGTTCCGAAGGAAAGAGTTTTTGAAAGCTTCAAAGTGTTGTCGAAAACATATTGCAGCCAAAACCGGCTGGGCGTTCCCAAAAACAAATGCCAGTTCTGTGCAAAGAGCCGAAAAATCGCGCGCGGATCACGGGCAGAGGCAGGTTGGCCGATGCCCAGGTCTTCTAGAGAAATACCTTGCGAATAGAGCATCCGAAACACGTAGTGATCTGGCACAACAAGCAACTCTGCTGGGTCCTGGAAAGGTTGGTTGTGCGCAAACCAAGCCGGGTCACAGTGGCCATGTGGTGATACGATCGGTAGATCTCGGATGCCCTCATAAAGCGACGCCGCTTGGCCCGTAAGGCGTACCACCATTTAAGTCCCTCCACGCTTGGTCCCCCTGTTGCTCATTGCTTGGAGGTTCGCCCGTGGCTTCTATCACACTTTGCCCTTGGCGCACTGTCCAAATCCTGCAACGGTGTGCATGAGGAGAATGGGATGAGGCCGAAATGAAATTGGGTATTATCGGCCATGGCATGGTGGCAGACACCCATGTCAAAGCCATTGCCGCCAGCGATCAAGACCTTGAGGTTTCGGGGGTATTGGGACGTTCGCGCGCGCGCGCTGCGGCCTATACATCCCGAATTGAAGCCGACCTTGGATACCGACCTCGGGTGTATCAAAGCATCGAAGATCTCTGCGCTGACACCACTCTTGATTTCGCACTTTTGCTTACGCCACCAGATGCCCGAATGAGCTATGTCGAAGCGTTAACAAGCGCGAGCTTGCCAATCCTAATGGAAAAACCCGTTGAGCGGAGCTTTGAGGCCGCGAAAGCTATCGTCGAGATGGGCGAAACGCATAATTTACCCTTTGGTGTTGTGTTCCAACACCGCGCGCGCGAAGCCTCCCGAGCACTTGCCAAGCATTTGGCGCAGGGCACTCTAGGTGACATTGCAACTGTCGATATCCGTGTCCCTTGGTGGCGCGCCCAAAGTTATTACGACGCCCCCGGCCGAGGCACCTATGCGCGAGACGGCGGCGGCGTTTTGATCAATCAAGCCATCCACACGCTTGACCTCGCCCTCTGCTTTTTAGGCCCAGTACAGAGTGTGCAGGCACTGCTGGCAACGACACCACTCCACGACATGCAAGCCGAAGACTTCGCTGCCGGACTTTTGACATTTCAGAGCGGTGCTGTTGGCACGCTTTCGGCCTCAACAGCCGCCTTTCCTGGCCATCCCGAAAGCATCGCGCTCCACGGCACAAAAGGCGCCGCACATTTGGCCTCTGGCGTTTTGGATATATCGCTCCACGACAGTCGCAAAATTACCCATGGGCAAAAGAGCTCCACGGGGGGCGGAGCCGATCCGATGGCCTTCACGCATGCCTGGCATAAAAGCCTAATTGAAGACTTCGCGTTGTCCTTGCAGGAGCAACGTGCTCCCATGGCCCCTGCCCGCGAAGCTTTGCGCGCCCATGCTTTGATCCATGCGCTCGAAAAAGCTGCGCAAACTCAAACCAAAGTGGCGGTAACCAACGTATGACCTTGTCTTTTGTGGTGCTTGGGATCGATCACCGCCATGCCTACGGCATGACCGAAAATCTCCTCAAAGAAGGCGCTGAATGCCTGGGTTTTTGGACTGAAGGCCACCCTGGCACATTGCGGGGTTTCCAAGACCGGTTTCCCACGCTTTCAAGATTTGACACACTGGCCAAGGCTCTCGCGACAGGTACTGAAATCGCGGTCATTTCCGCAATTCCATCTGACCGGGCCGATCTCGCGATCACCGCAATGCGTGCTGGTTTTGATGTGATGGTCGACAAACCTGGCTGCACGACCCAGACACAGCTAGCGGCGATTAAATCCGCTCAAATTGAGACCGGCCGCATCTGGTCGATTGATTTTTCCGAACGTTTTGAAGTGCCTGCAGTCACAAGGGCCCAAGAGCTTGTCCAAGAAGGCGCCATAGGCAAAGTGGTGCAAACAGTTGGACTTGGACCACATCGCCTGAACCGCGCAACGCGGCCAAATTGGTTTTTTGATCGAAGTAGATATGGTGGCATTTTGGTGGATATCGCCTCCCACCAAATAGACCAATTTTTGGTGTTTACCGGCTCAACAACCGCAGAAATCTCCCATGCACATGTGGCGAACTATGCCAACCCAGGAGATGTCGGACTGCAAGATTTCGGCGAATTGAGCCTCAGAAGCCCACAAGGTACAGGCTATATCCGTGTAGATTGGTACACTCCAGACGCCCTGCCCACCTGGGGAGATGGTCGTCTCACAATTTTAGGCACACAAGGCTATATCGAGCTTCGAAAATACGTAGATGTTGGAGGCTCCTCAGGCACAGATCACCTCATTCTCGTGAACGGCGATCGATGCGAAAAAATTAATGCCTCAAAAGCTGGGCTACCCTATTTCTCCCGCTTCCTCGACGACGTAAGAAACCGCTCTGAAACAGCCATGCCACAAGAGCATGCGTTCACAGTGATGGACCTAGCCTTGCAAGCCCAGGCCCTGGCAGAGAGTTCAAAAACGTGATCCGGGTTGCGATTCTGGGCGCGGGAATTGGCTCGGAACATCTCGATGCCTACCGAGAATGGGCCTCAAATTTTACGGTAAATAGGATCATTGATCGCGATATGTCTCGCGCCGAAGCGCTTCGACAAGCTGGCGACGCCTGGCGCGTGAGCGAGCAAGTGAATGATGCACTCAGCGACGATGAAGTTGATCTGATTGATATTTGTTTGCCGCCCAACCTGCATTACGAAACGACAAAAGCAGCGCTCGAAGCGGGTAAACACGTGATCTGCGAAAAACCTTTCACGACTTCACTTGCTCAAGCTCATGAAATCGCAAACCAAGCGCGCAGCTCGGGGAAGTTGGTATTCCCTGTGTTTCAATATCGCTGGGGCCCGGCCTTTGAAATATTGAAAAAGCTCAAAGTCAAAGGCCTTCTCGGGGCACCTCGTGTCGCTTCGCTCGAAACACATTGGAACCGCGATGCTACTTATTACGCAAACGGATGGCGTGGCACCTGGGCAGGTGAACAAGGGGGAGCTGTGCTCTGCCACGCAATCCACAACCACGATTTGCTCATCCAAGCATTCGGCCCAATTGCGCAGGTCAACGCGCAAAGCGCAACGCTCGTAAATCCGATCGAAACGGAAGACTGCGTCTCTGTAAGCTTGCGGATGGAAAACGGCAGCCTTGCTACAAGTTCGATCACCTTGGGGGCCGCACGCGACGAAACGCGCATCAGATTGGTGTATGAACATCTCACAGCCACATCAGGCACCGAGCCTTATGCGCCTGGTTTAGGCGGGTGGACCTTTCAAGCTCGAGACCCAAAACGACAACCAGACGTAACCAATTTAGTGAACGCTCAACAAGATAATGCGAGCGGTTTCCGTGGCTTATTCACCGATATTCATCGTGCCCTCACTCAAAACACGTCCCCGAGCGCTTCGATTGAAGACGGCATACGCTCCGTGGAACTTGTGGCTGCGATCTACAAATCTTGCGCGCAGAAAGGGGCATCTGTGAGCCTACCTCTCGCACAAACCGATCCCTATTTCGAAAGCTGGCAACCATGAAGCAATGTTGGCGTTGGTTTGGCCCAAAAGACCCGATCGGTTTAGGTGCACTCCATGAAGTCGGTGTTGAAGGCATTGTAACCGCCCTGCACGATCTCGCACCGGGAGCGGTGTGGTCGTCGGCTGACATTGCCAAAAGACAAGCACTGCTGAGAGCCAATCGTTTCGAATGGGACGTTGTTGAGAGCCTCATCGTAAGCGAAGCCATCAAAACCCAAAGCTCTGAAATGGGCACACATCTTTCAGCTTATAAAGAGAGCCTATCCAATCTGGCCGAAGCGGGCATCACAACGGTTTGTTACAACTTTATGCCGATCCTCGATTGGACCCGCACAGCTTTGCGCGCCCCGCAACCAAACGGGGCAAAAGCCATGGCTTTTTCACTTTTGGATTTCGCAGTTTTCGATCGGCACATCCTTGAAAGAAAAGGGGCTCACGAAGATTATCCAGCAGAGGTTGTAGAGGCTGCAAAAGAACGGTTTCAAACTCTCTCTTTCGATCAGCGCGCGCAATTGCAAACCACAATCATTGCAGGACTTCCCGGCGCAAACGAAGGATGGTCTTTGGAGGACATGCGAGCGCAGCTCGCGACCTACAAAAACATCACAGCCGAAAACCTGCGCAGCAATCTGATCGACTTCCTTAGTGAAGTTGGGCCGGAGGCAGAACGGCTCGGAATAAAGCTTTGCTGCCATCCCGACGATCCTCCTTTCCCTTTACTTGGCTTGCCACGTGTCATGTCTTCTACAGAAGACTATGCTCAGGTGCTCGACACCGTGGACCTTCCTGCAAACGGCACAACACTTTGCACAGGGTCGTTGGGTGTCTCAACCAAGTTTGACGCGCCTGACTTTGTCCGTCGTTTGGGTCCAAAAATTCACTTCGTGCATCTGCGCAATACCAAACGTACCCCAAGCCTCGATCCTGAGCGGCCGGATTTCTTTGAAGCTGCGCACTTAGAGGGCGACACGGATATGGTCGCCACCATTCATGCCCTTGTTGGAGAAGAAGACCGCCGGAAAAGAGAAGGTCGCTCGGATTGCGTCATTCCGATGCGCCCTGACCACGGCCAAGAGCTTTTATCAGACAAAGGTGGGCACAGCCTTCCGGGCTATCCTTTGATCGGGCGCGCCCGTGGTTTGGCGGAATTGCGCGGTATTATGGCAGCCCTCGCCAGATAGAGACGCCGCCGCGGCCATGCAAAGGCCTTTGCCAAACAATACCCATCTTTATTATTTCAAAAGTTGCGAAGGCTCGGCGGCTTGTGCAATCATTTAATAGAAAGAAAATCGTGCGTGCTCATCGTCGTATGTCCGCGCCTCAACCAGAGAGACCCGCTCGTAAACGAACGAACAGACTACCCCAAAAAGAAAGACCATACACCGTGCAGCCAATTAAAATAGCGACGCGAAATACCCTCCCAGACCGTGATCCCCAATATGCCCTTGTGGGCGAAGTTGATCTTGTGGTCGTCCGCGTTGACGAAGAAATCTCCGTTTTTTATGGCCGATGCTTGCATCGCGGCGCTTTAATGTCGGACGGCTTTGTGCGCGGAAATGATCTGATTTGTGGGGTTCACAATTGGGATTATCGCTTGGCTTCAGGCGTTTCAGCCTACGCCAACCAAGAAAAGCTCCCCAAGTTCACATCTTGGATCGAGGATGACGACGTTTTTGTAGACGCCGACGAAATCAACGCTTGGGCACAAGACAACCCCCAACCTTTCAACCGCAAGGCCTACCTTGGCCTTTATGCAGATACCTCTCACGGCACCGAAGAAGAGCCCTACAATGGCTTAATCCAGTCTTATGCAAAAGACGGCCTCAGCAAAACGGGCCATCATGGCCAAATGACCTCAATGGGTGTGCCCCGCACGTCTCTGCCGGATTGGGACGACATTCAAATCCTAGCAGCACAACTCCAAAAGGCCCCACTTTTGGACGAAGACGAGGTCGGAACGGAAGTGATCATCGGGCCAAATGCTCAAAAGCCACTGCGTTTGAAGATCCCTCTTTTCGTGTCGGATATGTCCTTCGGAGCGCTCTCAGAGCCTGCAAAAGTCGCGCTGGCGCGCGGCGCAGAGCTTGCGGGCACAGGAATATGTTCGGGCGAAGGCGGTATGCTTCCCGAAGAACAAGAAGCCAACAGCCGATATTTTTACGAGCTGGCCTCGGCCCGTTTTGGCTTTGATTGGGGCAAACTCGCCGGGGTTCAAGCCTTTCACTTTAAAGGCGGCCAAGGGGCCAAAACTGGCACGGGCGGGCACCTCCCCGGCAAGAAGAACATCGGAAAAATCGCTGAAGTTCGCGGCATTGCGGAAGGCGAAGACGCGATCTCTCCCCCTAGGTTTCCAGAATGGACAAAACCTTCTGAAATCAAAAGCTTTGCGGACGAAGTTCGCGATCGCACTGGGGGCATTCCGATTGGGTATAAGCTCTCTGCCCAGCATATCGAAAAAGACATTGATGCGGCTTTAGAGGTGGGTGTGGACTACATCATTCTCGATGGTCGTGGCGGCGGAACAGGCGCTGCGCCTGTGATTTTCCGCGACAATATCAGCGTTCCAACGATTCCCGCTTTGGCCCGCGCGCGACGCCATCTCGACAAGATAGGGCGCAGCGACATCACGCTGGTGATCACGGGCGGCCTTCGCAAACCAGCTGATTTCATAAAAGCCATGGCGCTTGGGGCTGATGCCATTGCGGTCTCTAACTCCGCAATGCAAGCCATCGGGTGTTTGGCCATGCGCGCCTGTCATACCGACAATTGCCCCGTTGGCATCGCGACCCAGAAACCGCATTTGGTCAACCGTTTGGTGGTTGAGAAATCAGCGCGTCAGCTGGCCAACTTCTTTGAGGCCTCTGTGGGCTTGATGCAGGTCATGGCGCGGGCCTGTGGGCATGATCATGTGTCAAAATTTGAGCTCGACGATCTTACAACCTGGAAAAAAGAAATCGCTGAGCTTTCCGGCGTTGCCTACGGTGGTGTGGCATGAGCGCGGCAGATCCCAAACCAGCACTCGAGTGGGTAAGTGTCGGCCCAGCAAACTTGCCCGAAGGCCGGGTCAAAACTGTCACGGCAAAGACCCACTACCTGTGCTTATCGCATTTTGATGGGCAGTGGGCCGCGATGGACAACCATTGTCCGCACCAAGGCGGTCCTTTGGGAGAAGGCACAATTGAACGTGGTGAAGGCGGCGCTTGTTGGATCCGTTGCCCTTGGCATGGTTGGGACTTTGATCCGATCACGGGCGCACCTCCCGGTGGCCATGAAGATACCGGTCAAAAAACCTACCCCGTCGAAGTGAGGGGGAACGAAGTTTTTGTGGGGCTCGAACCAGACCCTCCGCACACCCGCACTGTGACCGACACGATGGCCGAAACTTTGGTCAATTGGGGCGTCAAACGGGTCTTTGGCATGGTGGGTCATTCCAACCTGGGATTGGCCGACGCAATCCGGCGCCAAACTGTTGATGGCGAGATGGATTATATCGGCATTCGCCATGAGGGGGCCGCCGCTTTTGCCGCTTCGGCCTATGGAAAGCTAACAGGCAAACCAGCCGCCTGCCTTACAATCGCGGGCCCAGGCGCCACAAATTTGATGACAGGCATGTGGGACGCGAAAGTAGACCGCTCGCCCGTGCTGGCGCTGACCGGCCAAGTGCAAACCCAAGTGTTTGGCCCGGGCGCCTTTCAAGACATTGATTTAAGCGCGGCTTACCAAGCCGTGAGCCGCTTTTCACAAACGGTGCTCTCCACCTCCAATCACGCAGAGCTGGCCTCTTTGGCTGTCAAAACAGCCCTTTTGGAACGCGACGTGGCACATCTCATCTTCCCAGATGATGTGCAAACACAGCCTAGCGATGCCCCAGCCAAAGGGCCCGAAGGCCGCATGGGCGGGCCCGTTGTGCGCCCCGCGGAGGAAGATGTGGAGGCCGCGCGCGCCATGATCGCCAAGGCCAAACGCCCGCTGATCATCATCGGCCACGGCGCCTGGGAGAGCAAAGACGCAATCATCGCCATGGCTGAAAAACTGGAGGCACCCGTTGTCACCACGTTTAAAGGCAAAGGCCTGATCCCAGACAGTCATCCCAATGCCGCCGGCGTTTTGGGGCGTTCGGGCACGCCTATTGCAAGCTGGTTTATGAACGAATGCGATCTGCAAGTGGTTTTGGGGGCGTCTTTCTCCAATCACACAGGCATCAATCCCGGCAAACCCACCATTCAAGTTGATTTCGAACGAATGCAGCTGGGCAAGTTCAGCCCCGTGACCTTGCCAATTTGGGGCGAGATCGGCGCGTTTTGCGCAGAACTATCAAAGGGCTTAGGGCGGGCCGACGGCGCTGCGGACCAACTGCCTGAACTAGCTGAGCGATGGGAGATGTGGCGTGCTGAGAAGGCAGGACGCTTGAGCGAAGAAGGCACCAACGGCGTGCACTCAGCCGCCGTATTTGAAGCCTTGTCAAAGGTTGCACCTGCTGATGCGCTCATCGCCGTTGATGTGGGCAACAACACCTATTCCTTCGGTCGCTACTTTGAGACCAAAGGACAACATGTGATGATGTCGGGCTATCTGGGCTCTATTGGCTTTGGCCTGCCTGCCGCCATCGGCGCTTGGGCTGCCACTCAGGACTTCGAAGCCCTTCGTGGGCGCAAAGTGATCTCTGTCTCCGGTGATGGCGGTTTGGGGCAATATGCGATGGAGCTTACCACTTTGGTCAAATACGGGATGGACATCACACATGTGCTTCTTCACAATGATGAACTTGGTAAAATTTCGAAGGAGCAACGTGCTGGTGAATGGCCTGTCTGGGAAACAAGCCTCGTGAACCCATCATTTTCGGCCTTTGCCCGATTATGCGGCGCCCATGGCACGAAGGTCACAAAAGGCAAAGATGTAGAAACAGCTTTGTCGGAAGCTCTGGCGATTAGTGGACCTGCGCTGGTTGAAATAATGACGGACGCGGACTTGGTTTAAGCTCTTGCAAACCCGGCTTTAAATGCGGTTACACTAACGCCGAGGTGTACCGCAGGAGTGCGTTTACAGGCTCTCAGATTAGACTTAGGGATTTCTAGAGTATTGTGTGGTGAGCCCCCGTGAAACAAACTTTAACAGGCGCTGATCTTAAAGCATTTCTGAGCGAAGATCGGCCTACATGGGCTTTCGACACCGCCAAGCGACGCATGCTTTGGGCAAACGAAGCTGCTTTGAAGTTTTGGCATGCACCATCCCTTGAAGAGTTTTTAAGCCGTGACTATTCCACAGATTCCCGCGCGCTCCGCGAACGGTTAGATCAAACCATCAACGAGACGAAAAACGGGACTTGGTCACGCAGCAATTGGACCCTGTTTCCCAAAGACAAACCCACAACCGTTGTGCTTGATGCTCGGTCCTACATTATTGGATCGGCCGATGAGGCGATCGTTTTTCGTCTCAGCGCAAAACTGGATTTTGCCACGAAAGATCCAGATGGCCTGCGGATGATGGTCAGTGCACGCACCACATCCGTGAGCGTTTCGCTGTTCTGTCAAAAAGGCCGGTTAATCTCGGAGAACCCAGCCGCCCGGTCGCTGCGAACAAAAAACCCAGACTGGGACCACGCCGCTGAAAATCTGTTTACGCGTTACGGCACTCGAGAGCGGGCAAACGGCATCCTTCATGCCATCGAAACTGACAATGTGGAAACCTTCGAATATACTTTGCCTGGCAAAAGCCCGCGCCAGGTTTTGGCTATAACAGCAAAGAAAATTCGTGACCCTGTTTCAGGCGAACCTGTCGCCCATGTGACCGAAGAAGATGTAACCGAAAAGGTCAATTTGGCGCGCTCATTGTCCAAACTCAATGAGGAGCTCGAAGAACGCGTGGCGCAGCGCTCGAAGGAGCTCGAGCAGGTCAATGAGCGCTTGGCGCAAGCACAAAAACTCGAAACACTCGGGAAGCTCACTGGCGGTATAGCGCACGATTTCAATAACTTGCTCGCCGTCATTCAAGGGAATGCAGAGCTCATGCAAATGACTCAAACCTTTGAAGATGAACTAACTTCAGAAATCGTATCCGCCACAGGCCGCGGCGCAGAGCTCACGCGAGCATTACTTGCCTATGCGCGCAAACAACCTTTGCACGCAAAGCCTGTCGATCTCCGGCAAACTCTTGATAGCATCCAAGGCATCCTCCGTCGTGCCTTAGGAAAAGACATTGCCATGTCTATAAATGCCTCGCCTGACCTATGGTTTGCACATGTTGACGAAGGCCAAATCAAAGACGTGATATTGAACCTGGTGCTGAATGCGCGCGACGCAATGCCTGGACCGGGCAAACTCACGTTTATGCTGGCAAACAACACAATCGCTGCCGATGCAAAGGAGCAAGCCGCTTTGGGTCTCATAGGCGATTTCGTCGAAATGAGTGTGACAGACACCGGAAGTGGTATGTCGCCGGATGTCTTGGCCAAAGCTATAGATCCCTTTTTCACGACAAAAGCCGTGGGAAAAGGTTCAGGCTTGGGTCTTTCAATGGCTTTCGGCATGGTGCGTCAGACCGGAGGAAATATGGAGATTGCCTCTCAGGTTGATAAGGGAACCACGGTCAAGCTTTACATTCCCAAATCCCCCGAAGAGGAACTCGAAGCAATTCAAGGGACTGAGCGCCGCGATGTTCCACAAAGTAAAGGCGAGCACATTGTGCTGGTCGAGGATGATCCTGCCGTTCTACGATTTCTCATTAAGTCATTGGAGTTGCTTGACTACCGAGTCACGTCTTTTACTTCCGCAGAGCCCGCCAAGAAATTCTTAAGCGAAGCGCAAGATGTAGATCTATTACTTACGGATGTCATTCTACCAGGGGAAGAGCGCGGCCCAGAGCTGGCTGCCAACGCTAGGCTTGTCGCACCCGGCCTCAAAGTTTTATTTATGTCCGGGTACATAGATCACGCTATTGAAGTGTGGGGAGATGGAACACCGCTCCTCGACAAACCAATTGCTTTTGAAAAGCTTGGCACTGCGCTCCGCAAAGCACTGGATGCGCCAAGCCCGGAGACCCCCTAAAGGCCTTGAACAAATTTATAGTCCCGGGTCGATACTGGCAAAGCATAGGCCAATGCCTCTTGGTACTCAGGCCCGTGATAAAAACGCTTAGCTGTGTCCATATTGTCAAACCGAATAATCACGCATCGATCGCGTGAGGTTCCCTCAAGCACCTCAACAGCGCCACCTCGCGCCAGAAATTCACCGCCGTATTTCGCAACGGCAGGGCCCGCCAGTTCAGCGTATTTGCCATACTCTTCCGCGTTCTCCACATCCACTTGCACGATTGCATAAACGGCCATTGCGTATTCTCCTTGCTTATCAATTCAGTTTCCAAGCCAAAGGCGAGGGTATCTCTTCGCCCCGCTCGGCTTTCGAGGGCAGGCTTACGGGCTTTGATCCCCAGTGTAAAACTTTACCGTTTGATTGAGCACCCTCAGCAGCGGCCTCCCAAACGGCGTTCCAAAAAGGCGGGCTGCACGCCGGGCGCTGAACATCTAGCTGTTCGGCACGGACAGCGTGCGCCTCAGCATCGCCTCTAGGTGAATTTGAGCCTCATCAAACGGATCGGTTCCGGGCAAGACTGCACGCACTTGAGCTTCGAAATCCGCATAGTGTTGGGTTATCGACCAGATCGAAAAGATGAGGTGATGACCGTTTACCGGCAAGATACGCTCGGCACGCACCCAGCCCTCGATGATGCTCGCAATCTTGCCTACCACGTCACGCAGTTCACCGCTGAGCGCATCCCCGATACGTGGCGCACCTTGGATGACTTCATTGGCAAAAAGCCTGCTTTCGCGGGGAAAATCACGGCTCATGGCGAGCTTTCGATTTGCATAAGCCACAATCTCATCAACAGGATTGCCGTCTGGGTCAATGTTATAGATTGGCTCCAGCCAGTCTTCCAAAAGCTGCTTTAAGAGGGCTTGGTAAATCGCGTCCTTAGAAGAAAAATAATACAGGATATTTGGCTTTGAGAGACCAGCTTCCGCGGCGATCTGATCAAGCGTCGAGCCCCGAAATCCAAACTGCGAAAAGACCTGAAGCCCTGCAGCCAAAATTACCGCGTGATTTTTCTTTTGGATCCGGGTTGCAGACTTTGTCATGGCTTTTTTTGCTTTCTGATCAGCTTTTAGACACGCTTTGTGATATTCTGCTAATCCACCGCGCAAAACAAAGCGATCCCAATTTTGGCTTTCGCATAATTCTTGACAGGCCTTCCTCCTCTGCTAGCCTTCGTTTTACCAGTTGGTCAAATTATTTTGACGATACGCCGCACGGCCCTCTGAGTGGAAGCCATGCTGACGAGCCAAAGGGGAGGCCCGATATGCCAGCTCACGGAGAGAACCTTCGCATAGACGGGACACGGCTGTGGGACACCTTGATGGAAATGGCCAAAATTGGCCCTGGCATTGCAGGTGGCAACAACCGCCAAACCCTCACAGATGAAGACGCAGAAGGTCGCGCCCTGTTTCAAAGCTGGTGCGAAGAGGCTGGCCTCACCATGGGGCTGGACACTATGGGCAATATGTTTGCCACACGCGCAGGGACCGATCCAAGCGCCCTGCCCGTTTACATGGGATCGCACCTCGACACGCAGCCCACGGGCGGCAAATACGATGGCGTCCTGGGGGTTTTGGGCGCTTTGGAAGTGATGCGCACGCTCAACGATTTGGATGTAAAAACCAAACACCCCATTGTCATCACCAACTGGACCAACGAAGAAGGCACGCGCTTTGCCCCCGCCATGCTCAGCTCTGGCGTCTTTGCGGGCAAACACACCCAAGACTTCGCCTACGAGCGCGTGGATGCCGAAGGCAAACGTTTTGGCGACGAGCTTAAACGTATCGGATGGGTCGGAGATGAGCCGGTTGGCGCGCGCAAAATGCACGCCATGTTCGAGCTCCACATCGAACAAGGCCCCATCTTGGAAGCGGAGCAGAAAGATGTGGGCGTTGTGACCCATGGCCAGGGCCTGCGCTGGATCGAATGCACGGTGACGGGCAAGGAGAGTCATACGGGTTCCACACCCATGGCCATGCGCAAAAATGCGGGCCGAGGATTGGCGCTGATCACAGAATTGGTCCATGAAATCGCAATGAAGAACCAACCCAATGCCGTAGGCGCCATCGGTCACATCGATGTCTATCCCAACTCGCGCAACATCATCCCCGGCAAGGTTGTCTTCACGGTCGATATGCGCACGCATCTTCTGGACAAACTCAACGCCATGGTCGCCGAGTTTATGGAGAAAGCCCCAAAGCTTTGCGAAGAAATTGAAGTTGAGTTCGACTGCCACATCGTCGGCCAGTTCGACCCACCCGCCTTTGATGAGGCCTGCGTAAGCGCGGTGCGCGAGGCCGCAGAAGAGCTTGGCTACAGCCACATGGACATCGTCTCAGGGGCCGGCCACGACGCGTGCTGGATCAACGACGTCGCCCCCACAGCCATGATTATGTGCCCCTGCGTTGACGGGCTAAGTCACAACGAGGCTGAGGAGATTACGCCAGAATGGGCGGCGGCGGGCACAGATGTGCTGTTGCACGCCGTTCTAAACACAGCGGAGATCGTCGGGTGAACCTACCTACGAATTCTTGGACTGTTGTCCGTGGCGCGGCGGTTGTTCTGGGAATCTTCGCGGCTGGGCTTGCGGTTGGAAGTCTATTGAACACACCAAATCTTCCTGAAAAACCAAATAGTCACGGGATCTCCACAAACTTCGTGCCACAAAAACCCGCCGTGCCCGATTGCCAACCTGTAAATCGCCCATTCGAAATCAAGTCAGGCGGCTTTGCGACCGCCTGCAATTATGAATTCTCGGTCGTAATTGCCTACATCACGAGCCTTGGGCTAATCGGGATCACCGTTGATGGAAATATAAGCCGGGGCGTTTTGCCTGCGGTTTTTAGTGGGAAAGACGGATCACCCTGTTCGTTTTCGGTGGACGCGATCGTGCAAAATACTGACCCACAGGCAGCCATCGCAAATTTTATATGTTAGGATGAGGGAATTAACATGAGTAAAGTCATCAAAAACGGCACCATCGTTACGCATGATCTGACTTACAATGCAGATGTCCTCATAGAAAACGGTGTAATTACGGAGATCGGCCCCGACCTCAAAGGCGACGAAACCCTCGACGCCACGGGATGCTACGTCATGCCAGGCGGCATTGACCCGCATGTGCATCTCGAGATGCCCTTCATGGGCACCTATTCCTCCGATGATTTCGAGTCCGGCACACGTGCAGCTTTGGCGGGGGGCACCACGATGGTGGTGGACTTCTGCCTGCCCAATCAAGGCGAAAGCCTTCTCGATGCCATCAAACGCTGGGACAACAAATCCACCCGCGCCAATTGCGACTACTCCTTCCACATGGCGGTGACCTGGTGGGGCGAGCAGGTGTTCAATGACATGAAGACCGTGATCGAGACCCGCGGCATCAACACCTTCAAGCACTTCTTGGCCTATAAAGGCGCGCTCATGGTCAATGATGACGAGCTTTTCGCCTCGTTCAATCGCCTGGCGGAGCTGGGCGGGATTGCCATGGTTCATGCCGAAAACGGCGACGTCGTGGCGGAGCTTTCGGCCAAGCTCTTAGCAGAGGGCAATACTGGCCCCGAAGCCCATGCCTACAGCCGCCCAAGCCAAGTAGAAGGCGAAGCAACCAACCGTGCGATTATGATCGCAGATATGGCGGGAGTGCCGCTCTATGTGGTGCACACCTCTTGTGAAGAGGCCCATGAAGCCATCCGGCGGGCGCGCCAGCAGGGCAAACGCGTTTGGGGTGAACCGCTGATACAGCACCTTACGCTCGATGAACGCGAATATTTCTCGGACGACTGGGACCACGCCGCGCGCCGCGTGATGTCGCCGCCCTTTCGGGATGCAGGTCACCAACAGTCGCTCTGGGCTGGTCTGCAGTCTGGCTCTTTGAGCGTGGTGGCCACGGATCACTGCGCCTTTACGACAGAGCAAAAGCGCTTCGGCGTGGGCGATTTCACAAAGATCCCCAACGGCACAGGCGGCCTTGAAGACCGCATGCCCATGCTTTGGACCCATGGGGTCAAAACTGGCCGATTGACGCCAAATGAGTTCGTCGCCGTCACCTCAACAAACATCGCTAAGATCTTGAATTGCTATCCAAAAAAGGGGGCCGTTGCTGTAGGCGCAGATGCAGATCTTGTGGTGTGGGACCCAGAAAAGTCCAAAACCATCACCGCTGACGCGCAGCAATCTGCCATCGACTACAACGTCTTTGAAGGCAAAGAGGTGACCGGCCTGCCCCGTTTCACACTCACGCGTGGGCATGTTGCAATCCAAGACGGTAAGATCAAAACTCAGGAAGGCCACGGCAAGTTCATTGCACGCTCCGGCAACGGCGCCACCAACAAAGCGCTCAGCACATGGAAAGACCTCACAGCCCCCCGCCCTGTACACCGCACAGGCATCCCAGCAACAGGCGTGTGATCAAAGCCAAGCGTAATGACGATGAGTGAGCAGATCCCAAGCGGCGCGACGTCGACCCAAGAGAGCGTCATATCCGCATCAAGTCTTAATTTGACCTTTCAAACAAACGACGGCCCGGTTCACGCGCTTAAGGACGTGGGCCTCGATATCTCACAGGGCGATTTTGTTTCCTTCATCGGCCCTTCAGGCTGCGGCAAAACCACGTTTCTGCGCTGTATTGCAGGGCTCGAGGTTCCAACCAGTGGAACGCTCACCGTCAACGGTATGAGCCCAGACGAGGCGCGGCGCGCGCGCGCCTATGGCTATGTCTTTCAAGCTGCTGGGCTTTATCCCTGGCGCACGATCGGGGGTAATATCCGCCTCCCACTTGAGATCATGGGATTTTCGAAAGCGGAACAGGCAGATATTACCCCCGATCGTGCGCCAGGGATAAAGCCCAGCAGCTTGAAAGACATAGCCATAGGCGCGCGCGCGCCGCGCCTCGTCTGGGCTCATACCGTTGACGGTGAGCGTTCCACTGG
>JBCDCE010000068.1:0-19996 GCA_039182515.1 Pseudomonadota bacterium | reverse complement strand
GCTCATCTCTAGGGTCGCTTTCTTAAAACAACGCCCAAAAACCGGCTCAGATGTGGTTATAAGTCTAGAAAATCGATGTAACTTTAGTTTCTTGCCAGATAAATGTTCGATAAATGTAAGGTGTGAAAAAGCCCCCTCCCGCCCCTTTCCACACCACGAGCGGACCTTTATAACCACGCCAGCCCAACCTTTAAGAGTCGCGGGCAGAATGTGGGCAAAGGAATAGCAGGATATGTTTGGATTGGGCGGCATCTTCACGTCGGACCTGGCGATTGATCTGGGCACTGCCAACACGCTTGTTTACCTCAAAGGCAAAGGCGTGATTTTGGCCGAGCCTTCTGTCGTGGCCTACCAAGTGAAAGACGGTCAGAAAAAAGTGCTCGCGGTCGGCGAAGACGCCAAGATGATGCTGGGCCGCACACCTGGATCCATCCAAGCGATCCGCCCCATGCGCGACGGCGTAATTGCTGACTTCGACGTGGCCGAAGAGATGATCAAGCACTTCATCCGCAAAGTGCTGCGCCGCACGACCTTCTCGAAACCGAAGATCATTGTCTGCGTGCCCCACGGTGCGACGCCCGTGGAAAAGCGCGCTATTCGGCAATCTGTGCTCTCAGCTGGAGCGCGTCGCGCAGGGCTCATCGCTGAGCCCATCGCAGCCGCCATCGGCGCGGGCATGCCGATCACCGATCCCACCGGCAATATGGTGGTTGATATCGGCGGCGGGACCACAGAAGTCGCGGTTTTGAGCCTGGGCGATATCGTCTACGCGCGTTCCGTGCGCGTGGGTGGTGACCGCATGGACGAAGGCATCATCAGCTACCTCAGACGCCAACAGAACCTACTCATCGGCGAAAGCACAGCCGAGCGCATCAAAACCTCCATCGGCACAGCCCGCATGCCTGACGACGGGCGCGGCAGCTCTATGTCCATCCGCGGTCGTGACTTGCTCAATGGTGTTCCCAAAGAGATCGAGATCAACCAAGCTCAAGTGGCCGAAGCCCTGGCCGAACCCGTGCAACAAATCTGCGAAGCGGTGATGATAGCGCTCGAAGCCACCCCGCCCGATTTGGCGGCGGATATCGTGGACCGCGGCGTTATGCTCACAGGTGGCGGCGCGCTTTTGGGCGATCTAGACCTTGCTCTGCGCGAGCAAACAGGCTTGGCTATTTCTGTGGCTGATGAAAGCCTCAACTGCGTGGCGCTCGGCACAGGCCGCGCGCTTGAACACGAAAACAAACTGCGCCACGTGATAGACTACGAAAGCTAATCAGCCCCTGATCGTAAGGCGAGACCTTTGGCCCGCGAAACGAGCACATCCGAGACATATCTGCGCCCCCTAGGGCGGGTCTTTGCGCTTGTCGCAATTGCGCTCTTGCTCTTGGTTTTTGTGATTTGGCGGATCGATAGCCCGCGTGTTGAACGCTTCCGGATGGCTGTGATTGATAGGGTTGTGCCACCTATGAGCTGGGCCATGGCCCCCGTTACAGCCGTCATTGACGTGGCTCGCGATTTCCAAAGCTACGCGCGCATCTTGGAGCAGAACCAAGACCTGCGCCGCGAATTGCAACAGATGAAAGCTTGGAAAGAAGCCGCTTTGCAGCTCGAGCAAGAAAACGCGCGTCTACTGGATCTCAATAAAGTACGGCTTGATCCCGAACTCACACACGTCACGGGTGTTGTCTTGGCAGACAGCGGATCGCCCTTTCGCCAATCCGTGCTTTTGAATGTGGGCGCGCGCGACGGCATTCTCGATGGCTGGGCCACCATGGACGGCATTGGCCTTGTTGGGCGGATCAGCGGAGTTGCGGGCAAAACTTCGCGCGTCATCCTTTTGTCAGACAACAACAGCCGCGTGCCAATCACGATCCAGCCTTCAGGTCAGCGCGCAATTCTGCAAGGCGACAATACGCTCAGCCCCGTGATCGAATTTCTTGAGAACCCCGATCTCGTGCGCCCAGGCGATCGTGTTCAAAGCTCAGGCGACGGGGCCGTGTTTCCGGCTGGCATTCTCGTTGGGCAAGTGACCCAAGGCCCCGACAGGCGCTTCCGCGTGCGTTTGGCAGCGGATTTCGAGCGCTTGGAGTTTTTGCGCGTTTTGCGGTCCCGCGCGCCTGAGCCTTTGGAAAATCCTGGCGATCTTTTGGTCCCCGAACCACCTGCGCTCGAACTGGAAGAAACCGCCCGCGTGGACGAAGAGGTCAGCCAATGACGCTTGATCGGCCCACGCTCAGTTATTGGCTGCTCTATCTTTTGATCTGCTCTGGTATTTTCTTTGTGGAGCTTTTGCCACTGCAAACCCAACCTGGGGACTGGAGCCGCGGAGACCCTCTGGTACCCCTCACGATGGCTTGGATGCTGCGCCGCCCAGATTACCTGCCCTTGTCCTTAGCCGCTTGCATGTTCTTTTTGGGCGACCTTTTGTTGCAGCGCCCGCCCGGGCTTTTTGCGGGCTTGGCGTTGATGGGATGCCTCTTTTTGCGGGCGCGGGGTGCGGAACTGCGGCGCGCCTCGCGCGGCGTTGAATTTGCATTTGCAGCAGGCGCAATCATCGCGATTTATGTGGCCTACCGGCTCATTCTTTTCGCAACTTTTCTGCCCGCCCCAAGCTTGAGCGCGGCAGCCAGTGAACTGGTATTTACCTTACTCTATTATCCGATCTTTATAGTCTTGATCGGACCTGCTTTGGGCCTGCGCCATTTTGGCGATCCAGCAAACGAGGGGGCAGCGCGATGAAACGCAACAAAGCGGATGTTATGCGCAGCGCGCGCAAGATCTCGCGCCGCGGCCTGGTGGTTGCTGGTTTGCAAATTGCGGCCACGGGCGCGCTCGCGTGGCGCATGCGCGAGTTGCAAGTGGAACAAGCCAGCGAGTTCCGTTTGCTCGCGGAGGAAAACCGGATCAACCTGCGCCTCATTCCGCCCGCACGTGGACAGATCTTTGATCGTAACGGCGTTGTGCTCGCTGAAAACGAGCAGAACTACCGGATCGTGCTTGTGCGCGAAGACGCAGGCGACCTGCGCGACACGCTGGACCGGCTTTCAAAGCTCGTGCCGCTCGATGAAGAAAAGATCGAAGAGGTGATCGTCAATCTTAAAAAGCGCTCGCCCTTTGTGCCCGTGACGATCTTGGACCGCCTCACCTGGGAACAACTGGCGCAAGTCTCGGCCAATGCGCCGAGCTTGCCGGGTGTGACCCCGGATGTTGGGCTCTCGCGCAAATACCCACTGGCCTCGGATGGTGCACATATCTTGGGCTATGTGGGCCCGGTGAGTGACTACGATCTGTCGAAGCTCAACGATCCTGATCCGCTCTTGCAAATCCCGCGCTTTCAAATTGGCAAAACCGGCGTTGAGGCCAAAATCGAGCACCCTCTGCGCGGCAAAGCAGGCACCAAGCGGATTGAAGTGAACGCCACAGGCCGCGTGATGCGCGAGCTTGATCGCGAGGAAAGCCGCCCCGGCGTGGATCTGCAACTCACCATTGATGCGTCTTTGCAGAACTACGCTCAAGCGCGGCTTGAAGGCGAAGCGGCCAGTGCCGTGGTGATTGATTGCGAGACGGGCGATCTTTTGTGCATCGGCTCGATGCCCAGCTTTGATCCCAATCTCTTCGTGCGCGGGATTTCCTCGAAAGACTACAACGCGCTGCTCAACAACAAATTCCGCCCCTTCCGCAATAAGGCCGTGCAGGATGTCTATCCGCCGGGCTCCACCTTCAAGATGGTCACAGCCCTGGCCGCTTTGGAAGCGGGTGTTGTGGGGCTCGATGAGACGGTCTGGTGCCCTGGGTTTTTGAAGGTCTCGCGCCAAACCTTCCACTGTTGGAAGCGCGTGGGCCATGGCCACGTCAATTTGCATGAAGCCCTCAAACAGTCTTGCGACACGTATTTCTACGACATTTCCCAAAGAGTGGGCATCGACAAAATTGCCGAGATGGCGCGCAAGCTTGGGCTGGGCATCAAACACGATCTTCCCATGCTGGCTGTGGAGAATGGCATTGCGCCGGACAAGAGATGGAAAGCGGAGGCCCGCGGCGAAGACTGGCGCATTGGCGATACGGTCAACGCGTCGATTGGCCAGGGCTATGTGCTCTCTTCGCCTTTGCAATTGGCCGTTATGGCTGCACGCATCGCAACGGGGCGCTCTGTGACACCTCGGCTTGTGAAGTCGCAAGACGGTCGGCCTACGCCTACCTTGGGCGGCGAGCCGTTGGACATTCCGCGCAGTCATCTTAACGCGATTCGGCGCGCGATGTTTGCGGTCTCCAACCACCGGCGCGGCACGGCCTGGCGCAGCCGCATTGCGGAAGACGGGCTGGAGCTTGCGGGCAAAACCGGCACCAGCCAAGTGCGCCGCATCACCGCCGAAGAACGCAGGCGCGGTGTCACCAAAAACGAAGACCTGCCTTGGGAGCGCCGGGACCACGCTTTGTTTGTGAACTTTGCGCCTTACGATGATCCCAAGATCGCCGTAGCGGTGGTTGTTGAGCATGGCGGCGGCGGATCGAAAGCCGCGGCCCCCATCGCGCGCGACATCACGCTCAGGGCCCTCATGGGCAAATTGCCTCCTTTGGAGGCCTACCCAAAAGCCGCTCAAGCTGAGATCGCGGAATTACATGAGCGCATGGCGCCATCTTTGCGGGACTTTGCGCCCAAAGACGACACGGGCCAGCGCACATGAGTTTTCTCGAAGCCAACGTCAAATCCACGCCGTCGGGCTTCCGCAAGCTCTTGTTCTTCAATTGGCCTTTGGTGCTGCTTTTATGCGCCGTTTCCTCCATTGGTTTTTTGATGCTCTATTCCGTGGCAGGCGGCAGCTACACACCTTGGGCAGAGCCCCAGATGCAGCGCTTTGGCCTTGGCATGGCGGCGATGTTCTTTGTGGCGCTCGTGCCGATTTGGTTTTGGCGCAATATGTCAGCCGTGGCCTATGTGGGCTCGCTTTTGCTCTTATTAGCCGTGGAGTTTTTCGGCGAAGCGCGGGGCGGCGCGCAGCGCTGGATTGACCTGGGCTTTATGCAATTGCAGCCCTCAGAAGTGGCGAAAATCACGGTCGTGATGTTCTTGGCCGCATTTTATGATTGGTTGCCGCTCGATCGTACGTCAAAGCCGTTTTGGATCCTCGTAGCCCTTGTGATCATCGTATTGCCTGTGATGCTTGTGCTCCGCCAACCGGACCTTGGGACCTCGCTTCTGATCCTCGCGGGTGGTGGCGTTGTGATGTGGTGCGCGGGCGTGCATTGGGGGTACTTTGCAGCCGTGATTGCCAGCGGCATCGGCACAGTGACAGCCGTTTTCCAATCGCGAGGCACCACTTGGCAACTATTGCAAGACTACCAATACCGCCGGATTGACACCTTCTTAAACCCAGAAGCTGATCCTTTAGGCAACGGCTATCACATTACCCAATCGAAAATTGCTTTGGGATCTGGGGGCGTCAGTGGGCGCGGCTTTATGCAAGGAACCCAGTCGCGCCTGAACTTCTTGCCCGAAAAGCACACGGATTTCATCTTCACCACTTTGGCAGAAGAGTTTGGCCTCATCGGCGGGATCAGCTTGCTTGTGCTCTATATGCTGATCGTGGCCTTTTGTGTGGTCTCCGCATTGGCCACGCGCGACAGGTTCGCCTCGCTGCTCATCTTCGGCATTGCGACAACCTTCTTTCTCTTCTTCTCGGTCAATATGGCCATGGTCATGGGGCTCGCCCCGGTGGTTGGGGTGCCTTTGCCGCTCGTGAGCTACGGCGGGTCTGCCATGCTTGTGTTGCTCGCGGCCTTCGGGCTGGTACAAAGCGGCCATATCCACAGACCTCGGTAACAGATCATGCTCAATGTCCAATTTTCCGCGCCCGACGATTGGTGGGCTGACTATCAAACTGTGCTCCCGCAGGCCTTTGAAGAGGCCGGACTAGACGTGCGGTTTTGCCGTGAGATGGAACCAGGAGACGTGGACTATCTGGTGTTCGCCGCCAATGGCCCGGTGCAAGACCTCACGCCCTACACAAAGCTGCGCGCGATCTTGAACCTCTGGGCAGGTGTCGAAGAGGCGCTTGAGAACCCGACGCTTACTCAGCCCTTGGTGCGCATGGTTGACCCTGGGCTTACTGAGGGCATGGTCGAATGGGTGGTTGGGCATGTTCTGCGCCATCACCTTGGCATGGACGGCCACATCCTGGGCCAAGACGGAGACTGGCGCAAAGCGGCTCCACCTCTTGCGCGGGACCGTCGGGTGACGATTTTGGGCTTGGGGACTTTAGGTGCTGCCTGTGCCGCGGCTTTGGCCGATTTGAACTTCGCTGTAACCGGATGGTCTCGGTCGGCAAAGGAAATACCGAATGTGCAATGCCTCTCGGGTGCAGCAACCTTTGGGCAAGCTCTCAGCACGGCCGACATCTTGGTCTGCCTCTTGCCGCTCACAGCGGAGACGGAGAACGTACTGGATGCGCAGGCCTTTGCGCAGATGCCTGAGGGCAGCATAGTCATTAATCCCGGCCGAGGAGGACATGTGAACGACGCCGATCTCCTCGCAGCGCTCGACAGCTGCCAGATCGCCCATGCCACCTTGGATGCCTTTCGAGTAGAGCCTTTGGATCCTAACGATCCGTTCTGGGCACATCCCCGGGTGACCGTCACGCCCCATATTGCTTCTTGCACACGGCCTCGCTCCGCCGCGCGCACAATTGCCAAGAACATTCAGCGCGACCTGGCGGGTGAACCCATGTCTGGGCTCGTGGACCGGGCTCTTGGCTACTAAGATTAAACTCTAGCGCAATTTGGGCGGTTTTTCGGGATCCATACCCGGAGATTTCGGCGGCTCGGGCATGGCCAATTGCGGCAGGTCAAAGCGCAAACCATGCGCCATAAAGGCCGCCACTTCCGGCGCGTTTGAGGCGAAATATCCAATGTCGAGCATTGCGGCATCGAGGCCGGAAAACTTCAGGGCTTCGCTCACGGCTTGCCCAAAAGCCGCTTCCGCCCCTGGCATGGCGTCAAGCACAGCCAGCAAGTGGCCCTGCCCGCCCGTATCGTAGCGCACGGCAACCAAGACAGCGGCAACGGCAAGCCCCCCTGCTTGAGCCAGTTTGGCGTCTAAAGCGCTGACCAGATTTTCGGGTACGGACACCGGTGTACTGACTTCCGTGATGCGCGCTGAGACCTCTTCGGGGGCGTCTTTGAGCATGTCGCGAAGCCAAGTGAGCATGGTTTCATCCACGACCATCTCCCGTCCCTCAACGCCCAAGTTCAGCGCCAGACCCAAGGCTTGCCCAGCAATCATCTCGCTCAGTACACGGCCAGAAACGGCCGCGTAGGGTGATGGCTGACCTGTAAAGCTTGTGAGCCGTTCCACCCGATCAAAGACCGCCAAAAGTGCGCCCCCTTCCACGTCAAAAACCGTCGGATCGACCGCGTCGCCATCGGGTTCTTTATCCAACAGGAGAAAGAGCTCGCTTTCCGCAAATCGCTCGAAGAACGCCAAGCGCGCCTGGTCGCTTTGCGCGAATTCTGCCACTGCGGCGTCCAGCCTTGTTTCGCTCACGTCATGACCTCTTTTACGCGCGCCTGTAACGCAGGAACAATCTCCACCTCAAACCACGGATTGCGTTTGAGCCAGCCGGTATTGCGCCAGGACGGATGAGGCAAGACAAAAAGATTTGAGCCATAGTCGCGCCAAGCCGCGACGCTTTCAGTTACGGGGCGTTCTCGACCCAAATGATAGCTTTGCGCGTAACCACCGATGATGATCTTAAGCCCGATGTTCGGCAGGGCGCGCATGACGTCCTCTCGCCAAGTTTGCGCGCAGATCTTTGGCGGCGGCAGATCCGCTTTGCGCGCATCATAGCCAGGAAAACAGAAGGCCATAGGCACAATGGCCACTTTGCTCAGATCGTAAAACGCCTCCTGATCCATCCCCAGCCATGCCCGCAAACGATCGCCTGAAGGATCTGTGAAGGGCTTGCCGCTTTCGTGCACCCGTGCCCCGGGCGCCTGACCGGCAATGAGGATCCGAGCGCTCGGCTCGAACCAAACAACAGGGCGCGGCATATGTTTGGTCTGCGTTGCAGCAAAGCGCGTTTGGCAAAGCTGACACTGGGCTATGTCGCGCTTCAAAGCATTTATTTCGATAGTCATCGAAATTTCCTCTTGCTTATTTCGAGAGATGTCGAAATATTGGCTATATGGACATGACGCCCCCTCTCTCAACAGACCTCCTGGAGGCTGCGCAACGCTTTTCTGCTTTGGGTAGCGAACAACGCTTGGTGGTGTTGCGCACTTTGGTGCGCGCGGGCCAAGACGGTTTAAGCCTTGGGGAGTTGGGAGATCGGAGCGGTGTGACGGGCTCCACCCTAACACATCACACACAAATTCTGGCCCAAGCGGGCTTGGTCGAACAAACGAAACGCGGGCGCTCGATCATCACCACGGCAATCGCCTATGACAACGTCAAAGCGCTCTCCGAATTTCTACTCACCGAATGCTGCGCAGATGCGGTAGCGCCGTCCAAGGACCATGATCATGGCTGACACAACCCTCACTCCGTCCGGCTCATCGCTTTGGTCGAAAGTGCCAAAGGTACCTGCTTTTGCAGCGCTCATCTTGCTCGCGCTTTTGGTTTTGGATCCGCTGAATTTTGTGCCTGTTATCCAAAAAACGCTTATGTCTTTTGGGCACACGCTGCCGTTTCTCATCTTCGCGGTCATGGCCGTGTCGTATGTTAAAGCAACCGGTGCGGAGGCAATGTTGGCCAAAGCCTTTGAAGGTCGCGAGATAAGGATGATATTCCTGGCCGCTGCAGCCGGTGGCCTCTCGCCTTTTTGTTCTTGTGAAGTGATCCCCTTTATCGCCGGCCTTTTGGCTGTAGGAGCGCCTTTGTCGGCTGTTATGGCTTTTTGGATCGCATCTCCATTGATGGATCCTGCCATGTTCGCAATCACAGCCGGAGCGATTTCCACGGAATTTGCCGTGGCAAAGCTGGTTTTCACGCTGTTGATTGGCACAGGCGCGGGCTTTGCGACAATGGCGCTCAAAACCTCTCCGGTCTTTAATGAGCCTTTACGCGAACAGCCCGTTAAGAAAGGCTGCGGCTGCGGTCCAGCGCCTTTCTCGGGCAAGCCTGTTTGGGCTTTTTGGACTGAGGCCAAACGAAGCGCAGTTTTCAAAGAAACGACCTTGGAGAATGGCCTTTTTTTAGGGCAATGGCTGCTCCTGGCCTATTTGCTCGAAGCGCTCATGCTGACTTATGTGCCGCCTGAATTGATTTCCCAAATGCTTGGAGGAACGGGTCCTGGGCCGGTTTTCTTGGGCGCGCTTCTCGGGGCACCTGCTTATCTCAATGGCTATGCTGCCGCGGGCCTCGTGGGCGCTCTCATCGATCAAGGTATGGCGGGAGGTGCCGGCATGGCCTTTATGATCGCGGGTGGTGTGACCTGCATTCCAGCAGCGGTCGCGGTTTGGCCATTGGTGAAACCGCGCGTGTTTGCTGCTTATATCGGCTATGGCTTCGTGGGAGCGCTCTTTGCCGGGTTCGCTTGGAACGCTTTGTTTGCCTGAGGAGCGCGGCGATGAGCAGACCCCGCTAAAGCCGGGTCGCGCCTATGCAAAATGAATTTTAGCCGAATTCTCTGCAATTTGTGCTTCCAACAGTCTCTCATAAACACAGCACATTAAGAGAATCGCCCCACAATAAAGGGTGGTAGGGAGAGGGCTGCTTCGGGCAACATCAATACAATTTTAAGCTTCTTGCAAACATGGCCAATCTAAATTGCGCAGTGGCAATTGTTTCCATTTCGCGACATAATATCGCCCAAAACCCGGCGTAAGCCGATCCTTAATACCCAGAACGCTAATCTTGGGAGCAGCACAAGCGCAAACGCGCGTGATTTGGCGGGGCATATGCTCGAGTTTGACAACGTCAGTAAGTCCTTTTGGACAGGGCAACAACGAAAGGTGATCCTTGATCGCGTGTCTTTTCGCGTTGAGTTGGGCAAATCGCTCGGTGTGCTCGCTCCAAATGGAACTGGCAAGACCACACTGATCAACATGATGGCTGGCCTGGAAAAACCCGACGAAGGCGAAATCCACCGTCGTTGCAAAATTTCCTTTCCTCTGGGCTTTATGGGCGGCGTTGTGCCCAAACACTCTGCCAAAGAGAACGCGCGCTATATCGCGCGGCTCTATGGTCTTGATCCAGACTATGTCGAAGCATTTTGTCGCTGGCTATGCGACATTGAAGAATACTTCGACATGCCCGTTGGCACCTTTTCTCAAGGTATGCGCGCGCGCTTTACCTTCAGCCTGCTGCTGGCTCTCGATTTTGACATGTATTTAATCGACGAAGGCATGCCATCCACAACGGATGTAAACTTTAACCGTAAAGCAGGCCAAATCCTCAAAGAACGATTTGAAACCACCACCGTGGTGATCGTCTCTCACCAAGCTGAAACGCTTGAAAAGTTCGCCCGTCAGGCGGCCGTCTTAATGGACGGCCAATTGCACATGTTTGACACCTTGGAAGAAGCGAAACATCTGTATGACTACCGTACCCAAGGCCAAGAAGTTTAAAATCCGCCGGCCTGAACCGGCTGTGGCACGTGGTGGAGAGCAAGCGCCATCCACCGGCGCGGCAACTGCTGCACAACAGCATACCAAGCCGCTTGATGAGCCGCGGGTTGAAACGCAGCCAGAGGCGACAATAACGGCATCCTCGGCAGAAAAACCGCCCGCTGAGACCACAACGCCGGATAGCGCACAAAACTCCAGCGAGGCCCCCGCTGGGTCGGTATCCATCGAGGAAATCAAAAAAGAAGGCCTAACGGGGCGACAGCTGCGCATGGCACGGCGCGTCGCTCAAAAGCACAAACTTGGTGCGACGTCTGACTTTGATGCCGTTCGGCTTTTGCGAGAGCGCGGGATTGATCCATTTCAACGCACAAATACCCTAGAGCTTGTGGTGCCGGGCGCCATGGCCGGTGCAATGCCGGGTGCAAAAAAAGCAAAGCAAGAAACGAAGGGGCAAAAACAAGCGCTGGGGCAAATTCAATTGCCTCAAACCGTGCCCAATTCGGATGGCACCTTGCCATCGACAGAAGTGGCACCATCCGAAGGCCGTATCAATGAGATCCGCCGTATTCAGCTCGACATTGCCAAACGCCGCCGCCGGAAATTGGCGCTGTTGCTCACACGTCTTGCAGTGTTTGTGTTCTTACCCACCTTGATTGCTGGGTACTATTTTTACGTCATTGCAACCCCGATGTATGCCACGAAATCCGAGTTCCTGATCCAGCAGGCTGAAGCCCCATCAGCTTCTGGAATTGGCGGCCTTTTGGGCAGCACGCCTATGGCAACCGCTCAAGACAGCATTGCCGTGCAGGGCTATCTTGAAAGCCGCGAGGCGCTCTTGCGGCTCGACGCAGATGTCGGCTTCAAAGCGCATTTCTCAGACGATAAAATCGATAGTCTGCAACGCCTTGAGCCCGATGCCACTGATGAAGACGCCTATAAAATTTACAAGCGCAATGTGAAGATAGGCTATGACCCCACGGAGGGCATTGTTCGCATGGAGGTGATCGCAACAGACCCAGCCGTCTCCGCTCAATTTGCACGCGCTCTGGTCTCTTATGCTGAAGAACGCGTCGACAACATCTCTTTGCGTGTGCGTGAAGATGCCATGGCGGGCGCACGTGCCAGCTATGAAGAGTCGGAGCTCAAGCGCTCCGAAGCACTCAACCGTGTGATAACGCTGCAAGAAAATTTGGGCGTACTCGACCCAGCTTCCGCCAACGCGATTTTGCAAAATGAAATGAACACCTTGCAGACGTTGCTTTTGGAAAAAGAATTGCAACTCTCCAGTTTGCAAGACAATGCCCGCCCCAACGCCGCACGCGTCAGCGCAACTGAAGCCGAAATTCGCAGGCTGAGCCAGAAGATCGCGGATGTGCAATCACAAATGACCTCAACGGGAGGATCAACTGGAAACCAAGCTCGCAAAAACGCAGAGCTGCGCTTGGCCGAAGAGGATTACCAGACCCGCACAGCCCTCCTGCAGTCCTCGTTGCAGGCCATGGAAACCGCGCGCATCGAGGCGGAACGCCAGGTTCGGTATTTGTCGCTGTCCGTCAGCCCCGTCCCACCAGACGCCCCAACCTACCCGCGCAAATTTGAGAACACGATCTTGGCATTCCTGATCTTTGCAGGCATCTACCTCATGGTGTCACTCACGGCATCGATCTTGCGCGAACAGGTCTCTTCATGATGAAATCGGTCCCCGTCGGCCCGCTTACCCTTTCAAACGATGCCCCGCTTACCTTGATCGCTGGCCCGTGCCAGCTTGAGAGCGAAGAGCACGCCTTGATGATTGCCCGCCAAATGGCAGAGATCTGCGCCAAACACGGGGCCGGCTATATTTTCAAAGCTAGCTACGACAAAGCAAACCGTACGTCCCTGTCGGGCAAACGCGGACTTGGAATTGAAGCAGGGCTAGACGTACTCGCGCGTGTCAAATCAGAGATTGGCTGCCCCGTTTTGACGGACATTCACAGCCCAGAGCAATGTACTTTGGCCGCCCAAGCGGTGGACGTCATCCAGATCCCAGCGTTCCTATGCCGGCAAACAGACCTGTTGCTCGCCGCAGGTGAAACCGATGTGGTGGTCAATATCAAAAAGGGTCAGTTCTTAGCCCCTTGGGATATGCCCAACGTGGTCGCAAAGGTCGAAAGCACAGGCAACACGAAGATATTGCTCACCGAGCGTGGATCTTCGTTTGGCTACAACACTCTGATGGCCGATATGCGCGCCCTGCCCACAATGATGCAAACGGGTTATCCGGTGGTGATGGATGCCACCCACTCTGTTCAACAACCCGGCGGCAAAGGCGGTTCCTCCGGAGGACAGCGAGAATTCGCACCTCTTATGGCGCGTTGCGCGACCTCCATTGGGATAAGCGCCGTCTTTATTGAAACACATGAGACGCCCGATACAGCGCCCTCTGACGGGCCAAACATGATTCCTCTGAAGCAGATGGACGCTTTGGTCGAAAGTCTCATGGACTTTGACGCTCTCGCTAAAGCTCAGCCCTTTCGCTTGTAAAGGCACAGGCGCCCCAATGCGACAGTTGCCCCTGCTGGGCAAACCACGCACCACAGGCCAAACACACGCCCATTAAGCTAAAGCGTTATGCGAAAAACCTGACTCACCTAACGCTGCCTGAAACCCTTGGTTTCAACGCGTTAGCTGATGCACGATATCTCAGGTATTTCGTCAAACGCCATAAGCCTGAAAAAGTACAAAAATGGCCTTGATCGCACCGATATGGCGGCGTATCTAGCCCTCCAGAGTTGGGATGTAGCCAAGTGGTAAGGCAACTGTTTTTGGTACAGTGTACCGTAGGTTCGAATCCTACCATCCCAGCCAAGCATTCTTCGATTTTGGGCGGAGCACCAGGTCCCTTGAATTAGCGCCGCTGTATCCGCCGGTTAGCTTTGTGTTCGTCCGGCAGAGACCGCGTGATCTCGCCGATTTGCCGCCAAATGGCGAAACAGTCTCCGTTTGCGAGTTAGGCGGTACGAGTTTGCGGATTGTAAGGAGTTAGAGCGCCGCGAACTGGGCGCTCTGTTCTGACCAGATTGCTGAGAAGCGGTTCTTGATCAGATAATCGGTTGTAAGCCCGGGGGGATTCTCGCCGGATACGATTGCCTCAATTACCGAAGGAGCAAGCAAGGCTAAACTCGTTACGTCCTGGATGCGGCGTTTGGAGACGCCCTCGGCTTCGGCGATCTCAGAGAAGGTTCTTCCCGCGATGATTTGGGAGAGGTATTGCCGAGCCTTGATGATGTTCTCCACTAATGTGCGGTCGATCTCAGGCGGTGCTTCTCCGAGACAGAGCTTTAGCTCCACTCCTCGGCGACGCATCTGGAACGGCACATCGATACTAAGTGCTGCCGCATTCAAATCCTCGCGCTTGCAGCCCAAGGCCGTCGAGACCGCTTCCGCGTCCAGACTTATCTTCAAAGATCCTCTCTGAAGGCCGACGCGTTCGATCAGGTTCAGCAGTTTTGGCTTGGTCCAGTGCTTTTGCAGCCTTTCCGAGATGTGATGAATCTGACCCGCATCCAAGCCGGTCGTCATTTCGAGCGCTGCGCCGGGCCTGCTCAGTCTTGCCGATAGAGCATCCACAAGCACTTGCTCGATTTGATCTGCAGGAAGGCGCCAGGCATCAGGATGTTGCTGGCTGCGATCTTTGATCAGTCTTTTCGAGATATAGTAGCGCAGCCGCTTCCCGTTCTTGCGGCTGTGGCTTGGGGTGAGACGATCTCCAGTTTCATCGAAGAGCTTTCCGGCCAGCGGTGATGCGTGTTTCGTGTGTCTGGTCCCACGCTTCACGGCGGCCCCTTCCTTAAGCATCGCTTGGACCTGCTCCCACATCTCTGGATCAATGATCCCGTTATGCTGGCCTTCGTGCACGTGTCCCTTGTGCCGGATCCGGCCTGCGTAAACCGGGTTGCTGAGAAGGTGCTGGATTTGACCTCGGTCGAGAAGCTTGCCGCCAGATGTTCGACCGCTTGGGCTTTGGCGGAGTTTCGATCTTAGACCTTCATGCTCAGCCTGCTCTTTCACCTCCCTGAGCGTACGGCGCGCCAAGTAAAGCTCAAAGAGACGGCGAACGGTCAAAGCCTCAGCCTCGTTGATCTTCAACGTCCGCCCATCCGGGTCGTATCCAAGTGGCACATTGCCTCCCATCCACATCCCCTTGCGCTTCGAGGCCGCGATCTTGTCCCGGATACGTTCCGCCGTCACCTCTCGCTCGAACTGGGCAAAGGACAGCAGCATGTTCAGTGTTAGCCGTCCCATGCTGGTCGCGGTGTTGAACGACTGGGTCACTGAGACAAATGAGGTCTCTGCCGCATCCAATCGATCTACGAGCTTGGCGAAGTCAGAGAGCGAGCGCGTCAACCGGTCGATCTTGTAGACGATGATCTGATCGACTTGCTTTGCGTCCACAGCCTGCATCAAGCGCTGCAGTGCAGGCCTTTCGAGATGCCCGCCAGAGATGCCACCGTCATCGTAGCGATCAGAAAGCAGCTCCCATCCTTCGTGCCGTTGACTTGCGATATAGGCTTCGCAAGCCTCTCGCTGGGCATCCAGGGAATTGAAGTCCTGCTCCAACCCATCCTCGGAACTCTTACGCGTATAGATCGCACAACGGACCCGGCGCATTACTGCACTCCAAAGAAGCGCGGCCCCGACCACCGGGCGCCAGTGATGTGCCGCGCAATGGCCGACAGGGATCGCCAGCTCTTGCCGTCCATGACGTAGCCACCCTCGACGACCTCGACTTGATAGGTGCGACCGTTCCACTCGCGGACCAATCGAGCACCAGGCTTTGCTCTTGGTGCTGATTGCGCTCCCGCGGCCGCTTTCTTCAAACGCTGTTCGGTCGTTCGCGAGAAGCCGCTCAGCGCTCTGGATTGGGTCTCATACATCAGAACTCTTCGCATGAACTGCGGCGACAGATACTTGGGTGGTGATCGGCCAAACATCTCCCGCCAGAGGTTCAGGCAGCCATCGCGGTCTAAGCTGTCGATCTCGCTAAGGCGCTTGCGCAATTCACTACAGCCGTCAGTCACCAGCTTATTCCTGCCCAGCAGAAATGCGGTAAACTGATCCTTTCTCAGTCATCGTCCGCTCAACTGGTGCACCGGATTTCCTCAGGGTTGAAATCGCAGCTCGGGCCGTATGGGGCTGCCACCCAAACGCTTTCTGGATCTGGGCGATGGAAGCGCCCGATTTGCGGCCAAGCATTTTGGCGAGTTGATCCCGCCGGGTTCTTTTGTTGCGCCTACTCGCTGAGGTGTTTGATTTTGATTGATACGTCTTAGTTGTCATTTTCATCTCCACTCGGTTCGGTGGGACCGACCTGGCCCCGGTACTGAGTGGAGCCCGGGCTAGCCGGGCATTCGCAACACGACGCAGTACCGCTTACAGGCGCCCCGAAGTCCAGTCATTTGTCCAGGGGGGCGGGAAGCGCAAGTTCACTGCACTGCTGAGTTTCATTGATTCCGACCAGCTAAGCCGACATTCATGAATGATCGTTGAGACCAATGGAGTATGTCTCTCTTTTCCCGTATTTGTTTGCTACATCTTGGAAAAGCCGTGACCTGCTCCCCGTTGGTCCCTCATTCATAACGAGATTTTGTGGGTCTGGTTTTCATATTCTTCGTCGTCGGTTTGGGCAAGCGCGCCGGGCGCGGAGCCCTCAAATTGCTCAAGCGTGCGGCGCGCTTCTGCGGGCGTTTGGTTTCCGAGAGATGAGTGAGGTCTGACGTTGTGGTAGTCGTATCGCCAGAGCGCCAGCTTTCGGCGTGCGTCTTCCAGGCTTTCGAACATTTCCTCGTTCAGAAGTTCATCCCGCAAGCTGCCATTGAATGACTCGATGAAGGCGTTCTGCTGGGGTTTGCCCGGATCGATGTAGTGCCATTCGACGCCTTTGTCGTTGGCCCATTTCAGGATCGCTCGGCTGGTGAACTCGGTTCCATTGTCACTGACAATGCTGACTGGTTTGCCATGGAGCCGGACAATCGCGTCCAGCTCTCGCGCAACACGGGCACCCGAGATGCTGGTGTCGGCCATCAAACCCAGGTTCTCGCGGCAGCAATCATCGTTCACCGCTAGAATGCGGAACCTCCGCGATGCCCCGAAGGTGTCGGACAGGAAGTCGAGCGACCAGCGCTCGCCTGGCTTCAGCGCTTCAGGCATCGGTGTCCGCGAGCCACGCGCCCGTTTCCGGCCCCGTCGTCGTCTGACGCCCAGCTTCTCCTCTGTGTAAAGCCGATACAGCTTTTTGTGGTTCATTACGTACCCTTCACGTTCCAGCATCACGCCGATCCGGCGATAGCCAAACCGACGCCGCTTGGCCGCGATCGCCTTCATCTCTTTGCGTATCTCTGGGTTATCGGGCGGGCGTTCGCGCCGGACGGTTTTGGGGTCGACACCAACGAGCTTGCAGGCACGGCGTTGCGAGATGTCGTGATCCCGCATTGCTTGAAGCGCTGCGTCCCGCCGTTCGCTTGATGTCGTCAGCTCTTTCCCAGCAGATCCTTCGGGACGAAATTGTCCAGCATGGTATCCGCCAACAGCCGCTTGAGCTTGGTGTTCTCATCTTCCAGCGCCCTAAACTTGGCAGCATCAGACACTTCCATGCCCTCATACTTGGATTTGAATTTGTAGAACGTGCCCTGGCTGAGACCGTGCTTGCGGCACACTTCCGCCGATGGCATCCCGGCTTCTTGTTCTTTGATCATCCCAATGATCTAGGTTTCCGTGAAACGGCTCTTTCGCATGTGTTTGCTCCTTCAAAAGGTTGAGCAAACTCTACATCACAACGAGGGAATTTTCGCGGGGCAGGTCTTACCCAATGCTGCGCAACGCGCGTACAAAAAGGATAAAGTTCCATTGAGGCACCCTCACACAGCCTAAACGCTTGTCATGCTTTGCTGGACGCGACCACGCCCAACACAATTAAGACGCCTGAAAAGAGGATGATCGCTGTGATCGTTTCTCCAAAGAATGCGACGGCAAGACCGACACCGACCAGCGGTTGCCCAAATTGTAACGGAGCGATCTTGGCGGCGTCACCCGCTCCAAGTGCCCAAAACCAAAGAGCGTAGCCTACGATTGTCACAGCAATGACAAGGAAAGCTAGACCCGAAACGGCTTCGACGCTCGCGCCGGCCCAATCGAACGAGACTGCGGGTCCAAGCAAAAACGGCGTGAAAATGAGAGCTCCGGTGACCAGCATCCAGAAGGTGGCTGGCCATTTACCCATTTTCGCGGATGAGCGGCCACCAAAGACGTAACCCACACTAGCAAAGAGCACGGAAAGGAGGACCAGTCCGTCGCCATATATGGTCGCTTTGGTTGCAGCGGCATCTGACGCCGTTGCCGACACGAGGAGAGCAACCCCTGACATTGATATCGCGGCACCACCCCACCACGCCAGCCGGGGCCAGTTTTGCGTCAGCACAAAACTCATCAGCCCGGTGAAGATAGGTGCAGCTGCCAATAAAAGAGAGGCGTGAGAAACTGAGGTTTGAGTCACGCCGATGCTGAGAAAGAGGGGATAAAGCGCAAAGCCTGCTGCGCCACCGCCGAAAAGCTCAATGCGCGCGCGCCCGCCGGTCGGCAGATACGACCAAAACCAAAAAATGCCGGGTAACATCAGCGCTGCGGCCATCATAGATCGCAGCCCCCCGATCAGCTCTGGCGGAATTGAGTCTGCAGCGAGCATCGTAGCGGCCGGTGAAGCCCCCCAAATGAAGACGGCGACCATTCCTGCAAGAGCCGGGCTTTTCATTCAGTCTCCCAGGTTTCACACACAAAAAGCTTTTGGCTTTTCAATTCACGCAAACGGGCGCTTGTGGTTTGTGCAGGAAAAGGCAATTTAGCTCGCATCTCGATCACCCGCCTGGCACTCAGATCCTCGCTCGCCTTGAGGCATTGTGCTGCCATGCAGCTTCCCAAAGCGGAGTTCAGGGCGGAACCCTGGACTTATCGGTTTAGGGTGACGACGATCGAGGACTACCCACTTGTCACAATCCAATCTGCGTAGCGTACGCGGGACCAAAGTTAAGGAACCACAACCGAACACATGTGTCGGACCACTCCCCGAACTACTTTCAACCGATCAGTCATTCCATGTAGCCGGAACTTATGCAGCGCAGCGCGAGTGTAGATGCGGCATATCAGATAGAGGAAAAGTCGTTGGAAGTCTGGATTCCGATCACGATCGCAGCGGCGTTCCTGCAAAATCTCCGCTCGGCGCTCCAGAAGTATTTAAAGGGATCGATGGGCACTTCTGGCGCAACGTTTGTTCGTTTTGGATTTGGCGTCCCTTTTGCTCTTCTCTACTGGGCTGTTCTGATCTTTGGCCTCGGTTACGACCTCCCAGGTCTTTCGCTTGTATTCGCGATATGGCTTATCGTCGCCGCAGCCGCCCAGATCGGTGCGACGTTCCTATTGGTTCATCTCTTTTCGCTGAGGAACTTTGCGGTTGGGAACGCTTACTCCCGGACTGAGCCGGTTCAAACTGCTGTCTTCGCCTTAGTTTTGTTCGGCGTCCAATTTAGCGTCTCGGCGGTGCTCTCTATCGTCTTTGCCGTCATCGGCCTGATGGTCATTTCGGTTGCCCGAAGTGAGCTTACGCTGCGCAGTGTTGCGTTCGCACTTATCGGTCGAACAGCTTTGATTGGTTTAGGTTCTGGCACGCTCTTTGCAGTCGCAGCTGTAGGCTTCCAAACAGCGGCGCGCAGTGTCCAGTCAGATGACTTCATCGTCCAGGCCGCGACCACGTTGGCAATTGGCATTCTTTTTCAGTCGGCGTTGATGTTGGTTTTCTTGGAAAAGGAAGAGCTGTCACGGGTTCGATCTGCTTGGAAACCGTCGCTTTTGGTGGGCTTCATCGGCGCAACTGCAACCTTTTTGTGGTTTGCCGCTTTTACATTGCAGGAAGCGGCTCTGGTCAAAGTTGTTGCTCAGGTGGAGATGCTGTTCAGCTTTGCCTCGAGCGTGTTCATATTTCGTGAAGCAATAAACGCGATGGAAATCGGCGGCTGTGTGCTGATCGTGAGCGGGATATCCTGCCTGATCCTATTTGGATAGTGTCGCGCCTGCCTCTACGCGCATGCAGGCTCAATGGGGGCGATTGGTCTAACTTTGCACCGACCAAGCCAGCTGAGTTCGGTAGTCCTGTGGGGAAGGTTGTTTCCTATTGGCCAGAGCGGATGAGCAGCACCAACGCAGAAATGGTCGCTAGCCCCAAGGCCCACGGGCGAATGCTCTTGCGCTCAAACCGCCCAGCCAACGGGCGCGCGATCAAAAAACCCAAGAATGCAACTGGGACTAGAGATACCGCAAAGCCCAAATGCGGCCACTGGATGAGACCTGCAGTTCCAAGAGCAAGGATCGAAACGATCATTCCGAACCCAAAGAACGTATTCTGGGACGC
>JBCDCE010000067.1:0-20074 GCA_039182515.1 Pseudomonadota bacterium | reverse complement strand
ATTGTCAGATTGGAAATCTGCACATTGCCACGCTGAACCGGCAAATGCGGCCAGATCAACGCGTACTGCTCTTCTGTTATCTCATTCATAACAGACAGTTAGCAGAAATCAGGCCAGGACAATAGTGTTAACACGCCCTAACTCAGTTGGAAGAAAGACCACCGTATAAAAGAGATCCTTACCCATATGTTGGTTTTCAATCGGACCTCGAAAAGAAAAAGGGAAAAACTCAATCATAGACGACCCTCCAAAGGGCAAGGACTTTCGGGATGGCTTTGGACACACCTTGCAAGTCGACATAGCGAACGACAAAGCGTTTGCCAGTGGCACGCCCAAAAGGCACTATGCGCTTAAGGACAGGAGAGGCTCAGTGCATGCGGAAATTTATGGTTGTACTGGACGATAGCAAAGAATGCCTCAATGCGATGCGTTTCGCAGCTTTGCGCGCCAATCACACAGGCGGCGGTGTTGAAGTTTTAGCGATCATCCCGCCAGATGAATTCAACCACTGGATTGGTGTCGGAAACATCATGCGCGAAGAAGCCCGTGAGCGGATCCATGCGCATTTCGAGGTCTTTGCCAAGTGGATGCGCGATCAACAACATGTCGATCCAGAGCTTGTGATCCGCGAAGGCGAGCCGATCAAAGAGATTTTGGCCCAGATCAACGAAGATCCTGACGTTGGCGTGCTCGTTTTGGGCGCAGGCACCACAAACAAAGGCCCAGGCCCTCTTGTGACGCAATTGACAAAAGCGTCTGGCACGCTCCCAATTCCAATTACGGTTGTGCCAGGCGATCTGACAAAAGAGCGGCTGGAAGCCATCACTTAAGGCCCTGATGAACGTTTATAAATGCAACAGCTTGGCCTCGTAACACTTGTTGTGCCGTCTTATGAAGCGGGCATCTCTTGGTTTTGTGACGTTGCAGGCTTCACGCTCACTCAAGACATCGATCAAGGGTCTAAGCGATGGGTGACCGTCGCCCCACCCGGGCAGGGCCCACAGATTTTGTTGGCACAAGCCAGCTCAGAAGCTCAGCGCGCGGCCATCGGCAATCAAACAGGGGGACGTGTGGCGTTCTTTCTGCATACAGATGATTTTGCCCGCGATCACTCTGCCATGTCCAAACGCGGCGTTGTGTTTCGTGAGCAGCCCAGATCTGAGCCTTATGGCACCGTTGCTGTCTTTGAAGATGGGTTTGGTAATTTGTGGGATTTGATCGAACTCTGCGATTAAGCAGGTACAGCGATAGTCTCCCCGATTTGCCCAGCAAGACGTTTGTCAAAATGCGTTTTTGCCATTTGCGCAAGGTATGCACAAAACGGATCAAGCAAGGCACCACCGCCCATTGCCTCAACAAACAAAAATTGCCCTTGAGGATTTGTCTCGAGGTACACAGGCGTCTGCCCGTCAAACTTAAAATCATGTACCGCAACCTGTAGGCCAAGCTGCGCCATAAGCGCCAAAACCTGAGCTTTAAAATCTTCCGAGAGCACAGCAGGTTTGTAGCGCACTGCGTCACTCGCGCGCCAATCCAGATCTGGGCTTTCAATAATTGCGCCGTGCACCTCTTGGCCAAACACTGTGAGCCGTAGATGGCGTTCGCCTGGCACGCAGGCCTGAAAGAGCGTTGGACAGGTCCGAAGCGCTTCGGGGCTGAGATCTTTTAGCTGTAGCCTAAGGGTTTGGGTGGGGTGCATGTGGATGCCGTGCAATTTCTTGGCAACAAAATAATCGCCGTTCAAGCTTTGCACAAAATTGCAAAGATCCTCCCAATCTTGAGTGATACAGCTTGTTGGAACCGCAAGTCCCACATCCTGTGCGGCTTGGAGTTGAACGCATTTGTTGTCGGCTCTTTGATTTTTAGCGAGTGGGTTAAGAATTGGACAGTCAAAGCGCGTTTCAGCCAAACCCAAATAGCTGGCTTTCCATTCAGCGCTCAAAAAACGCTTATCACTCTCTTCTATGACCCCGCTGGGATCACGCTGTGGGGTGTTGATCCGACGCCACCAAACTGCGTCCATATCTTGGGGATCTATCCGCCGACCCTCTCGCGTACGGAGCGCGTTGACCCCGGACGTGGACCACGTCACACCGCCCGAGACCAACGCATCGTTTATATCAATAACATGCGGCTCCACCCCATGATTGGCTTTTAGTCGTGCAGCAACACCGCTGGCGTGGAGATCACGCAAAGCAGAGACGATCAAAACCTGGGGGAGCTTAGGGGGTTGAGCCGCCCGCCTCATGGATCGCAGTCCTCGTCGCAGACATACATGTCGTTCTTACCGATGATATCAGCCACACACCAAGTGTTGGTGTGATTGTGGTCTTTTAGCTCTTCTTCAATATCGTCGCGTGTAATGCCAAGCGCAGAAAAACCCACTTCTTCCCTTAAGACGTCTTCCCATTCCTTGAGCTGTTTTGTTGTCTCTACACGAGTTACAAACTTGGGTTGGAAATTCAAAACCAAAGCTTTGCCTTTGGTCCTCTCCATATAGTCCTCAAAGCTGATCGCTTTAATGTTCTTTCGCTCATCCTTGCTGACAAGATGCATTTTACGGGCCATGAACTTCTCCAAAAAAATAAGTTTAAAAAAGGTTGTGCGAGACTATTCTTCGCCACCATAGCGTGAAAAACCGTCAGACGTTAAACAAGTGAGGTATTCCTCACCCTAATTTTTTTGGCAGGTTTGGCCACGCGCGAGCATTTAGAATTATTCTAAAACCTTGACACTTCTCGGCCCCTTGCGCATATCTCTAACGCAAGCCTTCGGAGACGCTGCTCATGTTCATTCAAACAGAATCGACCCCCAATCCCGCCACGCTGAAATTCCTGCCTGGTCAGACAGTGCTCGAGATGGGAACGGCTGACTTCCCAAGTGCAGAAGCTGCAGCGAGCTCTCCATTGGCGCAACGGCTCTTTGGCGTAGACGGCGTTACAGGCGTCTTTTTCGGCACTGATTTTGTGACCGTCACAAAGGCAGACGCCACCGATTGGGACCATATCAAGCCCGCAATCTTGGGCGGAATCATGGAACATTACCAGTCCGGCGCTCCTGTGATGGAAGGCGACCAAACCAATTCGGGGCACGCCGAGCATGACGGACCTGATGGCGAAATCGTAGGCCAAATCAAAGAGCTTTTGGACACGCGCGTCCGCCCAGCAGTGGCCCAAGATGGTGGCGATATCACATTCCACGGCTTTGACCGCGGCGTTGTTTACCTGCACATGCAAGGCGCTTGTGCTGGATGTCCGTCCTCAACGCTTACCTTGAAGATGGGCATCGAAAACCTGCTGCGCCACTACATCCCCGAAGTGCTTGAAGTCCGTCCTGTCGCAGCCTAGCGGCGCGGCTTATGGATAGCCCAGTCAACGAAGGGCGCTGCTATTGCGGCGCTCGCACCATTTCCGTTGCAGGCTCCCCTGAAGCTGTGACCTATTGCCATTGTTCCGATTGCCGTCGTGTCTCTGGCGCGCCCGTGAGCGCTTTCGCAGCCTTCGCTGAAGACAACATTAAGGTGCTTCCGGATGACGGCAAATCTGTTTCTCCCATTGCGGGTGTCACCCGACACTTTTGCCCAGAGTGCGGCTCTCCGCTCTTAGCGCGTTATGCCTATTTGCCTGGGCAGGTTTATGTGGCGGTTGGCCTGTTTGACGACCCCACCCCCTTCGCCCCAAAGCATCATAGCCACTTTGGCGAGAAACTGCCCTGGCTTTGCCTGACAGACGCATTGCCTAAGTCCCACGCCAGCGGGCGGGACAGCCTTAATGAAACGGCGCGCAAATGAGCCTGACCCTCGCCTTTGACACCTCGCAGGCCCATGTCTGCGCAAGCCTGCTGACGACCGATCAAGTGGGACAAACCACAAGCCTCGCTGCGCATTTTGAGCCGATGGCCAAAGGCCAAGCAGAAGCTCTTTTGCCCATCCTAGAGTCCCTTTTGCAACAAGCAGGCTGTGCTTGGGGGGATGTGACACGGCTTGGCGTCGGCGCTGGACCAGGCAATTTCACCGGCATTCGCATAGCTGTCTCAGCCGCAAATGGTCTGGCGCAAGGTCTTGGGATACCCGTTCATGGAGTCTCGGTGCTCGAAGCCATGGCCTTTGGCCATCCAGGGCTGCGGTTGGCCAGTCTCGATGCGCGCCAGGATCGTTTGTACTTGCAAGTGGTTGCGCAAAACGAAGAGCCACCATTCCTAGCAAACCTTTCAGATCTCCCAGAGCTTGCTGCGCCACTCTGTATTGGACATGAAGCTCATACCCTTGCGGCACACTACCAAGGCAGGGTCGCTTCTCCGACAGCGTCGATTTCAGAGGCGATTGCACGGCTTTCGATGTCCAAACCCGAAAGCACGTCCTTCGCTACGCCACTGTATGTGCGACCGGCGGATGCTGCTCCGCCAAAAGAGCCACCTCCCTCTATCCGCCCATGACACCCGCCCAACTTGCCAAATTGCACGGGGCCGTCTTTGACTGGCCCCGCCCCTGGTCTGAAGCCGAATTTGCGAGTCTTTTGAGCCAAAAAGGGGTCATTTTAGCCACGTCGGGATTACACTCCTTCGCGATGGGCCGCATCGCTGCAGAAGAGTTCGAAATTTTCACAATCGCCACCCATCCTAATGCGCGCCGAGCCGGGCATGCGCGCAGTTGCTTAAACGAGCTTGAAGACAAAGCGCGTTTTCTGGGTGCGCTTGACGCCTTTTTGGAGGTTGCGGCAAACAATGAGCCTGCACTCGGGTTTTATAAAGCCCTTGACTATCGCCGCGTCGGCACGCGACCTCGCTACTACGGCTTGCCCAATGGGGCCCGTCTGGACGCGCAGATCCTCAGCAAATCAATGTGAAGGAATGCCTAAGCATAGGGCAGCGATAGGCCAAACCTTAGGGAACCTGCCCGCGTTGGGGCAGAATTGCTATTGACCCTTGAGGCGCTCTGCGCCCTACTCAATTTTGGGGAGCCAAGACCATTTGCTTGGCACAACTGCGCGGTTCCGCGCCTTTGATACAAAACAACACCTGGGAGACATCCATGACCCTGATGACAAAATTCTTGGGCGCATCCGCCGCTCTTGCCATGACAGCTGGTCTCGCTGGCGCAGAGCCTGCGATCATTTTCGACCTTGGCGGCAAGTTCGACAAATCCTTCAACGAAGCGGCCTTCAATGGTGCCACACGTTGGGCCGAAGAAACGGGCGGTAGCTTCAAAGAAATCGAACTCACCTCCGACGCACAGCGTGAGCAGGCGCTCCGCCGCTTTGCCGAAACGGGCGCAAACCCAATCGTCATGGCAGGCTTTGCCTTTGCTTCCGCTCTGGGTGAGGTCGCGGGCGACTACCCTGACACCAAGTTTGCAATCATCGATATGGTTGTCGACGCACCCAACGTGCGCTCAGTTGTCTTCAACGAGCATGAAGGCTCCTATCTCGTGGGCATGATGGCCGCTAAAGCCTCGTCTTCGGGCACCGTAGGTTTCATCGGCGGCATGGACATCCCGCTCATCCGTAAGTTTGCCTGCGGCTATGCCCAAGGCGTGAAAGCCGCGAACCCAGACGCCACCGTTGTGGCCAACATGACCGGCACAACCCCGGCAGCTTGGAACGACCCCGTGAAAGGCTCTGAGCTCACAAAAGCACAGATCAGCCAAGGGGCGGATGTGGTCTATGCAGCTGCAGGCGGCACAGGTGTCGGCGTTCTGCAAACGGCCGCTGATGAAGGCATTTTGTCGGTCGGTGTGGATAGCAACCAAAACTACCTGCACCCAGGCAAAGTTCTAACCTCCATGATGAAGCGCGTGGACAACGCAGTTTATGATGCGTTCACGCAAGGCACAGAGCTTGAAACTGGCTTCAACGTGATGGGCCTTGCCAACGGCGGTGTCGGCTATGCGCTTGACGAGAACAACGCATCGCTTGTGTCAGCTGAAATGAAAATGGCTGTCGACGCCGCCGCTTGGCAAATCGCAAATGGCGAGTTGATGGTTCATGACTACATGTCTGATGAGACCTGCCCAGCGCTGAACTTCTAAGGAGCTCAGCCCATGTCGGAAGGTTTGAAACAGTTCTTCGCGGCATGGGGCGAAACGAATGCAGCGGCGCGCGAAGAGATTTTGCGCGCCGTTCTCAATTTAAAATTCAGCTATGTGGATCCCCGCATGGATGCACCCACCGAAGACCTGAGCACCTTGAACGACTACATCGGTCAATCTGCAAGTTTCGCGCCGGGCGCACAGGCTAAGGTCGTCATAACCAGCACCACAGCAGGCATAGACCGCGCCACCGTGGCCTTTGAGATGCCCGGTATGGACCCGCAGATGGGCCAATACGTGGTCGAATATGATGCAACCGGAACCATCATCCGCATGATCGGCTTTGCTGGTCTTGGAGCTCCAGATTAATCCTTTTTCTTGGCAAAAATACTCATATGACTTCGCCCTCCTCGCCAAACCCAGCCATTGAACTCAAAGGCATTTCAAAAGCCTTTGGCCCAGTGCAGGCCAACAAAGACATCTCAATTCGCGTGATGCCCGGCACCATCCATGGGATCATTGGTGAAAACGGCGCGGGCAAATCCACGCTGATGTCGATCCTCTATGGGTTTTACAAAGCAGACAAAGGCGAAATCTTCATCGCGGGGCAAAAGACCGAAATTCCCGATAGCCAGGCTGCCATTGCCGCAGGCATTGGCATGGTCTTTCAGCACTTTAAACTGGTTGAGAATTTCAGTGTCCTCGAAAACGTAGTGCTGGGTGCGGAGGACGGCGCATTCTTGCGTCCGTCCCTACGAAAAGCCCGCAAGGAGTTGACGGATCTTGCAGCTGAATATGAGCTTACCGTGGATGTAGATGCGCGGATTGAAGACATAGGCGTGGGCATGCAGCAACGCGTTGAGATCCTCAAAGCGCTGTATCGGCGGGCCGACATTCTCATTCTAGATGAGCCCACGGGTGTCCTCACCCCAGCAGAGGCCGACCAGCTTTTCCGCATTCTGGATAGGCTGCGCGAAGAAGGCAAAACCATTATCTTGATTACGCATAAACTGCGCGAGATTATGGAAGCCACCGACACCGTGAGCGTTATGCGTCGCGGTGAGATGACGGCCACTGTAAAAACCAAAGAGACCTCACCCGAAGAACTGGCAGAGCTCATGGTTGGCCGCAAAGTTTTGCTGCGCGTCGATAAAAAAACTGCGCAACCCGGTAAACCCGTTCTAGAGATCGAAAACCTACGGGTGTGGGATGACAAGAAGGTTGAGCGCCTCAAAGGCATCAACCTCACGGTTCATGCGGGCGAGATCCTCGGCATCGCGGGGGTTGCGGGCAATGGCCAATCTGAGCTTCTTGAAGTGCTCGGGGGCATCTCGCCGGGGCGCGGCTTTGTGAAGCTAAACGGCCAAGAGATCGATCTCACTGGCAAATATTCCGACGGGCAATCGCGCCGCGCGCGTGGCATTGCCCATGTGCCCGAAGATCGTCAGCGCGAAGGCCTGATCATGCCTTTTGCAGCTTGGGAAAACACCGGTTTCGGCTATCACCACGACGCAAAATACAATCGCTCCAAGCTCATGATGGACAACACCGCGCTACGCCAAGACACTGAAGAAAAGATGGGCCGCTTCGATGTGCGCCCGCCCAATCCCAAACTCAACGCTAAGAGTTTTTCAGGCGGCAACCAGCAAAAGATCGTTCTGGCGCGGGAGATTGAACGAAACCCAGATCTTTTGCTCATCGGACAACCCACGCGCGGCGTAGATATTGGCGCTATTGAGTTCATTCACCAACAGATCGTTGCGCTGCGCGATACGGGAAAAGCCATTTTGCTTGTCTCCGTCGAACTCGAAGAGATTCTGGCCCTGTCAGACCGCGTTGCTGTGATGTTTGACGGCCAAATTATGGGCGAGCGCATGGCCGCTGAGACAGATGAAAAAGAGCTTGGTCTTTTGATGGCCGGTATTAACGAGGGAGCAGCGGCATGAGTGACAAAATGCCAAAGTGGGCGGATGTTATTCTCATCCCGCTTGTGGGTCTCATCCTCGCCTTTCTCCTCTCAGGCTTGATGATTTGGGCCTCAGGGAAGGATCCTTGGGAAGCCATGGATTTGATGATCACTGGCGCTTTAGGCTCCACTTACGGATGGGGCTATACGCTCTATTACGCCACGAATTTCCTATTCACGGGGCTGGCGGTCGCGGTGGCGTTTCACGCGCGCATGTTCAACATCGGCGGCGAAGGCCAAGCGATGCTCGGCGGATTGGGCGTGGCCCTTGTTTGCTTGATGATCCCTTGGCCGCATTGGACGGTTGCGATCGTTTTTGCGACCCTGGGAGCTGCGCTTTTTGGGGCCGCTTGGTCGGCAATCCCTGCCTATCTGCAAGCCAAACGCGGCAGCCACATTGTGATCACGACGATCATGTTCAACTTCATTGCTGCGGCTTTGCTCAACTATGTCCTTGTTGGTCCGCTTAAACCCTTAGGTGCGATGGAACCCGCCACAGGGAAATTCCCAGAGCCCACGCATCTGCCTACTCTGCACGATATGCTGACCCCGTTGGGCATTGCATGGTCCAAAGCGCCACCCGCAAACGTGGCCTTTGTGATCGCCGTGGCGGCGTGCTTCGCGGTTTGGTTTCTCATTTGGCGCACGCGGCTTGGCTATGAAATCCGAGCTTACGGCGAAAGCGAAAGTGCTGCAAAATACGCAGGCATCAGCCCCACCAAAATTATTATGGTCTCCATGATCATTTCCGGCGCTTTGGCAGGCATGATGGCGATCAACAACGTAATGGGTGAGGCGGAACGCTTGGTGCTCAACTCCGTTGAGGGCGCGGGTTTCATCGGGATCGCCGTGGCGCTCATGGGCCGATCTCATCCAGCAGGGATTTTTGTGGCAGCTCTTCTTTTTGGATTTCTCTTTCAAGGTGGCGCCGAGCTGGGGCTTTGGACCAAAATCCCGCGCGAGATGGTGACAATTGTGCAGGCCCTTGTGATCCTCTTCACGGGCGCGCTTGACAACATGATCCGCTATCCTTTGGAGAAGCTGTTTCTCAGCTTCAGCCGAAAGGAGGCCGCGGCATGACGGATCTCTTGGCCTTGTTTTCCCTGCCCGTGCTCGAGACAACCTTTCGCCTGGGCACGCCTCTTCTTTTGGCCTGTCTCGCAGGCCTTTTTTCAGAGCGCGCTGGTATTTTCGACATCGGCCTTGAGGGCAAGATGCTGGTTGCTGCCTTCTTCTCGGCATCGGTGGCCTACACGACCAGTTCGGTTTGGTTGGGATTGATGGCTGGGATTGCGGCCTCGCTTGTATTGAGCCTCATCCACGGGCTTGCGTCCATTACCTTTCGCGGCAACCAACTGATTTCTGGAGTCGCGCTGAACTTCTTGGCCTCTGGGGTCACGGTTGTTGTGGCCCAAACGTGGTTCTCCCAAGGGGGGCGCACACCCTCCTTGCCAGATGAGGCGCGGTTCAAGCCCATATCCTTCTTCTTTGTTGAAATCCTGGAGAGCATCCCAGTAATAGGCCCGGTGCTCGCGAGTCTGATCTTTGGACACGATCTCCTCGTCTATGTGGCCTTTGCCGCTGTGCCTGTCACCTGGTGGGTGCTCTTTCGCACACGCTTCGGCCTGCGTTTGCGGGCCGTGGGTGAAAACCCAGCGGCGGTGGATACAGCCGGCGTGTCTGTTGTGGGCTTGCGCTTTGCCGCCGTGTTAATCTGCGGCGTTCTTTGCGGCATTGCGGGGGCTTATTTGGCCACGGCTCTGCAAGCCGGGTTCGTAAAAGAAATGACGGCCGGGCGCGGCTATATCGCCCTCGCAGCGCTCATTTTCGCAAAATGGCGACCCTGGTATGCCCTTGGGGCCTGCTTGCTCTTTGGCTACCTGCAAGCTGTTGCTCTTAGGCCAGATCTTCTGGAAGCTGCCTTCGGCTTTAAAGTTCAAGTCCAGCTTCTGGATGCTCTTCCTTACATTTTGACGGTCGTCATTTTGGCTGGGTTTGTGGGCAAAGCCATTCCACCGCGCGCTGGTGGGGAGCCTTACGTCAAAGAGAGATAGGTCCATCTGGACTTACGCTTTACGGCCAGATGCGTCCATTGGCGCGTTGCATGCTGCGATGCAGCGGGACTAAACGCACCTATGTTGATCTACCTGCCCATCGCTGAAGTCTCCGTCAACGCGTTTTTGTTGTTGGGCTTGGGTGGCATGGTGGGTGTTTTATCGGGCATGTTTGGCGTTGGCGGTGGGTTCCTCATGACGCCTTTGCTTTTTTTCATAGGCATTCCACCAGCCGTCGCTGTCGCGACCGAAGCCAATCAGATTGTCGCTTCGTCCTTTTCCGGGGTTTTGGCGCATCTGCGTAGGAAATCGGTCGATTTCAAAATGGGCACCGTGCTCTTGATCGGCGGCTTGATCGGCGCAGCTTTAGGGGTGGTAATCTTCAACTACCTAAAGTCCCTTGGCCAGGTCGAGCTGCTCGTAACCCTCTGCTATGTGGTGTTTTTGGGCGTGGTCGGCAGCTTGATGTTCATTGAGTCGCTCAATGCGATCCGGCGCGCGAACAAGCCCAATGCTGTGCCGAAACGGAAGCATCATAGCTGGATCCACAACCTGCCCTTTAAGATGAAGTTCCGGGTGTCGGGGCTTTATATCTCCGCCATTCCGCCGTTGTTGGTTGGGGTCGTCGTTGGGATACTGGCAGCTATCATGGGTGTTGGCGGTGGCTTCATCATGGTGCCCGCCATGATCTATTTGCTGGGAATGCCCACAAAGGTGGTTGTCGGAACATCGCTTTTTCAGATTATCTTTGTGACCGGCTTCACGACCCTTTTACACGCCACCGCAAACTACACGGTGGACATCGTTTTGGCGGTTCTCCTTTTGGTGGGCGGCGTGATTGGCGCTCAGGTGGGCACGCGGATCGGGGCGCAGTTAAAGGCAGAACAACTTCGGATCCTGCTCGCACTCATGGTTCTTACAGTTTGCGGAAAGCTCGCCTTTGACCTGCTTGTTCAACCCAGTGAGCTCTATTCGCTGGGCTCAGGAGGGCACTGACGATGATGCGCGCTCTGCTTCTCGGGCTTATTTTCGCAAGCAATGGCTTGATTGCTCAAGCGGAAGAGGTTGTTGCGGCCCTGAGCCAAAACCAAATCTCGATCACGACAAATTTTTCAGGCTCGGAAATCCTCATTTTCGGCGCCGTGAAACGCGAAGAGAGGATCGCAAATGGCGATCTACACGTGGTTATTGCTGTGTCTGGGCCATTGGAGCCTGTTACAGTGCGCCGAAAAGCGCGGCGTTTTGGTATTTGGGTCAATACAGATACTGTTGAGGTAGACGCAGCCCCCAGCTTTTACGCGGTATCGACAACTGGGCCCTTCGACCAAGCGCTCAGCGACACAGAGGATTTACGCCAAAGCGTGTCCATTCCACGGGCCATAAGACTGGTTGGTGCACCGTCGACGGTGACGGATGCGCAGGCCTTTCGCGAAGCGCTTATTCGCATTCGTAAAAGCAAGAACCTCTATCAACTCAACGAAGGCCAAGTTGAGTTTGACGACAATACACTTTTTCAAACACGTGTCCGCCTGCCTGCAAACTTGGTCGAAGGCAGCTACAAAACCCGCATTTTTCTGACACGCGATGGAACGACAGTCAGCGCGTATGAGACCGCAATCGATGTGACAAAGGTTGGATTGGAGCGGATCTTATACAGCATGGCCCACAATCAACCTTTGATTTACGGACTAATGTCTCTCGCGATCGCGATTGCAGCAGGCTGGGGCGCTTCCGCTGTGTTTCGGGTGTTTCAACGCTGAAGCGTAAAGATAGAGTTAATTCGCTTGAACTGGCGCGGCCCTCTCCCTACCGCCCTTCATTGTTTGGCGATTCTGCTAAGGATTTCTGAATTCGTTTCTAGAAACCGATTAGGATTTGTCTCGAATTTAAGTCTGTCTTTTAGCCATATCGCCGCGCGCTACATCTCTTCAGAGGTAAGAGTCGCAATCGGCTCAGCCTTCAAATCGTCAACAACCAGCGGCTCAGTTGGTTTAGCCAGCATAGCACGGACCACCCAGTAGAGCCGCGTTTCTGCGCGTGTAATCGCAACATAAGCCAATCGTTTCCAAAGCGCTTGGCCTGCTTCTTCTCGGTTCATCCGGGCCGCGGCATAGATGTCCGGGGCGAAGACCTGCACTTCGTTCCACTGGCTGCCTTGCGCTTTGTGGATCGTCACGGCTGCGCCATGCAGGAAGGCGGCTCCCATGCGAGCGGCAAATGGAATGACGGGCTCTTCTTCTCCAGGCTGTTCAAGCTTGATAATCGAAGCAGCGCTCACCTGTGGGTCGGGTGCCCCTACGACATGTAAACGGGAAAATCCTGGTTTGCGACCCGGCCCCAGATAAATCACCTGCGCCCCTTTGATTAAGCCACGCGCCTCGAGATCCAGGCGTTTCTTGCGATGCTTGAGAGGCAATTCGATGCCATCACAAATCAACGGCTCACCTTCTAGCAAGGTATCCGCAGGCGCACCGTAGGCCCCTCGGAAGGCTTGAATGAGCCGTATGCGTGTTTGATTTCGCCACACGAGAACGGGCGCACGCGCCATGGCTGCGCAATCTACACGCGACGCCCAGACTACACGATCATCGCGTTTGGCAGCCTCTTGGATCATCTGTTCAAAATCATCAAAGTTCAAAAGCGGATCCGCAAGCGCATGGGCCAAATCAAGGATTGGATTGTCCTGATCTTGGCGGTGCACCCGATTTAACGAGAGCTTGCGGCCTGATTCCAATTGATCAAACACCATGGCACCCGACTGATTGACGGGTGCCAACTGCGCAGGATCCCCAAAGAGAACAAGCGTAGGGAAGATCTCCTGGAGGTCTTCGAACTGCTTGGTGTCGAGCATCGAACTTTCGTCAACGAAGCCAATGTCGAGCGGCGCTTCTCGGCGTTTCCAGCCCGTGATAAAATCCGATCCTCTTAGCCCCGCTGCCGCCAGAGCGCCGGGCACCGATTTGTTGGATTTGTAAAAGGCGTCCGCCCGATCTAGTGCTATGTCGGTAAGCCCTTCGACCTCAGGGCGCTCGCCGTTTCCAGCCAGCCACTCAGCGATCTTTTCGTACTCCGGATCGTAAACGGGGGTGTAGAGAATGCGGTGAATGGTTGTCGCCGGAACCCCGCGGTTGCGCAAAACGCTCGCCGCCTTGTTGGTAGGCGCCAGGATCGCAAGGGTGCGTTTGCGGGCAGATCTGCGGCTTTCGTAGTCGCCTGAAACGATCTCAACCCCAAGCTCTTCGGTTGCTTCATAGAGCTTTGCCAAAAGCAGCGTTTTGCCCGATCCCGCTTTGCCCAAAACGGCCATCACTTGGCTTTTCGTCTCTTTAAGCGGCAAAAGCTGATCATTGACCAAATCGATACCAGCGCGCGCCAAGACCTCTGTCAGGCGATCGTAAGCTTCGGCTTGATCTTGCGAGAAGGTCAGGGATGTGGCGGGCAAAGAACTCATGGGGCAGACCCTACTGGGCCTGCCCCAGAGGGACCAGAGCTTAGACGGCTTCGAGAAGCCTTTCCTTCGCGCCGAGCAGCATGTCGCTTGGCACCGCACCGCCAAACGACCGCGCGAACCAATGGTCCGAAACAGATTGTGTAATACCAAGCTTTGAAAGCGTTTTAGGCCAAGCAGACGGTGTCATTTCCCATAGGCCCACACCGATGCTATCGCGGCCCGAACCTGCGCTCCCGATAACTTCAGGCTCAACACCGTAGAGGCGATAAATGCGCTCCATGCGGGGATCAAACACACCGACGTAGTGCTCCAGCGAGAAGCGTTTCATGATTTCGCCTGCTCCCAAGACGAGACCAGCCGCAACGCGCCGATCCGCTTTAGGCGATAGGCAAAAGCGCGTACATTCCCAGATGAGTGGCGATTGGATCAGCACCCCATCTGTGAGATGGGAAAAGTGATCGTTGACCATACATTTAGACGTGGTGGGCAAAAATCGCATGGAGCCGCCGTGACGCCCTTCTGCGTTTTCCCAAATAACATAGAGGGGGTTGAGCGCGTCGTAGGCATCGCGTTCTTGGCCTCGGTGATCAACCTCCACTTCCCAGCCCAAGCGTTCGCTGAATTGCCAAGCGCGATCTTCAAACATGGTGCGGGCGAGGTTGGGTGTTTTGTGAAGGTCGTTTGCGTAGATGTAACGGAGCATGTGCGCTGTCCTATTGGCTGTGTGCGGTGCCAATCAGACTGGGCTTTTAGGGTTTCGAAGATCTTGCCCAACCGTGCGCAGGAATTACTCAAATCTGAGCCCACCGTGCGCGCAACGGTTTTGCGCAACACGTTTTAACAAAAACTATACGACGATAAGACCCTGACTTAGTGCGCGGGCAACCGCATGCGTTGTATTAAGCGCTCCCAATTTGTGCCGTGCGCCTTCCACATAAACTCGAAGAGTATGCTCAGAGATTGTCATATCTTCCGCTGCTTGAGCACGACTGAACCCCTTGGCCAAAAGCGTCATTGCGCTGAGTTCCCGTGGGGAGAGACTAGGCGTTGTCAGATCAAACCCAGTGTCGAACTCCAGAGCTTTGTTGTTAAACTGATGCGCGATCAAAATGAGGTCACGTTGATTGGCTTCTCGAAAGACTGCCCAATCGGCATCATTGCGCGTGTCATTGAGCGTCAAGAGTGCAAACTGGCCGGACGGGCCACGTACTGGGATTGTTATCCCTTGGGCGCCCAGACCGTAGGTGATTGCTTCGTTGAGAAAGGACTTTGCCGCCTTGCTCGACCAATCGAGGTCTTTCCAGTTTACAGGATGAAAGCGTTGAAAAGCCCCAATAATGACTGGGTCCATACGCAGATAGTCGCGCTCTAAGTATCGATCCACCCAGTCCTGGCTGTAGGTCCCCGCACCGAACCTTTCACCAACTGAATTGACCCAATGATATACGACATGCGTAACATCATAGTAGGATCGCAGCGCCTCAGTGGCCGCTTGAAGATCCTCAAGCGTTGCTGCGCGTTCCAAACCCTCCAGGAATTTTTCTAACCTTTGCGCCATGTACAGATGCGGCCCCCACTACCGCAAGTTCACGCGTTGCGACCATGGCTGCATCTTCGAGATGCTCGGCGAGGTCAGGCATCGCGTTCGCGCGAGCAAAGAGCTTTAGGTCCGCGAGAACGTCAATAATCCAATCGTGCGTCATGAGTAGAGTTCCTGCTAAAGGGTTAATGAATTCTTAAAATCAACATATCAGGAGAAGAGAATGTTCAAAATTCACGTATTTACTCTCCCCCAAAATAGCGAGGGCGTAGATTTTAACCCCTTATTTTGAAAGGGCACAAAAAAATTGGGCTTTCCGACCTTAGCAAAGGTTAACAGAAAGCCCGTAGTTCTTAAGTTAGGTTAACCAAAGGTTAACGGAAGTTATGCTCGAGACTCTGCCCCGATCTTACCTTCGTTTACTTTTTGGCAGCCTCGAGTGTGTCTTCAAACGTCCGCAGACCGGTTTTTGGCGCCTGGACCAAAACTGACATATTGCCGGGCTTGTGCTCATTGCGCATCATTTTCATATGCGCCGCTCGCAGATCGTCCCAAGCAAAGACTTCAGACATACACGGATCCAAGCGTCGTTCGACCATCAGCTGGTTCGCGGCCATAGCTTGCTTAAGGTGTGCAAAGTGCGAGCCCTGCAGGCGCTTTTGGTGCATCCACATGTAGCGCACGTCAAATGTGAGATTGTAGCCGGTTGTGCCAGCACATATCACAACCATACCGCCTTTTTTCACAACAAAGGTCGACACTGGGAATGTGCTTTCACCTGGGTGTTCAAACACCATATCGACGTTCACGCCTTTGCCGGTGATGTCCCAAATCGCTTTGCCAAACTTGCGCGCCTCTTTGAACCAATCATTGTACTCAGGTGTGTTCACTGTTGGGAGTTGGCCCCAGCAATTAAAGTCTTTGCGGTTGATGACGCCTTTGGCGCCAAGCCCCATGACAAAGTCACGCTTACTTTCATCTGAAATAACACCGATTGCATTTGCACCGGCTGTATTGATGAGCTGTATCGCATAGGAGCCAAGGCCACCGGATGCACCCCAAACAAGGACGTTTTGCCCTAGTTTGAGATCGTGGGGCTCGTGGCCGAACAGCATCCGGTAAGCCGTCGCCAGCGTTAGAGTGTAGCAAGCGCTCTCTTCCCAAGTTAGATGTTTCGGGCGTGGCATGATTTGCTGCGCCTGCACAGCTGTGAATTGCGCAAAAGAGCCGTCTGGCGTCTCATAGCCCCAGATCCGCTGGCTTGGCGAATACATGGGATCGCCGCCGTTGCAGTGCTCGTCATCGCCATCGTCTTGGTTGCAGTGGATGACAACTTCATCCCCCACTTTCCAGCGCTTTACTTTATCGCCCACCGCCCAAACGATGCCAGAGGCGTCTGATCCAGCGATGTGGTATGGCTGCTTGTGCCCATCAAACGGGCTGATGGGTTGACCCAAAGAGGCCCAAACACCGTTATAATTAACGCCTGCGGCCATCACGAGCACCAAAACATCGTGACTGTCGAGCTTTGGCATATCAACAACTTCGAGCTGCATGGCGGTATCAGGTTCGCCGTGGCGCTCTTTGCGAATGGCCCAGGCGTACATCTGTTTGGGCACGTAGCCTAGAGGGGGCATTTCGCCCATTTCATAGAGGTCTTTCTCTGGGGCGTCATAAGCGACAATTTCGTTTTGTGTGTCGAGTGCCATGGTCATCTCCTCAGCTAGCCTCCGGTTAACAAGGACGAAACTGTCTGAGGTTGCCTGTTAGGCTTTGCCGCAGTGCAGAATCGCTTTTCTGAGGGTGATTTACGCCTCGCTGCGCAATATAGCAACTCAAAAAAGGTATTTTGGGTAATTTTATAACTCTCTCGATCCCGAAAAGCCAGTAAACCCCGTGAAACGATAAGACTATCTTGGCGCATGTCCGAATTGTGGCGGATTACGCCTCAATTTTGACACGCTTTGTTTCCAAATCAGCGGGTTCTCAAATGGGGCACGATTGGGGCACAACTTGGGCATGAACGGTGGGGGCCGGTCATAAAGGTTTGTTACAATGCGTATCAAAGGTCTCCTCGCTGCCGCGTCTTTGGCAATTATTTCTGCAACATCCGTTTCTGCTGCTTCCTTCACATTCGATTTTGGTGGTCCAAGCGGCAACTTGGGTCAGTCAGCTGATTTCTCTGACACCACAGACAGCACATCGCTTACAGCTACAGCCGTAAACAACGCACTCTTCCGCGCCCCAACAATTGTCCGTCAAGGTGGGGCCTTGGGTGTTGGCGCGTTCTTTGATGACTCGCAAATTGACAACTTCTTGGGCCGTGACGCACTTGTATTTGACCTTAAATGGGCCCGCTCGCTGACCTCCATCACGCTTGACGACGCAAGCCGTCGCGATCAGTGGGAGATCTACGCTTCTAACGATGCGGCCGTTTTGACTTGCCAAGGTCCCGGCGCGTTTCTGTGTCTGACCACTAATTCAGATCTTCTGGATACTGGCAGCAACGACAATGCCCCTGTAGCGCTGGACGGCGACTATCGCTTCTTGATTGCAACGGTGCCCGGCGAAGGTCTCTTTGGCAACGATGACTACCGTGTTGAAGGCCTTGCGGTTTCTTCCGTACCCGTACCAGCAGCTGGCCTCTTGTTGGGCGGTGCACTGTTTGGCGGCGTCTTCGCAGGGCGTCGCAAAAAGGCTTAATGTTTTAGTTCCATTCACACTTTCCCTCGTTGCGTTTTACGCAGCAAATTTGGTCGCCGGCGCCTCACCAGCGGCCATTTTTATTGGACCCATCCCCCAGTCAAGGCTTGGGCGCCACGATCAGATGCTCAATAGATTGCGCGTAAAACTCCAAAATGTCCCGGTCTTTGATCTCGATCGGCGTGCCTTCTGAGATCACATGCCGGAGCCGCAACATACGCAGGCCGACTTCAACCGCATAGGTTAGCGAGTCTCTGGGCAAATGAACGGTCGAGCCTTTCAGGCCCTCTAAGAGCTTTGCGCAACAAGGATAGATGTCTTCACGCGTTTGCGCACCGCTCAGCAAAGCCTGGCAAACAAGCGGCACCGGAACCACGGGCACAACAGCGCCAATGTCTTGCATGAGCCGCTGAGCCAGATCTTCAGTGGAAATTCCTCCTAATTCTCGCAGGGATACAGGCGCTCCAAAGCTCACAGCGGCATAGCCGTTGCGGTGAAAACCGCCTGTTATGCGCAGCCAGATTTGTTTGGCGACGAAATCCACCGTGTCTTTGATGCGGGGCCGGAAGCGCCGTTCGCCCTTTTCACCGGCTGACATCAAAATGCGGTCTTCGAGCACTCGGTCATAGTTCAAAGCCACAGGCACAAAGAGCACATCGCGTGCTTCAAGATCTGCGCCGCGAACCACATAGTCGAGCAATCCCAGTTTGGGCGGTGCTAGCCGACCATCCAAGCTCAACCCGCCTTCCGGAAAAATAGCCTGGGTCACTCCACCTTGCGTCGCCATTTCAACATAACGCGCCAGCACGGCTCGGTAGAGCGCGTTGCGCGATTTGCGCCGGATGAAATAGCCGCCCATGGACCGAATGAGCTTAGACAGCGGCCAAATCCGCGCCCATTCACCAACAGCATAAGACAAAGCAGACCGTTCAGCGGCCAAATAGGTCACCAGCACGTAGTCCAAATTTGAACGGTGGTTCATCACAAAGATAACGGTTGTATTTGGGTCTACGTCCGCAAGGCTCTCATCATAATGTGCCAGCCGTACCCTGTAGAGAGACCGCGCGATAAACCCAGCCCCCTTAGTGCCAATGGTGAAATACGCAAAGGCCGAAAAGCTGGGGACGATCTCGCGCGCGTAACGCCTGGCCTTCTCAAAGGCCACGTCTTCCCGGTCTCCGGTCTCAGTCACGTGCTCGGCAACGGCCTGGGCCACATCCGGATGATAGATAAGCCTCTGGATCATGTCGTGTCGGCGCGCGAGTTTAAACGGCTCTATGGGGCGCTCTAAATTGGTGTTGAGCCGCGCCACGATGCGTTCGGCGCGGCGGCGAATAAACCAGCGCACAGACGGAATAAGGGCGCGCTCCATTAAGCTTAGCGCCGCCAATATGCCCACAAGCACAACAACCCAAACAGGTAAGTCGATCGTTCCCCCCATTTTGAGAGGATGACAGGCACAATCCCACAAAACAAGTCAGGCTGACACGCAGCTCCTTTGGGACGCCTTTGTTGTGGGCCTAGTCGGTTTTGGTTTGTGCGCGCAGCCACTTCATGAAGACCTTCAACCCCTTTGGCTCCCGGCTTGGGACGTGCACCATATAATAGGCCAAGTGCGCGTGGGAGAGTTCGCAGATTTTGGCCAGAGCGCCCTGATCCACATCCGCGCTGACGATCGATTTGGGCTGTATGGTCACGCCTAGTCCCGCGCGCACGCCTGCCATGACAAGAAGGTTTGTGCTCAACATGGTCGTATTTTGCGGATCCAAAGTGACGCCCTCTTGCGCCACCAGCGCGCGAAACTCAGGCATTTGCTCTTCAAAGAGCCAAGTGAGATGCGCCACATCATCCAAGCATCCCGCGCGCAGATTTGAGATTAAATCCGGCCGCGCAACCACCCAGAAACTCCCATCCGTGAGAAGCTCAGCTTGCAGTCCCGGCCAAGAGCCAGCGCCAAACCTAATCGCCAAGTCGATACCATCTCTGGTGATATCCACAGGGCGGGCTGCGGGTTGGATGTTAAGCGCAACCTCGGGATGACGGCTCCAAAAATCGCCGATGCGCGGCATCAGCCAATGGGTGGCGAAGGACGGTGTGGTGGTGATTGTCAGCGGTCGCGCCGCGCGTTTGGCGCGAATAGCCTCAATCCCATCCTCAATCACGCCGAACCCTTGCTCAAGCGCTTGCGCCAGATCGCGCCCCGCTGATGTAAGACGAACCCCACGACCCTCGCGCTGCAATAAAGGCTCGGCAAGGTCCTTTTCCAGTTTGCGCACATGCTGCGCAATCGCGGCCTGCGTGACATTCAGATCCATCGCGGCAGCGACAAAACTTT
>JBCDCE010000066.1:0-20770 GCA_039182515.1 Pseudomonadota bacterium | reverse complement strand
TCTTGTCGCCACGCAGCGCTTCCAACGCCACCTTGGCTTTAAACTGATCGGTAAAGTTTCGGCGCTTCGCCATTCTCGTATCCCTTCAAAGGTTTGGGATACACCTTAGCCGACTGTCCAGTTTTCTGGGACCACTTCACTTCTCTACGCGCTCCAAAACCGCATGGAATAGCTTCTTGTTGGGCCTCATCTCCAAAACTCCTCTACTGACGTATACCTAAGTTTCTGACGTTGGTAGCGGTTCCAAGGAGACCTGCGCCGCAATCGAAGATGAGCTTCATATATCGGTGCAGAGTTTCGGAAGTGGCGAGGAATATCCAGCTTTACCAATACCTCGCACGCGCTCAAATACGCCCGACGGGGCGGTTCTCAGTTCCGCTTTGTTCCGCCAGAACACAGAGCCAATCGTGGGCCACATGCGCCGCAGCCAAGGCTGTGATCTCGGAGGCGTCAAAAGGTGGCGAGACCTCGACCACGTCCATCCCGATGAGGTTGAGCGCGCCCAACCCGCGGATGAGCTCAAGTGCTTGCCAGCTCGCGAGCCCGCCCGGCACGGGCGTGCCGGTGCCCGGCGCATAGGCAGGGTCTAGGCCGTCAACGTCAAAGCTGAGATAAACCGGCCTGTCGCCTGCCCGCTCCACGGCGATGTCGCGCGCGGCCTCTATGCCGTTGCGATGCACCCAGGGGCTGGTAAGGATCTCAAAACCGTGGTCGCTGTCATTGTAGGTGCGCAGGCCAATTTGTGTGGACGACGCCACATCGATAATGCCTTCAGCGGCGGCGCGCGCAAACATGGTGCCGTGATCCATGGTCACGCCGTCGTCCGGCCAGGTGTCGCAATGGGCATCAAATTGAATGAGCGCAATAGGGCCGTGGATCTCGGCATGAGCCTTCAGGAGCGGATAGGTCACCGAGTGATCGCCGCCAAAACTCAAGAGCTTAGCACCCGAAGCTAAGATATATGCGGCGTGGTTTTGAATGGCAGGGCCAATGGTTTCGGGATGATGCGGATCGAGCATCACGTCGCCCGCGTCGACCACACTCAGCGTGTCAAACGGATCAAACCCCCAGGGGAAGGCCTTGAGCTCCGCCAATTGCACGGAGGCCGCCCGGATGGCCTGCGGCCCCAAGCGACAGCCAGGGCGAAAGGTAACGGCATTATCAAACGGCACGCCCATCACAGCGACATCCACGCCTGTAAGGTCGCGCGTATACTTGCGCCGCAAAAAGCTGAGCGCGCCACCGTAGGTCATCTCAAACCAGCGGCCTTTGGGGTCAGATTTACGAAACGCCTGATCGCCACCTGTATCGTCTGTGTTGCTCATGGATCAGATCCCAAATTTGTCTTTGAAGCCGTAGTACCATGACCCCATCACCGAATAAGGCACGCGCAGCGCCCGCCCGCCCGGGAATGGGATCCAAGGTACCTTCTCAAACACATCAAAACGGCTCAAATCGCCCCGGATCGCCTCGCTGAGGATCTTGCCGAAGGTGTGGGAGCCGGTCACGCCATGCCCGGAATAGCCGTGCGCAAAATAGGTGTTGTCATTGAGCCGCCCAAGCTGCGGCACGCGGCTAAAGGAGAGCGCGAAGTTGCCGCTCCACGCATAGTCGATCTTCACGGATTTGAGCTGTGGGAAGACGATGACCATGTTTTTGCGCAGCTTGGCTTCAATGTCGCGCGGGTCCCTGCCGCCGTAAACCGTACCGCCGCCAAAGAGCATACGATTGTCGGCGGAAAGCCGATAGTAATCAAGGATATAGCGGATGTCTTCAACGCAAGCATCACCCGGCATGAGCTCTTGAGAAAGCTCTTGGGACAGCGGCTCTGTGGCCATGATTTGCGTCGAGACTGGCATCACGCGCGGGCTGAGCTCAGGCACCACATGACCGAGATAGGCGTTGCCGCAGAGCACAAGCGTTTTGCAGGTGAGCGTACCTTGGGCGGTGTGGATTTGAGGCTTGGGTGCGTCGATATCAACGCGTATTACGGGAGACATCTCAAAGATCGTGCCACCTTGGGCCTCAAAGGCATCCGCCTCCCCCAAGGCAAGATTGAGCGGATGCATATGCCCGCCTTTGTGATCAATCATGCCGCCTGCATAAAGATCACTGCCAACGTGGGCGCGCATGGCCTCCTTTGAGAGCATCTCTTGGCTCTCGATCCCATGCCCGCGCCAAAGCTGAAGCCGCGCTTCAAGCTCGCGCATATGGGCCTCCGTGAGGCCAGCAAAGACATTGCCGGGCTTTAGATCGCAGGCAATGTCATAGGTTGCCACGCGTTCGCGGATGATCTCGCCGCCTTCCATCACGAGCCCCGCCACAAAGCGCGCGGTATCAGCCCCGTAGCGCTTCTCGATGGTTTGGAGCGAGGCGTTGAGCCCGTTCACAATCTGCCCGCCGTTGCGTCCAGACGCACCCCAGCCGATACGCGCGCCTTCCACGATCGCCACATTGAACCCAGCTTCGGCCAGATGTAACCCTGTTGAGAGGCCAGAATACCCTGCTCCCACAATCGCCACATCAAAGCTCTGATCGCCCATCAGCGCAGGGCGCAGCTCTTGGCGGTTGGCAGAGGCTGCATAGTAGCTGGTGGTGTGGCTGCCGTCGCCGGCGTAGCTGAGGGGAACTTGGATCGTCACGGTGGCGCTGTCCTCTTGGCAAGGCCCCTTGCCTTAGCAAAAGCCCCCGTCTTTTGCCAAGAGCCAAGGCGTACCAAGAGTTTGCTCAAAAAGCCGCCATAATCGGGCAGGAAGCTCCAAGATCTGTCGCTATCGTCTTGCCAAGCTTTGCGTTTTCTCCAAACATGGGCGCTGACACTTTTTGGGGAGCATCTCATGACCAAATCACTCACGCTCATCGCGGCCCTCGCCGCTGGCCTTACGGTTGGATTAACAAGCAGCACGGCCGTGCTCGCGCAGTCCAAAGGCACGGTCAATGTTTACAACTGGTCGGACTACATCGACGAAGAGCTTCTTTCGAAGTTTGAAGACGAGACCGGCTACAAGCTGGTTTATGATGTGTTTGACAGCAACGAAGTGCTCGAGACAAAGCTTTTGGCAGGCGGATCGGGCTATGATGTGGTTGTGCCGTCTGCGGAATTTCTGCAGCGCCAAATCCAGGCTGGTGCGTTCCAACAGCTTGATATGTCGAAGATTCCCAATGCGGGCGGTCTTTGGGATGTGGTAAGCTCGCGCACCGCGCAATATGACCCCGGCAACGCTTATTCGGTGAACTACATGTGGGGCACCACCGGGCTTGGCACCAATGTGGGCAAGATCACCGAGATCTTAGGTGAGGATGCGCCGCTCAACTCCATGGAGCTGATCTTCAACCCAGATAATATGGCCAAGCTTGCAGACTGCGGCGTTTATTTCTTGGATGCGCCTGCCGAAGTCATTCGCGCAGCCCTCACCTATTTGGGTGAAGATCCCGATACAACCGACGCTAAAACAATCCAAAAAGCCGAAAGCGTTTTGATGGCTGTGCGGCCTTATGTGAAGAAATTCCACAGCTCGGAATATATCACAGCACTGGCCAATGGCGACATTTGCGCGGCCATCGGATGGTCGGGTGACGTGCTTCAAGCCCGCGACCGCGCTGCTGAGGCCGACAATGGTGTAGAAGTGGCCTACAACGCCTTCGTGGAAGGCTCGCAAATGTGGTTTGACCAAATGGCCATTCCAGCGGATGCAAGCAATGTCGAAGGCGCGCATGCCTTCATCAATTTCATAATCCAGCCCGAGAACATGGCAGCCGCCTCGAACTACGTTTACTACGCCAACGGCGTGCTCGACAGTCAGCCGCTGCTCTTGGAAGACGTGATCGGCGACACGGCCATCTACCCAGATGCTGAAACGCTCTCCACGCTCTACACAACCTCTCCTTGGGATCCGAAGAACCAACGCATCGCCACACGGCTTTGGACCAAAGTGACCACTGGCAACTAAACCTTTCAACCAGGCCGCAGCGCGCCCGCGGCCTGGTTTTTCCCTGCTATGACAGATGCCTCAGCCCCCTTTGCACCTTGGGATGATCCCAATGAGACGCCGCTGATCTCTATCAAAGGCGTCAGCAAGAGGTTTGGGGACTTTACTGCCCTCAATAACATCAACTTATCCATCTATACCCGCGAATTCTTTGCCCTTTTGGGCCCTTCGGGCTGCGGCAAAACCACTCTCATGCGGATGCTTGACGGCTTTGAACACCCAAGCTCTGGGACCATCACAATCGACGGGCAAGACATGGCGGGCGTGCCGCCCAACAAGCGCGCTGTGAACATGATGTTTCAAAGCTACGCGCTCTTTCCGCACCTGAGCATTTGGGACAATATCGCTTTTGGCCTGCGCCGCGATGGCATGCCCAAAGACCAGATGGCAGCAAGGGTCGAAGAGATGTTGCGGCTTACAAGGCTTGAGAGCTTTGTACGACGCAAACCGCATCAAATTTCCGGCGGCCAACGCCAACGGGTGGCCCTGGCCCGCTCTCTCGCAAAAGCGCCTAAACTGCTCTTACTAGACGAACCGCTAGGCGCGCTCGACAAAAAGCTGCGCCAAGAAACCCAATTTGAGTTGATGGACATCCAAGAGACCACCGGCACCACCTTTGTGATCGTCACCCACGATCAAGAAGAGGCCATGACCGTGGCGAGCCGTGTGGCTGTGATGGGCCAAGGCACCCTCGCCCAGGTTGACACTCCAGATCGAATTTATGAAGTACCTGCTGATACTTATGTCGCAGACTTCATTGGTGAGATCTCCCTTATTCCAGCCAGATGCACAGGCCTGTCTGAGGGTATTGCGCGCGTGTCTTGGTCTGAGGATCACCCCGAGATCCTTTGCAGTGCCCAAGGTGGTACAGTCGTGGATCAGGCCTGCACCTTCGCGATCCGGCCGGAGAAAGTAAGCATCTCTTCTGAGCGCACCACAGCTCCCAATTGCCTGCCCGGCAAGATCATCGACATCGCCTACACCGGCAATCTTTCCACCTACAAAGTGGAACTCGCCACGGGCCAAATGATCTCAGCCCAGGTTGCCAATACGGCCCGCGTGGCCAATCGACCCTTTACCTGGGAGGACGCCGTTTGGCTGTCGTGGAGCGATACCGCTGGCTTGTGTTTACCGGGATGAGATTTGGGAGGATTCATGCGTAAATTCTTCCTTATATCAGGGCCTTACTTCTGGCTTTTAATCTTCTTTCTTATCCCATTTGGGATTGTCCTAAAGATTTCTCTGTCTGACATTGCGGTGTCGATACCACCCTACACCCCGAAGCTGGACTTTTCCGAGGGCTGGGCCGGGCTTCAGGCTTTCTTCGCGGCGTTGGATCTAGAGAGTTATGTCTGGCTCACAGAAGACGATCTTTACTGGAAAGCTTATCTCTCCAGCGTGCAAATTGCGGCGATCTCCACGCTCTTGTGCCTGCTTGTGGGCTTTCCCATCGCCTACGCCATGGCAAACGCCCCACAAGCCTGGCGCCCGATGCTGATGATGCTGGTGATCCTGCCGTTTTGGACCAGCTTTTTGATCCGCGTTTACGCTTGGATCGGCATCTTAAGCCGTGAAGGCTTTCTGAACCAATTGCTAATCTGGCTTGGATTGATCTCTGAGCCACTCACCATCCTCAATACTGATATCGCAGTTTATATTGGTATTACATATACTTACTGCCCCTTCATGATCCTCCCCATTTATGCCTCGCTCGAACGTCTCGACGCGTCTCTCTTAGAAGCTGCTGAGGATCTGGGCTGCTCGCGGGTCAAAGCCTTTTGGCTCATCACAGTGCCTTTGGCCAAAGCAGGCATCATCGCGGGCTGCTTTTTGGTGTTCATCCCGGCACTGGGCGAATTTGTGATCCCCTCGCTCTTGGGCGGCTCTGACACGCTTATGATCGGCAAGGTGCTCTACACCGAGTTCTTCTCGAACCGCGATTGGCCTGTGGCCAGCGCTGTGGCGGTGATACTGCTGTTGATCCTCGTCATCCCGATTGTGCTCTTTCAGCGCAACGAGCAAAAGCAACGCGAGGCTGAGCAATGAGGCGCTTTACTTGGTTCAACGCGACCTCGTTGGCCTTTGGTTTTGCGTTTCTCTACATCCCGATGCTCGTGTTGATGATCTACAGCTTCAATGCCTCAAAGCTCGTGACGGTTTGGGCCGGCTTTTCCACCAAATGGTATGGCGAGCTTTTGCAGAACGACGCATTTTTGGATGCGGCTTGGGTCACATTGAAAGTGGCCTTATTCTCCTCGACCATTGCCACGATCCTCGGCACCATCGCGGCCTATATCCTCGTGCGCGGCGGGCGCTTTATGGGCCGCACACTCTTTTCGGGTATGATCTACGCCCCGCTGGTGATGCCAGAAGTGATCACGGGGCTGTCGCTTCTCCTCTTCTTCATCGCTGTTGGGCTGGATCGCGGGGTCTTCACGGTAGTGCTTGCCCATGCCACCTTTTCGATGTGCTTTGTCTCTGTGGTCGTCAGTTCGCGCCTTGTGAGCTTTGATCGCTCCCTAGAAGAAGCTGCGCGCGATCTGGGCTGCGGGCCTGTGGAGGCCTTTCGCCTCGTCACCTTGCCGATTATCGCACCTGCGGTAATCTCGGGCTGGCTCTTGGCGCTGACCCTCTCTCTCGATGATTTGGTGATTGCAAGTTTTGTGACCGGGCCATCGGCCACCACGCTTCCCATCAAGATCTTCAGCTCAATCCGGCTCGGCGTGAACCCGCAGATCAACGCGCTCTCAACATTGCTGATTTTGGCAGTTGTGGTCGGGATTATTATCGCGTCTTTGGTGAGCAAAAGTGCCGCCTATCGACGCCAAAAAGACGAGGCAAGGGCGCGCTCATGATCCCCTTTGAAGAAGAATTTGCAGCCTATTGCGCAGCGCACGGTATGCCCGAGCGCCTTGAGCTTTTACTGTGCGATATCAACGGTGTTTGGCGCGGCAAATGGCTGCCTAGCGATCAGGTGCTAGCTCTGGTGGGCGGCAAAGTGCGCCTGCCGCTTTCCACCTATGCGCCCAGTGTGATGGGCCCGGAAGTGGAGGAAACCGGCCTTGGCATCGTCGTGGGCGACCCCGATGGCGTGCTGCGCCCTTTGCCTGGGACGCTCAAACCTGTGCCTTGGTCCAGGCGGGACGTGGCGCAGGTTCAGGTTGAGATGTGTGAAATGGGGAAAAGTGCCCCCAGTGCACTTAGCACCCGCGCCACTTTGGAGCGTGCGGTGCAGGCTCTGGGGGATATGGGTTATACGCCGGTCATTGCGACAGAGCTCGAGTTTTACCTCTGTGCTGCGCGGGACGACCGAGACGCTCCTCCGAGCCCGATCGCCCACACACCCGACATTCAAAACTATGACCTTGAGGCCATGGAACGCCACGCGCCGCTTTTGATCCGCATCCAAGACTATGCAAAGGCGCAAGGCCTCGCCACCGACACGCTCATCGCAGAATACGGGCCGGGCCAATTTGAGATCAACTTTCACCACAGCGCCGATGCCCTTCAAGCGGCAGACACCGCGCTGCTCTTTCGCCGTCTTGTGCGGGCCACGGCGCATGAATTTGGCGTGGAAGCCACCTTCATGGCCAAGCCTTACGTCGATCAGCCCGGCAATGGCATGCATGCCCATGTGTCTCTTTTGAACGCTTCAGGTGAGCCCGTTTTCTATTCAAAATCAAAGCCTTCACCACTTTTGCTCAACGCCGTTTCTGGCCTTTTGAGCAGCATGTCAGAGCTGCAAGCAATCTTCGCGCCGCATTACAATTCCTTCCGGCGATTTTCCAAAGGCAGCTTTGCGCCCACCACGCCGGATTGGGGCATGGACAATCGCGCGGTCTCGCTGCGTTTGCCGCAAACCACGGGGCCGAATGCGCGGCTCGAGCACCGGATCAGTGGTGCAGACGTCAATCCCTACCTCGCTTTGGCCGCAATTTTGCAAGGCATGGCGAAGGGGCTCGCGGAGCCTCACCCCTTGCCCGAGCCCTTAGGGGCCACGGATGAAACGCAGTCTACACCACTCAGTGACAGTTGGCCCAATGCAGTGAACGCACTTGAGGCTTCTGACTTCGCAAAAGAGGTTTTAGGCGCGCTGCACCCGGTTTATCTCGCCGTGAAACGGGCTGAAATGGAGGTGATGAAGGCCGAAATTACGCCCGCCGAATACCGCTATTCGCTGAGCCGGTTTTAGCAAGCCTTTGATCTGGCTACCGAAGCCTGTCGCGCAAACGGTAGGCCAGCATGCCCAAAGCCACAGCCTGGCTGCCCATGCCGCGTGAGAGCGGCAAATGCCAATGTTTGGCCGCCTCGTAGGTGAGAAACTCCGTTTCATCTCCCATCAGAGCTTTGCTGACGATCTCCGCAAGCACATGACTGAGGCCGATGCCGTGCCCCGAATAGCCCTGCACCGCCAGAACATTCGGTGCCACTTTCGCCACCTGCGGGATGCGATTGAGCGTGATGCCGTCCATCCCAGTCCATGCATAGTCTATCTTAACGCCGCGCAACTGAGGAAAGGTGTGCTCCATCGCAGGCCTTAGCTCAGCCACCACATCCGCACTGTCGCGGCCCGAATAATTGGTGCCGCCTCCGAACATGAGCCGATTGTCGGACGTGAGGCGATAGTAATCCAACACAAAGCGGCTGTCATAGACCGCCAAGTTTTGCGGATTGAGCCGTTGTGTTAGCTCTAGGGGCAACGGTTCCGTGGCCATATTCGCGAGTGAGGCGGGAAAGAGTTTGCCCTTAAGCGCCTTTTGTTCAAGCAGATGATAGGCGTTGCCGGCGATCAGCACTTTGTCCGCGCTCACACCACCCTCTGCCGTGATCAGCTTGGGGCGCGCGCCATGGTCGATGCGAAGCACCTCGGCCGCTTCAAAGATCTGCGCCCCAAGAGACTGCGCCGCGCGCGCCTCTCCCGTGCAAAGATCCAGCGCATGCAAATGCATGTTTTTGCGGTTGAGCAGCCCGCCGCTATAGATCTCCGTCCCGAGATAAAGCGGGATGTCTTGCGCGCTCAAAAGCGACAGATCTTGCTCCATCCCGCGCGCAGAACCGACTTCAAAAATCTTCTGCAACTCCTTGAGATCACTTGACTTCAAAGCAGCTTGCAAGTGTCCAAATTTCAGATCGCACTCAATTTGATATCGCTTAACCCTTGCTTGAATGATCTCATGTCCGCGCCAGCGGGTATGCCAAACATATTCAGCGGCACCTTGCCCCAAAGTACGCGCAAATTCACGCTCCATGGCGCTGTCGCCTGAGAGAGATCCGGTGACCTGCCCGCCATTGCGCCCGGTCGCGCCCCAGCCAATGGCTTTGGCCTCCAAGAGGGCCACAGAGAGCCCCTCTTGGGCCAATTCAAGTGCCGTTGCCACGCCCGTAAACCCACCGCCAATGATCGCAACGTCAACGTCAATGTCTGAGCTCAGCCGGTCAAATCCCGCCCGGTCTTTTTGCGTGGCCGCGTAGTACGAGCCATTGCCAAGCAGGGAGGATGCGGGCCTATCCAAGGGTAAAGATTTTGCCGGGGTTCATGATATTGTCAGGATCCAGAGCGGTTTTTATTGCCCGCATTGGCTCCAAAGCAGGCCCAAGTTCTTTGCGCAAATAATGTTGCTTGCCTTGGCCAATCCCGTGCTCACCCGTGCAGGTGCCGCCCGCAGAAATAGCCGCATCGTAAAGCCAATCGAGGAAGGTCTTTGCGCGCGCTTGCTCATCTTTGTCGTTTGGATCCACGAGCAATAGCACATGGAAATTACCGTCGCCGACGTGCCCGAGGATTGGGGCGGGTGCGAGGTTGAGCTCAGCGGCTTTATTGGCAGCAGCCTGCACCGCTTCGGCAAGCTTAGAGATCGGCACACAGACGTCTGTTGAGATGCCTTCGGTGCCTGGCTTGAGAGCCCGCGCAGCCCAATAGGCGTCATGGCGCGCTTGCCAAAGCTTGGTGCGATCTTCGGGCTTTGTGGTCCATTGAAAATCCTGGCCACCGGTGTCTTCTGCAATGCTACCAAAAGCCTGCGCCTGTTCAGCAACCCCCGCTTCAGATCCGTGAAACTCTAGCAAAAGCAATGGGTTTTCAGGCAGACTTAAATTCGAGTAAGCATTGACAGCGCCCACCATGGCCGCATCCAAAAGTTCGATCCGCGCCACGGGCAGCCCATATTGGATTGTGGCGATAACAGCCTCGCAGGCCGCTTCAACACTTTTGAATTGGCACGTTGCGGCGGACATCGCCTCGGGCATACCAAAGAGCTTGAGCGTGAGCTCGGTGATTACGCCCAGCGTGCCTTCGGAGCCCACAAAAAGACGGGTCAGATCGTAGCCCGCAGAGCTTTTCTTGGCACGTGTGCCGGTGCGAATGATCTCGCCGTTGGCCAGCACCACTTGCAGGTCCATCACCACGTCTTTCATCGTGCCATAGCGCACGGCATTTGTGCCGCTCGCGCGCGTGGCCGCCATGCCACCGATGCTCGCATCCGCCCCTGGATCAATTGGAAAAAAGAGCCCAGTGGCGCGCAGATCCTCATTAAGCGCTTTGCGAGTGATGCCGGGCTGGACCGTGCAGTCGAGATCCTCTGCATTCACCTGCAGCACGGAAGCCATCTGGGACATGTCGAGGGACACGCCCCCCAGGGGTGCATTCACATGACCCTCAAGCGACGTACCGGTGCCAAAAGGAATAATGGGCGTGTTGTAAGTTCCGCAGATCTTTACGATCTCTGCCACTTCATTAGTATTTTGCGGCAAGAGCACCGCATCCGCGGGCTCAGGGGCAAGCCAAGTGGCGGAATGGGCGCGGTGCATGCGCGCGTCGCGGCCCGTTAGCATTTGCGGGCCAAAGCGTTGCCCAAGCACGCTCAGCGCCGTGGCGATGCCGTCGCTTCGAGTGCTGTGATCGCCGTCCATTGCCGCGCCTCCCTTGGGTCGTTGTGTCACCCTAGCCAGGCACAGCGGTGTGCTCAAGGCACAGAGCCAAACGCAGGCAGCCGGGCCCATAGACAGCACAGGCTCTGCCTGACTAAATCAATGGAGCCGACACTTTGCCTCAAAGAGGAGCGCCTTCGTGACTGAATTTCGCCGCTATGCGGTTTATGCCGTGCCGCAGCCCTCGCCGTTTTACAAGCTGGGCTCTGCTTGGCTGGGGTGGGACACGCGCGCGGCGCAAGAGATGCCGCACCCTGATCTCAAAGGTCTGCCGGCCTCCCTTGAAAAGATCACGCGGAAACCCCGCAAATACGGGCTGCATGGCACGTTGCGCGCGCCGTTTTATCTGCCCGACAGCATTAATCCGATGGAGATGAAAGCTGCCCTCGCCGAGCGCTGCAAAACGCTCAAACCCGCGCAGGTCGATGGGCTGGAGCTCAGCGCTTTGGGCTCCTTTCTGGCGCTCACGCCGCAAGGGGACACGTCAGATCTCGCCCGGCTGGCCTTGGAAACTGTTCTGGCGCTCGAGACGTTTCGCGCGCCCCTTACGGAAGAAGACCGTGCGCGTCGCAGCCCGGATCAGCTCACACCAAGCCAGCGCGGCAATCTCGATACCTATGGCTATCCCTATATCGGCGCGGACTTCGCCTTTCACATCACGCTCACAGGGCGCATCGCGGCCACTCCGAGGGCCCGTGTTCAAGCCATTGCGATGGCTCATTTTGCCCACGCTTTGCCCAGCCCCTTCAAAATCGAGGCACTGACCTTATGCGGAGAGCGGCCCGAGACAGGGCGCTTTGAGGTAATCCAGGACTATCCGCTTGAAGGCTAAGCTAAGACCTACAAAAGCCCGCGCGCTGTGAGGTCATCCTTCAGCGCCACAGGATGTTGGAAGAGATGCGCTTGCCAGCCCAATGCTCGGGCCGCTGCCACGTTTTGAGGGCTGTCATCGATGAAGAAGCAGTCTTCGGGATTTAGGCCATTGCGGTCGATAAGCACTTGGAAGATCGCGGGGTCTGGCTTGATGAGCTTTTCGTGACCTGAGACCACAACATCCTCAAAGATCGTGCCCAATTCAGGGTAAAGCTCGAGGGCGTCCGGCCAGGTCACAGCGCCCCAATTTGTGATTGCAAACAAGCGACTATCACGCGCTTTTAAAGCATGCAAAATATCCCAAGTGCCTTGAATGGGCTCGGCGACGGTGAGTTTAAATCTCTCGAAGTAGTCCTTGAAATAGATCACATCTTCGGGCGATTTGGCCTCGAGCGCGGCAAAAGCGCCTTCAATAGACCGGCCACGATCTTGCTCAAGATTCCAAGCGTTAAAGCCCGTGCGCTCCAGCAATTTGTCGATCTCGACCATATCGTCGATCACATGATCAAAGGCCCGGTAGATATTCCATTTCACCAAGACATTGCCGATGTCGAAAACGATGTTCATGCTAGCCTCCTTATTCAAAGCCTTAGGAGTTTGCATCCGCAAATTGCGGTGTGATGCGCTTGGCGATTTCTTCCATATGCACAACGCGCCCCTCTTGCGCTGAAATTTGTGCGGCCAGGCCAATTGCCACCGCTTGAGCACCATCATCAAGACCAACTTCTGGCGCGCCGCCCTCTTGGATCAGCTTCAAAAAACCTTGGTGTTGGTAGAAGGTTGAGCCATTGTGATCTCCTGCGTCCAGAAGCGTTTCATCCACAGGCACTTCGAGTGTGCGCGGCGCCTTAGGGCTGCGCGGGCTGATCACAACCTTGGGTGTGGGCGCTGGCCCATCCCCGTTCCAAAACCGCCCCGGACCAGGCACGTAAGCTTCGATCTTGCCTTCACGCCCAACGGCGGTGAGCTCTTCTTGATAGGTCGAGCCTTCGGCGAACATGCACAGCTCCAGCATCGCACGCGCGCCGCTTTCAAAATCGACGATCACATAGGCGTTGTCCCAAATATCAGGGGTCTCACCCATGTAGCTTTCGCCTTTGTGGTTCACATTTTGCGCCCCACTGGCCATCACCCGAACGGGCTCTGACTGCAATATAAGCCGCATCAGATCGAAGAAATGACAGCACTTTTCGACCAGTGTGCCACCTGTGTTACGGTTGAAGCGGTTCCAATTTCCGATCTTGGGCAAGAAGGGAAAGCGGTGCTCGCGGATCGTGAGCATCTCAATGCCCCCGGTGGCGGCCTGGACCTCTTCGATAAACTTCGCCACGGGCGGCATGTATCGATATTCCATCGCCACCCAAACGGGGGCCCCGTAGCGGCTGGCAAAATCAGCGATGCGCGGCGCGCCTTCAGGGCGCACATAGAGCGGCTTTTCGCACAAAATCGGCAGGTGTTGGACCATGGCGATTTCCATCAATTGGTCCACATGGCAATGATTGGGGCTACAGATCACAATGGCATCGACCTGTTCGACCAAAGCGCGCAGGCCCTCACAGACCTGTGCACCGCCAGCCAAATCCGCAGAGGCCTTCGCCAGTTCTGGCACCGGATCATACACCGCCGTGACCGCCGCGCCCTCCAAAAGAGCGATGTTTTTGATGTGCTCTTGGCCCATCATCCCGCAGCCGATCAGGCCATATTTTACAACTGTCACCGTTGCTCTCCTTTTCGGCGTCAAAACCGATTGATATAGCGCGCCTCGTTTGGGTCAAACCAGGTGCGTGAAAACTCTATTGCAGCGCCATCTGCCAAGCGACTCACCCGCTCCACGAACCCCACTTGCGTGCCTGGGGATGGCCCAAAGCGTGGGTCAGACCAAGCGGGTGCCACGGCCACGCCGATCCGGTCTTCCACACGCGCAATCACCACGCCCAGCGCGTGCTTGTAATGCAGATACAGCGCGTCGCCGAGATCTTCTTTGCGAAACGCAGCGTTTCGATCGGGAGCTGCACTCGCATCCAAAAAGATCTCTTCCATCGCGATGGCTCGGTCGTCCAAAAATCTGAGGCGTCGAATGCGATGGGCCTGTTCTGAGGGGCCAAAAGTGGGCACGCGCGCTGGTTTGGGACCAAAAGAGAGGGTCAAGATTTCAGCTGAGGGCAAGCCGCCGCCCTCAAGCCGCTCAAGGCGAAAGAGGCTGTAGATGCTCTCGACGCTGCCTTTCGCGCGTACGTAATTGCCCGAGCCCTGGATGCGCTCGATCAGACCCTTTTCCACCAGCACATCGAGCGCTTTGCGCAAAGTGCCAATGGCCACGCCGAGCTGGCTGGCGAATATGCGCTCCGGTGGAAGTTTTGATCCATTTGGCAGACGCCCCGCCGCGATCTCGCGGATCAGCATTTCCGCCAGGTTTTGGTATTTCGGCAGCGCGGTCGGCGCGGATGCGAGTGTCTCTTCAGCCATTGCAAACCGAGCCTCGCTCGGATCCAAGAAAAAATTGATATACTATTGATGCATATATTTTCTTTTGCTACGCAAGAGGAAAGTGAACCGCAAAGGACGCAACCATGACCCTTGTTCCTGTCACCTCTCCAGACTTGACTGGCGCAGAAGTGTCTTGGTTCTCAGCCCTGTGCTCGGACGACTACCAGTTCCTGGGTGTGCCGGATGGCGCGCTGCGCTCCAGCTGGGACCATTGCCGGGACATTCTTCTTGAGGCGGAAACGCAAGGCTTTCGCAACATCCTTTGCCCCTCGTCCTATCAAGTGGGTCAAGACACATTGAGCTTCGTGGCTGGCTGTGCGCCGCTCACGTCCAAGATCAACATGCTTGCGGCGGTGCGTTGCGGCGAGATGCAGCCCATCATGCTCGCGCGCACGCTCGCGACCCTCGATCACATGTTAAAAGGGCGCCTGACCGTGAACATCATCTCGTCTGATTTTCCTGGCGAGAAGGCTGAGTCGAACTTCCGCTACCAGCGCTCGCGCGAGGTGGTGGAAATCCTCAAGCAAGCTTGGACCCAAGACGAGATCAATTACAAAGGCGAGGTCTACAGCTTCGAAGGCCTGACCACAGATCCCGCAAAGCCTTACCAAACCGGCGGCCCGCTTCTCTATTTCGGCGGCTATTCCCCAGCAGCCCTGGAGCTCTGCGGCCAACACTGTGACGTGTATCTGATGTGGCCTGAACCCAAGGATCAAATCGCAGAACGGATGAAGGCGGTAAACGCCGTGGCTGAGGGCTATGATCGCACGCTGGATTACGGCCTGCGCGTGCATATGATCGTGCGCGACACAGAAGCTGAGGCCAAGGAATACGCGGAATACCTCGTCTCAAAGCTGGATGACGAATACGGTCAACTTATTCGCGACCGCGCCCATGATAGTACGTCTTTAGGGGTTTCCCACCAAGCCAAGGCCCGCGAGTTGGCGGATAAGTTTGGCTATGTTGAGCCCAACCTCTGGACCGGTGTGGGCCGGGCTCGATCTGGCTGTGGCGCGGCTCTTGTTGGCTCAGCCGATCAAATCCTCTCAGAGATCGAAGCTTACAAAAAGATGGGCATTCGGGCGTTTATCTTCTCGGGTTATCCGCATATCGATGAGTGCAAGTATTTCGGAAAACTGGTGATGCCGGAGCTGGAAACTGTCTCACTGCCCCAGGCCTGTGGCCGGGTCCCGAGCAGCGCGCCCGCCACACCGCTTGGCGTAGGAGAAAGACGCTGATGGAACGGGTCACACTCGCCCCTGGGTTGGAATTTAGCCGCATTGTTTATGGCTTGTGGCGCATTGGCGACGACACAGATACCTCGCCAGCCCACGTGCAAGCCAAGATTGAAGCTTGCCTGCAGCAAGGCATCACAACCATGGATCAAGCCGATATCTACGGCGGCTACGAAGCAGAAGAGATCTTAGGCAAGGCCCTTACCCCTGCTCTGCGGGATCAAATCGAGATCGTGACCAAATGCGATATTGTGGCCCCTGCTGGGCGCTACGCGGATGCGCGGGTAAAGTATTACGATACCAGCCGCGCGCATATTTTGGCTTCCGTCGATCACTCGCTGCGCCTTATGGGAATCGACACAATTGATTGCCTGCTCATTCATCGCCCTGATCCGTTGATGGACCATCTGGAAACCGGTGCAGCGCTCGATGAGGTGGTGGCTTCGGGCAAAGTGCGCACGGTCGGTGTGTCGAACTTCAAGCTGCATGATTGGACGCTGCTGCAATCGGCCATGAAAACAAAGCTTGTGACCAATCAAATCGAGATGAGCTTGCCGCATCACGCCCCTTTCACAAATGGGGATTTGGCTTACTTGCAAGAACGCAGCATCAAGCCGATGGCTTGGTCGCCTCTGGGTGGCGGCACGCTTTTTGACAACGCTCCTGTCATGACCGCTCTGAAAAAAGTTGGCGATGCACAAGGCGTTGATGAAACGGCTGTTGCCGTGGCCTGGCTGCTGGCGCATCCAGCGAAAATTATGCCTGTCATGGGAACGAATAACCTAAACCGGATCAAAGGCTTCCACAAAGCACTGGATGTGGAAATGGATCGCGAAACCTGGTTTGAGCTTTACACCGCCGCGCTCGGCGACGAGGTGCCTTAAGCATGGGCGAGACGGTCTCTACCCAGTTTTCTCCAGGCGCTGATCCGCGGGCCTTTCGCTCCGCTCTAGGGCAGTTTGGCACAGGCGTCTGTGTGATCACGACACAAACGGAATTGGGCCAAGACGTGGGCATCACGGCCAACTCTTTTGCGAGCGTGTCGCTGGATCCGGCCCTTGTCCTTTGGTCTCCTGCCAAAGCGGCGCGGCGCTTTGAGGTTTATTCAGAAGCCAAGCATACCGCCATTCACATCTTGGCCAGCGACCAAGCCAGCGTTGCGATGGGATTTGTGAAAGAAGCCAATGCTTTCGGAAGCTTAGATGTCACACGTAATGCGCATGGCACGCCGCTGATCGGCGGCGCCCTGGCCGTATTTGAGTGTACGCGACGTGCGGCTCATGATGCTGGCGATCACGTCATCTTGGTCGATCAGGTGGATGTTTTTCACCTCTCACAGGGGGCCCCACTGTTGTTTACACAGGGCAGCTACGGAGGGTTTACGCCTCACGGTTAACGAGGAATAGTATTCGATATTAGCCAGCTTCAAGGAGGAAGAAGATGGCGCTTTTATTTGGGGTTTTGGCCCCGATACAGATCTTTAATGATTGGGTTTTGAAACTCGGTCGATTGCTGGCGATTGTTGCGCTCACTTGCATGGTTCTTGCCATCTTGGGCCAAGTTTTCTTTAGATATGTGCTCAACGACGCGCCCAATTGGACCGAAGAAGGCGCGCGGTTTTTGATGCTTTGGATGACCGGTTTGATTGCGCCTTTGGCGTACCGTCAAGGCGGGTTCGTGGCCATAGACATGGCCGAGCGCGCACTCTCACCGTTTTTCTCTCGCATTCTCACGTTTGTACTGCTGATTTGCGCGATGGTGGTTTTGGTCACTTGCATGCAATTGGGGTGGGACAACGTCAATTCCCTCACGGGGCGCGGAAAGTCTGCCTCGCTACGCCTGCCATTGGATTGGTTTGGCGGAGAGCGCATGAAGTTTAAAAATTCCTGGGCTTACACGTCTTTGTTTGTTGGCTTTTGCCTATTGACCGTTGTCAATCTTGAATTGCTCTTGCGCGAAGTGATCAAAGCTTTGGGGGGCGGTCACAGACTGAAGGCCTTAGGAGACGCGGGGCCAATAGATTGATGCTGAACGCCGCCAAAAAAATTGAACAATTTTTTTCTGCGTTTTTTGAACAAAAAACGCGCGCCTGTAGGGAAACATCACCATGCTAATCTGGTTCCTTCCCGTTTTCCTCGTCTTACTTATGATCGGTCTTCCGGTTGTTTTTGGCCTATTGTTGGCGCCTGGTGCTTTGGTCTTCATGGAAAGCGGCAGCCGCGATCTCGCAGTTCTCTATCGCAACCTCTACAATGGCATGGACAGCTTCCCGCTTATGGCCCTGCCCTTTTTCATGCTGGCCGGCGAGATTATGAACCGCGGCGGCATCACCACCCGCCTTGTGGAGTTCTCCCAAGCCTTTATGGGCCATCTGCGCGGCGGCCTCGCGCACGTCAATATCCTGAGCTCCATCCTCTTTGCAGGCCTTTCAGGCTCCGCTGTGGCAGATACGTCTGCCCTCGGCTCAACTCTCATCCCTGCTATGGAAAAAAACGGCTATAGCCGTAAGTTTGCCGCTGCCGTCACCGCCGCGTCTTCGGTCATAGGCCCGATCATACCGCCCTCGGGCATCATGATCATCTATGCCTATGTCATGGGGGAAAGCGTTGCGGCGCTCTTTCTCGCAGGCATCGTGCCCGGGATCATGGTGGGCGTAGGCCTCATGGTCATGGTCCGCCTCATGGCAGACCGCTACGATCTGCCAAAAGCCGAGCGCATCGTAACCAAAGATCAAACCATCTCCCCTGTGGAGGCTTGGGTTTCCTTTGTCCTGATCCGCATTAACGTGGCGGGCTTGCTCTACGGTATCTTTGCGGGCGTCAACGCGGGCTTTGGCTTGGGTCTGAGCGTCAATGGTTGGATCGTCTTTACGGTTTTCTTGCCGGTGGCCCACGCGCTGATGCTCTGGCTCAAAGCCAATATCAGCCAAGACTTCCGCATTGTGTGCAAAAAGGCTGTGGCCCCATTGCAAACGCCGATAATCATCTTGGGTGGCATTCTCATTGGCGTCATGACCCCCACAGAGGCCTCCGCCGTCGCCGTGGCCTATGCACTGATCGTCAGTTTCCTTGTGCTGCGCTCCATGAAAACGCGCGATCTTTGGCCAGTCATCGCCCGTTCGGCCCTCGCCTCATCGGCCGTTTTGCTCCTCGTGGGCGCAGCCGTGGCGTTCAAAACAGTTGTATCCTTAAGTTATGCGCCTCAGATCCTGACGGACTTCATCTTGGGGCTTTCTGAGAACCCACTGATCCTACTATTTCTCATCAACATCTTGCTCTTCATCGTCGGCATGTTTCTCGATGCGGGCCCGGCGATCATCATTCTCGGCCCCATCCTGGGCCCGATTTTCACCGAGCTAGGCGTCCACCCGGTACATTTCGCGATCATCATGAGCGTGAACCTCACCGTGGGCCTCGCAACACCCCCCATGGGCCTTGTGCTCTTCGTCGCCTCAACGGTCAGCCGCGAAAAGGTCGAAACCATCGCCAAAGCCATTCTGCCATTCTTGGCTGTGGAAATCTTTGTGATCTTCTTGATCACATATGTCCCCGCCATTTCCATGACGATCCCGCGCTTGACGGGCTTCGTTCAATAACCCAGCATTCAGATATCCAGGGAGGATTAAACCATATGCTGAAACATCTCACCATCGCGGCCACCGCCGCAACGCTTCTGGCAGGCGCCACAACCGAGGCCTTTGCCGGTGGCCACGCCGAGTTCAAACTCCGCGCCACTGCCAACTCCAATGAAAACGACGAAGACTATGACGGTCTTGTTGTCTTCAAAAACTACGTTGAAGCGGCGTCCAACGGCGCTATCGAAGTTGAGCTCTTCATCGGCACACAGCTTTGCTCCAAAGGCGCAGAGTGCTTGCAGGGTGTCTCCGATGGCTCGATCGACATCTACATCTCCACCTCAGGCGGTGCCGCGGGTATCTTCCCATATGTGCAAGTTCTGGACTTGCCGTATCTGATGGCAGACGACCGCGTGGCCGAGCACGTCTTGCAAGGCGACTTCGTGCGTACGATGCGCCAGATGGCGCTCGACGATTCCGGTGACACCATCCGCCTGATGACCGTGGGCAACACCGGTGGCTGGCGCAACTTCGCAAACACAAAGCGTCGTCTCGCAACACCAGCAGATTTCGAAGGCCTTAAGCTGCGCACTGTTGTGGCGGATCTGCCCCAAGAGCTCGTAAAAGCCCTGGGTGCGTCTCCCACCCCAATCCCATGGCCAGAGCTCTTCACCTCGTTCCAAACCGGCGTTGTTGATGGCTCCAAAAACGGCATCACCGACATCATGGGCATGAAGTTCCCAGATGCGGGCCTTCAGTACGTGACCCTTGATGGCCACGCTTACATGGGCGCTCTGTGGTGGATGAACAACGAGAAGTTCATGAGCATGGACGAAAGCCTGCGCCGCGTTGTGGTGGATGGCTTCTATGCGCTCCAACAAGCGACCTTCGCATCTCCCAAGCGTAAATCCATCCAAGCCTATGCTGACTTCGTCGCTGGCGGTGGGGATCTTTACGTTCCAACGCCAGAAGAAAAAGCAGCCTTCGCTGAGGCGGCCACGCCCGTGCAAGATTGGTTTGTCGCCAATGTTGACGGAGGCGAAAAGATCCTCGGTGCGCTGAAAGAAGCCGTTGCCGCTGCAGAAGCAGACATCGACGGCGGCCGGATGATGGACCTGAAATAAGCCTTTCGCTTTTAGCAAACGAAAAGCAGGCGCGCGGGCTTCCCCGTGCGCCTTTTTTTCAAAGAAACCTGTAAGTGCAGGCGACGATAAACACCAATTTAGCTAAGTGACAACTAGATGAAGCGCGACAAACCTTGGAGAAAAGGAGACCTCCTTGCCTTACCGCTGCATGGCTTTGGGTTTGGATTTGCACGGGTCCTAGATGCACCCTTGTTCGAATTTTTCGACTTCACGTCACTAAAACTAGAACACTCAGCCAACGAAATTTCCATAAAGCCCGTACTGTTCAAAATCTGGGTCAGCAAATACGCAAGACTTGAAGGAAACTGGCGAAAATTCGGCCATAGCCAACTGGGTCTCGCAGAGTATGTTGACCCCAAGTTTTTTCGCAAAGATGCCATTTCGGGTAAAATCTACGAATACAATCACGCCACGGACAATTCGAAGCCCTTAAGCCTCGAGCAAGCCAAAAGGCTTGAGTGTGCCGCAGTTTGGGATCCTCAGCACGTCGAAGAACGCCTCACTGCCTACTTTCAAGGTACTCAAAGTATTTGGCTGCGG
>JBCDCE010000065.1:0-21214 GCA_039182515.1 Pseudomonadota bacterium | reverse complement strand
TGTTGGAAGACAATCCGGCAGGTAAACCAGCCATCTTCGTCCAAGGCTCGCGCGCTCAGATAGTCCATCTCAAACTGTTCTTCCGCCGCTCCAAGGCGGCATTGCTCCATCGCTTCACTATTTGCCGCTTGCTTAGAGCCAAAATCCCAAGTGGTTCCAAATATCCCGCTGCGGCTGGCAGCAATTGCGCCAAAGCGACCCAGGCGCGTGTTTGCTCGGATCATGTGACGGGCTTCTTCGGCCGTGGCTGACAAGCGCCGTTCGCCGCTGTCTAGGGCGCTCATTTGAATGGGCAACATTTCAGCATAGAGTTTGCAACGTCGGCCCTTGCCATAGGTCTTTAGGCCTCGTGCCGCTAACGCGGATGCAGAGCTGCGGGATGCACCACCCAGGCTTCCTTGCGCTTCGCATAGCCTTTGCGCAGCTCGGCGGGCATCGGTTGTGGTGTGCATAGTCATGTACCAAGCCGCGACGCCGGTGTTTGGAATGTAGTAAAAGGCGGCGTGATACAGCGCTTCTTCCCGAAAGCGGCGCAATTCACGTGCTTGATTGCGCGAAAGTTCGGCTTTGGAATGCTGTACGTATTGGGCGTGCTCAACGCCTGCCAAATAACTCCCGGTTTGTTGCGCACTTGAGGTCGACGAAAAGCCAAATCCAAGAACGCTCAAAAGGCTCGTTAGAAAGAGGAAACCCAAACTCTTGAGCGCACTCAGAGGAGTTTGGGGAGACGCTTTGAATTTCAACGGTGTTTCATGCCCTTGCATGACTTCGAGCTCCTTTTCGCCAGGGAGCTTGCATTCCTTTTGCGGCAAAAATTTGCAGAAGATTTGATTATTTCGCGAGAAGATCTCTGTGCAAAGGTACAAAAAAAGAGCGCGGCCTGGGCAAATTTCCCAAGCCGCGCATGGACTTGTCGAGTTTAGACTTGAGCCCTAAACGAGGACGGATCCTTTGGAGTCGATCACGCCTTGGGTCTCCGCTTCACCGAGCAACATCTCATTATGGGCTTTGCCCGACGGGATCATTGGGAAGCAGTTTTCGTGCTTTTCCACCAGGCAATCGAAAATCACTGGCCCGTCATAGGCCAGCATTTCTTTGATGGCTTCATCGAGATCATCAGGGTCTTGGACCATAATGCCCTTGCACCCAAAGGCTTCCGCAAGCTTAACGAAATCGGGCAGGGCTTCAGACCAAGAATGCGAGTAGCGCTCGCCGTGCAACAGCTCTTGCCATTGGCGCACCATTCCCAGGCGCTCGTTGTTCAGAATGAACTGTTTGACGGGCAGGCGGTATTGAACGGCTGTGCCCATTTCTTGCATGTTCATCAGCCAAGAGGCCTCGCCCGCCACGTTGATCACAAGCGCGTCGCGGTGTGCACATTGAACGCCAATAGAGGCGGGGGTGCCATAGCCCATTGTGCCCAGGCCACCGGAGGTCATCCAGCGGTTGGGATCTTCAAAGCCCAGGTACTGCGCGGCCCACATTTGGTGTTGGCCCACTTCGGTGGTGATGTAGCGGTCCATGCCTTTGGTGAGCGCTTCCAAACGTTCCAGGGCATATTGTGGTTTGATAACATTGCCTTGCTGGTTGAAGCTCAAGCAATTTACGTCGCGCCAGGTGTTGATCTGGGCCCACCATTCCGACAGGCCTTCTTTGTTAGTCTGAGAGCCTGCATCGCGCCAAGCGGCCAAGAGCTGTTCAAGGCAAGTGGCAACATCCCCCAGGATCGGCACATCCACATGGATCACCTTGTTGATTGAGGAGGGATCGATGTCGATATGGGCTTTGGTGCTGTCTGGCGAGAAGGCATCAATTCGGCCGGTGATCCGGTCGTCAAAGCGCGCGCCGATGTTGATCATCAAATCGCAGTCGTGCATCGCCATGTTGGCTTCATAGAGCCCATGCATGCCCAACATGCCTACCCAGTTTTCACCAGAGGCCGGATAACATCCAAGCCCCATCAACGTGGAGGTGATGGGGAAGTTGGTCTCAGCCACGAGTTCGCGCAAAAGCTGGCTGGCGCGCGGGCCAGAGTTAATCACGCCGCCGCCTGAATAGATGATCGGCTTTTTGGCCTTGGCCATCAGGCTTGCAAGTTCTGCGATGGCCTCGCTGTCGCCCTTCATCTGCGGTTGGTAGTGGCTCACCTCAGGTTGTGGCTTGGAGTAGGTGCCTGAGGCAAATTGAACATCCTTAGGAATGTCCACCAACACGGGGCCTGGGCGCCCGGATGTGGCGACATGAAAAGCTTCATGGATCACGCTTGAGAGCTGCTCGGTTTCCTTCACAAGCCAGTTCATTTTGGTGCAGGGGCGTGTGATGCCAACCGTGTCGGCTTCTTGGAAAGCGTCCGAGCCGATCATAAAGGTTGGCACTTGGCCGGTCAGCACGATCATAGGGATCGAATCCATCAGCGCGTCTGTGAGGCCGGTTACAGCGTTGGTTGCGCCCGGACCTGAGGTTACGAGCACAACGCCCGGCTTGCCTGTGGCGCGCGCATACCCTTCAGCAGCATGGGTCGCGCCTTGCTCGTGGCGTACCAGGACGTGTTGAATGTCGTTTTGCTGGAAGACTTCGTCATAGATCGGCAGCACAGCGCCGCCAGGATATCCAAAGACAGTATCCACACCCTGATCCTTCAAGGCTTGGACAACCATTTTAGCTCCAGTCATTTGCGCAGACATGGGACGCGTTCCTTTTTGTTGTGTTTGCTCGTTTGGCACGTTTTGGTGGGTCGGACGGGCATAAAAAAACCCGCGAGCTGCGCGGGTGCATGGTCAGAAAAGGGTGGTTCCTTATCTGCCCATGCAGGGTCCTAGTACGACGATCACGATGCGATGTGCCACGAGCGGCCTCCGGTTGATTGTGGGGCGACATTAGAAAGAGTATTGGCGGAGGTCAACAGTGCTCTGGTGAATTTTCTGTCAATCAGGGCGCAATTGGCGACATAAAATTACATTTTATGCCTGAATTTTTGAAATTTAAGTCAAAATTTCTCTGCTGAAGCACTTAATGGTCTAAGGCCGCCGCTCATTTCATTGAAGGCTTAACGCCTCAAGCGTGACGATGCGGTCCTCTCTGGCGTGGTTGTGAAACGTTTAAATTGGGCGTTCGGCGATGATATCTCCATCGTCTCTGTGTCCAACCTCTTTAAAGCCGTAGTGCCCATAAATTTTCTTTGCGGCCGTGTTCTTCGCATCGTAGTAGATTTCAACCAAGGTGCAGCGATTTTGGGCGCGAATGTCTTCAAGGGCCAAGCCCATCGCAATTTTTCCTATGCCTTTGTTTTGGTGTTTCAGATCTACCATGAAGCGCCAGATCGTACATTCGTCTTCATCAAAGTCTCCGATCTCACCAAACTGATACATGAGAAAGCCGACAACCTCGCCATCAAGGCAGATCACCCTTGGGTGGAAAGTGTCAGACAAAGACGACTCCGCGATTGAGTACACATTCGAGGGGAGATTTTTCTCTTGAGAGGCCTCGAGCTCAAGATCGATGACTTCTTCAAAATTGGCGCGAGCTACTTTTTCCAGTGTTACATTCATTAGATTTTTATCCACGGCCGCGCTTAAAAACGCCGATTATAGTGCACCTGTGCCCTGTAGCACCCCATGCTCCATCGCGTAGCGCGTAAGACCTGCGGTGGTGGAAATGCCCAGCTTGCGTTTGATGTTCTTGCGGTGGGTCTCAACCGTGCGGACCGATATATCGAGGGCAATGGCCACTTCTTTGTTGGATTTTCCTTGGGCCAGTTGCAGCAAGATGGTTTGCTCACGCGCGGTGAGCACGTCGTGGCTTCCTGCGGCCGGGGGCTCTAGAGACCCTTTCGCGCCCGTGCACAGATAGCGCTCTCCGGTCATGACCTTATCAATGGCCAGTTTGATCTCATCGGTTGAGACGTCCTTGAGCAAATACCCCTTTGCGCCGTGATTGAGCGCTGTTGAGATATATTCCGGACTGTCGTGCATCGACAGAACCAGCACGTGGGTTTCGGGCCTTTTCTCTAGCATCATCTCGGTGGCTGTGAGCCCGTTCATGCCGGGCATATTCAGGTCCATCAGCACAACATCGGGCGCATAGGTCTCGATATCGGCCACAGCGCTGTCGCCACTGGCAAGTGTGCCGACGACACAGATATCATCATAGGTTTCCAAGATCGCTTGAATGCCTTCAGTGACCATAGGGTGATCATCAACGATCAGAACGCGGGTTGGGGTCATGCTGTGTCCTTCTTTAGGGGCGCTGCGGGACTTTCGGGGGCAAGCATATGGGTGAGGGGCACTTGGGCTTCGATCGTCGTCCCAGTTTTGGACGAAAAAATACGCAAAGTGCCTTCCAGTTGTTCTACCCGTTCGGCCATGTTGCGCAGACCGAGGCCGCGGCGGTCCGTTTCGCGGGAGCTCCGATCCATCCCAATGCCGTTGTCGGTGATGCGCAGCGTGGCGCCACTTCGGTGACCTTTGACCTCAACACGTACGTGAGTGGCCTCGGCGTGGCGGGCGATATTGGTCAGCGCTTCTTGCGCAATCCGGTAAAGAGCGGTTTTGGCCTCTTGGTCGAGCCTGTTGCGAAAAACCACCGTTTCAAACTGAGTCTGGATCCCAGTGCGCCCAGAGAAGTCGTCTGTGAGCGCTTGCAGAGCAGGGCCAAGCCCCAGGTCATCCAGAACGCCTGGGCGCAAATCGCGGCTGATGGCGCGGACTTCTCCGATGGCCTCGTTAAGGCTTTCGATCCCTTTCGAAAGGGCTGCTTCGCCTTTTGCATCCGCCGACTTAAAGCGTCGGCCTGCGAGCTCAAGTGTATAACGCACGCCCACAAGGATCTGGCTGATCCCATCGTGCAATTCGCGCGCCACCCGGCCGCGCTCTTCTTCTTGTGTGTCGAAGATGCGCTGGGTGAGGGCTTTGAGTTTGGTGTCAGCCAATCGCCGTTCGCGCACGTTGATCACAACGCCTGAGGCAAAAACCAAAAGGAGTGCAAGGAGCGTGATCCCGGCGATATAGAGGAAGGTTTCAAAGATCCGCGCTTCGACGTCCGCACGCTGGCGCGCAACCGCGGCTTGGACATCGTCCACAAAAATACCTGTCCCAATGACCCATTTCCAATCCTGCAGACCCACGACGTAAGCAATGAAGGGGGCCATTTCTCCGGTTGAGGGCTTGGTCCATTCAAAGGTGTGATAGCCTCCACCGGAGCGGGCGGTCTCGATCAATTGATCTGTGATCGCAGTGCCCCTCGGATCTGTCAGTCCGGCCCAATTTTTGCCGATGAGCTCGGTTTTGCGAGGAGCCACGAGATTATTGCCATCGTAGTCGAAGACGAAAAAGAACCCGTCTTGACCGTAGAGCATAGCAGAAAGCTCCTGGCTCACGGCCAATTGTGAGGCTTCGTCGTCTGGGGCTGCGCGACCGTAGACATTCACGAAAGCGGTGCGGGCGATCGACAGGTAATTCTGCAACTCCCCCTTTTTGGTCTCGATCAGCTGACTTTCCAGAGCAGCAATTTCACGCTCCGCCAAGTCGCGCGATTGGTAGGACACAACAAGTGCGATGGCCGCTGCAGCAAAAAGGAGCGGCAGGGTCGCAAGAAGGAAGATTTTCTGGCCGTAGGACAGGCGCATCGGCACTCCCCAATGATTGTCCTTGGGGCTGCTCGCCTAGCTGATCATGGCCAAACTTGCAACGTTTGAGGGTAAAAGCCGTGAGGTCAAAAGCAATGAGGATCAAGTGCCTGCGATCCTGCATAGCGATGCCCATCTGTTTTGCTCGAAAACGCGAACCCACCCGTGTAAGGGCTAAGATCCTAAAATCGTCCGGGCTTAGGGCGCGCTGCTTCAACAACATCCTGGCGTTACGTTGAAATTGCAGTTGTTGCGCTAACATTCAGACTTCGTGAATTATCGGCGCCGAAAATCTAAAAAAACACACATTTTTGGTTATTTTGGCCAGTTTTTTTCACCAAAATCACCCGTTTTACGTACTACTTGGTATTTGCCTTGCGAAAATCCGCCGCTAGGTTGTGCCCACTTTAACGATCCGCCCGCCGTGACACGCGGGCATGAGACTGTTCAAGGGAGGACAATATATGGATCGTCGTTCTTTTCTGAAAAATTCGGCTCTGGGTGGCACCGCGGCAGCGGCAACAACCCTCGCAGCACCAGCCTACGCACAGGGCAAGCGCACACTCACGATGGTAACATCTTGGGGTCGTGGCCTCGCAGGCGTTTTCGATGCGGCACAAAAAACGGCTGACAACATCAACGCAATGTCAGACGGCATGCTGACCGTTGACGTGAAAGCAGCCGGCGAACTTGTGGGCGCCTTTGAAGTGTTCGACGCGGTGACATCCGGCCAAGCCGACATGTACCACGCGGCTGACTACTACTTCATCAACCAGCACCCAGGCTTTGCGTTCTTCACCGGCGTGCCATTCGGCATGACTGCGACAGAACTCAACAACTGGTACTACCATGGCAACGGCATGGGCCTGCACCACGAGCTGGGCGAAATCTTCGGCCTGAAATCGTTCCTCGCGGGTAACACCGGCACCCAAGCGGGCGGTTGGTTCAAGAAAGAAGTTGTGGGTCCAGAGGACTTCAACGGCTTGAAGTTCCGTATGCCTGGCCTCGGCGGTCGTGTGCTCGGCGAAATGGGCGCATCTGTGCAGAACCTTCCAGGTGCAGAAGTGTACCAAGCGTTGGCTTCCGGCGCGATCGACGGCACCGAGTGGATCGGCCCATGGGCGGACGAGAAAGCTGGTTTCCAAGAGATCACGAAGTTCTACTACACAGCGGGTATGCACGAGCCAGCAGCGGGTCTGTCGGTTGCAACCAACCTCGACGTGTTTGAGAGCCTCACCCCTGCGCAGCAGGCGATGATCGAAGTGGCAGCTGGCCACGCGAACGTTTGGAACCTCTCGCAGTACCTCAACAACAACGGTGCAGCGCTGCAGCGTTTGCAGGCCGGTGGCGTTAAGGTTCTCGAATTCCCAGACAGCGTTTGGGACGCGATGTTCGAGGCGTCGAAAGCGGTTTACGCCGAGTTCCTCGACGACGAGCTCTTTGCAAAAATCAACGACGACTACTTTGCCTCGATGGCAGACAGCTCTGGCTGGCTGACAAAATCCATCGGCGCATATCGCGCTCAGCGCGACCGCGTCCGCGCCTAAGCGACAAAATGCGCAAGGCTCCTCCCAACGGGAGGGGCCTTTTTAATAACAAAAACGGCGACTTAACGCTGTAAGTTGATGTCAAATAGGGGGATACGATGGAAGAATGCCAAGGCTTTTTCCACGCGGTGGAAAAGAAAGTTCCGAGTTGTTTGGATGCGTTCCAAGCCTCGGGCGCGCTTCAGGGGTTCTTTGGAAACCTCTTAGAGGCTGTCTACAACACCGGGTATTTCATCACCCATCCTGGCGAATTTTTAGGCTGGCTGGGGGAGTTGGGAAAACTCTCTAGCACCGAAGCCAAAACCTCGCTGATGAAGTTCATCTACTACGGTGGATCGATTGAGCTTTTTTACGCTTTTTTCACCGCCTTTTTGATCCTGACGGCGGTCGGCCTTTGGCGCAATAACATCATGTGGGGCTGTGTTCGGCTCTTTGAAGGCATCGCCAACTACGTCGGGCGCTTCTTTGCTTGGGCCGGCCTTTTGATGGTGCTCCAGCAGATCATCATTGTGTTCATGCAGCGGATTTTTGTGGCCTCCGAGCTGAGCTTTGGCTTTGGCCGCTCGGTGACCTTTGACGTCAGTTGGTGGGCCGAAGAGCTGAAGTTCTACAACGCTATGGTGGTCTGCATGTGCTGTGCTTACACCTTCGTGCAAGGCGGCCATGTGCGGGTGGACTTGGTGTATTCCGCCGTAAGTTTCCGCACAAAACGCATCATCGATATGTTCGGCAGCCTGATCTTTATGATCCCTGCGGCGATCCTCACGTGGATGTACGCGTGGTACTTCCTCTGGCGACACTTGGTTGTGCCCAAGCCATCAGCTTCTGACGCGATTGAGCGGCTGATCACCAAAGCGCGGGCTTTGCGGTGGAATGTCGAAACCATTGGCTTTTCGCCAAACGGGTTCAACGCCTACTTCCTCTTCAAGTTCCTTTTGATCTTCTTCACGGCAATGGTGCTCTTGCAAGCTGTGGCCTTCCTCTACCGCTCCTATCTGGAGTTCAAAGAAGGGGAAGAGAGCGAAGGCAAGTACCTCGACAAAGACAAGCTGGGCGACGCTGACGCCGAGCTCACCGCCGAAATCCACTAAGATATAAGAGAGATAATCCCATGCTTTTTGGTCTTGATGGTGTTGAGGTCGGCCTGATCATTGTGTTTGTCACACTGTTCGCCGGTATTCTTTCTGGGTTCCCTGTTGCTTTTGCGATCGGTGGCTCTGGCGTTATTTCCTTTGCAATCATTGCGATGCTCGACAATGCGGGTCTGTTAATCCACCAAGCGATTGACACGAGCAGCGTTGAATATGCTGCTCTCATCGCGGATGGCATCAGGTCTGAGGCGATATCTGTCTTTAGGTACCCGGACTTGCCGCGCATCGATGAGCCGATCTTCCCGCAGCAACGCAACCCTGAGCTTGGCGGTGGTTGGGCCTTTGCGCTAGATCGGAACGTTTCGTTTATTGTGAACCGGATCAATGAACGTGTGCTTGCGGGACAATCCATTGAGACACTGCTCGCCGTTCTCATGTTTGTTCTGATGGGCATCACGCTTGAGCGCTCAAAAATTGCGGACGATCTTTTGCAGACCATGGCGCGGGTGTTTGGCCCATTGCCAGGCGGTTTGGCTGTATCGGTTGTCGTTGTGGGCGCCTTCTTGGCCGCCTCAACGGGCATTGTTGGCGCGACTGTGGTGACCATGGGCCTGCTGTCTTTGCCGACCATGCTTAAGAACGGCTATTCGCCACAGCTTGCCACGGGTGTGATTGCCGCCTCGGGCACATTGGGCCAAATTATTCCGCCGTCGATTGTGATCGTTCTTCTCGGCACACTCGCAGGGGATCTCTATTCGGCCGCCCAAGAAGAGCGCGCTTTGTTAGCAGGGTGCTCCGATGCGTTGACCTTGCTTGGTGAGCCTGCGGTTGTCTCAGTGGGGACCCTTTTCCAAGCGGCCTTGTTGCCGGGGATCATGCTTGCCTTCCTCTATGCAGCTTACGCCTTTGGCTATGCGCTCTTGAATCCCTCAAAAGCCCCTGCGGTTGAAATGGGATCGGCAAACTCTGAGCCGCTCAGCCGGAGCGAATCCTTCACCTGGTTTCTTGGCGCTCCGATTGCTTTGATCGGCGGCTTGATTTTGCTCACCCAGGTTGGCGTCTTTGGCTCACAATCGGTGATCGTGGATAGTTTCTCTGATGCGGGGCAAACTGCAAGCCTGCGGACCAATGTGTCGGACGACTGCGCAGCTTCTATGATCGAGTTACACGGGCAAGAGGCTTGGGACACAGCGGTCGAAGAGCAACGTGTCATTGACGAAGCGGGCGGCGTTCAAGAAGCTCGCGCGCTGAGCGATGAGGAGCGTGCCGCGAAGCTGGAAGAAAACATCGCTGCTGCAGCGCCCATCGGTTTGAGTGTGGCTGTTCCTTTCGTGCTCTTGGGCTTAATCCTCACAACAGCACGTGGCGTAAGCCCCTCGAGCAACCCAGCACCTCTGTTGGTAGGGGGGCTTGGTATTGTGCTCGCCCTTATCGCGGATGCGCTCTTCATTGGGCCGCTTACGTCGCCTGGGGTCAGTTTTGTGATCTTGCTCATCCCGCTTGTGCTGACGCTTTACGGGTGCCGCGGGGCGGCACGGGTGTTGGGACAAAACGAGCTCTTGCGCGTTGTCTTCCCGCCGCTGGTCCTGATCGTTGCCGTGCTAGGCTCGATCCTTGGCGGGATCACCAACCCAACGCCTGCAGCAGCACTTGGTGCGGGTGGTGCGATCATGTTGGCGGCCTATCGGAAGCTGCAAGACCAAGGCCGATCGGGCCAGATGATCATCTTGGCTAGCTTTGCGATTGTTATCATGATCCTCATTGGCGTGAACTTTGACCTGCGCGTGAACACAGGCAACGCTGGGCTTGAGACCTGGCTGGCCTTCTTAGCCGCCAAAGGCGCTTATCTTTACGCGATGTTTGGCATTCTTTTCGCCTGCTGGGTGCTCTACTCAGGCGGCGTTTTGAGCCCAGTTGTGCGTGAGACGGCCAAGGTCACAAGTATGGTATTTACCATTCTGATCGGATCTCAGCTGTTGAACCTCGTCGTGATTTCGTTTGGTGGTGAGCACTACATCCAGCAATTCTTGCGCTCGTTTGACGATGTGCGCGTGGTCTTCTTGATCGTGATGTTGGTGCTTTTTGTCTTGGGCTTCGTGCTAGACTTCCTGGAGATCATCTACATCGTGATCCCCATTGTGGGCCCTGTGATTTACGGCGCTGAACTTGATCCGAAGTGGGTCACGATCATGATTGCTGTGAACCTGCAGACCTCCTTCCTCACGCCACCGTTTGGATTTGCGCTCTTCTACCTCCGAGGGGTTGCGCCAAAAGAGGTGACAACGGGGCATATTTACCAAGGTGTGGTGCCCTTTGTGATCATTCAGGTTGTCGGGCTTTTGTTGCTCTACATGGTTCCAGATGTGGTCACGATTGTTCCGAACCTGCTGAAGTAAAGTCTCAGGATATCAGACAAAAAAAGAGGCGGGTTCGGGCCCGCCTTTTTGCACGAAAACTGTCTTTTTATTTGGAGTTGAGCGTATCTGGCAAAGAGATCCGCGCCACTTGTTCGGCAATTGGATCCACAGACAGGGGATGGGTGTCTTGCTCGTAGTCTTCCTCCGCGCGCAGCTTTTCCCAGGCTCCGTGTCGGTACACCTCTAAGCCGGCAAAGTTGGCTTTATAGCCCATCTTCGGAGAGCCAGGCACCCAGTAGCCCAGATAGACATAAGGCAAGCCCGCTTCGCGCGCGATCTCGATGTGATCCAGGATCAAATACGTGCCCAAGCTGGCGCGGGTTAAGTCTGGATCGTAAAAAGAATAGACCATCGAGAGCCCGTCATCGAGCACGTCCGTAAGACAAACAGCTGACAATTCACCGCGGCGCGCATCTTTGGCTGCATATTCAATCACGCGACTGCGAATGGGGGTTTCTTCCACCATGGCCGCAAATTCGAAAATATCCATGTCAGCCATGCCACCATCGGCGTGGCGTTGGTCCAGGTATTTGCGAAAGAGCGCGTATTGATCCTCTGTGGCCCAAGGGCTTGTCGCGCGGCGTTCCAAATGCGCGTTGCGTTTGAAAGTGCGCTTTTGGCTCTTGGAGGGCTTGAAGTCGGAAACTTTGATGCGGGCCGAGAGACAGGCAGCGCAATCAGCGCAAGAGGGCCGATAAAGCACATTTTGCGAGCGACGAAAGCCCTGTTTCGAGAGCGCATTGTTGAGCGTTTCGGCCACATCACCTTGCAAAGCGGTGAACAATTTCCGTTCCATCCGGCCCTCAAGGTAAGGGCAGGGTTGTGGAGCCGTCACGTAAAATTGCGGCGCTACGGGAAGTGTATGGCGCATGACCTGCCTCTAGATTTGCGCTCATGTTAGCAATGCCTTTGCGCAAGGCCAAGCCCTCAAAGACATCGTGCGCTCCTAGGCCGCGCGGTTGAGCGCGACCGTGCCAAACAAATGATCCGTTAACCCCTGTTTGCGCAGGGTCGTGAGCATCAACACAACCGAAATAACTTGCAAAATGATGAAACTCATTAAGATCGAAAAGCCCAAAGTATGTAAAAATGCGTCCATCAGATCAAAGCGTTGGCCGTTCAATTTGCGAAATTCAATGGACATAAACCGCATTCCGAGTGTCGCAGAACCATTGGCCAGTGTCACAACGCGGTAAGCAAATCCGACCAAGAAAAAGAGCCCAAAGAACAAAAAGAAGGCCAAGCCAAAAGTCGCCACGGCCAACACAAAAGACATTGCCAAGATCACAACCGTATCGATGATCCACGCCAGCAAGCGTTTCACCGGCGTGTCAGCGTAGAACTCTGCTTGATAGGTTGGATCCGGTAAAGGATCGAAGGATGGGGCAGTGCTGGCGGGCATCTTAGGTCCTCTTTTGTGCAGGCCAAAGCGCTTGAGCTTCGAGTCAAAAGGACCGCCCCTCCGAAGAGGGGACGGCGCATGTTTTAGGCCAAGGCCTTAGCTCGGATCGGCGGCCGGTTTGGCGCGCTCGTCCATAAACTGGTCGAACTCCGATTTGTCTTTTGCCTCACGCAGCCGTTCCAAGAACTGTTCAAAGCTGGCTTGTTCGTCTTCCAAGCGGCGCAGCGTGTCAGCTTTGTAGGCGTCAAACGCGCTGTTGCCGGAAGGTTTCATCGCCATGTGTGCGGACTTGCGGCGGGGGGAACAATTGGATTTGCCGAACATTTGTTTGCTCCAGATCATGTAGAAGAGAAGGGCGAGGCCAATGGGCCAGAAGAAGATGAACCCGAGAACCATGGCTGCGATCCAGGCGCCTTTGCCTCGGTCGTCGAGCCAGTCCTCGGCGCGTCCAAACCAGCCACGTGTTTGCATCGGATGAGATGCGTGCGGGAGGGGATCAGCAGGGGCAGGGGTCATTTGGGTCTCCGTTTTAATGTGTATGTGAATGCCTTTCACATTACTAAGATGGGAGGGTCCTGCGGGCTTATCAAGCGTTTATGTGAAAAAGATTTACATTATTTGTGATTATTGAATGAAATCAGATACTTTTGCGTCGATAATTTTCTGTAAAACACGCGGATCAACGCCAAAAAGATGGTTTGGCGTGCCCGCAGCAGCGTAGATTTCGCTAAATTCCAGCAGCTTTGGGTCGAAAAAAGCGTCAATCGGACCCAAGTGTCCAATTGGACTTACGCCGCCAATCGCAAAGCCTGTGTGGCTGCGGATCAAGCTCGCATCGGCCCGCCCCAATTCAACGCCCACCAATGCGCTGGCTTTGCTGGGATCGACCTTGTTGCCGCCCGCGGTGATGAACAAAACCGGCAGGCCCGTGTCTGATCTGGCAAAAATAATCGATTTTGCGATTTGATCGAGCGCACAGCCCACAGACTGTGCAGCCTCAAGAGCCGTCTTGGTATTGGGTGCATCTTTGATTTCGGTGCTGAGCCCAAACTCTTCCAGGGCTGCTTTGACGCGTTTGAGGCTTTTACTCATGACGATCTCCCTTCGTGCGCCTCTTGCATTGACCCGGGGCGTCTGGCTTCGCAAGGTGCAGCAATGGATTTTCGCGCTGCTATGACCCAAAACCCGCGTCCTGCCCAGCCTGAGCGCGGGGCGGACTATGCAGCGCGCTTTCCTAATTTAGATCCAAAGCTGCGTGCGCTCATCGAAGGGGCGGCGGGCAGCGCGCCGTTTCTTGCGGACGCCATTGGCAAAGAGCGGGCTTGGCTGGAGCATGCTTTGTTGGAATTTGGGCCAGCCGTCGCCGGTTTGACTGCGCCCTTGGAAGGCGCGGTTCCTGAAGCTCTGCGCGCGCGCAAACGCAGAGCCTCGCTTCTCGTGGCACTGGCAGACCTGAGCGGAGTGTGGACCTTAGAGCAGGTAACCCACACCCTGACCGACTTTGCCGATTTCTCGTTAAACGCAGCGCTTAAAGCGGCTCATCAGCGGCTAAAGGCCAAACTGCCGGACACGCTGCAAGACTTTGACACCTCTGGATTCGTGGCGCTAGCGATGGGCAAAATGGGCGCTTATGAGCTGAACTACAGCTCAGATATTGATCTCATTTGTCTTTATGATGATCGCCGTTTTGCCTCGGCCGATCGAGCAGACGTGCGCTCTGGGCTGATCAAGATCACCCGAGCTGCAATGCGGATTTTGAGCGATGTCACAGAAGACGGCTATGTCTTTCGCACGGATCTGCGGTTGCGCCCCGATGCCGCTGTGACGCCCGTGGTGATGTCGATGCGCGCGGCTGAGCAGTATTATGAGGCCGAAGGGCGCACGTGGGAGCGCGCGGCCCATCTCAAAGCGCGACCCGTTGCGGGCGATTTGGAGGCTGGCTTTGCCTACATTGAGCGCTTGCGGCCGTTTATTTGGCGGCGGCATCTGGATTTTGCCGCGATCCAAGATACCGCCGATATTCAGGTGAAGATCCGCGCCCATAAAGGATTGCGCGACACTGCTGATGTGGCCGGGCATGATCTCAAACTGGGCTATGGCGGGATCCGTGCCATCGAGTTTTTTGCGCAAACGCGCCAACTCATTGCAGGGGGGCGCGATCCAAGCCTTCGTCTGCGTGGTACCTGCGAGGCCCTGCGCCAACTGGCTGCAACAGGCTGGATTGAGAGCCATGTCGCCGAGACCTTGATCAACGACTACACGCACCTGCGCACTTGGGAGCACCGGGTGCAAATGATTCACGATGCGCAAACCCATCTTGTACCGGCACAAGACGAGGCGATTGAGCAAATGGCGGGGCTTTTGGGACAGTCTCCTAAGGAGGTAAAAGCCGAGATGCGCGCGGTGTTTGAGCGTGTGCATCAGCTCACCGAACCCTTCCTATTTGGCAGCGCGCAGCCTGAGGTGACGCAGAGGCCGGCGGGAGGCGCTGCAACACCCATTCTACCAGGCTCAGAGGAGATCACAGCGCGTTGGCCCAAATATCCTGCTTTAAGATCTGAGCGGGCCTCAGAGCTCTTTGAAGTGGTTGAACCTTTGGTTTTGACAGCACTCGCTCGGGCTGCGGACACCCAAGCCGCTCTCTTGGCGTTTGATCGGTTTTTAAGTGGGCTTCCTGCGGGCGTGCAGGTCTTTGCTTTGTTTAAAAATAACCCGCAGCTCATTGATTTACTCGCCGATATTTGTGCAACCGCTCCCGCTTTGGCGGATTACTTAGGGCGCAACGCGCGGGTTTTAGATGCGGTTTTGGATGGCGGGTTTTTCGAAGACTGGCCCGGCTTGGACGGGCTGGTGGCCAAAATCGCGCCCTCAATGGAGGCCGAAACAAGCTATGAGGCGGTACTCGATACGGCGCGCAGAGTTAAGAAAGACTGGCATTTTCGCATCGGTGTGCACCACCTGCGGGGACTTATCGATGCGCATGAAGCGGCCCGCCAATATGCCGATTTGGCCGAAGCCATTCTCAGTGTGCTTTGGCCCCGCGTGACCACAGAGTTTGCGCGCAAACATGGGGAACCGCCGGGCAATGGGGCCTGCGTTGTGGCCCTGGGATCCTTTGGCATGCGGGCCTGCCATGCGCGCTCGGACCTTGATCTGATCTTGATCTATGATGCGGCTGGGGTGGAGACCTCCCAGGGAGATAAGCCTTTGCCTGCACGCGCATATTATGCACGCCTGACCCAGGCTCTGGTGACAGCTTTAACAGCGCCGATGGCAGAGGGTCGGCTCTATGAAGTGGATATGCGGTTGAGGCCTTCGGGGCGCAAAGGCCCTGTGGCCACAAGTTGGCAGGCCTATCAGGACTATCAACAAAAAGAGGCCTGGACGTGGGAGCGCCTGGCTCTGACGCGGGCGCGGGCGGTGGCGGGACCCAGATCTTTTTGTGAAGCCTTTGAGGCCTTTCGCGGTGCCGTGATTGATTTGGCTGGTCCCGACGAGGTTTTGGCGCGAGACGTGGCGGAGATGCGTAGGCGTTTGGCAGCCGAAAAGTGGGGGCAAGACCTTTGGGATGCAAAAGATGCGGCCGGCGGCTTACAGGACCTTGACCTCTTCGCCCAGCTTGCCGCTTTGATTGCAGGCAGCCCGGAGCGTGCCTCTGAGGCGCAAGTGGCTTTAACGGAGCCCTTGGTTGGATCCGGCGCACGGGCGCAATTACAAGAGGCGCGTGATCTTTATTGGCGGTTGCAGGCGCTGACACGGCTGGTCAGTGGGGGTGCATTAGTCCCAGAAGAGTTAAGCCAAGGCGGGCAGGACCGGCTTCTGAAATCTACCAAATGTGTGTCTATTGAGGCGTTAGAGACGGAAATTCGCCTTCAAAAGTCGGCCGCAGCACAGATTATTGAAGACGGTTTGGGCCAGTTTATCGCGACGACCGAGAATGAGGTATCCAATGGACCTGACTGACCCCGCTGTGTTTGATCCCAAGGGATTGATCCGAGAGTCTTATAAGATAGAGGGGATTACGCCTGGCGAATGTCGGTCCATCTTTCTTGATTGGGCGATCAATGTCGCGGCAGGTCAGGACACAAACGCGCATATCAAGGCGGCGTTAGCGTATTATGGTGCAGGAGCCCCGGATCACCCGATGACACGCGTTTTGCAAGACGGTCTTGGGGCAGCGCCTAAAGCCGCAAGACGCGGCGGGCGCGCGGGCCGGTTGGCGCGGCCTGAGGCGGAGGATACGCAAGCTTAACGCAGTCTTAGGTCAGCGCACGCGCAACAGAGCGGTTTTTTACAAGCGTTGAGTGCAGCGAGAGCGCTTAGGTGCTCGTCTCAAAGGGTTTTTACCACTCTCTTGGGTATGCCATCACGTATGCGCAACGTATGCATGTACGTATGCCAATGTGCATGTTTTTCGCCTTTAAGGCGAGTTTATCGGCGCCTCTTTAGATCTTTTCACTGCGATCTGAAGGCTTTGTGTGCAAAGCGTTCGCAGGAGTTGGAATGGCGGCTTAGAGTTGGGCGGCAGTCCGTGCGAGAGCCGTGATGCCTTCCCAATCACCTGCTTCCATCAAAGCGCTTGGGGCCACCCAACTGCCGCCAACGCAGCGCGTATTTGGCAGGCTCAGATAGCTTTTGGCATTCTCGAGGCTCACACCGCCGGTGGGGCAAAAGGTGATTTGCGGCAGGGGCGAGGCCAGGGATTTCAAAAAGGACGCGCCGCCTGCGGCTTCGGCAGGAAAGAACTTTTGAACACTGTATCCGCGCTCGAGAAGACGCATGGCTTCGCTGGCACTTGAAGCCCCTGGCAACGTTGGAAGGTCAGCCTCTTCGACGGCGTCCAAGAGCCTGTCTGTGGCACCTGGAGAGACTCCAAAGGTTGCCCCGGCGGCTTTGGCTTTTTTAACGTCTGCTTCTGTGAGGAGGGTGCCTGCGCCTACGAAACCTCCAGGCACTTTGGCCATTTCTGCGATCACTTCGAGGGCTGCGGGGGTGCGCAGGGTCACTTCAAGGGCGGGAAGGCCACCTGCGACGAGAGCTTTGGCCAGAGGGGCTGCATGGGCGGGGTCCTTGACCACCAGGACCGGGATAACAGGGGCGCGTTCGCAAATCTCGAGGGTGTGCTTGCTGGCGGTCTCGGGTGTCATGGGACTAAACCTTTGTTCGTGTTATGCCGGTGGGTGCCTCCGGCGGGAGTATTTTACCCAAGAAAAAGTGGCGGTTGCTAAAGTACCGTCGCGGCGCCGGAGGTGGCGGGGCCTGCGTTTTGGCGAAAGACCTCAAAGAGTTCGCGACCCACGCCGAACATAGAGGAGCTTGGGTCAAACTGCACGGCCTCTCGCGCCTCAACGCCTGGCGTCAGGACATCCAGCGTGCCGGCTGTCGCATCAAGGCGGAGAATATCCCCATCTGCTACTTTTGCCAAAAGGCCGCCGCGTGACGCTTCGGGGGCCACATGGATGGCGGAAGGGACCTTGCCGGAGGCCCCGGACATGCGGCCATCTGTGACAAGGGCCACTTTGAGGCCGCGATCTTGCAGCACAGCGAGAGGTGGGGTGAGGGCATGCAATTCGGGCATGCCATTGGCCGCGGGCCCTTGGAAGCGCACGACAACGATTGTGTCTGAGGTGAACTCGCCGGCTTGGAACGCCGCCTTCACGCTCGCTTGATCGTGGAAGACGCGTGCGGGGGCTTCGATGATGTGGCGTTCAGGGGCCACGGCAGAGACCTTCATGATGCCTTGGCCGAGGTTGCCTTGCAGTTTTCTGAGCCCGCCAGTGGGCTGAAAGGCTTCCCTTGCTGGACGTAGGATTTTCTCATTGTGGCTTTTTGTGGGGCCAGGGGCGAAGGTCAGCACACCGTCTTTGAGTTTGGGCTCTTGGGTATAGAGCGCCATGCCGTCACCCGCGACCGTTTTGGTGTCGGGGTGCAGAAGGCCCGCTTCTAAAAGCTCGCCGATGATATAGCCCAAACCGCCAGCGGCGTGGAAATGGTTCACGTCAGCCAAGCCATTGGGATAGACCTTGGCCATGAGCGGAATGGCGGCGGAAAGCTCCGCGAAATCCTCAAGCTCGAGGTGGATGCCCGCCGCTTTGGCCATAGCGGGCAGGTGCAACACAAGGTTTGTGGAGCCGCCCGTGGCCATGAGGCCTATGATGCCGTTCACAAAGGCTTTCTCATCGAGGATCTCGCTCACGGGGCGATAGTTGTTGCCCAAGGCTGTGATCTCGAGGGCCGTCTGGGTGGCCTCAGTTGTCAGCGCGTCGCGCAGAGGTGTGCCGGGATTGACAAAGCTGGCGCCCGGCAAGTGCAGGCCCATGAACTCCATTAGCATCTGATTGGAGTTGGCTGTGCCGTAAAAGGTGCAGGTGCCGGGGCCGTGATAAGAGGCCATTTCGGCTTTCATGAGTTCTTCGCGCCCACAGGCGCCCGTCGCAAACTCTTGGCGTACTTTGGCCTTTTCGTCGTTGGGCAGGCCGCTTGTCATGGGGCCAGCGGGCACGAAGATGCCGGGGATATAGCCGAAGGTGGCGGCGGCCATGATAAGGCCGGGGACAATCTTGTCGCAAACGCCAAGATACATTGCCGCGTCAAAAGTGTTGTGGCTCAGACCAACGCCGGCTGCCAAAGCGATGACATCGCGGGAAAAGAGCGAGAGTTCCATGCCAACCTGACCTTGGGTCACGCCATCGCACATCGCAGGCACGCCACCCGCAACCTGAGCTGTGCCACCTGCCTTGCGCGCGGCCTCTTTTATGAGGTCTGGGTAGGTTTGGAAGGGCTGGTGAGCAGACAACATGTCATTATAGGCGGTGATAATCCCGATATTGGGAGCTTTATCGGCTATGAGTGTGCCTTTGTCCCGGCCCATTGCGGCATAGGCGTGGGCCTGATTTCCGCAGCTCAGGTGCGCGCGCTTGGGGCCTTGATCAGCGGCGCGGGCCATACGATCGAGATAGGCGCTCCGGCTTTTTTGCGAGCGCTCTATAATGCGCGCAGTGACGTCTTCGATGGTGGCGTTGAGTGGCATATTAAGCTTCCCTTTCGCGGGTGCCATAACTTGTTAGCGCTAACAAATCTAGAGGGCTACTTCACTTTCTTGGAGCAATGCCTCTGTTCATTTGACGCAGGCTTGGCTAGGGGCTGTGCCATGACAGAGCACAGCTATCCAATTGTAAAACTGCGTCCGAAAGTGGACGCGCGTCCGATCCGATTTGGCGCGCCTTGGGTCTATGCAAATGATCTCGTTTTGGACCGGCGGACCAAAGCGCTTGCGCCTGGCACTTTGGCCGAATTGCGCGACGGCGCGCAGGCCAGCCTAGGGCTTGTTGCGATCAACCCGCTGTCACAGATTGCTGTTCGCATGATCGATCGAGATTTGAGCGCAAGGATTGATCAAGCTTGGTTTGAAGCGCGCATTGAGGCGGCCTTGGCGCATCGTTCGCGGCTTTATGCGGGCCCGCACTACCGGCTGATCCACGCAGAAGCCGATGGCCTGCCTGGCTTGATTGTAGACCGATTTGATGATGTGCTTGTGGTGCAACCCAATGCCGCTTGGATCGAACGGCTCTTGGAGCCTTTGGTTGCAGCTTTGCAGCACGTTACAGGTGCCACTTGTGTGATGAAAAACGCCAAAGGGCGCACGCGTGGGCTAGAAGGGTTGGACGATTTTTCTGATGTGTTGATCGGGACTGCGCCCGATGCGCCGATGGCCGTTCCAATGAACGGGGCGACTTATTTTGCGGATCTTACGCAGGGCCAAAAAACGGGCTTATTTTATGATCAGCGACCCAACCACGCCTTTGCGGCAGCGCTCGCCCAGGACTGTGATGTGCTTGATGTGTTTTCGCATGTGGGTGGGTTTGGCTTGGCCGCCTTGGCGGGCGGTGCTCGGGCTGTGACCTGTGTGGATGGGTCACAAGATGCTTTGACATTGGCAACAAGGGGCGCTGAAACGATGGACGCTGAGGGGCGGTTTTCCACGAGGCGGGGCGATGCGTTTGATGTGCTGCAAGTTCTGTCAGAAGAAGGTGCGCAATTTGATGTGGTGATCTGTGATCCGCCCGCCTTTGCGCCCAACAAGCCGTCTCTCGAAAAGGGTCTAAGGGCCTATGAGCGTGTGGCGCGTTTGGCGGCTGGCTTGGTTCGGGAAGGCGGCTATTTGGGGCTCTGTTCGTGCAGTCATGCGGCTGATTTGACGCGATTTTCTAGAGCGTCCAACCGAGGAATAGGGCGCGCGGGTCGTCGTGCACAGCTGGTCCATACAGGCGAGGCTGGGCCGGATCACCCAAAGCTGCCGCAGCTTTCGGAAAGCGGATATCTCAAGGCACTGTTCTACCGTATATTGTCATGAGAGCCTTTTTAGACACTTGCGTGATTTACCCAACGGTGATGCGTGAGATGCTCATCGGAGCGGCAAAGCTAGGGCTCTATGAGCCGCAATGGTCTGAGCGCGTGCTCGAAGAATGGGTGCGCGCGGCGCGCAAGTTGGGACCTGAGGGAGAGGCCTTGGCACGGGGAGATCGCGCGCTTTTGGAAAGTCAGTTTCCAAAAGCAGCTGTTCGGTATGGAGACGGGTTAGAGGCGCGTTTGTGGCTGCCTGATGAGAATGATCGGCATGTTTTGGCGGGGGCAATTTCGGGCTCTGCAGATGTGATTGTAACCGTGAACGCAAAGGATTTCCCAAGGCATATTTTGGCGGAAGAGGGTGTGTCTCGGGCGGATCCTGATTTGTTTTTGCTCGGGTTTTTTGAAGCAGACCCTGATGCTGTGATCGAAGTGGCGCGGGGCGTGTTGGACACGGCTCAGCGCCTGTCTGGAGAGGACTGGACCATCCGTGCTTTGATGAAAAAAGCGCGGCTGCCACGCTTGGGCAAAGCCTTGGCAGAGGGGGACATTCTGTGAAGATTTGGTTAACGCTCGAACTGGCGCGGCCCTCTCCCTACCACCCTTTATTTTAAGGTGAGTCGGGTAATGGGCCGTGAAGGTCACGCAGCTTTTTATGAACAATTTGAGTAGAATGCGTTCGTTCGATCCATGCCAGAATGCACGGTGCCAAAAGTTCAAGGCACTTCGCATCACCCATCGCTCAGAATTGCTAAAGCGTTATGCGAAAAACCTGAATCACCTAACGC
>JBCDCE010000064.1:0-21514 GCA_039182515.1 Pseudomonadota bacterium | reverse complement strand
GCTCTCAGCCAAAGCTTGAGAAGATGTCTGTGTCATGGTCGTCTCCAAACAGAAGGCGCAGACCCCGCTCTGCGCTAAAATCAATTCGAAAACGCTCCGCTCCTCCCCTCGAAGCGCGCGGGTTGCCCGCCATCAGCGGACACCCCAATTTTATCGTTGCGGCTCCGTCTGGTTCGACGGAAGCGCAGAAATCTTAATAGACGTCGCCGTCTTCAACGCGTTTGGAGAACTCTGTCTCGCCACCGCTGGCTAGGATCTTCGCTTGTTCGACCCATGTGTCGCGTGTCACGCGTCCCTTGAAGCCTTCCAGGTTTGCATTCACCCACGCCACTTCGTCGGCTGTCCAGCCAGCGATTTGGTCGAAGTGATAGAAGCCCAAAGAGTTGCACAGCTTTTCGAGCTTTGGCCCGATGCCTTTGATCTCTTTGAGGTTGTCTGCTTTGCCACCGCGTGGGCCCGAAAGCGCTTCGGGACGCGTGCCCTCATTCTCGCCTTCAACGACGCCGTCTTTGTCGTAGTCTTCACCAGCTGGCTCTGCTTTTGCTGCGGCAGGCTTAGGCGCTGCAGCGGCCTTTGGCTCAGGTGCTGGTTCTGGCTCTGGCGCCGGTGTTGGTTCAGGTGTTGGTTCTGCTGCTGGTGTCGGTTCCGGTTCTGGCGCTGGTGCAGCTGCAGCAGCGGCAACGGGTGCTGCGGCTGCAACAGGCGCTGCAGCGGCGGCAGGCGCTTTTGCTGTGGCCGGACTAGATGAGGCAGGTGCACTGGCAGATCCAGGCCCAGCTGTTGGAGCGCGATGCGTATCCGTTGTGGGCGCTTGGCCCGCACGCGATGCGTCCGCAGCGGATGAAGCCTCAGATGTGCCGCAGAGCATTATACTGAGCAAAACGCCCAAGATCGCCGCCACAACCACGCCACAAAACGCGGCTTGCATAAAGCCAAATCCACCAAGGATCAGCAGCAATCCAAAAATCAAAAAGCCAGCGAGCAACGCTGTGAGCCATGCGCCAACTGCGCAGGTGAGGCCGTCAGAATTCGCCTTCATCCCTTATTCTCCCGTTCGATAGTCGATGATGCATCGTTGCGCACCTAAACCTTCTTATCACGGGGAATTCTCTACGTCTTCCCATCAGTTGCAAGGGTTTTGGCCTGTTCAACCCAATTATCGCGCGAAACTCTGCCTTTAAAGCCCTCTAAATTGTCATCGACCCAGGCAATTTCGTCTGACGTCCATGCGGCCACTTGGTCAAAATGGAAAAATCCAAGCCGATGCAACAGCGCCTCTAGCTTGGGTCCAACGCCCTTGATGCGCTTAAGATCATCCGGGCCACCTGCCCGGGCGGCTTTCATAACCTTGGGTTTGGTACCAGGGGACGCAGGCTTTTCAGCCGCTGCAGATTTCGGCTTAGCAGCAGCATTGGCTTTGGCCGCGGGTTTTGCAGCAGCTTTCTTCGACCCTTTGGCGGACTTGCCCTGCCAAGGCGTCACGAGCGGCACCTCGGTGCCGTCGATGCGTTTGATCGTATCCCCGATCTCAAGCGCCAGGCCAACTGACCCGTTGCCGTCTGCTTTGCCGGGCTCATGCTCAGCCAGCGATGTGAGCCCACTTAAAGGTTCCGCGGCATAGCGCCCGTTTTGAGGCCCGGGCCGGGGCACTTCGCCGTCCGACATGGCTTTGAGCATGTCGCGCAGCTTATCGGCCGTAAGGTCTTCGTAGTAGTCTTTGCCGATTTGAGCCATCGGCGCGTTTGCGCAGGCGCCCAGGCATTCCACTTCTTCCCAAGAGAACTTGCCGTCTTCCGAAATCTCATGCGCTTTCGGAGCAATCATCTCTTTGCACACACCCACAAGATCTTCGGCCCCGCAGATCATGCAGGAGGTTGTACCGCAGACCTGCAAATGCGCCACGGATCCCACGGGCTGAAGTTGGAACATGAAATAGAAGGTCGCCACCTCAAGAGCGCGGATGTAATCCATCCCCAGCATATCGGCCACGGCTTCAATCGCAGGGCGCGAGAGCCAGCCCTCTTGTTCCTGGGCGCGCCACAAAAGCGGTATGATCGCGGACGCTTGGCGGCCTTCGGGAAACTTGGTGGTCTGAGCTTCGGCCCAGGCTTGATTTGCGGGCGTGAAGGCAAAGCTTTCGGGTTGCTCAGGGTGTAGACGTCTCAGCATTGTCACGCAGCTCCGGTTAGCCAAGCGAGCCCGGAGATCGCAAAAACGATTGCTCCCAAGACACCTGCTTGGACGTGTTTGTTAAAGGGCTTGCCAGCGGTTTTGTAGGTCTGTGCGTCGTGAAACGCCATAAACGTGAGACCTGCCGATATCACCAACAAGACGAGGGCCGATTGGCTTAGTAGCGCCCCCACTGACATGATCAGAAATCCAATATAGCGCCCCAACATGACCTGTGGGAGTTTCCCAGCAGACCCATCGGGGCCTGGGTCGTGCTGTAGGTTACGCAATCCGGCCACAGGATCGCGCCAACACACATAAACCAGATAGACCGTGGTCAACACGCCTCCGAGGGCTGCGATCATCATGAGCCAGTACAGCATTTTGATTATGCCTTTACAGCCATGTCTTTAACGCCCCGCAGGTTAAGCCGCTGATCATTCTGGGCACCTTGGATCCAGAAGAACCAATGTTTCTTCGTCTTCCGCAAAGCCTGCGCGCTGTTGCATCATCAAAGTGCGCGAGGCATCAATAGACCTCACCCGATCAAAACCAGCCTCAGGGAGAACTGTGGCCGCAACCTCAGATGTGAGTTTGCAATCATTGGCGAGAAGGATTTCTGCCAGACGCTCGGCATCTTCATTGGCCACTGCCCCCATCGGAACAACAAGTGTAAAGCTCAAAAAGCTGAGAAAGAGCCTTCGCTTTAGCGGCTTTGGCAAGGTCGTGAACATTCTCGGCGTTAGCATATTAGGCGACCTCACATTCCCAATCATTCAAAGTTACGCCGTCTGCGTTTACTTCACCAATTCCGGAGCCGACGATAATTTGAAGGTAACTCCGCAATTGATTAGGCCCAATGCCCATAGGTTCATATGTCGCACGAAGTTTCGATACTGGAACCCTGCAGCCCTTGTCTACAATTGCCGCAAAAGCGCGATCAAAATCGGCTCGGCTTGTTGCCAAGATCACAGGTGGTCGACCGCAGCTTTGAGAGTTCGCGAGAAGCGCCTCGTCTGTTACGGTGAACGCGCCTGCTTGAGTCTTTAACTGGTAGAACAGTTCGAGGCGCTCGCGTGGATCTACGAAACCATTTTTAACAAAATGATCCCGGATCCCAGAGTTCGGCACAGAGCAACCCTCCAAATTCGCAACTGACGCAAAAAACGCCTCGGCGCGCGATGCCTGAGGTACCGAGGTTGTGCAAGCCGACAACATTAGCGCTGAAATAAAGGTCGCATGGATGCTGAGAGTAGGATCGTTGGGTGTCACCGGTCAATCTCGCCGAAAACCACGTCCATCGTGCCAATGATCGCTGCGACGTCTGCCAATTGGTGGCCTTTCGCGATGTGATCCATGGCTTGAAGATGCGGGAAGCCCGGTGCGCGCAGTTTTGCGCGGTAGGGTTTGTTTGTGCCATCGGCAACAAGATACACACCAAACTCACCTTTGGGCGCTTCAACCGCCGCATAAACCTCGCCTTCGGGCACATGGAAGCCTTCCGTATAAAGCTTGAAGTGGTGAATGAGTGCTTCCATGGAGGTTTTCATGTCGCCACGTGTGGGCGGTGTCATTTTGCCTCGCGCCATCACATCACCCTGCCCTTCAGGGGCGCGTAATTTCTCGATGGACTGGTGGATAATCTTCACGCTTTCGCGCATTTCGGCCATGCGGCACAAATAGCGATCATAACAATCGCCATTTTTGCCTACGGGAATTTGGAAGTCGAACTCATCGTAGCACTCATAGGGCTGCGCACGGCGCAGGTCCCATGCAAAGCCTGAGCCGCGCACCATCACGCCAGAAAAGCCCCAGGTTTGGATCTCTTCTTCAGTGACGATGCCGATGTCTGCGTTGCGTTGCTTGAAGATGCGGTTTTCTGTGAGCAGCCCGTCGATATCATCCAGAACTTTCGGGAACTCGGTGGCCCAGGTTTCAATATCGTCAATGAGATCAAGCGGCAGATCTTGGTGCACCCCGCCCGGCCGGAAGTAGGCGGCATGGAGACGTGCCCCACAGGCGCGCTCGTAAAACACCATCAGTTTCTCGCGCTCTTCAAAGCCCCAAAGCGGAGGTGTGAGCGCTCCCACATCAAGCGCCTGCGTGGTGACATTGAGAATATGGTTCAAGACACGACCGATTTCGCAATAAAGAACGCGGATCAGCGAGGCACGGCGCGGCACCTCTGTGCCTGTTAGCTTCTCAATGGCCAGGCACCACGCGTGCTCTTGGTTCATTGGAGCAACGTAGTCGAGACGGTCGAAGTAAGGCAGGTTCTGCAGGTAAGTCCGGCTCTCCATGAGCTTTTCGGTGCCGCGGTGCAACAGACCAATATGCGGATCGCAGCGTTCTACGATCTCGCCATCCAGCTCCAGTACAAGACGCAACACTCCGTGAGCAGCCGGGTGTTGCGGACCAAAGTTGATATTGAAATTCCGGATCTGCTGTTCGCCCGTTTGAGCGTCTTCAAAGCCTTTGGAGCCATCCATCATTTATCTATCCCCGGAATGATCAGGTCTTCGCGATAGACAAAAACCCACAACAAAGCGATCGCCCCAATGGGCGCAATCGCCACAAGCGAGACCCAGCTCGGCAAGCGGTATTTTGGGCACAACATCCAAAGCGGTACAATTGTCAAAGCCGTGAAGACGATCCAGAAAATGAGCTGCATTAGCCTGCTTTCTCTTTGTCACCTTTTTCATCACCCGGCAGCACATATTGTGCACCTTCCCATGGGCTCATGAAATCAAATTGCCGGTATTCCTGCACAAGGCTTGCAGGTTCATAAACGACGCGCTTCTTCGTCTCGTCATAGCGGACTTCCGTGTAGCCCGTGGTTGGGAAATCTTTGCGCAATGGGTGTCCGCGAAACCCGTAATCCGTCAGAATACGGCGCAGATCGGGGTGGCCGGAAAAAAGAATGCCAAACATGTCGAAGATTTCGCGCTCAAACCAATTGGCAGAGGCATGCGTGTCAATGATCGAGGGCACCATATCGTCTTCGCGCACAGCTGCCTTCAGACGAATGCGGTGATTTTGGTACATGCTCAGGAAGTGATAAACGACGTCAAACCGCCGCGCGCGGCCTGGATTATCAACAGCTGTGATATCTACAAGCGTTGAGAAAAGGCAGGCCGGATCCGTTTTGAGCCACGCCACCAGGCCAGGTAAGTTGCTCGGGGCAACCTGCATGGTCAACTCATCATTGGCGACCTCAAAAGCCAATACGCAATCGGGGCGTTTGGCCTCAATATGAGCACCAAGTTCTTTGAGCACATCACTCATGTCAGCTTACCGCCTCTTGCATTGGTTCAGGCCGCAGATATTCCCAACTAACATCTCCACCATCAAATTCACGACTAATAAGATGGAAAATGGATTCAATTTGCCAGACACGCTCTACCGACAATGCCATTCTCAGACTACAATTCGCGAGAAAAGGACGCAAATCTTCGTCTTCTTCGGAGACATCCGTTATATCCATCGAAACCATTGTCGGTAAGCGGTTTTTGGGCTCTCTGATAATCCTACTGAACATATCCAAGCAGGATTGGGCGCTTTCAAACGAAGGGAAGTCACACATATAGCTGACGATTTCGACGCGGGCGACATCCGACCCGCTCTCCTCAAAACGCTGTATGATCTCAGCGTTTTCGATGACAAGCGCGTTGTCAGCCTTGAGCTGTTCAACAGTCAAGATCATCGCACGATCGTTCCGGTTCGGCGGATTTTGCGCTGAAGCTGCAAGATGCCATAGAGCAGCGCTTCGGCTGTCGGTGGGCAGCCAGGGACGTAAACATCCACTGGCACAATGCGGTCGCAGCCTCGTACGACAGAGTATGAGTAGTGATAGTAGCCCCCGCCATTTGCGCAAGACCCCATCGAAACCACATAGCGCGGCTCAGGCATCTGGTCATAAACCTTGCGCAAAGCGGGCGCCATTTTGTTTGTGAGTGTGCCCGCAACGATCATCAGATCCGATTGACGCGGGGAGGCCCGCGGCGCTGTTCCAAAGCGCTCCATGTCATAACGCGGCATGGCGGTATGCATCATCTCAACAGCGCAGCAAGCGAGCCCAAAGGTCATCCAGTGCAAGCTACCAGTGCGCGCCCAGTTGATAATGTCGTCTGTGGATGTGACGAGGAACCCTTTGTCTTGCAGTGCCGCATTAAGGTCCTGCGTGGCCACATCGCGATCAAAATCGGCCGTGTTGGCCCCTGCCATCACTCCCATTCGAGCGCTCCTTTTTTCCACTCATAAGCGAAGCCTACAGTGAGCACGGTGAGAAACACCATCATCGACCAAAATGCCACCATAGAAATCTCTCCAAAAGCAACAGCCCATGGGAAGAGGAACGCCACTTCTAAATCGAAGATGATGAAAAGTATGGCGACAAGATAGAAGCGCACATCAAACTTCATGCGCGCGTCATCAAAGGCGTTAAAGCCGCACTCATAGGCTGAGACTTTTTCGGGGTCTGGGTTTTGGACCGCGACGACCGCTGCCGCGAGGATCAAAACCAACCCAAGACCAATTGCGATCGCGAGAAAGATTAGGATGGGGGCGTATTGTCCGGCCAAAGCGCTCATATTGCTCTCCACAGATTTAGAGTGTGGTACCGCGCTGCCTGCCAGGGGTCAACGTAACGGAGCTAGCGCGTTTGGTCGCAGACCGGGTTCCTTCCTAGCCACTTGGGATGCCCTTCGGAGGGCAAAGTCTCGATTATAAAGGAGCGCCATCGCACGTTGAACGAATAAAGTTCTAACGATTTTTTGCGCGTCGCTTAGGAAAACATTACCAGAATCGCCCAAGGATTAAGGGCGGTAGGGAGGGGGAATTTCAATTTCACCGTTAACTTTTTGTGAACCTCATTTTACCTGCTCCCCTGGCAATGTGCAGAGCTTATCCCTTTTTGGCCGCCCAGGGTGTTGCGCGCTGTTCAAAGAAAGCGGCAACACCCTCTTGAGCTTCAGCACTTTCCCATCGTGCAATCAAAGCTTCTATCGAGACGTCAATATCCTCTTGTGTCGGTGCGTAGCCCAACGACCGTGTAAGCGCTTTTGCCTCTGCCACAGCACCAGGTGCACAAGATAAGTAGGGCACCACTTCAGCAGCGACACCCGCCTCAAAGCTCGAGACAGTCTCAACACGGTGCACCAGCCCCAAATTCAACGCGTCCTGCGCTCCAAATAAGCGGCTCGACATAAAGACACGACGCGCCGGTCCCCCTCCCATGCGGGCCAAAACATAGGGCCCAATTGTCGCTGGGATGAGCCCTAGCTTGGTTTCCGTAAGGCCAAATTTTGCACTTTCGATCGAAACAACCGTGTCGCACACACACATCAACCCAAGCCCACCGCCAAAAGCATTGCCTTGCACGGCTCCAATAAGCGGCTGCGGCAGCGCATTCATCGCAAAGAGCATCTCAGCAAGGGCCCGTGCCTCGCGCGCTTTTGTTGCGCGATCCGCTTCAAACTGCGCGCGCATCCAATTGAGGTCGCCGCCAGCACAAAAGCTTTTGCCCCCACCGCGCAACACCACGGCGCGCAGGTCTGTCTTTGTCTGCAAACTGTCTGCCAAGGCACGCAATTCCGCGATCATGGTGCCAGACAGTGCATTATGTTTCTCAGGCCGTGCTAAGGTCAGGGTCGCCACGCCGCGCTGATCGACCTCAAACTCAAGTGTTTCCATGCCGTATCTCCTGCACAAGCCTCGCTGCCGTGGTCATGGCTGCAGCGTCCAAGCCTGTGACAAAGCCAAGTGTTTCGAGATGCGTATTTACGGCCTCTGTGGCCACATTGCCCGCTGCACCAGGGGCATAGGGACAGCCCCCGAGCCCGCCAGCTGAGGCGTCAAAAATCCGCACTCCCGCGTCTAAACTGACACTGATATTTTGCAGGGCATGCCCCTCTGTGTCGTGAAAATGTCCCGCGAGGTTTTCAACGTCATAGACCCCACAGACTTGATGCAACATATTCCCAACCTGCTCGGGGCGCCCTTTGCCCAAGGTTTCGCCCAGCGCGATTTCGTCCACACCTAAGGCGCTTAAGCGCTCAACAACACCAGCAACTGAGCTTGGTGCCACGCGGCCTTCGTACGGGCAATCAGTCACGCAAGAGACATAGCCTCGCACGCTCATGCCAGCGTCCCGTGCTGCAGATATCACAGGCCTTGCGCGCTCCAGGCTCTCAGCAACCGAGCAATTCAGGTTTTTTTGGCTAAAGCCTTCCGTTGCACTGAGGAACACGGCGATCTGCGGAACTGAAGCTGCCCGAGCTTTTTCAAATCCGGTCATATTGGGCACAAGAGCCATCCATTTTGGCCCCTTAAACGCTTGCAGCCCCGCCATCACTTCCACTGCATCGGCCATCTGCGGCACCCATTTGGGCGAGACAAACGACGCCACTTCGATCCGGCGAAAGCCAACGTCGCTCAAGGCGCTGATAAAGCGCAGCTTTTCCTCAGTTGGCACAAAACCAGGCTCATTTTGCAAGCCATCCCGAGGCCCAACCTCGACAATTTCAACGAACCCGCTCACGCGACATCCCATGCTGGATAAAAGTCTTGGGCATAAAGCCGAACGTCGCCCGGAAGGCACTTCTGAAATGCTAGTCTTTCCGTGATCCGCTCAAACCAAGCCTGGACCCCCGGATAAGGATCTGTTTTCGCAAAATGCCGCGCCATATAAACCGCCTGCCCCACGCCAATATCGGCAGCGGAAAATCCGGATAGCAGATAGTCTTGTGTGCTCAAAAGCGGCTCCATGGCCTCATAGCATTTGGCCAAACGCGCCGCTTCGATTTTCATCAAAACAGGCGAGCGCATCTCATCTTTGTAAAGCACGATGTGTTGTTGGGTGAGGCTTGCGGCATGTTGGCTGATGGTTTCGGCAAAATGCACCCATTGCAGCCAATCAAGGCGCTCTGGATCTTCCGGCCTTCGGCCCAAACCAGCTTGCGCAAACCGCTCGCAGAGGAGCTCAGCCATTGCGCCTGTTTCCATCAAGCTTTGGCCATCAAACTCCAAGGCAGGCACCCTGCCCGCAGGGCTTTTGGCCAGAAAAGACGGATCCCGCAGGTTTTTCCCAAAGGCGTGCTCGACAAGCTCAAAAGGAACACCAAGCTCATACAAGAGCCAGAGTGTGCGCATCGAGCGGGTTTGCGGACAATGGTGAAGCACAATGCGCGGATTGCTCATTCCGAGGCCTCCAACACCGCAAGAAGATTGCCACCCATGGTTTGATCCCCTTCTTTCACCTGCAGATCCCGAACGGTTCCCGAAAAAGGCGCAGTCAGCGCATGCTCCATCTTCATGGCTTCCATAACAAGCAAGCGATCCCCCTCCTCCACGGCATCGCCTACAGCCACAAAAAGCTGGCGTACAAACCCAGGCATAGGCGCGAGGATCCGTCCGTCTCCGGCCGCACTTTCAGTTTGCGACGCCAAAGGGTCTATGCGCGTAAACCGGTAAGTGTTGGCCCAGAACACGTCGACGCCTTGGGGGCTGATCGTCATATTGGCCGTTGTTTTCTGCCCATCTAAAAAAATTGCGTCTTGCGTGATCTGCACCTCATAACAGTCCTCGCCAATTTCGACATCCACATGAGCCTCTTGGTAGCGCAGCTTTGCATCAATGCGCTGATCCGCGAAGGACAATGAAACCGTCCAAGTGAGCGGGGACCATATCGAAAACCCCTGCCCTTTGCCCCCAGCAAGCGCCACAGCTGCAATCGCCTGGCACCTCGAACAAGGGCTCGGGTTGGCCAAAAGGGCGGAACCGCCCTCGTCGATCAACCCCGTATGCATACGTCCAGCGACAAAATCTGGTGCGCCTAAGAGGTTCAATAAAAACGCGCCGTTTGTCGAGATGCCACTCACTTCCGTGCCCTGCAGTGCAGCTCTGATCTTGCTCGACGCCTCCGCACGGGTCTCGCCATGCACAATCACTTTGGCGATCATGGGATCATAATGCGGGCTCACGGCACTGCCTTGATCAACACCCGTATCGATCCTCACCCCAGGCCCTTCAGGCCAAGCCAAATGTGTGATCTCTCCTGTCGACGGCAAAAACCCTGCGGGTACATCCTCGGCATAAAGCCGGGCCTCTATGGCGTGACCCTTGGCCTGCAAGCTGGCTTGATCCGGCAAATCAAAAGCGCCCATCGCAAGGCGCAACTGCCAATCGACCAAATCCACACCCAAGATCGCTTCTGTCACGGGATGCTCCACCTGCAACCGGGTGTTCATCTCCATGAAGAAGAAATCTCCCAGCATTCCATCCGCTTGGGTTTCTACGATAAACTCAACGGTGCCCGCGCCGAGATAGCCAATCGCTTGCGCCGCCAAAACGGCCGCTTGCCCCATGGCATCGCGCATCTCAGGGCTCATGCCCGGTGCGGGCGCTTCTTCGATCACCTTTTGATGCCGCCGTTGCAAAGAGCAATCGCGCTCCCACAAATGCACCGCCCGGGCACCATCGCCAAACACCTGAACTTCGATATGCCGAGGCCGCGTCACATAGCGCTCAATCAGAACATCCGCGTTTCCAAACGCGCTCTTCGCCTCGCGCTGGCAACTCTCCAAGGCCCCGGTGAAGTCTTCTGGCCTCTCCACGAGCCGCATGCCTTTGCCGCCGCCGCCCGCCACGGCCTTGATCAAGACAGGATAGCCAATGCGCTCTGCTTCTCGGGCCAAAACCTCTGCACTTTGGTCTTCGCCAAGATATCCAGGGACAATTGGCACGCCAGAAGCCTGCATTGTTGCTTTGGCCGCATCTTTCAGCCCCATTGCACGAATGGCCTTCGCAGATGGCCCCACAAAGGTAACGCCCTTTGCCTCCAAAGCCTCAACGAAGCCCGGATTTTCGCTTAAAAACCCGTACCCTGGATGGACCAGCTCCGCGCCTGTCACCCTGCAGGCCTGCACAAGCGCGTCGATGTCTAGGTAGCTCGCTGAGGCTTCAGCAGAACCAAGGCGCACGGCCTCGTCAGCCATGCGCACATGCAGCGCCTGGGCATCAGCTTCTGAATAAACCGCAACGGTTTTCAGCCCCAAAGCCTTGGCAGAGCGCTGAATGCGGCAGGCGATTTCACCTCTGTTGGCAATCAGCAGCTTCATCTCAGCGCCTCCAAAGCGAGGCAATGGCAAGCAAAGCGAAGCCACAGGTAGCTATGCATTCACAACCTCCACAACCTCAAACCGCTCGCACACCAAGACCATTTCAGGATCAAACCCACCGTTTCGCGCGAAATAGGTCTCATGATCCTGCCGCCAGCCCTCCAGACTATCGTTTTCGCCTTCCGCCAAGGCAAAAGCTTCTGTGACATCACAAAAGCGGCGTTGCTCTATCGACTTGGTCTCAATCACCACGGCGGGCTCACCGGTCCAGTGCAGCGCAATGTCGTGCCTGCCCACATGGGGCATCGCTTCGCCACCCGCTTCAAAGTCCCGCAGAGCCCCACACGTGGCCGTCTTTTTGCCAGATATCACAAGCGCCAAAAGCTCGGCGCAAAGCTGCGGCCCGTCGCCAAACCGAAACACCTCCGCGCCCGGATACCGTTTGCGCAGATCTTCAATCTTTTCCTGGCTGGAAGTACTCATTTCTATACGCTCAACCATCAAAACGCCCTCACATCCGAAAGACGCCAAACCGCGTGTCAGAAATGGGCGCGTTCAGGGCTGCTCGCAGCGATAAGCTCAACACACGCCGCGTGTCGCGGGGGTCAATAATTCCGTCGTCCCAAAGCCGCGCGCTGGCATAAAGCGGATGGCTTTGGGTCTCAAACATAGCGCGCGTTGGCGCTTCAAATTCGGCCTGTTCTTCGTCCGACCAAGCGCCCCCGGCCGTCTCAATTTGCACCCGTTTGACCGTGCTCAAGACCCCTGCCGCTTGCGCACCGCCCATCACGCCAATCCGAGAGTTTGGCCATGTCCAAAGAAAATTTGGGCTATAGGCTCGCCCGCACATGCCGTAGTTGCCCGCGCCAAAAGAGCCGCCAATGATCATCGTCACTTTGGGCACAGCTGCACAGGCCACCGCCGTGACCATTTTTGCGCCTGCGCGCGCAATGCCCCCCGCTTCGTAGGCCTGACCCACCATAAAGCCCGTGATGTTTTGCAAAAACACAAGCGGGATCCGCCGCTGCGCGCAAAGCTCTACAAAATGCGCGCCTTTCTCAGCGCTCTCACCAAACAAAACACCGTTGTTTGCCACGATACCAACCGGACAGCCTTCGATATGGCCAAAACCTGTCACCAAAGTTTCGCCGTAGCGCGCTTTAAATTCGTCAAAGCGCCCACCGTCCAGAATACAAGCCAAAACCTCGCGTACGTCGTAGGGCTGGCGCAGGTCTGCGGGCACAATGTCTAAAAGGTCTTCTGGAGCCCGCGCGGGCGGTTCAGCTGGTGCAAAAACCACAGTTTCAGGCACCGATCTGTTGAGATGACGTACGGCCTCTCGCGCCATTGCCAAGGCCTGGGCGTCAGAGTCGGCAAGATAATCCGCAACACCTGACAACCGCGTGTGCACATCGCCGCCGCCGAGGTCTTCTGCCGAAACTTCTTCGCCAGTTGCGGCTTTGACCAAAGGCGGTCCGGCCAAGAAAATTGTGCCCTGCTCTTTGACAATGATCGTCACGTCCGACATCGCCGGAACATAGGCCCCGCCCGCCGTGCAAGATCCCATCACAACGGCAACCTGCGGGATATTTTGCGCGCTCATCTGCGCTTGATTGTAAAAAATCCGCCCAAAGTGATCGCGGTCCGGGAAAACCTCGTCTTGATTTGGCAGATTCGCGCCCCCGCTATCGACCAAATAGATGCACGGGAGGTGGCATTGCGCCGCAATCTCTTGCGCGCGCAGATGCTTTTTCACGGTCATCGGGAAATAGGTGCCGCCTTTCACCGTCGCATCATTGCAAATGACCATCACGTCTTGGCCGTGCACCTTACCCACCCCAGCGATCACGCCAGCGGCAGGGGCAGCACCCTCGTAAAGCCCATGCGCGGCCAGTGCGCCTACTTCTAAGAAGTCTGATCCAGCATCGAGTAAATTGGCAACCCGCTCCCGAGGCAACATCTTGCCCCGTGCCAAATGCCGAGCTCGGGATTTTTCACCGCCGCCTTGCGCCGCGAGCGCTGCAGCTTCCGCAACCAAATTGATCGCATCTAAGTGCGCATCCCGTGTCATCAATTAAGCCTTTCAATGCGTCGCGAAACATCCCTGGCCGACAAGAAACGCGTGGCTGCTTCAAAGAATGTGCAAAAGTCTAAGGTTGAAAAAGGAAGTGTCTGAACCGCATGAATCTGCGCGGTGCAGGGTATGTCTACCGAAGCGCGCAACCTCTCAATCTCTTTATTTAAGGAGTTCCGCATAAAACCTGCGCCCGCAACCTTCTCCGGCAGGTCTGCGACCAAGTCTTTTGTCCTGGTTTTGACCTCGCTTTGCCAATCGCTCAAACACAAACGGGGTTCAGCTTCAAAACGACAATAGTCAAACCCCGACACAACGCAGGTTTGCTCAAGCATCTGGCTCAACCCATGCTCGGGCTTATCTTCGCTTTCATAGACAGCATCCACTGTTCCCAAGCAGCGCTCCATCCAAGACAACGCGGCCTCATGCCCACCGGCTTGCGTGTTTACCGGGCAAACCGCGCAGGAAAAAGCCAGCAATGCGGCTCTAACTTTTCCTAGCAAAAAATACTCAAATTCCAGGGTCATGCCGGACGCTCTTTCATCCACCCTAGCCTGCTCATTGGGCAACCTGCTGTAGCAACCGCCGCGTTTCCAAGGCGTGTTCAAAGCTTTTGGCGGTCTTATTGAGCGCGCAGATCTGCACAAAAGAGAACGGCGCAAAACTCAGGCGCGCCGCAAAGCTCAATTGATCACAGTCCCACTCAAAGGCTGCAGAGAGCCTCGCGTTTAGACTTTCTATTTCTTCGCCCTGCCCTGTCGCTTCGCTCGGAAAACTGCCAAGAAGATCCGCCGAATGACCCGCTTGAGCGTCCAGAACAGAGGCCAGGCATTGATCCCGCTCTTGCGCAAAGCGGCAGATTTCAAAAGGGGTCCAAACGCACGATCTGTCCATGTTTTTACTGGCGGCAAAAAACTCCGGATCCGACAAGGGCACATCCGCGACAAAACCTTCCGTGTATTGCAGGCATTGATCCATCCAAATTGTCGCTTGCGCGTCGGCCGAAGCGCTCATCGGTAAAGCCCAAGCAAACACCGCAATCCCTAAGCCAAAGAGCCCGGCCCGCAGCCGGTTAAATATAAATCTCATTGCTCCATCCAACCTGACGCCCCTCCAAGGCGGATCGCTTGACGCGCGGTTTCTTCCATCAAACAGTTCAGCATGGCAGGTCCACCGCCCGTTCCGCCGCCCCATAGCACGCGCTCAAACGCGCAAGTTTCAGCGCGAAAGGCCAGCCAGGCGCGCTGCATCGCTAAGAGTTGTGGCGCAATCTTTGGGGCAAAAGACGCCTCATCAAGCGCCTCGTCATGACTTTGCGCGCGCTGTCGCAGAGCCTGATAGCGACGGTTCAAAAGCCCATCCCACAGGCTCAACTCTTGGTCAAAGCAATAGCCAAGACCCACAGTTGTGGTCCCTCCAGGCCCAGCAATACAGGCTCTGGCCGCCACCCCAATGCAAAGGTCTTCAGAGCCCTCCGCCAAGCATGTGTCCAACAGGCTTGGTTCAAAAACAAAGTCTTGAGCCTTGCCCGGCAACGCTAAGAAAAGAACACTACACCCTACACAAAACAGGGATCCCAATGGCGTCTTTTTCTTGGCAAAAATACTCATTGCGCTCCGCTAAGCCTCCGGCGCAGTCTGAACGATTTTCTCCAAAAGCCCGCCACGCGGCCCCACAGTATAGATCACCAAATCTCCACCGGAGGTTTGGCACTCGACCGTCATCCGCACCGCGCCTTCTCCTGGGCGCGCCAAACAATCTGTACGCGCGCCTGCGAACTCCGCCACATATCGATCCGCATAGGCATTAATGATCAAAGTTTCTGACACAGGCTGCCCGGCCTTAAAGCCAAGATACCCCGCCACGGCCACAAGCCCAATCAAGGGCGAAAATAGCACCCAAGCCCTCATCCCATTTGCCCCATCATTTCGCGCCCCACGAGCATACGGCGGATCTCAGAGGTGCCTGCGCCAATCTCCATCAGTTTGGCATCTCTAAAGAGCCGCGCAACGGGCGCATTTTGCATAAATCCTGCGCCGCCCATGGCTTGCACGGCTTGGTGGGCCTGTTTCATAGCTTCCTCGGACGCATAAAGCACACAGGCCGCCGCGTCTGCACGGGTCACAGCGCCTCTGTCACAGGCCTTGGCGACCTCATAAATATAGGCGCGCGCAGAATTCAGGGCGGTGTACATATCTGCGATCTTGCCCTGCATCAGTTGAAAATCGCCAATGCGCTCTCCAAACTGTTTACGGCTGGCCAGATACGGCATCACTTCGTCTAAGCAGGCGGCCATGATGCCTGTGCCGATCCCTGCGAGGACAACACGCTCGTAATCCAAGCCCGACATCAGAACAGCCACGCCCCGGCCTTCTTCGCCCAACACATTTTCAAACGGGACCTCGACATCGTCAAAGATGAGCTCGCCCGTGTTTGAGCCACGCATACCGAGCTTGTCGAAATGGGGGCTTACGGAGAATCCAGACATGGCCTTTTCGATCAGAAAGGCTGTGATGCCTTTCGATCCAGCGTCGGGATCCGTTTTGGCATAGACCACCAAAGTCTCCGCATCTGGGCCATTTGTTATCCAGTATTTCGTTCCACTTAACCTATAGTGATCATTGCGCTTTTCGGCGCGCAATTTCATGGAAACAACGTCTGAGCCAGCGCTTGCCTCGCTCATCGCCAAAGCGCCAACATGCGCCCCAGAAATTAGCTCCGGCAAATATTTTTGCTTTTGCTCTTGGGTGCCATTGAGGCGGATTTGGTTCACACAAAGGTTCGAATGCGCGCCGTAGCTCAAGGAGACCGATGCAGAAGCGCGGGCAATTTCTTCAATCACAACTGTATGGGCCAAATAGCCAAGCCCTGCCCCGCCGAACTCTTCCTCAACGGTCACACCCAAGAGCCCCAGGTCCCCCATTTCGCGCCAAAGCTCGGATGGAAAGGTGTTTGAGGCGTCTACCGCTTCGGCCATGGGCTTTACACGATCTTGGGCCCACCGATGCACGGCGCTCCGCAGGTCATTTATCTCCTCACCGTGATCAAAGCTCATTTGCCCGTGAAACATGATATGCCTTTCGCTCAAAGATTATTGAACACTTGTTCAAATTCTAGCCGAGACCAACCTTGCCTGTCTAGCCCAAAGCGCGTCTCAAGTTGATCCTATTCAAGACCCACAAATCACCTTCACAATCAGACATAAAACCACGCGAATGCCCCAACCAATTCATTGAGCTTGCAAAGAAAAGCCTCAAATCTCAGGCAGTCTTGCCCCTGTCGATGCTACAAACTTGCTGTATTTTTCCAAGTATTTGGTGCCTGAAATTAAAATGCCGAAGAACAAAAAACCTTCAAGACGCAAGACGTCTAAGCCGCGTAAACCCACACTTGGATCCCTGCCAGGGTCCATGCCAATCGGGCAAAAGGCCCATGTTGAGTTCATGCGGCGCCAAGGCTTGCTCAAAGAAGGTGCCGTCAACGCCAAGCCATCCAAAGCCCTTCGTCTTATGAAAGCCGGTGAGTTTGACGCCGCCAAAGAGGCTTATGAAGAGGAAGTTGCCAAACACCCAAATTCACGCGAAGCGCATGTCAACCTGGCAGCGCTGCACGCCAGGCTTCGGCACTCCACGCAAGGCCGGCGCTTGCTGGCAGATTTTTACGTCCGAAACCCACTCGGCGAGGCCCCCCTAGGCCTACGTACGTCAGATCCACGTTTGATCGTTTTGCGCGGGTTCGACAAAACCCAAGTGATGCTCGGCAAGTCCTCGGATCGTGGCTATGTCGCACGTTTCCGTGGCGGTCACTTCACGACGCAATATTTGATGGATGGCAGCACCCTGCCCGCCCAACGTCTTACGCTGACCTCACAAACAGATATGAGCCAGATCGACATGCCTGCGCACCGGGTGATGCTCAACACAATTGCAGAGCCTGACATCGAAGACTTGTCTCTCAAGACATTAGAAACCTGGATGGCGGCCAACCCTGAAGCCCGCGTGCTTAATCGCCCGGAAGCCGTGCGGTTGACCACACGAGACGGCAATTATCGGCGCTTGCAGGGCATCCCAGGTCTGCGCTTTCCGGTTACAAAACGCATCACTTTTTTTGACGCAGATGCACAAGATGTGTCCAAACGCCTGGCCAAAGAAAACATGGCCTATCCGCTCATTCTTCGCAAAACCGGCACGCAAACTGGCCGCACCACCGCCCTTTTGCGCTCAGATGCAGACCTCAAAGACTATGCTCAAACGCTTTTAAGCGGCACATATTACGCCATCGCCTATCATGAGATTTTGTGGCGAGGTGAATACTTCCGAAAGCTGCGGCTCTTCTGCATCGATGGCGTTTTCCACCCTGTGGTCTGCCACTTGGACAACCGCACATGGAACGTGCATGGCGGCAACCGTAAAGACGTGATGAAAACCAGCGACGAACTGATGGCGCAAGAAAAGAGCTTTCTCAAAGACTGGGAAACCTATGTTGGACCCAAAGCGGTCCGCGCGCTCCAAGAGGTTTCAGAGCGGACACCGCTCGATTTTTGGGGCGTAGATTTCAACGTGGATGACGACGGCAACGCCTTCATTTTCGAGCTGAACCCCGCGATGCGCCACAGCTTTGATCACGCGCAGAACTTTCCCTACAAAATGCCCTACGACCGCGCGACAACGCGCGCCTTTATCAAAATGGTGGAAACCGCGGCCAACGAAGGTGTGATCCGCCAAGGCATGAGCCAGTCTCCCGAAAGCCCCCAGAAGCAGGCTCAGGCTGCACGACCTTGCGAAAGCGCGCGCACTTCTTCGGAAATAATCCGCGAGATCAAACCACAGTCCTCTTCAGAAAACGTGAGCGGCAACCGCATATCTAAGATGCCGTGGAGGATCCGATCACTCTTTGGCATGGGCTCCGATCGCGCATAGGTCCAGGACCTATATGTCGATGTGAAAGCCACGGGTTCGGGGTTGCCAAACCATTTCAGCTCAACGCCACGCTCCAAACAGCGCGCGATCATGGCTTGGATGTCTTCAGCGCTCCAATCCAGAAGCAAGAACTGGAAGGATGAGGCCACATAGGCTTCCTGCTGCGGTCGCTCAATCAGCGTCAGTCCTTCCGTGCCCCGCAAGCCGCGCTCCATTGCTTGATAAAGCGCATTCCATCGTGCGGCCTGGGCCATCAAATCGCGCATCTGAGGGCGCAAAATCGCAGCTCTCAAGTTGTCCATACGGCCCGACACATTCGGCGTCTCGAGCCGAACGGTCTCAAAGGCTTCAACGGGAGGCGCCGCTTTATGTCGGCCATAAAGCATATAGCTGCCCGAGAGCATAACAGCCCTCGCCATAAGCTCAGGATCATCCGAGATCAAAAAACCGCCTTCGCCCGAATTCACATGTTTGTAGGTCTGCGTAGAATAGCAGCCCATCGCCCCATGCCGGCCAGACCAAACCCCATTCCATTTGGCGCCCATGGTATGGGCACAATCTTCAATCACCGTCACACCCGCCGCGTCGCATAGCGCCATCAAAGCCTCCATATCGCAGATATGGCCGCGCATATGGCTCAGCATTAGAACACGGGCTTGATCGAGCTTGGCCTCTAGATCCTCAAGATCAATCGCCAAGTCCTCAGTTACCCCCACAAAAACGGGCTCCGCTCCGACGCTCGCAATGGCACCGGGCACTGGGGCCAAAGTGAAAGCGTTTGTGAGCACTTTGTCGCCGGGCTTCACTCCCACCGCTCTAAGCGCGCATCCCATCGCATAGCCGCCCGAGGCGACCGCCAAGCAAAACTTGGCGTCAAATTGCGCGGCAACTTCCTCTTCGAGAAGGGCCACTTCGCCCTCTTCGCCCGCAACGGTGTTGTAGCGGTGAAGCCGCCCATGGCGCAGCACAGCCAAAGCCGCCTCAATGCCTGCCTCAGGAATGGGTTCTTGTTGGGTAAAACTGCCGGTAAATCGCTCTGTCATAGCGCAACTCTGTCAGAGGAGCCGGGCAATTGCAAAGCGCGATCCCGACGCAGGCAGGTCGCTTTCAAACAGGACGCCGGGGTTCTTTGTCGCAAGGCTAGAAGGATGTCGCAGCTCTACACTGATCTTCGTGCGCTCACCTATGCAACCGCCCCTGCCCGCGTGCGCTCCAGATTGCGGCTGAGCCTCCTCGATACAATCGGCGTCGCGATTGCGGGCAGCCATACGGAACTTGCAAAAATCATCGCAAACTATGCCGCCACCGAGCACGCCGGTCCGCTCCCGATCCCTTTCACACCCCACACGGCCTCCGCCACGGGCGTGGCCTTGGCACTCGGTATGAGAATCGACGCGCTGGATGGGCACGATGGTTACAACCCCGCGAAGGGTCATATCGGCTGCGGCTTGATTGCAGGGCTCTTAGCCTTGGCGCTCGAACAAGAGGTCAGTGGCTCAGATTTCCTCGACGCACTTTTGCGCGGCTATGAAGCCGGCGCACGCTTTTCGGTCATTTTGCATGACACGGCATCAGACTATCACACATCCGGCGCATGGATCGCACCGACAATTGCCCTGGCAGGCGGCATGATGCTGGGGTTGAGCGATGCAGAGATTGCCCATGCAACCGGCATCGCCGAATACCACGGCCCGCGCAGCCAAATGATGCGCTGCATCAATTTCCCCACAATGCTGAAAGACGGCTCCGGCTGGGGCGCCATGGCCGGTGTTTCGGCCATCAAACTGGCCCAAGCGGGCTTCACCGGCGCGCCTGCGCTCACAGAATCCCATCCCCTATGGGCCGATCTGGGCACGCGTTGGGCCGCAGATATTCAATACTACAAACCCTATCCTGTTTGCAGATGGGCCCAGCCTCCCCTGGAGGCCATGCTTGATCTTCGCCGCGCGCATGGCCTAACGGCGGCCGATATTGCGCGCATCGAAATTGAAACCTTTCATGAATCAACCCGCCTCGCCACCGCGCGACCTCAAACCACCGAAGAAGCGCAGTATTCCACGTCCTTCCCCTGCGCCGTCGCCATGGTCACAGGCTCTCTCAATCCCGAAGATCTCTTTGGAGACATGCTCAATAATGCCGAGGTTCTCCGCATTTCAGACGCCATAGAGATGCGCGAACACCCTTTCGCCAACGCTGAGTTTCCTGCCCGCCGCTACGCCCGCGTGACGCTCACTTTGCAAAACGGCACCACGCACAAAAGCGATTGGCGCGAGGCGAATTGGGATATCGTCAATCCCCCCACAGATGCCGAGCTGATCCAGAAGTTCAGAACCTGGACCGCGCCCTACGCTGCAAACACCCGCACCCTGGAGGACGCCATACTCTCCTTCTCCAACACTCTAGGCCCGCTGCTCACCGCGATCACAACACTTGAACTCAAAAGCCTTGCCCCTTCTTTTTCTTGGCAAAAATACTCAAAGACGCTTTGAGATAGCGAAGCCTTCGGCCCCTATGCACACCACCTGTCAAACGCCCTAAGGCAGAAGACGCGCCACCACCTCAGGCAGGTCCTCAAAGCGGTCCAACAAAGCCTCTGGATTGAGGGCTGCCATATCTTCGCCGGACGGTCCAAACCCAACAAGAATGCAAGGCACAGCACAGCCCAAAGCGGTGTTACGATCCGTATCGCTGTCGCCCACCAACAAAGAGCGCGCCACGCGCCCCCCTGTGCGCTCTACGGCCGCAATGTAGGGTGCTGCAAACGGCTTGCGCTGCGGAAGCGTATCCGCGCCAACAAGTGCATGAAAGGCCGTACGCACTCCTAAGCGTTGAAGCAAAAGATCGGCCAAAGCTTCGGGCTTGTTAGTGCAAATAGAGACAGCATCGCCCCGAGATTTCAGCTCTTCAACAGCCTCCATGGCCCCTGGGAAAAGCTCCGTATACACATCAATGGCATCCCGGTAATACTGCAATAGCTTCGGATACCAAGTGGTTACCTGCCTCTAAGTCTCCTTCAAAGCCCATTCGTTGTAGGCCAAGCGTGAGCATGCGCCGCCCTCCGCGCAGCGCAACGGCTTTGTCGGCGTCCATTGAGAGCTGTGCGCCCACGCCCATCTCCTCAAAGCACGCATTGGCCGAAACGATGAGATCCCCGCTGGTGTCCGCCAGAGTTCCATCTAAATCAAACACAACTGTTCGCATGCGCCGCCTGTCCTTTGTTGCGGTCTCAGCTGCGC
>JBCDCE010000063.1:0-22362 GCA_039182515.1 Pseudomonadota bacterium | reverse complement strand
GCTGTTTTTGGAGCGATGGTAATATGGGGGCGGATCTTTCCGCTGGACTGGACTTCGAGAATTGCTATTGGGTCGTCCAAAGTATTGCTGACATATATCGCTTGCGCTTGGTCCTTACTTGGCGTCCAGCGCGTGGGGATCTCAAACGCGTTGTCGGGGACGGCAAATTGCAGATGATCGCCGCTGGTGCCTTGGAGCTCCATGCCGAGCTTCGGGATTTCGTCCCGGTCCGCGCCGCGCGCCATGGATTGAACAGGAACAGGCGCGGTCGTGGACAGGCGCAAGCGCACTTTGTTGAGCTTGCCGCCGGTGATGACATCCGCCGAGCTCAGCAGCTCCACTTTAAAGCTTCCCGTTTGGCCTGATTGCCCCAGAACCTTGCCCATGGGCACATTGGGATAGAGCAGGCTGAGGTGGATGGTGCGGCGCCCGTTTAAAGGATCACCGCCCGCCACTTTGATGTTTTGATAGGCCATCTCAACCCGGGTGCTGCGCGAGGCGCCATGGGCCGAAGGGTTGAGGTTGTTCAGTGTGATGCGGTGTTTGCTGTTGTCGCCATCGGGCTCAAGCGTGATTTCCCCGGTGTGTGTCAGAACCAAAGAGGGCAAATGCGTGCCCTGACGGGTGAGTTTCCACCCCGGCGAGGAGACCGTGATCTTGTCGGGGTTGACCAATGCGCCGGGCCGGAAGGTGAGCACCAGCACCGTTTTATGGCTTTTGCCCATCGAGATGTCTTGCGCCGCGAGGTTTGTGAGCTCGAGGGTTAAGCTTTGCGGGCCTTCGCCCAGCGTCAGAACGCTTTCGCCATGTTCATTCAGCAAGACTGCATCGAGTGTCGCGCGCGAAATTGGGGCAATTCGGGTCATGATAAGTCCTTGCGATTAAATCTTGTCAGCTTGAGGTGTGAGTTTGAGCCAGCCTTCGCGGGCCACGGGGCGGGGGCCGAACTGGGCGGTGTGACTGGTGGGCTGGATGCCTTTGGCGATTTTGCTCAGGAGGCTTTGCGTGGCCATTGTGCCAAACCCATAGCCCAAAGGCGGGCTGTCGGCGCTTGGCGGGCCTTTGAGCCAGGCTTTGCCGGGTTCGATCTCGGTGACCCACTCGTGGATCAAAAGCTCTTCCCACATCAGGTCTGCCGCTGGCCTGACGGGTTTTCCGGTCTTAGAGCCTTCGCCCGAGGTTAAAAGGCTCACAGAGGTGGGCGAGGTGATCTCGTAGCGCCCTGGGAAAGCCTTGCGCAGGTCTTCTAGCGAGGCCGTCGCTCGGCCTGAAACGGTGCTCCAATGACCGTCCTCCAAAGCCACCCAAGACCAGCTTTGCCCCGACAAACGCGGCAGCGGCAGGTGTATGGCCTCAGGTGGGGTCAGAACAGGCATCGCGGCAAAGATCGCCTCGATGGATCTCATGGACGGCATAAATTGATCCTGCGGAATCCGGATCGATTTGGTGGGCAAAAGCCCGGTTGTGAGATGCACCGGGCAGCGCGGATCGAGCAACAGCGTCAGGATCTTGGCCTCATCGTTAAAGCTGTGGCTGAGATCGCGCGAGGTGCTGTTTTGAATGGGCGCTTTAGCAGGATCTGATTGCGGGACGTAGAGCTTTGTATGGCGGTCAAAGGCGTTTTCGTCGTCGCGGAAATACCCGACAAGGCCGTCGTTTAGCTGGCCATGTTCCCCTAAGCGCATGGGGATCTGAACGTCGCCAAAGCCGTGATCCATAGTGCCCAAGCCTTCGATCCGTGCGGCGATGGCTTGTTGCGATTGGTCTTGGGCCGGTGGGCCTTGCAGGCTGAGATCGACCATGGCGCGGGCCACAGCAATGGGCCTGCCCACAAGCAAAGCTGCTGCATCCTGCACGGAATAGTCCACCGGATCGATCGAGGTGAGGGCGCTGTCGAGCGTGTCGAGGAAGTTCGAGATGAAGGCATCCGAGCCGTGCTCGACGATCCAGCTTGCGACACGGGCAAGGTGCTTGTTTGGGATCAAGCCGGGGCCCGCAGGCGCATCAGGATCGCCGGGTGCTGGGCGCCAGATGCCTGTGAAATCAATGATCCCCAAAAGCGCGCCATCAGCGCCATAGACCAACACGTCCTTGTCCAGATCATTGGGCACGATCCAGCCGCAGAGCGGCGAGGAGGCGGGGTGGTCATTGGATTGCATCAGATCGTTCTGGGCGTCGAGCCAGCGGAAATCCACGCGGGACGGCTGCGCAGAGCGCGGTGGCAGATAGACATCGAGCGCAGAGCCACCCCGCATCGATTCCGCAGGCAAAATCGCATTGCCGCTTTTTCCGCCTGGAAGCCAAGGCACGTGTTGGCCAAAGCTATCGATGATGCGGCCTTCTTGCAGGTTCATCTTGGCGGTACGCAGCGGCAAGAACGGAGCTTCTGTCTCAGCAGACCAAAAGCCGTTGGGATTGCCCACATGGGCTTGCACGTTTTCAGCGCGGGCTTGGTCTTCTGGAAAGCCCAAAGGATCGGCAATCGGCAGTTGCTCTTCCATCACGCGCATCAAGAGCCGCTCGTTAAACCCACCAAGTGAGGTGGAAATGGTATGTGCACCAGATTTTGCTGCCATCGCATCCCCAACACGTTTTTTGAGCGTGGCGAGATCAGTGGCCTCGGATTGCGACAGCGTTGGCTTTGCCTTCTCAGCGGCCTCGGCTTGCTCAATAGCCTCCGACAACAGCTGGGGCCCGTGCATGTTGAGGATCGTGCGCCCGGAAACATAGGTTGCACCTGCCAAGTCATCGTCAGCCGGAGCGGATCTCAGCTTCAACTCGCAGTCTTCAAAGCCCAGTTCAAAGTTCTTAGGATTGGTAAGGGCGTCCTTATCGTAGCGGCCCACTTGGGCGCGCATGTTGGTGCTGGGCTTATAGGCGCGCACAGCCGCCTGCCATTCCAGCATGATCGGGTTCCAACTGCGCAGCGTTTGGGGCTTGTGGCGCGCAATGGCGTCAAACGCTGTGTTTTTTGCACCTAAAACAGGCGTGAGATAGGCCTCGGCATCCGCTTGCGACATGGTGCCCTGCGGAAACTTCGGCGCATCTGCAACCATACATTCCAATTTGCCGTCGTTGCGCGCACGTCCGTCGTTGCCATGTCGGCGGCTGGGCTCAAAGGCTTCCCCTGCGGTTGCGATGACGGGATCATTGGGCACATTGAAGCGCGGGCCTGCGAGAGGGACAAGTTCCAAGGCACCAATGTCAGAATCGCGTTTCTCCAAGCTTTCGAGCAACCCTTTCATGCGCGCCATCTCTGCGGCCAAGTTAGCGGCCTTGGAGCCTTGGTTGTCTGGATGGAGCTCTGATAGAGCCTCTTCAAAGCGCGCAATGCTCTTAACGAGCACTTCGTCGCGCAAGAGATCCACATCGAGGGCAAAGTCTGCCCGGTCGTCTTCAGGATATGTCGCGCGCATATAGAGCTGCCAATCGGCATACATCTGAGCGCGCAGTTCTTGCGCCGTGTCAACAGCATGGCTCAGCGCATCTTGCGCCACATTGAGCTGGTTGAGTTCGAGCGCAATCCAGGAGGGCAATGCCGCCATAGAGGGCTCATTGCGCACGATCTGGCCTGTCAGGGGGTCTGAGACAGACGTTTCGGGCGGGCGCAACGCCCAGACCGTTTTCTTGCCTGTGGTGGTGAAGCCTGCCGAATGACGGGCCTCGCGCAGCTTGGCGTCGTGATCCAGCGCATGGTCTTTGAGATCCGTGTGAAAGCCCAAAGCTTCGAGCATGTGCTCAAGGTTGGCGTCCCCTTCCGAAAGCAACGCTGAGAGTGCCTCGGTGGTAGAGATGCCCACAGCTGTGGCACCTGTGACCGCTTTGGGTTTCGGCGCTTGTTTGAGGGTTTTGGCCAGCTCCACAGAAGCTGCAAAGCCCAATTGGCAGCTTTGGTCGAAAAGACTTGTTGAGCCTGGGAGGTCAGCCGTTTCGTCCAAAGCTTTTATTTGAGCGTCTACGTCCTCTAAGGCCCAGCCGGTAAGAGACTGGAAAACCTCGTAAAGCTGCCGGTTGGTGCCGGAACTTGCGAGCCCGCGCCAATGGCTCAGCGGGTTGTCTTTCGGATCTGCATACCAACCCAGCAGGCTGTAGCGTGTGGCGCGCGTAATCGGAGCCGCATCATAAAGCCCAAAGACGGAATGACAGGCGGTATAAAGCGCCGCAAAGCTCGGATCGCCGTGGCCAACGGCGGTGAGGTCTGCATCGTAATCCGATAAAGCCCCATCGCTTTTTGCACTTGGGGCCGACCCAAGGAGCGAATAGCTGCGCCCCAAACGCACGAATGGCTGTTTGCGCGCGCTGCCGGGCGGAATGGCGTAGAGCGTGGCGTGCATGTCGTCTGAGACGGACTCCGCCGTTTCCCGGACAACCGCGCCGGAGGCGTTGCTTGGAAGGGGATGCACAAAGTCGCTTTCCACCATCCAAGCGTTGTCCAGCGTATCCAGGTTCGTCAGGCTTGGGCCGCTGTGGCGCAGGATCACCCAACGGTTGGGCACTTTTGGGAACCATAGGCTGTCGCGGTTCACGTAAGTGCTGGATTTGGGATCTTGCGTGGTGCCGTGGGTGAGCGCGTCGGGCAGGGCCCAATGCAGATGTGTGCCGGGTTGCAACAAGCGATTGTCGGGCGACATCGGATCGCTGCGCATGGCAGAGGCCACATTGGCGACATTGGCAAAGTGATCGCGCGGGCCGCCATCACCGCTTTCCCCAAACCAAGGCGCGTTGGCCAAATCGAGCCCGGGGCCAACGACAGGCTCAGGCCGGTCTAGGACCAGGGCATCGAGATGCACGGGAACCCAAATGGTTTTGGTCATGACTGCATCCTTTGGCTCATAGCTTGCGGCGGAAGCGCACAAGCTCCACCCCTTCGATCATTTGCAGGGCAAACTTTGAGACAGGCCCCGACGCGCCGCTGATATGGCCGATGATGTCTTTGGCCAAATCGTCCATTTTCACGCGGCGGCCGTCCAAACGGGAGGGTTTTCCGGGAGGGCCCGGGTCCACAGGTATCGGATTAGGGTGCGGCGAGACGTTGCGGATATGCTTTTCAAACACATGTTTGCCGCCATGCTCGGTGGCAAGAAAACCGAAGTGAACGGCTTGTGGGTGCAGATGCAAATCCGCGGTGCGGATCCGGCCTTCAAAGAGCACCATAAGCACATCGCGGCTCAATCGCTCAAAGCGCAAGATTTTTGACGCGGGCGTCCCCGCAGGCGCCCGGTCGCTGTTGCTCAGATCGGTGTCATAGCCATCCACTTCGAGATGCGGAAAGTCGGCCACAGCGGCACTGCGTAGCAAAAAGCCACTCATTTCAGGCGGTTCCGCTTGATGTTTGCGCATCTCTTTTTCGCGCGCATGTTGGCCGGTGTCTGTGCGACCAACGGCCAAAGCGCCGTCGCGCAGACAATCCAGCCAAAAGGGATCGAGGTCAAAGAACCGAAAGCTCTCAGGTGGCAACATCTCGGCATCCGGCACGAGATAAGAGAAAGGAACCGCGCGCAGCTCCAAAAGATGGTGCTGGATCCATTCCGCCAAATGCTCAGGCATCTCCGGCAGAGGATCTGCATTGCCTTTACGCTTTGCCATATGGCTGGCCTGCGCGTGGCTGCGCTTCCAATGATAGAGCTCTGTGGCTAGATCGGTGTGCTCGAGCATCAAAAGCCGCCCCAATTCCCATGCGGAGGCATAGCTCACGTTGATCATGCCGAAGTCTTCATCGAGTGACAGGAGCCCATCGGAATGGGTTGCTGGCAGATGATCTTTTTGGGTTTTGGTGGGCTTTGGCGCTTTGCCGGGTGAGAGCGGTCCGCGATACCACGCGGCCGATAGATCACCCCGACGCATATGATGCTCAACAGGCACATAGCCTTGCTTAAGGCGCTCACCCAAAGCGGCTGGCGTGTCGTCTTGCGGCGGCACGGTTAACGCGGGAGGCGCACCGGTTGGGCCCATAGCAGCCATCAAAAGCGCATTTAGGCTATGGGTGGGATCCTCTTGGCAAAAGAAGCTCCATTCGTGCAGCACTGGCACGGTGAGAGCTCCGGATGGCTTGGCCCCAGCGCCGTAGCGTCCCTCAATTGACACAACGAAAGCATGATTGCGCACGCCGGGTTCGGGCAAATTGGGCGAAACGAGCGTGGCTGTCATCGGCTGTTTGTGGCCCCCATGGGCGCTTTCCAACTGCCTGACATGGGCCAGCCATTTGAGATCTTTGAACTCGGGGAAATGCTGCGCCACCAGCGTACTGGAGAGCGTCGCGACATGGGCCAAAGCTTCTGGATCCGCGTCTTGATGATCAATGCCTTTGCCTTTGAGCCAAGCGCGGTTTTTGCCCACTTGAACCACTTTGCGCTTCACATGGTTCGTGACTTCATCGTCAGAAAGCACCAAGAGCAAAAGCCACGGTGCGCTCGCGTTTGCTTTGCTCGAAGGGACCCTTTCCCAAGGCAGAGTTGCGCGCTCGAGCGTGACATGGGGTAAAACGCTGTGAAATTTGCCGCGTGCGAGATTGGCAGGGAAGGTGGCCACGATCTCGTTGGGCGGAAAGACGAGTTGCGGCCCGGCCACTTTGAACTGCATGGCGCGCGTGCCTGAGAGGGCTTTGCTGCCGTCCGCATCGAGCGTTGAAGTCACATTCAAAGTATAGGCGCCATTGCGCAGTTCGGGAATCTGGTGATCCCAAAAACGGAACGTGTCGTTGGGATCTTGGGGGCGGGGGGCTTGGCGTTCGATCATCAGGAAATCCTCACCACAACCGGCGCAACCCGGTAGGTTTGTGCCACGTTTTCGCTGGGGCCATCTGTTGTTGGGGACAGCCCAAGGCTCGCAAAGACATCGTTTCGGTTCTTTTCGGCTTGCGCTGTGGCTTTGGCCTCAAGCGCTTTGGCAACATGTTGGCGGGTTTGGTTGGGGCCGAGCGCGATCTTTGGCGCTGGTGCGCGCCCTGAAACATGCGAGGCCAGTTTGGTATCTGGCGAGATGTCATAGGCGCAATCGCGCCGGTGGATCTCTTGGGGTTTGGGTTTGCGAGGGGCTTTGGCGAGCGTCAGAGTGATGCCGCCCGTGGCGTCGATCATGTCGGTCTTTTTGACCGATGGCGTCATGGAGCGCCCCCACATGGCGGGCGGCACCGGTTTGACGAAATGCTTAACCTTGAAATGCGCGGCTGCGTCGTTGCCTTGTGCATCTTCAATGGCATAGCTCAGATCGGCGTCTTTGAGAGAGGACCGGCCCAAAGGCGCGCAGCCAAGGGTTGGCATCGAGCCGATCTTCTTGGTGTTCCAGGTTTGGAAGGGCACGGCCGTGTCCACACGGATTTCGAGCCCATGTGGATTAATAATGGGCTGGGTCTCGTTGGTGTCCTTGGGGGCTGATTTGAGCGCATGCTCTTCGATCATCCCTTTCGAGACAGCAATGCTGGGGGCGATGTTGGGTGCAGAGCTGCCAGTGTCGTGGGGCAAGAAGCTTTTGCAGAAGTGATTGAAATCGATGAATTTTGGGAAGCGCCAAGCGTGGCCGAAACTAACATCGAAAGAGACCACGCTCCAATGAACGGTTGCGGACCCTGAGAACGATGGCCCCCAAATGCTGAGCTTGGCGTAGGCATGTGTGGAGAATTTCCACCACTTGGCGCGGATGTCTAAGGAAGCATCTGCGGTGTAGTGATAGGGCTCCCAAGCCACCATCATGTTCACAGTCATTTTGAACGAGGCAGAGACCTTGCCAAATTTGGCGGAGGCCGAAAGCGAGCCGCCTGCCATGAACATCGATGGTGTCAGCGCAAAATAAGCAGAGCCTTTCACATAAATATCGGAGCTGATCTGATAAGTCAGGCTGATCCGTTTGACGCTCGGATAATGCGCTGGCTTTTTGAAATCAGGGTGATAGCCGCCCGCTGAGAGCACAAAGTCGCCCGCATTTTTGGGGCCAAACCAGCTGTAGAAGGCAAAGCCGCCAGACAGATGGCAGAGGCTTGCGTAAACGTAACTGTTGCGCCCTAGCTCTGCGCGCACCTTCAGCTCGCCGCTCTTGGGCCGGTAGTCTGCATCAAGGTTCAATTCAATGCGCGCCATGGCGGGCGTGCCCGCGGGCACAATGGGGGGCATCTGATAGGTGGAGACGCCGAGCACTTTGATGTCCACCTCGCGCCCAAAGGACACGACCAACAGCACAAAACTGTCGAGCAACTTAAACGAGGTGAATTTCACGCCCACAGCGGCAAAATATTGGCCCAGCTCCGGCGTGATGTATTTGTGCAAAAGCTCCAGCTCTTTGCCGATGTCTGACTTTGACGCCGGGGCTTTGCGTTTTTTGCCTTTGGAGGCGCCAACTGCGTCTTTGACGAAGGGAAACTCGCGGATTTCTGAGAGTTTCGGCCCGGTGAAGCGGCGGTTGTAGCCAAAGCCCGCGGCCAGGCCTTCCACGAAGAAAAAAGCAGGGCCGCCAAGCGGTGTGTTCAAAACGCCGTACAGGAACATCGAGGGCGTTTTGTGGCCAGGCTGATCTTCGATCATGGCAAAGCCGCCCATGGCGCTTAGGGTAAAACTCTTTGTGCCAAGCGTGGCTTTGCCCAAAAAGCCATCGCCCATATTGGCAAAGGCGCCTGCGATTTTGATGGGGTCTTTGTTGAACTCGAGGCCTAAGCCTTTGAGGTCAAACTCAAGATCTTTGCTATTCAGGCCATAGTGCGCGCCAAGGCCAATCAGCTCTAAATCCAAGCCCGCAATCGAAAGCCCGCCGTCCATGGCGATGGCCAAACGGGGCTCGGGGCCAGACTTGCGATCCAACCCCACGCCAACGCGCTTGAGCGAGACGGGGCCGAACTTCCTCTGGAGATCTTTCCATTTGAGCGCCTCGTCGCCTGGTGCAGGTGGCTTGGGCTTAACTGTGCTGCCGGGGGTGGAGACGTCACTCTCAAGCGGCAAATCGATCTCTTCGGGCGCGTGGCCTGGGGATTTAAAGCTGGCGCGCAGGCTGGGCCCGTCGATTTTCTCTGGCAGCGTTGGTCCCCCTTTGCCGCGCAGATCATTGAGCGCTTTCACATCCGCCTTGGACCATTTGCCGTGCGCCAAGATGGGCGCTAGGGCGAGTTCAAAGGCCAGGTCTTGCGGCATAAGACTGCCCACCAAAGGCAGGTCGCCAAGCCCCGTGAGGTCGACCCCACCTTCCAAGTCTGCCGCTAAGAGGTAATGGGTTTCCGTTCCCGGTTTTGTACCCGCCAAAAGCGCATCTTTGAGGGTCACCGACAGGCTCGCATCGACCGTTGGCGGCGTGCCGGACGTGCTCAAGCTGGTCATTTTTGCCAGGTCTTCGAGCTTTAACGTAACGCCGCGTTCGCCTTTGAACTGGGCTGCAAGAACGGGTTGTTTAGCTTTGTTATTATTGGAGAATCCAACCTCAAACTCAAGGTCGCCAAGGGTAAGTTTGCCTTTGACCGTGAGGCCCTTCTTGGCGATCGCAAAGCTGAAATCTATGCGGCCTGTATCGAGTTTGGCCGTTAGGCTGAGCGTGGCTGCGGATTTGGCTGTGTCGAGTTTTAGAACAACCTCGCCTTCGATATCTTTGTTGGCCAAATCGTCCGGCACGCCAAAGTCTTTGGGCGAATGGCTGATGCCAAAGAGCTCTTTTGAGACCTCTTCCACCATCGTGGACACTTTGACCCTTGAGGAGGCGCTCGCGCGCGCGGTCCAGCCGGTTTCGGTGCGGGCTGCGGTGAGGTGGAATTTGGTTTTGGCCAGGGCAATCAGTGCATCTAAAGACCCTGTGAAACGGGTTTTGCCAGCGCCTGCGTAGATCAACTCAAGCTCTGCTGTTTTGACGGTGAGCTCGTGAAATTTCACCAAATTGCTGCCGGCAATTCCAAAGCGGAGATATTGGATGCGGGGGGCGGCGTAGATGTCCAATCTGTCGAGATGGGCGCCGGGATCTGCGGTGAGTGCATGCGCGCCCATCAATCCGACGGTGTCGTCCTTGGCGAAACTGCCTGCAATGGCTGCGTCAAAGGCAGCTTGGGCTTTGGTGAGTTCAGCGGTTGTGTCTGCTTTGCGGATGTCTTCGCGGGCCTTTTTCAAGGCCGTATCTTCGCTCAAATGCCCTTCGATGATCATTTCGGGCCAGGAGAGTGAGACATCAAATTCGCGGTCCAAAGCTTTGGCAGAGGCCGCAACACTGCCCGACCAATGCCCCGCTAGGTTTTCAAATTGCAAGGTTTTGAGTTCGAGCTCGAGCCCGTCCATCACGGGCCAAGTGGCTGTCGAAAAGCTCATGCGCAGTTTGGCGGTGAACACATCCGTTTCGCTGCTACCGTGGATCAAAAGCTGTTCGATCGTGGCCCCACCCAGAGGCAGATCGGGCATCGTATCGCCTTCCCCAAAGAGGGTGGCGAAGAAATGTTCGAGCTTTGCCAGTGGTAAAGGCTTTTTCAGCTCGATTTGCTTGGGATCCGTGGTGATTTCAAAGACACCAGCCAGATCTTTTGCATAGGCGTCTTGGAGCTCTTTAAGGCGGGTTTTGATGTCTTCAAAGGTCACAGTCATGCTTAACACCGGTTAAAGAGGACAACGGGCGGCACGCTTGAATCGGCGGCCTCTTCTTCGGTCTCAGACGCGGCCAAAATCTCTGGCGCGTACCAAACGCTTAGATCCGCGATAGATTCCTGGCCCACTTCTTTGTTGGATCCAAATTCGATATTGGCCGAAATCGGCAAGCTTTCTTCCAAAGGCATTCCAAGCGTAAAGAAGGTTTTGGCGGTGGATTTCAGAGGGGTCTGGATCCGGTAGCGCAGGCGCATTGAGGAGAGTTTGCGCTTGCCTGCGGCGACATCGTTTTGAAATCCTTGGGCGGTTGAAAAGCTCATGTGATCAAAAAGATCTGGTGGCTCGCCATTTGCGTTCATGGTCATTTCGACAAGATCGGATGCCTCAAGCCCGTAGTTCGCTTCCAAAATAAGGGCGTCTGTGGGGAAGGACGTTTTGCCGTCTTCTCCGATCTCGCTATCGGGCAGAAGCGTGCTCTTGATAAATTTGCGCAAGTGTTCGGGTTTGCATCCCAAATGCAGGCAAACCCAGTCTTCAAAATCTTTGGTATCGGTGTCGGGTTTGCGTGTACCTTTCACAAAGCCTTCCACCATGTGCCCGTAAGAAATCAACCTCGACGCCCGCACTGAGACACCCATCGAAATGCCAGAGACGCCAGGCACAGCGCGCCGCTTAGATTGGCCATCATTCATTAAGTAAACAGAGGCCGATCTGTAGCGCAGCGCGCCGAACCGCCGATCATCAAAGATTTTTGGGCCACCGGGTGTGGTCTTTTTCTTAGGTTTCGACTTTTTTTCGAAGTCTTTGTCGAGGGCTTTAACGCCCGTGAGGGCCAGCTTTGCTTTGTAGGCCGTTTCGCGGGTCATTTGCATGAAATTAGCGTGGGTGTCTTGGATCAACATCATGTTGTTGGCGCCGCGCACTTGGAACCGGAAGTCGATCTTTTGACCTTGCAGATCGGCAGTTTTCTTAGCCTCGCCCTCAAGCTTGGAGATTTTGAGCTTTGCGGTGCCTTGCAATTCACCGCCGTACTCATGCGATGTCAGCATGAGCGCGGTTTCGTCTGTCCGTTCGAGATGCGCGCTCGTTACCTTTGGCACTGCGCCGATATCGGGCGCGGAGGTGCCCCCGAAAATACGCTCTTCGAGAAACGCGTTGCGCAGCTCAGTGATGCGGTTCATGGCCTTTCGGAGTGTTCTGCCTTTGTCGCCATTTTTGTCCGCAGGGGGCAATTGGTGATATTTGTCAGTCAGAGCCATTCGCAATTGGTGCATTTGCGTGTCGAGCTTGCTGTCTTTGTAATCTTGATAGGCATCGTAAGCCAGTTTACCGGCCACCCCGACAGCCGCCCCAACAGCAAATCCGCTCACCAGATATTCGTATCCAACGCCGCGCCGCAGATCCCGGTAGACACCTTTGCCCAATGACGTCAGATCTTTCTTCTTCTCTTTGGCCAGTTCTTTGAGCGAGGTTTTCCCAACCTCTAGGCCCTTGGCTTTGGCTTGCTTGGTGCTTTCTTCTTCGTGATGGGCCAGGATATTCGTCAGGGTCTTTTTGATCTCAACACCCAACATTTTGTCGGCCTCGGCATAGGCATCGCCCATTGTCTCGCGGTTGTAGTGCTTGGTGCCAAAGGAGACGATTTTCGTGGAATAATATTTGTAGTTTGCCCCGGCATTTAGGGTCAGATCGAGCGCCGCGAGCTTGTTGAAGGCTTCGGTTTTCGCGCCAACCGTTACGGTCACGCCCGCGTCAAATGTCCAATTGATCCCGTCGAGCATCGCCAAGGCGATGGGACTGCCCGCCAGATCCACAGCCGTGAGGGCGGTCGGAAGCCGGTAGATCAAAATTGCTGAAGTGGGCAGGCGCGCCGCGCTCATTTTGACTTTCCCCGAGGCCGTCAGGGGGCTGGGAACAGGCAAAAGTTTTGCAAAATCGACCTTGATATCGCCGCCAAAACGATACCCGCAGGCGCCTTGCGCCACTGCGCAAGCACCGTGTTCATCAATCCCAACCGAGTTGAATCTTTGGTAGATGGAGAGTGGCGGGACGCCATGACAATCCGCGCCTGCAAGGGTCGTCATAAACTCTGCAACAGTGTTGCGCGCGTTCTGGGTGCGGCCCCGGTTGGTTAAACCGAGCCTATCAAGAATGCCCATAAAAATCGCCTTAAACTTTAATGATGTACGTTAAAGACACATTTTGGTTGAAAAGCGAGAAAAAAATTAACGTTTTAGAGAGATTTTGATTTTGGCGCTTTCGGGGCCAAGTTTTTGCCAGATGCCAAAGCGCACATCTTCAAAAGCAAAGCGCCACACACCCGAAAGGACCGGGTGCATGGCGGGTTTTCTGTTGGGTTGCGGACGGCCGCGCACTCTAGAGAGGGATCACATCCGTCCAAATTGATAGATCGTCTACGTCAGTGCGACGCAGTTCAGCGAGGTCTTGGCCATCATAGCTTAGAACCGCGTTGCGGCCGACTTGTGTAAAGGCAAGCTGGTTTGCGTCCGTGGCACCGATCACTTGTAAAAGATCCACGCCGATCTCGAAATCAAGCAAGGTGTCTGTCCCGGTATCTGCGAGGTTGAAGACAAAGACATCTGCATCTGCGCCGCCGCGGAGAATATCATTGTCATTCCCACCCATAAGAACATCACGACCCGCGCCGCCAATAAGCGTGTCTTCACCGTCCTGGCCAAGCAGGACATCGTTGCCTTGGTTTCCGAGCAGTTTATCACCATCAGCACCACCCTCGAGCCGGTCATTGCCCGACCCGCCGCGCAGATTGTCTTCTCCAGCGTCGCCAAAGAGGCGGTCATTGCCGGAGTTGCCGCGTAGATTGTCGTCGCCGGCGCCGCCCTCAAGGAGGTCGTCATCCGCGCCGCCGCTCAACATATCTTCGCCGTCACCGCCAAAGAGGCTGTCTTCGCCTTTTCCGCCTAGGATTTTATCGTTGCCAGCTTCGCCGTAGCCCGTATCGTTGCCAGCGCTCAAGTTAACGTAGTCATCGCCAGAGCCCGCTTTGACGATATCATCGCCTTTGCGGGTGTGAGCGTGGTCATCACCTGCGCCCAGAAGGAGCTCGTCCGCCTCTTTTGTTCCGCGCACTTTGTCGTCCCCGCCCATGGTGAAGAGCGCAGTCCACTGGGTTTCTGCCAAATCGGCAACATCTGCGCCGATTTCACGGCCCCGCAGGTCGCCGTCTTGGATGTGGATGCCGCCGTAGATACGGCTGATCCCAGCCTCTTCAGCAGCTTCCGTGAGCGTCTCCCATTGCAAGACAACTGGTTCGCCGGTGAAGGTTTCAAAGGCCAGTTCCGTGGTCACGTATTGGCCAATGAGGTCTTTGCCTTCAACCGAATCCAGATCGTAGTTTGACAGTGTTGTGCCATCGTAAAAAGCGTCGCTGCCGACAAAAGCCGCAATGGTGTTGGCGGCTGCCATTGAAAAGCCCGAGTGGCCGGAGGTGAACTCTGGGAAGGGCGGCGTCACGAACGTGGTATCTTGGTAGGGTTGCCACTCCTGCGCCAAAATTGTCGTTGTGCCCTGGTCAGGGCCGCCCCAGGCCTCAATGGTTTGATCATAGTACAGATCGCGGATCGCCGATTGGGGACGGACAAAGTCGTAGTGATACTTGGCTTCCCAAGTTGCGATGCCCGCATCAAAGAGCGCTGCGTTCAGAGCGAAGAACATCTTTGCGTCTTCATCAATGCCGTGCCCTTCGCGCAGCGAGATGTCTTGCGCGATTTGGTTCCAGTGCCCGGGAGGGGACTCAGTGCGTGGTCCATCTGCCCAATACTCAGCAATGACCTTTTGCTCGGTTGTGAGCGTGGCACTGGCGATCATGGTTTCTGTAAATTGATCAATGTAGGCTTGATTGCCCGTGGTGACGTTGCCGAGCCCGTCGATATATTCGGAAAAATCGCCCAATTGGGGCGGCGCGTCGGGGCGCACGGCATCTCCTGAGGGGAGGGCAAAGGCTGCGACATCGCCCCAATGCGGCGTGAGCGCGACTTGATCATTGTAAGTGCTGGGATCGTTATCGTCATAGGTTGGATTGCCGTTGGCATCGAGAAGCGTGCCGTTGGGAACGCGCAAGGGCTGCCAATGATTGGGATCAAAGTCGTCCCCGCCGGGGCCTGTGGGGCTGCCTTCTTCGGCGCCGTTGACGGGCACATATCCGGATGTGTCTGCAAAGTTGTTCTCGACGTTACTGCCGTCGTTTTGACGGGCTGCGCGTACGTTCTCTGCCGCCAAGAGCCCGACCGCCGCAGCGCTTCCCGTGCCGGGGCTTGCGGCTTCGGGATCGTAGCCAAGATCTGCCATGAAGGTGTCGAACTTATCGCTTTGATCTGGGAAGAACCCGGTGAGCATCTCATGGAAGGCATAAGAGATGGCTTCGGCCTTGTTCGCCTCCGATGGCGTTTTGTCGTCGGCCTCGATCTCAGAGTAGTGTCCGTAGGCTTTCTCGTCGTAGGCTGCCCAAGCGTCATAGACGGCCGAGGAGATGAGATGCATGTGGTAGGTGGTTTGAGTGGGAGAGGCGCCATCGGTTCGGATCGCGTCCAGCATCACCTCATTCCACTGCGAAACAAGCGATTGTCCTTCAGACATAAATAGTACTCCAAATAAACTGCGGATTGTTCAATAATTCGTGTTCAATCAAAAAAGGATTAAGCGCATCGGGCTTTCTGTCGATCCTGGAAAACCGGACTAGCTTCGTGCCTACGTTGAGGAATTAAAGGGAAAATTCGCCTTTTTGGGTGCAAAGGTGGACTGAAACAAAGGCAAGAAAGTACTTACAAGTTGAGTGAACTTGCAGCTGTTTTAGGGCAGGAGTGCCAGCCAGCCCCACATCGTAAAGAGTGACAGCGTGGTGCCGATCAGCACGGCGGAGGCCGCCACGCGTTTGCCGCGGCCATAGAGATTGGCAAAAAGATAGACGTTGATCCCTGGAGGGGCGGCTGCCGTGACCATAACCGAGCGCGTGGCGTTTTGATCGAGCTCAAAGCTGCGCGCCAATCCCCAACTGATGAGCGGATGCACCAGGATGCTGATGGCAACCACATAAGCGATGGTCAGCATGTCGCCTTCGGGGCGGTATTGATACAGTACGCCTCCCAGCCCAAAGAGCGCAACAGGCAGGGCCGCGCGGACCAGAAGCGAGAGCGCATCGAGCGTGGCTTGAGGCATCGGCATACCGCTGAGATTGACAACAAGGCCCAAGACAATTCCGATGATCAGCGGGTTGCGGGACATGGATTTGGCGATATCAAGCGGGACTTGATGCAGGGATTTTCCAGCCGCCTTGGCAATTTCCATGGCTGTGATGCCGAGCCCTAAGCACAGAGGCGAATGCACCGCGATGATCGCATAGTTGCCTGCGAGCGCGTCCATGCCAAAGGCGCGCTCGGTAATGGGTAGGCCCAAAAGCACTGAGTTGGAAAAGAGGCCAACAAAGCCGATGGCCACGCTGTCTTCCCAATCGCGTTTGAAAAGAAAGCGCGCGCCTAAAAGCCCAAGGGCAAATCCCGAGAAAGCACCGGCGTAAAAGCTTACCAAAAGCGGCCAAGCAAAGCTTTGGGCCAGATCGATTTGGGTGATGGCGGTGAAGAGCAAGCAGGGGATGGCGACGTTTTGGGCAAAGCGGGTGAGGGTGTCGATGTCTTCGTTGGAAAAAACGCCTTTCCACCGCAGGCCGTATCCGGCCCCTATCACCAAAAAGACGGGCAGGATGACCGACAAAAGCACCTGCATGGGCTAGACCTTTTGCTCGACCTGGAACGTGACCTGGAGGCCGTCAAAAGCCGGTCTCACATGCTCAGGCGTCTCGCTGGCAACCCAAGCATAGTCGAGATCGAGATGCATGTTGGTCAAAATCGCCTCTTTTGGAGCAACACGTTCGATCCATTCGAGCGATTTGGCCAGGTGCAAATGCGTGGGATGTGGCTCGATGCGTAGCGCGTCCAAAATCCAGCATGACAGGCCTTCGAGCTTGGCAAACATATCGTCTGACATGTCAGAGACATCGGGAATATAGGCGAGATCGCCAATGCGGAAGCCAAGCGCATCGATGCGGCCATGCTCAACTTCCAAAGGATCAAGCGTGATTGTACCACCTGCGCCGGAGATCTCTAAAGGGCCGTATATTGTGTTCAGATCCAAGATGGGCGGATAGGCAGAGCCGGGGGGCTGCACAAAAGCATATCCAAAGCGCGACAGAAGATCGTTCTGCGTGGGCACATCAGCCCAGACCGGCAGGCGCGCGCGCATATTGTAAACGATCTGGCGGAGGTCATCGAGGCCGTGCACGTGATCGGCGTGGCTATGGGTGTAGACAACCGCATCGAGCGCGCCGACGCCCGCATCCAAAAGCTGCGCGCGCAAATCTGGGCCGGTGTCGATCAAGATACGGGTGGTGCCCTCGGTGCTGTTTTGCTCGATCAAAAGCGAGCAGCGCCGCCGCACGTTTTTCGGCTCATTTGGATCGCAAGCCCCCCAATGCCCGCCCAAACGCGGCACTCCGCCCGAGGATCCGCATCCCAAAATGGTGAATATGCGCTCCGCCACTTACGCCGCCTTCCAAAACAAACGGTGGAAATTGTCGGTTGTGGCTTGGGCAAACTCTGCCTCGCTCACACCAAAAACGTCAGCGCCAACCTTTGCGGTGAAGGCGGTGTAGGCGGGCTCGTTGCGTTTGCCGCGATAGGGGGGCGGCGCGAGATATGGGGCGTCTGTTTCCACCAGAATGCGGTCCAATGGCGCTTGTGCAAAGATATCCCGCAGCTCTTGGCTTTTCGGAAAGGTCGCGATGCCGGACATAGAGAGGTAAAACCCCAGATCCAGCGCGGCCTCCGCCAGCTCTTTGGATGACGAAAAGCAATGCATTACACAAGCGAACGCGCCTGCTTTGTGCTCTTCCGATAAGATCTGCGCCATGTCCTCATCAGCCGCGCGCGCGTGGATAATGAGCGGTAGCTTGGTTTGGCGTGCGGCTTCTATGTGAAGGCGCAGGCTCTCTTGCTGCACCTCTTTGCTCTCGGCTGTGTAGTAATAGTCGAGCCCGGTTTCACCAATGCCAACAAACTTTGGGTGCCTTGCAGCTTCAACCAAAGCCTCCACGGTGATCATCGGCTCAGAGGCTGCACTCATGGGATGCGTTCCAGCGGCATAATAAACCGGATCATAGGTTTCAGCGATGGCTTGCACTTGTGGTAAAGCGCGCATCTTCGTGCAGATGGTGACCATCTTGTGCACGCCTGCCTCTTGAGCGCGCGCCACGATTGCAGCGCGCTCGGTGTCGAAATCCGCGAAATCAAGGTGGCAATGGCTGTCTACGATCTGAGGCGCGGCGGTCATGTCTGGCTCAACTCAAAGCAATGGAACGGGCGAGGACTTGCTTACTTTCTTGAAGTGAGGCGTCGCGCCAGGTCGTCAATCTTGAGCCCCGTATCCAAGACAAGCGCCGCAGGGTCAAGGTTCACAGCGCGTCCCTGGCGCAGACGCCCGACAATTTCTTGCGTCAGCTCCGACCAGGCTTGCGCTGCATAGAGATCGGGTGCCAAGCGCGCGGCCACTGAGCGCTCGCCGGGCGCGGCTTCGCGCTCCAAAGGCAAGACGCCCGCTTTGGACAAGCGAGACAGCATCGCCGAGACCTGATCCTCAAAGAGATCAAAGGCCTGCTCTTTCGCGCGGCCCGTGAGGGTTTCGCCGCGTTTGGTCCAGGCTGCGCGGTCCATGCCGGGGGCGTTTTTGAGCATTTCAATCAGCCAGGCGTAGTCTTGCAGGCCGTTGTTTGCGATGAGCTGGCAGGCGCGGCCCACAGACCCGTCGCTGAGCGCAAAAAGTGCCTCGGCGGCCTCTGGCATATCGACCCCAGCAGCCGTAAGCGCGTGCATCAGCGTGTCGTCATCCAGGGGCTGAAAAGCCAAGGTGCGGCAGCGCGAGCGGATCGTGGGCAAAAGCCGCGTGGGCTGGTGGCAAATCAAGAAAAAGACAGTGTTCGTGGGCGGTTCTTCCAAGAGCTTGAGAATGGCATTGGCGGCTGAGATGTTCATCTCGTCGGCCGCATCGATGATCACCACGCGGTGGCCACCGTCCGCACTTGAAAGAGCCAAAAAGTCCTTGAGCTTTCGGGCCTCGCCAATCGTGATGGCGGTTTTGAGCTTTGGCTCTCTTGAGGCCTCGTCAAGCCCACGTCTCAGCACAAAAAGCCCCGGATGCGCACCCGCTTTTATCTGTGCTGTCACAGGGTGATCTGAGCCGACTTCGGTGCTTTGCGGTGTGGGGGGTGCGCCAAATAGGCCATCGTCTGCGCCTATGGGCGGCGTTGCCAAAAGGAACTTCGCGATGTGGTAGGCAAAGCTGGCTTTACCGCTCCCTTGCGCTCCGGTGAGCATCCAGGCGTGGTGCAGTTTGCCGCTTGTGAAGCCGTCTAAAAAGGTTTGGATTTGGCTGTCGTGCCCAAAGATCGCCTCAGTTTCAAAGGGCGCAGGCAGGCCGGGCAAAATATCCGGACGTGGACCAAGAGAAGACGCTGAGGCAGACATAATTTGGGGTGTGCCATGCAGGCGCGCTAAGAGCAATCCGGCGCTTGGCGCTATTTCAAAGCCTCTCTTACGGCTTGAGCGACAGTGTCAGGATCTGCGTTCCCATCAATGATCCGCCAACGCGCCGGGGTTTCTTCGGCCAGGGCCAAAAATCCCGCGCGCAACTTCTCTTGAAACGCGAGCCCCATGTCTTCAAATCGGTCTTCGCCTGAGCCGCGGGCGAGGCCACGTGTAAGGGCAATGGCGGGATCCATGTCGATCAGGATCGTAAGATCCGGCTCGCGCCCGATCATGAGGGCATGCAGATCATCAACCACTTGCCGCAGATCGCCGCGCGTGGCGCCTTGATAGACTCGCGTGCTGTCCGCGAAGCGATCCGAAATGACCGTAGTGCCAGCCTCGAGGGCCGGAAGAATTGTGCGCTCCAGGTGATCCCTACGCGCGGCAGTGAAGAGCAAGATCTCTGTTTCTGCTGACCACCGGGCCGGATCACCTTCGACCAAAAGCCTGCGGATATCTTCGGCCCCTTGGGAGCCGCCCGGTTCCCGCGTCAGCAGACTGCCCGGCAGAGACGCGGCCAAAAGCTTGGCCTGCGTGGATTTTCCAGAGCCATCGATGCCCTCAAAAGAGATAAAACGCGCTGTCATCGCGAGGTGTCGCGCCTAGGGCGCGGGGGTCTCCGTCAACTGGCGCAGCAGTGCAAAGGCCGCCGTGCGCACCCGGGAGGTAAAGCCACCCTTGGGAACATCGGTTTCCGCAAGAAGGGGGACGGTTGTGCGTGGCAGTCCCTCTTGCTCAATCACCAGTTCGGCCAAGGGATCGCCTTTGCGAATAGGCGCTGTGATTGGCCCGTCATAGATCACTTGGGCGTTTAGGTTCTCTTCGGCAAAGACAGGCACCAGAATGTTGAGATCGTCCTGCGCCACGAGGCCCACGTCCATCACATCGCCGTTCCAAATTTCAGCCGTTGAAATGCGCTCGCCTGCTTTGGCCACGGATTTCTCGGCGAATTGGCGGAAAGACCAGGTCACAAGCCGCTCGGCCTCTTCCGCACGGGCGGCTTCGCTTTGCAAGCCTGTCAGCGCGAAGATCACACGACGGTCGCCCTGTTTGGCGGAGCCAACAAGCCCGTAGCCGGCTTCTTGTGTATGCCCGGTTTTGAGACCATCTGCGCCGATGTTGAGCCGCAACAAAGGATTGCGGTTGTTCTTGTTTTTGGGGGCACGACTGTCGAAGAGAAACTCACGCTCGGCAAACAAAGGATAGAATGTTGGGAAGTCGCCGATCAAACGTTGAGAGACGATCACGAGGTCTTTCATGCTCATCCGGTGTCCGGCCGCAGGCCAGCCGTTTGAGTTGGTAAAATTGGAATTGGTCAGTCCCATGCGCTTGCCGCGCTCTGTCATCATGCGGGCAAATCCGGCCTCTGTTCCATCGGGGGAGAGGGCTTCAGCGATCACCGCGCAGGCATCGTTGCCTGATAAAACGATAATGCCGCGCAGCAAATCTTCAACGGTAACCCGGTCGCGCGTGTTCAGGAACATCGTTGAGCCGCCATAGCTCATGGCGTGTTGAGACACGGGCAGCTTTTCATCAAGCTGTAAGCGCCCATCGCCCACGGCTTCAAACGCCATGTAGAGCGTCATCAGTTTTGACATAGAGGCTGGCGGCAGAGGCTCAGAGGCGTTTTTGTCGAGCAAAACAGTGCCGGTTGTCACGTCAATGGCATAAGCGGCAGTGGCGCGGGTATCAAAAGCCTGGGCTGCTGTCGTGGCGATCAGGGCCCCGAGCGTTACCAGGGCTGTTATGAGGAGAGTGAGACCTCGAAGCATGAGTGTCCTCCTTACAGATGTCTGATCCACGGTGTGCGTCTTGGGTGGCGCATAACCGGTCCGCTTGTTTGAACCTGTTTTGCGCCTGTGCCCCGCACCTAGTTGGTCACAAAATACGCGTCTGTGAAGCCTTTGTCTTTAATCTTTTTCAAAAGCTCAGCGCGCTCGCCTGTGGTGTTGGCCGGACCCACAATCACACGCCAGAAGGTTTTGCCCCGCGAGGATTGTTTGAGGATCTGGGGCACAATGCCAATGCCGCGCATCGTGTCACCGGTTCTGTTGGCATTCGCTTCAACTGAGAAGATACCGATCTGAATAAAGGGTTTGCGCAACACGCTGCCGCTTGGCAGTGCGGCGGGCTTTGGCGCAGCGGCTGGGGTTGCAGCGGAGGCTGCTGCTTCGGCTTCCGCCTCGGCAATAGCGGCTGCGGCGGCTGCAGCGATGATTTCGCTGTCGGTTGGGCCTGAGGGCGCGGCCGACGCCACAGCGTCACCTGCCTCTGTTGCGACTTCTGCTGCAGCGGCGGCAGTGGCTCCAGCGCCATCAAGCGGGGTGACTTCCACATCCGACGCTTCCGAAATTTCAACGGTTTCTTCGGAGACGGGCGGGGCGATCTCAATTTTTTCGCGGCGCAGCGCCACGACGCTGAGGTCGACGGGTTGGCCCGCGATCATGCCCAGAGCCTCTGCCGCATCAGATGAGATTTGCAAACGTGGCCCGGGTGTTTCGCGCTCTTTGCGGAACAGCGCGCCGATCACGAAGGTGTCGCTCTTTAGGTTGCGGATGATGATGCGCTCGGGTTCTTTGACATCTGGGTGTGCAGCCCAGACCCCGCCAAGCGAGGGACGGCCATCCCAAAGCCCAGCTTCGCGCACTGAGAACACATCCGGGGCTTCAACATCGCGTTCTTCAACCGTGCCCTCGCTGCTTTGGGTCGCAGTGCCGTCTTTGGACGGTGCAATGATCGAGGAAAACGCACCTTCTTCGCAGCCCGACAAGGCGACTGTAATCGCGAGGAGGGGGAGAATGTGGCCCATCTTAAAGCTGCGCATTGTCTTCGTCCTGTTGCTCGGCTGGGGCCTTGTTTTGGCTCACCAGCAGGTCTTCTGCCCGTGCGGCCTTTGCTGCTTCATGTGCCGATTTCTATGCCAATTCTGGTGATCGGTTCACGTCGCGCCGCGATATTTTGTGCATAGGGTAGCCAAAATCCGCCTGCTTGAAAAGCAAAAGCACGTCACTTTGGCGAATTTCCCCGCTTTTCGAATCAAGCAAGGCAGGCTAGGCATCCCGCCAGCGGAGGATTGGCAGAGTCGCGGCGTTACCACCCAGTCATCTACCTTGGCATCCATCCAGGTGAGCTGTACCCCCTCAATCCCGCCGCAAAGCAAGCCGTCTTCACTCATGTGGATGTTGTAACGGGTACCTTTCTGGTGCCAATCCAGAATC